>NZ_JBBOCJ010000001.1:1277465-1916198 GCF_038002345.1 Paenibacillus sp. FSL M7-0420 | reverse complement strand
TGCTGATTAACGGCTTCCCTGCTCCGGGTGCAGATCCCGCTACCGGAATCCCTCTGGGCAGTGTTCCAGCCGGTGCATCACTGACCGTACTATTCTCTGTGGTGATCGACACGCTGCCAGCCAGCCAGCAGCTCAGCAATCAGGCCATTATCGCCTTCAACTATACGCTGCCTGACGGACGCGTCTTCAACCAGTCGGCCAGCTCGAACATCAACCAGATTTCTGTATCTTCGCCGAATGTACTTGTGGTCAAGAGCACCACTGTTACCGATGCCGTAGTGACCGATACCGTTCCGTATAGTATTACAGTTACCAACAGCGGCATTGCCCCGGTCAGCAATGTGGTGCTGAGTGATCCGATTCCGGCTGGTTCTTCCTTTGTAGCCGGCAGCGTGGTCGTGGACGGCACTCCGCTGCCGGGAGGGAACCCTGCGAACGGGATCTCGCTCGGCACTATCGCCCCTGGCGCAGTGGTCCAGGTCACCTTCAATATTCTCGTCAATAGTCTTCCTAATCCGGCTACACTCAACAATCAGGCTTCGGTCAGCTTCACCTCCGGGGCATTCTCCGGCGCCTCTTATTCCAATAATCTGATTACCCCGGTATTCCAGCCGATTATCGGTGTCCTGAAATCTGCGGATACTACTAATGCCACGGTTGGAGATACCGTCACTTATTTCCTCAGTGTGACGAATACGGGCAATCTTGCAGCGGTTGTTACCTTAACAGACTCCATTCCGGCAGGAGCTGTATTCATTCCGAACAGCGTCCTGATCAACGGCCAGCCTGTTCCGGGTGCAGATCCGACTACCGGCATCAATCTTGGCACCGTTGCTGCCGGAGCTACCGTCACCATGACAGTCACCCTGCAGGTAACTGTCGCTTCCCTGCCTTCACCGCAGCAGCTGGTGAACCAGGCGGCGGCAACCTTCACCTTCACGCCGCCTGATGGACGTCTGCTCTCAGGCTCTACACTATCGAATACACTCGTCATCCCGGTCTCCTCACCGGATGTAACAGCAGTGAAGAGCACACCGGCTGTCGACGCGGTTGTCGGCGATATCATCACCTACACGATTGCCGTAACCAACAACGGCATTGTTCCCGTCAACAATGTGGTCCTTGTTGACCCGATCCCGGCCGGCAGCCAGTTCGTTGCTGGCAGCGTAACTGTGGACGGTACTCCGCGTCCCGGAGCCAATCCGGGCACCGGTATCGTGATCGGAACGATCGCCCCGGGAGCGACCACAACGGTAACCTTCCAGGTTCAGGTCATCGTCATATGACAGACGGCTCACAGCTCCAGCCTGTCGTAAGTAATCAGTCCATGGTTCTGTACAGCTCGGCAGAGGGCACTGAATCGGTTACCTATTCCAATACCGTCAATACGCTTGTCGTAGGTCCGGTACTATCGCTGCAGAAGCAAGCAGACCGCCTGAGCGCCTCCCTGGGAGAGACGCTCGTCTACACTGTGACCGCCAGGAATAGCGGCAATACCGGGGCGGTTGTCACCATCACGGATGTGCTTCCCCCAGGCGTCTCGTTCATTGCCAATAGTGTGCTTAGAGACGGAGTCCCCCTTCCGGGGGTCACTCCGTCTTCCGGCATTCCTCTGGGCATACTCGCCCCCCATTCGGGAGTCAGTATCGCCTTCCAGGTCATTGTCATCTCGCTTCCGCCTTCACTCGCGCTGCATAACAGGGCGGTTGGCACGTATTCCTTCAGTACACCTGAAGGAAGAACGGTGAACGGGGAGATCCGCTCCAATCCGGTCAGTGTCTCCCTGCTGTCTTACCAGTTATCCTCACTGCTCTCGACCAGCACTCCCACTACCTTCATTGGGGATGTCGTCACCTATACCCTTCAGCTCAGGAATGAAGGCACCCTGCCGCTGACCGGAGTCCTTGCTGTGCTTCCCCTGCCGGAAGGCACCTCATTCCTTCCCGGAAGTGTTACCGCAGCCGGGATTTATCAGCCTGAGGCCGACCCGGCTTCAGGCATCGGGCTGGGTTCGCTCCCAGCAGGCGCAGCCGCCGAGGTCTCCTACCGCGCTAGGGTGACCTCGAATCCTCCAGGATCGGTGATTCTGGCGAATGCACAGATCTCTTATGAGGCTAACGACAACAGAACCTCCACCACAAGCAACACGGTTCAGATTACGGTCATCCAGCCCGGATTATCGGTAACGCTGAAGGTTGATCTCTACAGCGCAGCGCCCGGCGACAACCTGCGGTACGAGTTCACTGTACAGAACAGCGGCAATCTGGCGGTGAACGCGCTGCTGACGGACGCCATTCCGCCAAGCGTACTGTTCGTCTGGGACAGCGTCCGTATTGACGGGGTTCCCCAGAGGGGCGTTCGCCCCGGGGACGGAATTCCGCTGGGCACCTTACGGGCAGGTGCTGTTGTGGCAGTAGATTTTCTCGTATCTATTCCAGGTGCCACCGATATCCGCCAGACGCCGGCCATTCAGAATCAGGGAGTGGTCCAGTATACGTTCTCCCTGCCGGACGGGCGCAATGTCGGGCAGCTCTCCCGCTCCAATGCGGTGACCACGTTGCTGTTCACGCCCATCATTTCCATTCAGATTCAGGGAGAGCCGCCCGTTGTCGAGGCTGGAGGCATAGCTGAATTCAACATTTACGTGTCCAACAGCGGGAATTATCCGGCTGAGGTCTCGGTGATCCGAATTGTACCGCAGGGTACCGTCATTGATCCCGATATCGTTACCATAAGCGCTATCGCCGTGCCCGGTACGCCGTATAGCGGAACAGTTGCTCTGGGAACGCTGGAAGCGGGGCAGACCGTCACACTCACTTATTTTGTCAGAATAAATGCGGATTATATGGGCAAGGATCTTCAAGGCTCTACGGCCGCCCTATATCTGTTCACCATCGACGGACGCCGGTACTCCGGTGAAGCCCGTTCTAACAGCTATCGGCTGCTCATTGAAGAAATCAGTGAATAATACTGCTCACATATCCCCCATCTCCCTGAATATACTTTAGTTACAACCTGCTGCTTCGTCTCAGTCTCCGTAGTGACAATACCGAAGAATACAGTCCATGGGAGGTGGTCATCCTTGTCCCAGCCGTCCGGTCCATACGCATTTGTCGTATCCAAAGAAGACTGGTCCCTTCACCGCAAAGGCCATCAGGATCAGGAGCGTCACCAGCAAAAGGTCAGAGAAGCCATCAAGGGCAACCTGCCCGATCTGGTTACTGAAGAGAATATTATTTTGTCGGGCGGCAAGCAGATTGTGAAGGTGCCGATCCGCAGTCTGGATGAATACCGGATTATCTATAATTTCCGCAAGCAGAAGCATGTCGGCCAGGGGGACGGGGACAGCCAGGTGGGGGATGTACTTGGCCGCGATTCCCAGTCGGCCCAGCCGGGCAAAGGGGATAAAGCGGGAGATCAGCCCGGCGCAGATACCGTTGAGGCCGAAGTCGATCTGGAGGATCTGGAGGATATACTGTTCCAGGACATGGAGCTTCCCCATCTGAAGCCGAAGGATAAGGAAGAGATTGAGGTCAAATCGATTGTCTTCAACGATATCCGCAAAAAAGGCATGATGTCGAACATCGACAAAAAACGTACGTTACTTGAGAATCTGCGGCGCAATGCCAGCAGCGGCAACCCTGGAATACACAGCATCAGCCCCGATGATCTGCGTTACAAAACCTGGGATGACATCACGGTCCCCCACTCGAATGCCGTGATTATTGCCATGATGGACACCTCGGGCAGTATGGGCACTTTTGAAAAATACTGCGCCCGCAGCTTCTTCTTCTGGATGACCCGCTTCCTGCGCCGCCAGTATGAGAAGGTGGATATTGTGTTCCTGGCCCATCATACGGAAGCTAAGGAGGTCAGCGAGCATGACTTCTTCACCCGGGGGGAGAGCGGGGGGACGATCTGCTCCTCGGCGTATCAGAAAGCACTGGAGATTATCGACAGCCGCTATCCGCCTGCCAAGTACAACATCTATCCCTTCCACTTCTCGGATGGCGACAATCTGACCTCCGACAATGAGCGCTGCGTCAAGCTGATCGGCGAGCTGCTGAAGCGCAGCAACATGTTCGGCTACGGCGAGGTGAACCAGTACAACCGCAGCAGCACCCTGATGTCCGCCTACCGCCACCTGAAGCAGGAGCAGTTCATGCATTATGTGATTAAGGATAAGAAGGAAGTGTATCTGGCGCTGAAGGCTTTTTTCGGCAAAAAGGCAATCGAAGCCTGAGCGCCTGCTCTCCGGACTGACCGTAGAGCGAGCGTTACGCGCAGATTCATATTGTAATGACGATCCCCTGCAAACCGTGCGAACGGCGGGCGGGGGATTTTTGATGCGTGGAATCCAATTGTGCCGCAAAAGTCTATTGACTATTATATCGTCAGCCGATATACTAAATGTATCGGTTAACGATATAACGATGGATGGTATAACGTCAGATGCTATAACGCCGAATGATACAAAGGAAATTTCCGGTCTGTGAAATGAGATTTAAAGATGCGCGATAAGGAAGGTGATGGCATTGTCCGGCAACAATGAATACGGGGCGCTGACCGAAGGCGTCTATTATATCCTCTTGTCACTGCTCACCCCAATGCACGGCTACGGGATTATGCAGAACGTGAAGCTGCTGAGCAATCAGCGTGTGGAGCTGGGTGCAGGCACGTTATACGGGGCGTTAAGCACACTTGTGGAACGAGGATGGATCACGCTGCTGGCTGGCGGAGAAGATTCCCGCAAGAAGGAGTATCAGATTACAGAGCTGGGCAAATCGATAGTCCGGAATGAAATGACCCGGCTTGACGAGCTGCTCACCAATGGAAGAAAGCTAATGGGAGGCGAAGCGTAATGAGTAAGGTGGTGCGCAAATTTTTCATGGATTACGAGAAGGAAGAAGCGTGGCTGAATGAAATGTCGGCCAAGGGATTGGCCCTGGTGGAGCATTCCTGGGCCCGTTATGTGTTCGAAGAGAGCGCTAAGGGGGAGTATATTTACCGGATTGAGCTGCTGGAGAAGGACCCGAAGGAGGCGGCAGGCTACTTGCAATTCATGGAGGAGACCGGAGCCGAGCGGGTGCCGTCCGGGACCCCTAACAAGGCCAATCGTGCCTTTATGAACCAACGCTGGGTGTTCTTCAGAAGGAAGGCCTCGGAAGGCCCCTTCCAGATCTATACCGATGCAGATTCCAAGATCAAGCACTATCAGAGAATCTATAAAGTCTATCTGTCCCTCGCGTTCATGGAGCTGATCATCGGCTCCTTAAATATCATGCTGATTACGCTGAATACTTCATCTAACATCTACAAAATCAACCTCATCGTGGGAGTGTCTGTTATCATTCTGGGCCTGTTCTTCGTCTGGCTCAGCATACCCGTCCGCCGCAAGATCCTCCGTCTGCAGCAGGAGAAGCTGATTCGGGAGTGAGGCGGGAGCGAGGAATAAATATACAAAAGGAGACCCGCAGGTCATGTAATAGCTCCTGCAAGGTCTCCTCTTTATGATTCAGACGCTACTTGACAACCTCTCTACCAAGCGCAACTCCTTCATTTGAATCAATATACCATTTATCCTTACTTTTAACTACAGAGGTAAGTGAGTAGAACCGCTCCTTAAACTTCGATGGATCGTTGTTAGCTTGAAGTGTATAGATAGAATAGACAACTGCTTTCTTTGCCGAAAAAGAGACAATGACCACCTGTTCTTGCGTATATTCTATATCATATTTTCGATTCGACCATTCCCGGAGCTTTCTGATCTCCTGTTCGTAGTCAGCAGTCTTGTTGGCAGGGTCCTGCAGCGCCAGTTCCGCCTCCACATCTTTGTCATTTATAGCTTTACTATACGCAGCGAGCAACTCGCGAATGGCCATTTTATCTGCGGCCGAAACACTTACCTCTTTATTAATCAATGAAGTATAGTTTAGATAGTCTGTATCATTGATTTCTATATTATGTATCATCCAACTGGCATCGGGCTTATGCTCCATTTCTAAGGTTACATGGTCAACCCGGTCCAGGAGCTCAGTTTCTGTCTTACGAAAGGAGACATCAGCAAGCATTACTGTATACTCTCCCCACGATTTCATTTCAAATTTGTCGATCGACTTAAAGCCATCCAAAGTCTGATAATGGGCTTTAATTAGTGCCTGTATTTTATTCAGATCCGCCTTTTTAGGCTTGCCTTGCAGATCCTCGTATACTTTAACTAATTTATTGGTCTTATCATAGTCAGCATTGATATAGTTAGTCTCCTCGAACAAAGAGAGCGCAACCAGGGCATCCGCACCCGAACCAATGACCATCGGAATTTTCGAATTATGGGTGTACAGAGAACCGTTTACGAATGTTTTTTTCGTTTTGAGATCAACTTTAAAAGAAGCATCCTCTGAGGTAGCTGTAATTTGCTTGCTGTCAGCATCATACTTGAACTTAAAGCCCAAAGCCTGCACCACACTGCGGAATTCGACATACACACTTCCTCCTTGAACTACCGTAGCCGCACGCGGATGAATTTCCTTATTTTGCACATATACACGCATTCCCTTTGCAGTCTGCGCCGCTGTTGCAGCGGATACTGTATTCGCAGTCGTTGCAACCCCAAGCAGAGTAATCAGCAGGAGTAACAACACATTAGCCATATGTATTTTTTTCTTCAATTTCCTTATTCCCCTTCGATAGATATAGTTTGTATTTCCCAAGTTTATATTTCGCTCCGTTCCATTGTATTCCCTTTATTTGCAATCTATCGCATAACAACATCATCCTATGGGGAATAAACGCAACCACAGTAGCAACAAGTGGAATAATGCAGCTTAATTCTTCAATTCCTGACGGTTATAGAGAAACAATTGGAAAAACAGCATCTGCTAATGCCGGAATCCACACTATTGGCGAATATTCGAAGATTTAAGTGTTGTTTATCCAACTCTTGACGCAGAATTGCCCAACGTTTGATTAGCAGGTGCCTAAATTCCAACTATTCCCTCATCACCAAAGCCGAAGCGGCTGTCTGCCACCTCCCTTTCCCCCACCAGACTAAGCTCATACTCTATCGCAAAAACAAGCCTCTCCCGGAATTGGGAGAGGCTTGTTACAATGATTCACTCGCTTCACATCAGGCTAACGCCCGCTTACTGCACCTTCTCCCTGTCCTTGCCCTTGTCGGATTCCCCGGCGTTCTTGTTCGCGGCCTCGCGGTCCTGCATCATCTCG
Source organism: Paenibacillus sp. FSL M7-0420 (assembly GCF_038002345.1). Lineage (NCBI taxonomy): Bacteria > Bacillati > Bacillota > Bacilli > Caryophanales > Paenibacillaceae > Paenibacillus > Paenibacillus sp. FSL M7-0420. Next base: position 1,908,974 of record NZ_JBBOCJ010000001.1, on the reverse strand, counting down.
TCTACCGTCTTCACCTTCAGTCGGGCCGCACCTTCGTTGCCGGCATTCGTCGGGATCAGATCACCGGAGGCGAGGCGTTCCTTCGCTTCTGCAATAGCTGCGCTGTACTGCGGCAGCCACTGTTCTCCGGCCACCAGCATCTCGTCAACCATCTGCCAGATTTCCTTCGGATTGCAGACGGCGCCGACCAGCGGGTCCATCATGAACGCCTGGCGCAGCAGCTTATCGTCGCCATGCACAGCCGCTTCCACCGCCAGGCGCTGCACGGAAATGCTGACGTTGCAGACGGCCGCCAGGCCGAGCGGCAGGTCGCCGACCAGCGGCATCGAGATGCCGTTACGGTCCACGTAGCCCGGCGCTTCAATAATGGCATCAGCCGGCAGATTGGAGATTACGCCGTTATTCACCATGTTGAAGTGACCTCTGTAGACGCGTCCTGTCTCCAGCCCTTCGATGATGAACGAGCCATGCTCCTCGCCCCGCTTCTCCGGGATATACTCCATCGCCGGGTCCTTCATCCAGTTCGGGAAATCCGTCTCGAACCAGTTGCGGCCTTCCGTACAGACCCGCAGGTAACCGCCCGTCTCCCCGTTGATCCACACGCCCAGATCGATCCAGTCCATGATCTCGCTCGGGCGCTTGCGGTACCAGGGCACATATTCGCTCAGGTGTCCGTTCGATTCCGTGCTGTAATAGCCGAAGCGGCGGAGCATATCGATCCGCACCTTCTCGGTGCGGCTGTACTCGGGATGCTTCTCGAAGGCCTCAAGCAGACCCGCCGTCAGATCCTTGCCCTCATGCTTCGCAGAGATGTACCAGGTCTGGTGATTGATTCCGGCACAGATAATATCCACCTGCGACTTCTCCAGGCCGTACACCTGAGCGATCTGCGAATGCCCATGCTGCACGCCATGGCACAGCCCGATGGTCTGCACACCGCCGTATTTATTGCAGGCCCAGGTCAGCATAGCCATCGGATTCGAGTAATTCAGCAGAAGCACATCCGGAGCAGCTGTCTCACGGATATCACGGCAGATCTCCAGCATCTCCGCAATCCCGCGCTGCCCGTACATAATCCCGCCTGCACACAGCGTATCTCCTACACACTGATCCACGCCATACTTAAGTGGAATATCCACATCGGCAGCGAAGGCCTCCAAGCCCCCCATACGGATAGTACAAAATACGTACTTGGCATCCTTGAGCGCTTCCCTGCGGTCCGTCGTGGAAGAGATAGTGATATCCAGACCGTTCTCCTTAATATCCCGCTGGCACAGCTCAGTGACCATGTCCAGGTTATGGCTGTTTATATCCATGAACGAAACTTCGATATTACGGAATTCCGGCACAGTCAGCAGGTCACGCAGCAGTCCGCGGGTGAATCCGATACTGCCTGCCCCGACAAAAGTTACTTTAAAAGACATAATAATCATCCTCCGGCAATGAATTATTGACTCCTGTCCATTGTAACAAGGGGACTGCCGGAAGCGTAACCAATATCATGACCATTTTGCGGGTAACCTGTCAACAATCCTAACTTTCTGCATACCATACCCCTCCCGGGTTGAACACGAAACTATCCTTCACTCCAGTAGTGGCGTTCGATAGAGTTGCGGTATTCGATAGGAGTACAGCCTGAATACTTCTTGAATAGCAGATGAAAATACTGCCTGCTGCTGATCCCCACATAGTCGGCAATCTCCGCTACCGGAATCTCCCCCTGACCCAGCAGCATCCGGGCCTTCTCCATACGCAGCTGGTTCAAGTAGTCCGTCAGGGTCTGCCCCGTGTGCATCCGGAAGATGCGGTGCAGATAACCCGGGTGAACATTCACGGAGAGCGCAACCTCCTTAACCTGAATGCTCCGGTCATAATTCTGATGCAGGAACTCGATCGCCCGCCGCACATAGAGCTGTGAGGGCTGCTGGCTGGACGGGAGCGACTCCATGCGCAGCCGGGCCAGACGCAGCAGCAGCTCCGCAAAGAGCAGATGCACCATGCTGCTCCCCTTCCGCCCGCGTTGATCCAGCTCCAGCACCAGCGCCTTCAACACATGGAAGACCTCCTCCTGATCGGACAACACCAGACTATCGAACGGATGCCGAAGCAGCTCTGCCAGCACCTCTTCCTCCCGGGCCAAGCTGCCAATGGACGGAACTACGCCCCCATATTCGGTAAAAGCAAATTCCACGTTTAGCATCCGGCAGGAGGAGCCCTCTTCCACAATCAGCCGGTGCGGCACCTCCGCATCCAGCAGAATCATCTCTCCCCGCTTCAGCCGGAAAGGCGTATCACCGCCCGCTTCATCCCGCACCTCCACCACACAGCTGCCTGAGATGAGATACATGATCTCCGTGGAGTTGTGATGATGGTAAGGCATCGCGTAATTGCTCCATTGCCTATAGTAATAAGCCAGAAAGTGCGGACTGTAATCCCTCTCCAGCAATCCCTGCTCAAAAAGACTCCCGTTCATCTCTGCCACATCGCCCGCCTCCCCTCTGCCAGTATCGATAGCACAAGTGTATCGCTTGAGCGCAGGCAGGACAAGCAGCGGGTTAACCCCTCCGGCCCGGATGCCTCCTCCCAACACATTGTGATCGGTTTTCCGATTACATTCCGCCTACGCTCCCCTCACCAGCAAAATGTGATCGGTTTTTCGATTACATTTCGCCCACGCTCCCCTCACCAGCAAAATGTGATCGGTTTTTCGATTACATTTCGCCCACGCTCCCCTCACCAGCAAAATGTGATCGGTTTTTCGATTACATTTTGCCACCACTCCCCTCACCAGCCGATTGTGATCGGTTTTTCGATTACATTCCGCCCACGCACCCCTCGCCAGCCGATTGTGATCGGTTTCCGATTACATTCGGCACACACCCCTGACCTATCCATTTTATCCTGGCGCAAAAAACAAGAGCAGAAGGCCCGCGCCCTCTGCTCCCGTTCATCATCCTCAGTGGATTCTTGTCAATATTCCATTCACCAGACTATACACCCCGCCGCCCTCTATCTCTTCGGGCTGTCCGTTCAGCAGGTAGATGCCGGTCTCTTCGTCTATTCCGTAATTCGGCAGCTCGCCGAGGGTACGGACCGCTGTCCGTAAATGCTCCTCCTCATGCCACTGGGTGAAATGGACGGATAGCAGCAGATCAGGAATCAGATGGAGACCCTTGCGGTGTTTGAATTGTCTGCTCTCATTATCCTTGGCGGAAATTACACACCGCTCCGGGCTAATCAACGCTCCTGCCGAGAATCCCGCAACCGGTATTCCCGCCTCATAACGCTGCCGGATCACCTCACCGATAGGGGTATCCACAATGAGGTCGGCATACAGATCCGTATCCCCGCCCCCGATGATGATCCCGCCGCAGGCCTGGAGGCTCTCTATAGCAGTATGCACCTCAGTAGACTTCAGCGGCAGATAACAGAATTCGGATATTCCCGCGTCAGCCAGCGGCTGCATATAGGCAGGCATATAGTCCGGCCAGTCTTCCCTTTCTTCAAATAACACAGCGACTGGTCCTGCTGCCATTACGCTTACGAATCTCCGTGCCAGACCACGGGTAAACGGCGGACCGCCGCCGTTCAGAAATAAATGCTTGTCCATGACATCACCTTCAGTATTCAAGATATCCTGCATCTAACCTCATCCATCTTATAGAAAAGCGCAGGTTCCCGCAATACGCTTCCACAACCGCTCTCCCTTCATCCTTTTATCCCTTCAGCCCTAACCCTGAAAAGAAATCATCGACTGCTTCAGCTGCTCCGCCAGCTCCTCCAGCTTGCCAGAGAGGGCGACCAGCTCCCTGCTGACCGTGAATTGCTGCGAGGACATGGACGCCACCTCTTCCGTAGAGGCGCTGGTCTGCTGCACTACCGAGATCACACTTGCCATGGATTGTCCCAGCTGCTGCTGGTATTCGGCCAGCTCGGAGACAGCCGCCGAAGACTGGCCCAGGTATCCGCTGAACACCTCCATCTCGGCCCTTACACTCCCGAAGATGAGCGAGGATTCCCGGACCGAGGCCAGCTGGCTGCCAAACATCGGCGCAGCCTCACTCACAACCTTAACCGTGTTCTCGATATGACCGCTGATCTCCTCGGTAATTCGGGAAACGGAGGCAATCGACTCGCTCGACTGATTGGCCAGCCCTCTGATCTCATTGGCAATGACAATGAAGCCTCTCCCGGCGGCGCCAGCGCGCACGGCTTCAATTGAAGCATTCAGCGCCAGAATATTCGTCTGCTTGTTCATCGCAATCATCGGGGAGAGGATGCTGCGGATCAGCACTGTGCTATCCCGCAGCATGGCTGAATTCTCCTGAATCAGGTCCATCAGCTTCAGCACACCCTCACTCTGCGATACCAGCTTCTTCATCCGCTCCGCTCCCTGGTCACTGACCTCCATGACCTTCTCTGCGGATGCTGCCATAACTGCATTCTTCTCAGCCACTTCGCTGGTCTTGCCGCCCATCAGCTCCACCTTGGTATTGCTGCTCTCGGCCTCCGCCGCCAGACTGGCGGCTCCCCCGGCAATTTCACCGGTGGCAGTTGCGACCTCACTGGCCTGGCCGCTAATCGCGCCGGAAGCGGCAACGAGCTGCTCCGAGGTTGCCAGCACCTCCGCAGCCGAACTGCTGCTCTGCCCGGCCATCCGGGAGATCTGCTCCATCATCCGGTTGAAGCTGTGACCCACCCGCCCGATCTCATCCCGGCCCTTGAAGTTGGTCCGCACCTGCAGATTGCCCCGCTCGCCCTCTTCCATCAGCCGGGCCAGCTTGCCAAGCGGACGGCCGATCAGCCGCACCAGAACATAGCCGATGATGAGAGCAATCAAGGCTGCAGCCAAGACTACCAGCAAGGTTATGTAGAGCAGCCTGTCGGCAGATTTGGTAAAATCACTCACCGGCGCATAGCCCAGCAGCGTCCAGTCCGCTGTGCTCAGCGGCTGGTAGACTACCAGCTGCGGACTCCCCTGCTCATCCCCGGCCGTGAAGGACCGCTTCCCGCTCTCCCCCTGCGGTGCTCCGGCCGGCTCTTGTCCCTCATTCTCCCGTTGCCCGGTCATTTCCCGCTCCTCACTCTTCCCTGCCCCCGGCAGCTTCTGCTCCTCACTCTTCTGCGTTCCGGACTTCAACTCTCCGGTATGTATGTAAGAAGCCTGCCCGAGCAGTGCATCGTCAGCACTGTATGCAACCCGGCCCGAAGAATCGAGGATGCGGATCTCCCCACCCAGCCCGATATGCAGGTTGGACAGCACATCCGTTAGCGCCTGGCCCTTCACCTCAATCAGCATGTAATACTCGGCAGCCGGATTCTGAATATTCCGCAGCAGACGGCCCATCGTCATAGCGGACTCGCTGTACGCGTCGAAGAAACCTTTAGCCCGGACGGGGAACCAGACGGGATTGCCTTTACCGTTATCGATCTCCTTCATCCGGGCAAGGATGCCCTCATCACTGCGCACACCGCTAATGCCCGTCGATTTGTAGGATTCGGCGTCCACCATGCTTCTTGAGACCAGCCGGACACCAAGCAGCCGCTCATCCGATCCTCTGACGGAGTCCAGCTTGCGGCGTATCCGGTCCTCTGCGGCTGCCCGCGCAACCGTACCGGCGGTTGGAAGATTGACCGTCTCCATATCAGCCTTTAGCGCCGGATCTACAGCGAATTGCCTGGAGAGCGCTTCATATTCAGCGAACAGGAAATCCAGCTTGTCTGCCGCCTGGACAATAGACTGTGAGGAGGCTGCTGCCACCTCATCGGTAATGATCGCTTTTGCCGCATAATAGGAGGTTAAGCCTAGAACTGAGGACAACAGGACAATAGTACAGAACAGAATTACGAATAACTTGACGCCAACCGAGCTGAAATTAATGAATCGCCACCGTTGCATTACATTCTCCCCTTATCATCCAGATCACGATTTCCCGACAAAAGAAAGGTGCAGCCCCTCAGAACTGCTTCAAGGCCGCACCTGTTATTCGTACAAACATGGACAACTTCCTATATTTCTAACTTCCTGAATTCCTAACCCTTACTTGCCCCCGCCGTCAGACCGTCAACCAGCAGACGCTGCAGGAAGGCGAAGAGAATCATAATTGGTACAGAGATCAGCACGGCTCCCGCCGCGAACAGGGTGAAGTTGGAATTCTGCATCGTATTGACCATATCCCACATCCCCACGGCGACCGTCCAGTTCTCCTTGGTCCGCAGAATCAGCTTGGCGAAGATGAAATCGACCCACGGGCCGACAAACAGGGTCAGCGCGATATAAGTGATCATCGGACGGGATAAAGGCAGAATAATCCGGGTAAAAATCCCGAAGTTGCTCGCTCCGTCAATCCGCGCGGCTTCATCCAGCGAACGCGGAATCGTGTCCAGGAAGCCCTTGGCGATCAGCGTCCCTCCGAGCGGTGCTCCGGCTGCATAGACGATAATAAGCGCCAGATGAGTATCCAGCAAATTGAACTCCTTCAGCAGCAGATAGATGGCAATCATGCTCATGAAGCCCGGGAACATCCCGAGAATCAGCAGCGTGGACATGGTGGTCTTGCGGCTTTTGAACCGGAACCGGGATAAGGCATAGCTGGTCAACAGCGTCAGCACCACCCCGATCAGCATCGAGAACACCGCAATCTTAAGCGTATTCCCATACCATGTTCCAAACATATATACCGGTGAGGTGAACAGCTCCTTATAGTGGGCGAGGGTGAATGTCTCGGGAATCAGCGTCTTGCTGTACAGGGATTTACCCGGACGGAAGGATGCAAGCAGGATCCAGAGTGCAGGATAGATTGCAGCGACCGCCAGGGCAACGAGAACAATATAGCTTAAGCAGAGGCGAATAAAGTTCGCAGCTTTGCGTCCGATAATCATTGAATCATATCCTCCTCTTGGAACGATTTGGTCCGGCGGTAATTGTACAGGGAGAACCCGGCAACAATGATGAACAGGATGATGCCTATTGCCGACGCCATATTATTCTTGTTCTGATCCAGCGTCAGCTTATACAGCCAGGTAACGAGCAGATCCGTTGAACCCGCATACTGGTAGTTCCCGTTCACCGGGTTCCCTCCCGTCAGCAGGAAGATCGCATTGAAGTTGTTGATGTTACCGGCGAACTGCATAATCAGCGTAGGTGCGGTAGAGAACAGAATCATCGGCAGGGTGACGATGCGGAATTTCTGATAGTTGGTTGCACCGTCCACCTCAGCCGCCTCATACATATCACGCGGAATCGTAGTCAATACCCCCATGATCAGCAGCATGGATACCGGAATACCGACCCACATGTTCACGACAATGACCGTAACTTTGGCCCAGAACGGATCTGTCAGCCAAGGCAGGCCGCCTAGTCCGAAATAGCCGAGGTACTGGTTGATCGGGCCGAACTGCCCGTTGAACAGATTGCGCATCAAGAGGAGCGAGATCATCTGCGGAATGGCATAAGGGATGATCAGGAGCATTCTCCACATGCCCTTGAAGCGGATACCTTTTTGGTTAATCAGCAGGGCAACCAGCATCCCGCCGAAATAAGTAGTTACAGTCGAAAGAACCGCCCAGATAATCGTCCAGGTAAGTACACCGTAAAAGGTATGGCTCCAGGATTTCAGCACCAGCAGATTGCGGAAGGTCTCGAATCCAACCCAGTCTACAAGCTTGGCCGGAGGAATGTGGTTCGGTGCAGCATAGTTGGTAAAAGCCAGCATGATCATAAAGATGATCGGCATAATGGTAAAGAACAGTATTCCAAGCCCCGGGAGCAGCAGGAAGCTCTGGGCAAATTTATAATCCAGAATATAACGTACAGATTGTGTAAATGTATGCGATGGACGGCCGTTTTCGCGTTCTGCTCCGATTTTATAGGCATCCCTAATATTCATGTACCAGAGAATCAGGAATAACACAAAGAATAGCAGGGTGATCAGGCTTTCAATCAGAATGACGATGGAATGGTCTCCGGGAACCATTTTGGCAATGCCTTTAACCTTCTCCAGCCGGCTTGGCGATTCCCCGAGTGTGGTGATCCCCCAGAAGGCTCTTCCCAGATTGCTAATGAAATAGATAAGTGCCACAGCCTCTACAGCTATGAAAATAAGCCCTTTGATGAATTGGCGGTTATATATTTGCCCGAGTCCCATAAAAATGGCCGACAGTATTCCAGCTCTCGCTTTGTGTCGCTGCATTTCCCTTCCGTTCTCCTCTCCGTGCGGAATTCAAGTAAACTGCCCGCCGCAGGCTATGCGGCGGGCAACTCTAATTCCACGGTAAGCTGATGATTGTGTAGTTACTGGGCAGAAGCCCCGTTGTTCAGGTCTTTAATCTGCTCTACGGCTTTGTCCATGGCTGCCTTCGGATCAGTGTTGTTATCCCAGATGGCCGGAAGTGCCGCATTCACCGGGCTCCATACGTTCCCCATCTCAGGAATCGAAGGCATCGGCTGGGAGTTCTTCGCTTGTTCTGCAAATGCGGATACGAACGGATCACCCGTAATCTGCGGGTCCTGCAGGGCTTCATTGTTCGTCGGTACGGAACCGATCAGCTTGTTGAGTGTCAGCTGCGAATCTTTGCCGGAAGCAAAGTGGGCATAGAGCTTAGCAGCATTCGGATATTGCGTATAGGCGTTGACGGTAAAGATTTTGATCCCGGAGAAGGTAATGGCAGTCTTGCCGTCAATGGTAGGAACCGGAGCGATTCCCAGGTTGTCGCCCAGCGCTTCTTTATATCCGGCAAGCTCCCAAGGTCCTGTAATATCCATGGCTACATCCCCGCTGTTGAACAGACTGCGCTTGATGTCCGGGTTAATGTCACCGCTCTTGATCGGCAAGACTTCCTTCAGCTTCGCAAATTCAGTCAGGCCTTTGATCGCACCTTCATTGTTCAGGCCGATATCGTCTTTGTCGGTACCGTCTTTGCCGAACAGGTAACCTCCGGTAGTTGCGATGAACGGATAGTTGAAGTACATATTGCCGACTTCCCACATAATGCCGTAACGGTTCTTAGCTTTATCCGTGAACGTTTTGCTGAAGGCAATGACGTCATCGAAGGATTTCGGGGCTTCTTTGACCAGAGACTTGTTGTAGAACAGCGCATAGGTCTCTGCCGCTCTCGGATAGCCGTACAGCTCGCCGTCATAGGATGAACCCACGATGGAAGCCTCGGTGTTCTCCGCCTTTGTCTCTTCTCCGAAGATATCATTAGGGAGCAGCAGACTCGCGCTGGCCGCCTTGCCGAGATTATCATGAGGAATGACGATGACGTCCGCAGCCAGGCCGGAAGGTCCATCCTGGGTAAGCTTGCCGACTTGATCCGGCGGGGCTACCTCTTCGATTTTGACTGGAACATTATACTTGGCAGTGAACTGCTTGGCGACCTCTTCGGCGAACTGTCTTTCTTCCTTACTCTCCCAGATCACAAGGGAAGCGCCCTCTTCCGGGACGATCTCACCCGCTGCCGGTGCGTTGTCGCTGCCTGCCCCCGCATTATCCGTGGCTGCTGCACTATCTGCAGGAGCATTCGTCGCCGCTGCATTTCCCCCGGCATTGTTGTTTGAGCCGCACGCCGTAATTGACATTGCCATCGAGCACGCTGCGGTGAGAACCATAAGTTTTTTGAGATCCATTCCTTTTAACCCCTCCTGTGTGTATATCACTTGATTTGACGATGGTACTTCATTTGACGATGGTGTTCATTTGACGATCGTGCTTCCCACTTTGCGCAAACGATTTCAGAGGATTCAAAAAAAATTCTGCTTTCTCCAATTGCCTCTTCCGAATACGTTATACCCTGTTTAGAAAGCGCTTCATTCCTGAATCCATAATACATCAGCAGGCTCGCAGATGTAAAAACGTTTGCACATGCTAAAATCAATAAAATTCAGCCGTTTATAATGGATAATGTTTCATTTACTCTATTTATCACATGATTTCTTTAAATAACTTGAATTTACTTCAGATTCAAAATTCATTTCTGCATTTTTTGTCGTATTTAGGCGAATATTGTTGTATAATTGCTAAATATTATCAATTTACAGACTTTGGAAATCGGTTTCCCCTTCCTAAAACTTTGTGCAACTGTTTGTACAAACCTCTTGAACCTCATTTTATTCCATGCTATAATCCAAACCATTATGAAACACCCATTCTTCACTAATCTAAAGGCACTGTCCCTTATCAGGTACAACCTCGGCGTAATCTACCCGGCGGTTGTGCCTATTTGCCATGTGCAGAATCGGGTGCGTAATCTATATAAATTGAATTACTGGTCTTATGTTTTGGGATTAGCCGTGACTCCAGAGAAGTTTTGGACTTCCGGCCGCTGTTGTATTTGGATTTCCTGATTAGAACCGCTCTACGCGGTAGAAATCAAAATACAAAGGCGGACGCTACCGCTCCTCCAGTTCCAAAATTCCCCTCCGCCACTTTTCCCTTAACTTAAATTTCTAAGTTCAATCTATATAGCCAAACTAAATTTAGGAGGAATAAATATGTTACTAGAAGCCGTGTACCACCGTCCCCGTCTGAACTGGTCGTATGCCTATGACCACAATACCATCCACCTGCGGCTGCGGGCCAAGAAGGGGGATCTGACTGAGGTCTTCGCCTGGGCGGGCGATAAATATGCCTGGGACACCACCAAGGAATTGATCCCGATGACCCTGTTCACTTCCGATGCGATGTTCGATTACTGGGAATGCGAATCGGTTCCGCTCTACCGCAGGCTGAAATACGGCTTCCTGCTGCAGCAGGGCAAAGAGCGCATCTGGATGACAGAGAGTGATTTCCAGAAGGAGCGTCCCGCGAACCCCAACCGGCTGTTTGAATTCCCCTACATAAGCCGCGGTGATGTCTTCACGCCTCCGGCCTGGGTCAAGGATGCGGTGTTTTATCAGATTTTCCCGGAGCGGTTCGCTAACGGCAATCCCGGCATAAGCCCTGCTAATGTGGAGCCTTGGGGCGGAACCCCCCGGCCGGATAATTTCTTCGGCGGAGATCTGCAGGGTGTCATAGATCATCTCGACCATCTGACGGAGCTGGGCATTACGGGCATTTATTTCACACCGGTCTTCACTGCCACCACCAATCACAAATATGACACGGAGGACTATATGCAGGTCGATCCGCATTTCGGTGATGTGGACACGCTGAAAAGATTGGTCGATGCTTGTCATGAGCGCGGCATCCGTGTGCTGCTGGACGCGGTCTTCAACCATGCGGGCCGTACCTTCGCCCCGTTCGTGGATGTACTGGAGAAGGGCGAGGATTCGGAGTATAAGAACTGGTTCCATATCCGGGAATATCCGCTCCAGGTAGTGAACAATATCCCGACTTACGATGCCTTCGCCTTCGAGCCGCTGATGCCGAAGCTGAACACGGAGCATCCTGAGGTGAAGGAGTATCTGCTGAAGGTCGCCGAGTATTGGATCAAGGAGGTCGGCATCGACGGCTGGCGTCTGGATGTGGCCAACGAGGTGGATCACGAATTCTGGCGTGATTTCCGCAAAGTCGTGAAGCGTGCCAATCCCGAGGCTTATATTCTGGGCGAGATCTGGCATGAATCAGCCCCTTGGCTGGAAGGCGACAAATTCGATGCCGTCATGAACTACCCGTTCACAGACGCGGTGCTTGACTTCTTCGTCTACGGAACGCTGGATGCGGAAGGCTTCGCCCATTCGATCGGCAGACAGCTGTCCCGGTATCCGCTCCAGGCCAGTGAGGTCGCCTTCAATCTCCTCGACAGCCATGATACTGCGCGTCTGCTGACTGTAGCCGAGGGCGATAAGAACGTCATGAAGCTGGCTGCACTGTTCCAGTTCACCTTCATGGGCACGCCCTGCATTTACTACGGGGACGAGATCGGAATGGATGGCGCAGGCGACCCGGACTGCCGTAAATGCATGGAGTGGGACCCGGAGCGGCAGGATCGCGATTTATTCAACTTTTACCGTAAGCTGATTGAGATCCGCGGCAGCCATCCGGCGCTGCGCACCGGACGCTTCACCTTCCTTGAAGCCGGAGCCGGGGGCAGCAAGCTGGCCTATGAGCGTAGTTTGGGCGATGATCTGATCATCGTGCTGATTAATACGGAGGAGACGGTGCAGACCTTCCGGCTGGACGTCCAGGAACGCAATTGGGAGAATCTGTGGACTGGCGAAGCGATCCATGCCGAACGCGGCAAGCTGTCACTGAGACTGCCTGCATACGGCTTCGCCGTGCTTCAGGCCCAGATGTCCTAATATATCGTCAGGTATAAATTTATGGATTGGATCTGCTGTATGCGCTTGAACGAGGACAACTGTACTTTGTACAATAGAATGCTGCAAAAACGGCTAACCTATAAACTCTATTGTATTCTGTACACTTGAATCTCAAGAAACGGCCTCTTTTCCGCCCAAACGCAACATTCAGCTGTACGAACTACAATAGAATCTGATTTGACGGCCAAATCAGAGGTTTCTAGTGTATGAAATACAATTGGTTAGTCAACGTTTGCTCCAAACACACCGCAGGCCGATAAAATGAGTTTGGCGGAGCTAGCCAACTGGCGGTTTATTTCTACCGTATATACCGGCTATTACCGGCAACACAAACAGGGTATCCCGCAGCAGCCGTCAGGCTGGCGGAATACCCTGTTTCGTTATGAAGCCGGATTACATAGGCAGATTTACTGGCTGAGCAGGTTATAGATCACCTGCGCGCTCTCTGCACGGGTCAGCTGTCCCTGCGGAACGAACCGGCCCTGTTCTCTGCCTGCTACAAGCTTCAATGCAGCGGCGGCAGCAACATAAGGCTTCGCCCATTCTCCCATGCCGGAAGCATCTGCGAACACTGCCGGGTATCCGGCAGAGGCCAGCTTCCTGCCCTGCTTGAATTCCAGGGCACGGACAGCCATCACAGCCATCTCCTCCCGGCTGATCGCCGCATCCGGTGCAAAGCTGCTGCCGCTGCGCCCCTGGACAATGCCCAGGTTTGCGGCTGCCTCCACGTAAGAGGCATACCACGCACCAGGCAGTACATCAGTGAACGGTATTTGCCCTTCACCAGACTGCCCGAGCGCCCGCATCAGCAGTGCCGTGAATTCTGCACGCGTCACCATCCGCGCCGGTTCAAAGGCGGCAGCACTTACTCCGGTAACGACTTGCTTCGCAGCCAGCGAGGTAACTGCGGCAGAAGCCCAGTGGGTAGCCGGCACATCCTTGAATACAGTATGCACCTCAAGCACGGCATACCTGCCGGATTGTGTAACTGCCGCCGTATAGGAACCGTCCGCCTGGACTGCTCCGCCCATGTACCGCAGCATACCGCCGTCCTCCAGACCGAACACACCAGTCCAATCCTTCACGGGCTGGCCTGTAAGCTTTAGCGTTAAGGTTACCGGCTGCTTGAATGAACCAACCGGTAGACGTGTGCCGTCCTGCTTGACCAGTTGCAGCTTAAGCTCGTAGATTCCTGACGCCGCAGCTACTGTCCTATTCTCCTTACTCAGACCGCGCACTGCATCCGGGCCAAGCGGATGAAGCTCCAGCAAAAGCCGCGCACTTCCGGTGTCCGCCCCCGTTGCCAGGGCTTCGGCATCAGCCAGCACCACACCCGGGAGCCTAACGGACAGCCCCTGCGAATGAATAACCAGCTCATTCTTGCCCAGTAAGCTGGCTGCCTGGAGCGGCAGGAGCACCGCTGTCTTGCCCGCTTCCAGACGAAGCTCAACCCTGCCATCCGTGGCAGCACGGAGCTGTACCTCACTGACTTCCTGGGTATCTCCCGGAACCGCCGCAGCGCTAGGCGAAGGTGTAGCCACCGGAGTCTCACCGGAGTCTGCCACCGGTGCCGGCGTTACTGCCGGCACCTCAGTCGGCACTGGTGTCGGTGTTAGTGTCGGCGTCGGCGTCGGAACCACTACCTCAGGCTTCTCTGCCAGAATGACAGTCCCGCCAGCATCTCTGCCCGGCAGCTCAACGCTAACCTTCCCGGTAGCATTCACCGTATATTCCTTGCCGCTGTATTCATCCTTCACGGTTGACAGTGGGGCATACGGAACAGGAATCTCCACCTTCTGCCCTTCTGCCTTGCTGTTGATAACCGTCACAATATTCGTTTTGCCATATTGCTTGTTGAAGGCCAGATACCCGGACTCATCGGAGCCGGCAAGCCAGCTGCGGGTTCCTCTGGCATAGACCTCGGAATACTCTGCCCGGATGTTCAGCAGCTTCATGTAATGATCGTGAAGCTCCTGCTCCGCATCCAGCTGATCCCATGGCATATCGCCGCGGTTCCCGCTGAACTCGCCCTCGGCCATATTGCCCGCATTTTTGCCTGAGCGGCCCAGCTCTTCGCCGTAGTAAATGACGGGCTGGCCCTTGGCTGTAATCTGCAGAGCAGCGGCAACCTTGAGCTTGCCTTTGTCCCCGTCCACGTATTCGGACAGGAAGCCGTCCTCATCATGGCTGCTCAGGAACTGGGCCATCATGCGGGTATTGCCGATTTTCGCTTCACGCTCCTGGAGATAGGCATCGACAGCCGTAATGGACCCGCCGGCGAACCGCTTCGCCTGCTCCTTGAAGCCGAAGTCCAGCAAGCCGTCCATCTGGCCGCTCTCCAGCGTTCCGCCCTCATTATCGGTGGTTCCGCCGAAGTATTCACCCACCAGCTTGAAGCCTGGGTCGATCGTGGTCAGCGCGTTCTTGAACGCTTTCCAGGTCGTATCCTCCACGTGCTTCACGGTGTCCACACGGAAATAGTCAATCGTATCCCCGCGTGCAGTGCGGGCGTTATTCAGCCAGCCGGTCTGCCAGGCGATCAGCTTCTCGCGGACCGCCGGATCTTCGGTGCGGAAGTCCGGCAGCCCGCTCAGCTCGCCTCGGATCACATCCTTGTCTGCCTGTACGCCGTCTGTGCGTAGCATGCCTGCGAAGCGCGCCTTATCCTCTGCCGTCACTCCGGGCTGCTCGTCACTCTCCTTCAGCCCGTAGCCGGCATGATTGAGCACGACATCGACCATGATTTTGATACCCCGGTCATGGGCCTTGTCAATCAGCTCCTTGAAGGTATCCATATCACCCAGATGCTCATCAAGCTTGGTGAAATCCTTCGCCCAATACCCGTGGTAGGCATACTGCTTGCCGCCGAAGCTTACCCCTTGGTTGAAATCGATATTATCGACAACTGGTGTAATCCACAGTGTATTGATGCCCAGCTCCTTCAGGTAATCGAGATTATCAATCATCCCTCTGAAATCGCCGCCGTGATACGCTTCAGGATGGGTTGTGTCCACATTCTCATTGTTATCAGGGTCGCCGTCCTTGAAGCGGTCAGTCAGTGCGAAGTAGATCCGTGCCTCATCCCAGTCAAAATCCGCCTTCGCGCCGCTATATGTTCTGGCCTTAACTTCTAGCTCAGCCGTCTGCCGGTGTGCATTGCCGTACTGGTCCACCAGGACCACCGGAATATTCTTGTGTCCGGCTGTTACATCCTGCTTCACCGACACGGTCTGCTGCATCAGCCCGGTATCGAGCTTGACCTTGGCAGGCCCGCCCAGTTCAGTAAGATCGAGATAAGCATCCGTGTAGGACACTTCCTCCGCAGAGGCTGCTTTTACCGTAATCACAGCGTTCTCATTGAAGTTCACCGCAGGCGGGCTGACTTCTGCTGTAATCTGCACCTCCGGCTTGTGGTAGCGGATCACCGATTCGCCGTCCACCGTATTGTACGGGTCCGTCAGCTCGCGGGTTACGCCATCCTTGGTAACCAGGAAGCTGTATTTATAAGTGCCCTCCTGAAGTCCTTCCAGGCGATAGCTGAACCACTCCTTGGCTGGATCATACGTCATCGGATACTCGGTTCCGTTCACCTTCACCTTCATTTCCGTAATGGCAGACATGTCCCCGCTGCGGAACAGCTCGTCATCCCGGTAGAGAAACGTTACAGCCTCTCCTTGCAGGAGCGGACCACGGACCGCCGGCATAACGTCAAGCTTCTGAACCATGCTGGTAACATAGACTTTGGTGAAAAGCTCGCCCGGTGTCAGCTCAATATAGCGGTCCTCCGCAATATCCTGTTTGTTCACCGACCAGTCCAGGCCCTTAATCAGTACGAAGCCTACACGGGTGGCTTCCTTGCCCACTTCAAACTGCACAGTTGAGCTTGTGGAATCCCCTTCAGGCTCCGGCAGCTTGATCTCACCGTCAGTAGCTCCGGTATACCAGAGCCATACGCTCCAGTCCTTGTAATTCTTGTCCGGACGGGTATAGGTGAACTGCACAACCCGCTTGCTGTCCACTGGCGGAGCGGTGACTTCAACTGTGACTTGAGCGGACAAGTCCCCATACGTAATCGTTATGGTAGCCGTGCCCGCCTTCAGTCCCTTGATCAGCCCTTTGGCGGTAACGGTGGCTACCTCCGGCTTATCCGATACATACTGCGCCTTGGCGGTAACGTTGCTTGAGGCCCCGTCATCGTAGGTGGCAGTCACCTTGGCCTGCTGCGTGCCACCCGCCTGCAGAGTATAGGCAGACTTGTCGGCTGCCAGCTTGGTCAACACCGCTGCCGGAGCCTCCTTGCGCAGGATCACCGAGGTCAGCGGGTCTACCGTGATGCCTTCAGCGCTCAGGCTGAAGCCGCTCTGCTCAGCCGGGGCAATCGCCGCCGTACCAGCCTGGTCACTGTCAGCTACAACCTCCGCCCCGGACAGGTCCTCCGGTAAGGTCAGCGTTCTTGCCTTGCTGTCGCCGTTCATGAAGACATAATAAATGCCCGTTCCATCTGTAGCCTTGCTGGAGTAGCCGATCACCAGATCCTGCGCCTTCATTTCCGGAGCCTGGATCAGCTTGACATTGGCATTCACAAGGCCCGTATCGCCCAGCCGGAAGGCATTGGTCGATTTCCTGAGCTGGATCAGCCCGGCCGTATAGGCCCTGGTCTCATTCTGTAGCGGATGCTTCACCGCATCCGTTGCTGCGGCCCAGTCGAACTTATTGACGCTATCAGACGAATCGTAGGAATCATGGATGAAATAACTGACCGACTGGTCCCCGGCATCCTGCACCTCGGTATATTTCTGCTCAGGAATGCCTGCCGCCATCCACTGCTTCGTGCGGCCGTATTCCTGTCCGGCATGGAGGAATGCCGTGCCCTGCGAGGTCAGCAGCAGCAGATTGCCAAGCCTGATCCGCTTCTGGATCTCAAGCTCATTCTCCGCAATCTGCGGATTCTTGCGGAGCGTTAAGGCAATCACATCGTGAAGTGTCAGATTGTCATGCGCCTCGATGTAAGGCACCATATCACCCGGATCATCCGCCGGAACATTGGAGGGCTGGGCCTTGATATTGTTCAGGATCGTGTTCAGCTCTCGCGCACCGCCGGTAATGAAGCGCGGTTCTCCCTCCGAGCCGAAGCCCGATTTCAGCTCGTTGCGGAATTCGTCGGAGAACACGCCGACGCTGTCCGTCTTGTCCATCCACTTCTGGTCGGCACCTTTTCCTGTGAGCTCAGGCTCACCCGCATCTCCCCCGAAGGTAATCCAGCCTTCGCCGATGAACAGCGCCTGCGGATTGATGGCGGCCGCAGCGTCATAAGCCGCCTGGACGGCGTCTGCTGTGGCGTCGCCCATCATGTCCCAGCGCATCCCGTCGATTTTATACTCCTCGAACCAGTATTTTACCGAATCCACCATCAGCTTCTCCGCCATCTTGTGGCTGGTCGCCAGGTTGTTGCCGAAGCCGCCGATGAAGTTGCCGTGAGCATCCTGGAAGGCATAATATCCGGGCACAATATCGTTCAGCAATTCCTTCTTGGCCATATGGGTGTAGACTACGTCAAGAATAACGCCCATTCCGGCCTCATGCACCGCATCAATCAGGGCCTTCAGCTCTCTGATCCGCGCCTCGGGGTCAGCCGGACGCTGAGAATAAGCCCCATCCGGGGAGAAATAGCTGTGCGGATCATACCCCCAGTTGTATTCATTGCCCTGGGCCGAGTAATCCAGCTCCCGCTCATCCATCCGGGTCTCGTCCCCGTAATACCAGGCCATGACCGGCAGCAGCTGAATGTGAGTCACCCCAAGGGACTTGATGTAATCCAGCTTTTTGGCAAAAGCGGCATAAGACCCCCACCGTTCCCCGCCCAGACTGGACTGGATCGCAGGGTCAGAGGTGAAGTCCCGGATATGGGCCTCATAGATGACCGCATCCTCGCGCTCCTCATAGCCAGGAATATGGGCTGCCTTGAAGTCTGGCGGATTCGTGGTGCTGAGATCAACAATCGCTGCCTTGCCAACCGTATCACCGCCTGTGCCTGCTTCCCCCGCCGTATTCACCGTGAACACGGCCATCGACTTGGCATAGGGATCAAGCACCTGCCGGGTAACCGCATCATTCGTGACCTCATACTGGTAGTAGAAGCCCCTGACATCCTCGGCGCCGGGTGCGCCTGTGAGATCGGCAGCCGTCAGCCGGGTTGACCAGACGCCTTTCTCACCAAGAGCCAGCTCCACGCGGCCAACCGTACGGTCAGCATCCCCTGCATCGTATACCACGGCGGTCACAGAGCTTGCCTTCGGCGCCCACAGCTTCAACGTTGCTGAATGATCGTCCTGATGGTACGTAGCACCCAGATCATCCCCGGTGTAATTGTACAGCTCATCGAGCATTCTCCAGCCGGTGGAAGCGGATACCGTTTTGCCGGCGTATGTTACACTGAGCGGCGTTTTCTTCAGGTCAAAAGCACCGGTAACCACCTCCATGGAGCTTCTGCCCGTAATCGTCACCGCAGTGACCGGAATGGCTGTCCCTTCCGCGTCCTTCACGGATATGGCGCTCTTCAGCGCAGCAGGGTCCAGCCCGTCCGTCATGGTGAAGCCCAGCACCAGCTTGCCGGCAGACAGTACCTCCGCAGACAAGAGGCCAACCGGCGTCTCGCCGAATGGAGAGGTGTAGACGTTCGGATCATTCTCCTTCACCCATAGCTGATTGTAGCGGTCCAGAAAAGCAAAGCTTTTGTTCTCATTGCCCGCCGGTCCGTCCTTGTCACCGGTGGCAGGCTTCATGACGATGAAGCTGATTGTCTTGGCGTTCTCCTTAAGCTGGATGTCAACATATGCTCCATAGGCATCCCTGTGCTCCGGCGTGAATGGTGTTGCACCCTTCGGCCAGCCTTCGGAAGGAGAGGCTACATCGTCCCACAGCCACAGGCCGTACTGGCTCTGATTGTTATCGGCACGCGAATAGTAAATCCGCACCGTATTCTCCGGGAGAGACACCGGCTCATATGGCGTCGCCAGATTGGAGCCTTCCTTGATCCAGGCCTCATTGGTCTCTGGAGTGCCGATCAGGAACGTCTTGTCCCCGTTCTCCATCTCCTTGACTCCGCTGACGCGGTTAACCACGAGGAAGGAGACCGATTTCGCCCCATCCTTGACCGGCAGGTCGACATATGCGCCGTAGGCATCGGTCTGTCCCGCCGGGAAGGGAACCGCACCTTTCGGCCAATTCGCAGATGGGGAAGCGGCATCGCCCCAGGTCCACAAGCCCAGATCGGCGTAATTGCCGTCCGCACGCTGGTAATGAACCCGCAGGTGTCCCGCCGGAACCGGCTGCACCTCACCCGGACCGCCTGGAGCGGTATACAGTGCGGAGACACTATGGTCCGCCGCGTTATATTGGAACGTCACCGGAAGCATCGTAGGCAGCTTGAGCTCCCGGGCAGTTTCCGGATAAGCTGCTCCTTCGGAAGATTCTGCGCCCGGAAGATAAATCTGATAGGTATAGTCACCCTCAGGCAGCAGCGCAGTCTGCTCGTACACTCCGTCCAGATCCGCATCATGAAGCAGCGTCCCCGCATCTGCCGGGGAGTTGTCAGCCGGATCACCCAGCGCCGTCTGCAAGGTACCGATCACCCGCGGCAGGCGCTCCGGCGCAACTGGGGAATAATACGTCGAATCCGCGATAGCTTTGGTCAGGTCATTATAATAAAAAGTCACACGGGTCTCTTCAGCTAGAGAAATCCGGATATTGCCCCCGGCATCTTCTCCCGCAGGATTCGTATAGCTGCCGGAGCCGTAGCTCTCCGACCAGCTGTCGTTGAGCGCTACCTTGTATTCATAGGTTCCCTTGGGCAGCGTGCCTGAGAATATGTACAAGCCTGCTCCCTTATAGGTCATCTCCGTGACCGTCGAGGTCTCGTTCCAGTTCTTCGTCTCCGCCGGGTCCAGCCCGGCGAACTTCGTCTGCAGATCGCCTACAAGTACCGCCTTCACCGCCGCAGCGCTTACTCTGGCCGGGCCGATGCTGAGGCCGGAGCCGATGAGAGCAAGAACCATCAGGACAGTAAATATTTTCTTAACCCGCACAGCAAAACTCATATCCGTTAATCCCCCCAATAATGTGATGGTACTGAACCCGCAGGGCAGGAATAACCCCCTTCCCTCCTTACGGACAAACACTGTAAGTACGGCCGCCTAAGGCCAACAAAATAACTTCGAACCTCCTTCCCCTTAAGGTAAAAGCATTACAAACCAATCTAATTCAGTACAAAATATGCGCAAACGTTTGCAAAAAGAAGTATAGTGAACTGATTGCTGTAATCAACCGGAGAACGGCTCTTAAATCTTCGGTAAAACCAGCATTTGTAAACGCTTGCTGCAATTCGTTAACATACTAATCTCCCGGCAAACTAATTGTCAACTACTTATTTTTTGAAAATTGATTCGCAATCACAAATTTTATTTGCACATTTTTTGCACAAATTCCTCCCTCGAATTGCACAGATTTGCGCAAATTCCGATACTATTTCCAGACTCGGAATGGCTAAAGCATCTGCGCTGCATGCTGCTCAGAACGTACAAGCTGCCGGGATTGCGCCCTACACGAGGTTTCACTATTTACAATCATCCCCACTTCGATTAATATTACTGTGTAAAGCAAACGGTTCCATTAGGAGGTTTCTATGACAGTTACCATTAAGGACGTTGCCAAGAAAGCGGGAGTCTCTCCCTCCACGGTGTCCCGGGTGTTGTCAGGCCATCCCAGAATCAGCTTAGAAACTTCCCGTAAGGTCAAAGTGATTATGGAAGAAATGGGCTACACCCCGAACATGATGGCCAAAAGTCTGGTATCCAAGACCACTAACAGTATCTGCATCATTCTTCCGAAACCGGCCGAAGAGCTGTTCTCCAATTTGTTTTTTATGGAATTAATCCGCGGGATCGTCACTCAGTCCAGCCGTTCGGGCTATGATGTGCTGATCAGCTCTGGAGCGAACGAGAAGGAGGAGCTTGAAGCTGTCTCCCGTCTGCTCAAGGGACGCCGTGTGGACGGCGTTATTCTGCTGTATTCCCGTAAAGACGATGCGGTGATCGATTTCCTGCAGTCGGGCGGTTATCCCTTTGTCCTGGTAGGACGAAGCGACCGCTACGAGGATATTCTGTCAGTGGACAATGATAATATCATGGCCGCCTATGATGCGACGAATCATCTCATCTCCATGGGACATGAACGCATCGGCTTCGTCAGCGGCCCGCCGAACCTCATCGTCTCAAGCGACCGTCTGGAGGGTTACCGCAAGGCCATGCAAGGTAAGGGGCTTACGATGAAGGAAGAATGGATCGTTGAAGGCGAATTCCTGCAGGACAGCGGCTATAGGGCGATGTCCTTCTTCATGAATCTTCCGAACCGTCCGACAGCACTTGTCGCGGTGGATGATATGGTCTCCTTCGGGGTACTCCGCGGATTGAACGAGCTGAAGTACAAGGTCCCCGAGGATCTGGCGATAGTCAGCTTCAACAACATCCCGCTGTCCGAGCTGTCTAGTCCTCCGATCAGCAGTATTGATATCGGAATCTATCATCTTGGCTATACGGCCTCTCAGGTGCTGATTCAGAACATCCAGAAGCCGGATAATCAGGACGGATATACGAATCGTTTTGTCATTCCCCACCGTCTAATCGTACGGGAGTCCTCTATGCATGCTCCGGGACATCAAGACATGTAGAAGCAACAGTAAGGCATGTACAAGAAAATGAATGAAGCAGACCTTCGCTTCATTTATTTTTTGGAGCATTGTTCAAACGTTTGCGCTAATATAAAAGAATGTTGCCGGCAGCGGCGTTTCCCCTGTGCTAATGTGGCGCTGAGGCTGATGGCGGCGCTCATACGGAGACTGGTGGGAGCCCGGAACTTGTGGCGGCGCTCATAACGAGGGCTGGTGATCGAGCTGGGGCTGACGTTAGTGCTGGTACAAGTGCTGGCGGCGGGACTGATACTGATGCTGGTGATCGAGACCGGAACTGATGGCGGCACTCATAACGAGGGCTGGTGATCGGGCTGGGGCCGGGACTGATACGGAGGCTGGAGCTCCGGGGCTGCGCACTTTGGGATGTTCGATGCTACTCTAAAGCCTTCCCTCCTGTGCAGAGAAATGTTGCACCTTTTGCAGGATTTCAGCCACCAAGGTACGATTCGCAGACAAATGTTGCATGTTTTGCAGGATTCTCGCCCATTTGGCGCGCAACTCTCACCGATTGTTGTACTTTATGCAGGATTTCCGCCAGCGGGACTTGTTCCGCACAGGAATGTTGCACCTTTTGCAGGAATTCCGCCCATTTGGCGGGTTGCCCATATCTATTTGTTCACTAATCATTTTAGGAGGTTCAACATGTCAGATATCAAAGCCTGCCTGTTCGATCTGGACGGCGTTCTCGTAGACACTGCCCGGTACCACTATATTGCTTGGAGGGAGCTGGCCGAGGAGCTTGGATTTGTCTTCACAGAGCAGGATAACGAGCGGCTCAAGGGGGTCAGCCGGGCCGCTTCGCTGAATATTCTGCTGGAGATCGGCGGCATCACACTTGACGAAGACGAGAAAGCCCGGCTGGCCGAGCAGAAGAATAACCGCTATGTCGAGTATATCGCCAAGATGGACAGCTCGGAGATTCTGCCCGGCGCCCTGGACTTTCTGCAGGAATGCCGGACAGTCGGCATCAAGGTAGCCCTCGGCTCCGCCAGCAAGAACGCGATGACCATCCTGAACAATACCGGCCTGACCCCATACTTCGATGCCATCATCGACGGCACGCATACCAGCGCGGCCAAGCCTGACCCGGAGGTCTTCCTGCTGGGTGCGAAGGCTCTGGACACCGCTCCCGCACAATGCGTCGTCTTCGAGGATGCCGCTGCCGGTATCCTGGCCGCTTCCCGTGCCGGTATGCGCAGCGTGGGCATCGGCTCACCCGAGACGCTAGGCGAAGCGACGCTAGTTGTCCCTTCACTGCGGCAGCTTAGTGTTGCCACGCTGAAGGAATCTTTTGCCACTGTATGACGAATAGTAACAGTACAGGAGCCGGAACGCGAGACCTTTCGTTGAACGGAATCTCTAGTCGGCCGGACAGCCTTACTGCACTTTGTACAACTATTCAGCCATTAGCCCCCCGTTCATCCGCTTAGTTGTACTTTGTACAATTATGCAATCACTTTTAGGCTGCTATGACCCGTTAGGGCAGATTTAGTTGTACAGACTACAGTTATACGGCTCAAGTCCCTCTAATCGCACCTTTTAAATGCACAGAATACAACTAACTCTAAGTCTTAACCTCTGCGCTTTACTCCGGGTGCAGAAAGCGTCAATTACTCTATGCACTTATTAGTTCAGTTCATCAGTTCAAGTTCATCAGTCAGAGCGAATGCTGCACTTGCATCTTCTACCCTACCCTCAGTAAAGAACTGTGTGCGTTATCCAACAGGTACGTGATCAGCGGAGAAAGCGAAAGGAATGTGTAGAAGCGCCAGCGTTCGCCTTTGTCCCCGGAAGTTTACCTTATAGCTTGAATAAAGGCATCCGGGGACAACAGCGATCGTAACATCCTTTCGCATTCGGAGCGGCCTGCACGTACCGGCAAGACTGAGGCATACGGTTCATTTTATATCCACATCCCCCCTTAAAGGAGCCAAAATCATGAAACAATACTTAACAATCAACGAATGGTCCATCATCGAAGAGTCCTTTGATCCGCAGACCCAGGAAATATCCGAAAGCGTATTTAGTATCGGGAACGGATACATGGGCGGGAGAGCCAACTTCGAGGAGCAGTACAGCGGGCACAGCCTGCAAGGCAGCTACATGGCCGGGGTCTATTATCCTGACAAGACACGGGTCGGCTGGTGGAAGAACGGGTACCCGGAGTATTTTGCCAAAGTGCTGAACAGCACCAACTGGATCGGAATTAACATTGAGCTGGACGGGACACCGCTCGACCTGGCCAATTGTACAGTCAGTGAGTTCCGCCGGGTACTTAATATGAAGGAAGGCACGCTCTCCCGCAGCTTCACCGCAACCACCCAGGACGGCAAAGAAGTCAAGGTAGAGAGCATCCGCATCGTCAGTATGGTCCGTCAGGAGATCGGGGCAATCCGCTATTCGCTCACTCCGCTCAATTTTGCAGGGAATATTACCGTAACCCCCTACCTGGATGGCGATATCAAGAACAAGGATGCCAACTATGACGAGAAGTTCTGGAACGAAGTGGAGAAGAAGGCAGGACCGGAAGGCGGACATTTGACCCTGAAGACCAAAAAGCTTGATTTCCATGTCACCTCCGCCTTCGTCTTCGACATTCTGCTGAATGGGGAGCCGGTTGCGGCCGAAGCAGAGGTGCTGGAGCAGGACAAATATGTGGGCAGTACAGTGAACGTTCCGGTACAATCCGGCGATCAGCTGGTTATTTATAAGTATGCTGCGAATGTCACCTCCCGCAATTACGGGCTGGGCCAACTGGTGGATGCCGCATCGGCTGCACTTCAGAGTGCGCGGGAGGCGGGTTTTGTGGCGCTTTTGGCGGAACAGGCTGCGGCTTGGGGCGACAAGTGGAAAGAGAGCGACATTATTATTGAAGGCGATGTGTCGGCGCAGCAGGCGATCCGGTTCAATATTTTCCAGCTGAATCAGACGTATACGGGCGAGGATGACCGGCTCAACATCGGACCGAAGGGCTTCACCGGGGAAAAATACGGCGGCAGCACCTACTGGGATACGGAAGCTTATTGTGTGCCGTTCTATCTCAGTACCGCCGACTCCGCGATTGCCCGCAATCTGCTGATCTACCGCTACAAGCATCTGGAGAAGGCCAAGGAGAACGCCCGCAAGCTCGGCTACGGCAAAGGCGCGCTCTACCCGATGGTCACAATGAACGGCGAGGAATGCCACAACGAGTGGGAGATTACTTTCGAGGAGATTCACCGCAACGGCGCGATTGCCTATGCTATTTATAACTATGTGAATTATACCGGCGACAAGGCTTATCTGGGCCAATACGGCCTGGAGGTGCTGGTGGAGATTGCGCGCTTTTGGGAGGAGCGTGTGAACTATGTGGCGCATAAGGACAAATACGTGATGCTGGGCGTCACCGGCCCGAATGAATACGAGAATAACGTCAATAACAACTGGTACACGAACCGGATGGCCGCCTGGACGATGGAATACACGCTTGAGGCTCTGGCCTATGTGCAGGAGAATGAGGCTTCGCGTTACGCTGAGCTGGCCGACAAGCTGGAGCTGCTGGAGAGCGAAACGGCCAAGTGGAGTGAGATTATCGCCAAAATGTACTATCCGGCTGACGAGGAACGCGGTATCTTCCTCCAGCAGGACGGCTTTCTTGACAAGGAGATCATTCAGGTCAAGGATGTGCTGCCGGAGAACCTGCCGCTGAACCAGAAATGGTCATGGGACCGGATTCTGCGCTCATGCTTCATCAAACAGGCAGATGTGCTTCAGGGACTCTACTTCCTCGGCGACCGCTATGATCTGGAGACCAAGAAGCGCAACTTCGACTTTTACGAGCCGATCACCGTGCATGAGTCCTCCCTCTCCCCTTGCATCCATTCCATTCTGGCCAGTGAGCTGGGCTACAAGGAGAAGGCGTATGAGATGTACCTGCGGACCTCACGCCTAGATCTCGACAATTACAATAACGATACGGAGGACGGCTGCCATACCACCAGCATGGCGGGTACATGGATGTCCGTTGTTCATGGCTTCGGCGGACTTCGCGTGCTGAACGACCGGCTGGTTCTGAACCCGTCTAACCCGGGACACTGGACCTCCTATTCGTTCAAAATCATGTTCCGCGGCTCCCGGCTAAAAGTGACCGTGACCGATGCACAGGTTACCGTCAGCAACGAAACCGAGGTTCCAGCCTCCCTCACCATTCACGGCAAGGAGTATACGGTGAACGGACTGGGCACTGTCAGCGCCGGGGGCACTTCTGTTACGGTGTAAGCTTATCAGCCCCGAAGATATTTAGCTTCTTCGGGGCTTTTTTCAATAAGAGATCTACTAATTCTCCCAAATCATCAATAACAGCATCTGCTTCAGCCACTGTGACAAACGGATCATTCCGTTTCCAGACAGCCTTCATTCCCGCTTCGCGGCTTGCCCGAATATCGTTATCCGGATGATCGCCAACAAAAAGAGCATTGCCCGCATCTACACCTAATCTTGTTAATGCACGATGGAAAATAGCCGGATCTGGCTTGCGCAGTCCCTCCCATTCGGAGATAAGCACCTCGTCGAATAAATGCCCGATGTTCAAGGCCTTGAAATTATCGTATTGAAATTGACCATAACCGTTCGAGATTAACGCAATCTTCAGATCATGATTCTTCAGTTCAGTAAGCATACTTAATAAATTCGGGAAACCTGTGCAGTGTTGCTGGAAGTTGTATAAGTAATCATCCAATAGCAAGCTCCAGTCCAGCTTCGAAATAGAGAACTCTTGTAGGATCTGTTGATACACTTTGTCCTTCCATAGGTAACCGTGATTATCAAGTTCGATAAAGCGCTGAACAAACAAATCATGATCAACAATCTGAAGCTCCGGGTAACGCCTGTATTGATCTTGTACGAACTTTAACAGAGATGTATCCCGGTCCAGCAATGTTCCATCCAAATCAAAAAGAACCGCTTGGATTGACAATCCAATCCCTCCATTCCCTTGTAACCTATAAACCTAATATACCATGGTAAAGGAGCTACATTAATGAAAAGAACCTTTTGGAAAGAAGCCGTAGTCTACCAGATCTACCCGCGCAGCTTCCAGGACAGCAACGGAGACGGTATCGGCGACCTGCAGGGCATCCTCGCCCGGCTGGATTATCTGCAGAAGCTGGGCGTTACTGTCGTCTGGCTGTCACCGGTCTACAAATCACCGAACGATGACAACGGTTATGACATCAGCGACTACGAGGATATTATGGATGAGTTCGGCACATTGCGGGACTGGGAGGAGTTGCTCGCCGGACTGCATGAACGCGGCATCAAGCTGATGATGGACCTCGTCATTAACCATTCCTCGGACGAGCATGTCTGGTTCGTAGAATCCCGTTCCTCCAAGGATAATCCCTACCGCGATTATTACATCTGGCGTCCGGGCGGACCAGATGGCGCGCTGCCGAACAACTGGAGCTCCATCTTCAGCGGCCCGGCCTGGGAGCAGGATGAGACTACCGGTGAATATTATCTCCACCTGTTCTCGCGCAAGCAGCCGGATCTGAACTGGGAGAACCCCCGGCTGCGGGAGGCGCTCTACAAGATGATGGCCTTCTGGCTCGACAAGGGTGTGGACGGGCTGCGGATGGATGTCATTAACCTGATTTCCAAGGTGGAAGGCCTGCCTTCCGTCCAGCATGAGGACCTGGCCCCGGGCGAGCTTGCTGGCGGCGGCGAATACTATATGAATGGACCCAGGGTTCATGAGTATCTGCAGGAGATGAACCGTGAAGTTCTCTCCAAATACGACGTAATGACTGTCGGGGAGACGCCGGGAGCCACCGTAGAGGATGCCATTCTCTATACAGACGAAGACCGCCATGAGCTGCAAATGGTGTTCCAGTTCGAGCATATGGACGTAGATTCCGGCCCGGGCGGCAAATGGAATGTGGTGTCGTGGACGCTGAAGGGGCTGCGGGATATTTTGCATAAATGGCAGGTGGGGCTTGCAGACAAGGGCTGGAACAGTCTATATCTCAACAACCACGATCAGCCGCGGATGGTCTCACGGTTCGGAGATGACGGCAAGTACCGCGTACAATCGGCCAAAATGCTGGCTACCCTGCTGCACACGCTCAAAGGCACGCCTTACATCTATCAGGGTGAGGAAATTGGCATGACCAATGTGAAGTTCCCCGCGCTGGAGGATTATAAGGATATCGAGATTCTCAATATGTACCGGGAAAAGGTGACCGAAGGCGGCACAGACCACGACACCATTCTCCAGGCGATTCATTCCAAAGGCCGCGACAATGCCCGCACCCCGATGCAGTGGAATGCCTCAAGCAACGCCGGCTTCACCACCGGAACCCCGTGGCTGAAGCTCAATCCGCGCTACACCGAGATTAATGTGGAGCAGGCGCTGGCTGATCCGGACTCTGTATTTTACTATTATCAGGAATTGATTCGTCTGCGTAAGCAGCATCCCATTATGGTCTATGGCGAGTATGAGCTGCTGCTGCCGGAGCATGAATATATCTATGCCTATACCCGCACCTTGGACGATGAAAAGTGGCTCATCCTGCTCAATTTCGGTGATACCCCGCAGACTGTAGAGCTTACAGATGAACTGAACGCCGTCACCGGAACGATCATCAGCAATTATCCGGAGGAGCCCGCAGCCATGGACCGCAGCACCCTCCGCCCTTACGAGGCCAGAGTCTGCCGGATCGGGTAGCGTAACGAAAGCTGACAAATCCCTTCGAATATGACATCATAGGTGGATAGAACGCATGACCTGTCATTAATGAGCAGAGAATAACAGGAACATCTGTGCGGTGGCATGTTAGGATGAACTCAGAAGGAGATGGGGAGCTTTGGAATGGCTGATTCGAATGAAGCATGCACTGGACTATATGGAGCTGAAAATGACTGAAACTCTGCGTATCGAGGATGTGGCTGAGGTAGCTTATGTCTCACCGTTCCACTTCCAGCGCATGTTCAGTATGCTGACTGGCTTCACGGTAGCCGACTATATCCGCAAACGCAGATTGACGCTGGCCGCCCAGGAGCTGGCGGTATCCAATATCCGTGTACTGGATGTGGCGCTGAAATACGGATATGACTCGCCGGAGTCCTTCGCCAAGGCGTTCCGCAAAGCCCATGGGATTACCCCTTCAGCAGCGCGTAAGTCTGGCGTCCAGCTCAAAGCTTTCCCCCGCATCTCATTCCACCTATCATTGAAGGGAGATCAGGATATGGACTACAAAATCGTGGATAAACCAGCTTTTACCGTTATCGGCAAATCAATGGAGGTAACTACCCGTGACGGGGAGAATTTCCGCAGAATCCCGCAGTTCTGGGACGAATGCAATGAGGACGGCACTTCCGACAAGCTGATTGAGCTTAGTGCCTCCCGCGAATGGCTTGGCATCTGCACGGATATGGATATGAAAAAGGAACAGCTTACCTATTGGATCGGTGTCGAAGGTACTCCGCAGACAGATGCTCAAGGTTATGAGACCACTGTCATTCCGGCTGCCAGCTGGGCCGTATTCCGGTCCGAGGGTGCTTTGCCGCATGCGATTCAAGGGGTTTGGCAGCGGATCTATCAGGAATGGTTCCCGGGAACCGGCTATGAGCATACCGGCGGACCTGAGATTGAGCTATACCCGCCCGGCGATACGTCAGCTGAGGATTATGTGTGTGAAGTCTGGATTCCGGTGATGAAGAAATAAGAATCAAGGGTTACATGCAATGCGGGAACGGCTTCGCCTGTCTGTATGGACGGTGGAGCTGTTTTTTTTGTTTTGAGATTCTTCCCAAGCTTGGTATAATAAACAGATTATAGTTTTCTTAATCTAGTGTATTCTCATCCAAGAACGGTGAAGGAGATATTCATGTCTATCGTAAAAATCTTTTCAGACAGCACTTCCGATTTGCCGCAAGGCTGGAAGGACACATATGATATCGGTATTGTGCCGTTATATGTTGTTTTTGGAGATGGTACCTTCAAGGACGGGGTCGAAATCACCCCTGAAGAGGTCTACCGCCGCGTTGCTGCAGGCGGCGCCCTGCCTAAGACTGCTGCGCCTTCCCCTGCTGATTTCATCGCCGCGTTCCAGCCGGTGATCAGCAGCGGCCATGATATTGTCTATATCAGTCTGTCCTCTTCTTTATCTTCTACATATCAGAATGCACTCCTGGCAGCGGGTGAATTCCCCGAAGGCCGGGTGCATGTCGTAGATTCTGAGACCTTATGCGGCGGAATCGCGTTGCTGGTCATGAAGGCTGCACGTGCCGCAGCCAAAGGCGAGAGCGCTGCCAACATCGCAGCAATGATTACCGAAGCCCGTAACCGGGTAGAATCGGAATTCGTGGTCGATACGCTGGACTACTTATACATGGGCGGCCGTTGTTCTGGGATGCAGAACTTTATCGGCAGCCTGCTGAAGATCCGTCCGGTCCTCCGGCTGGTGGACGGAGCCATTGTCCCCGTTGCCCGCATCCGCGGCAAGAAGGAGAAGGCCGTGGAGCAGATGCTCCACCATGCGCTGGCGAATGCCGCCAATATGGACAAGGAGCTGCTCATTATTGCCCATACGCTGGCTGAAGAGGATGCCAAGATTCTGGAGAGCGCGCTGCGCGCGCAGACCAGTGTTGAGGAGATCGCCGTCATTCATGCCGGCTGTGTCATCGGTAGTCACTGCGGACCTGCAACGGTGGGTCTGATGTATATGCGCTAGAGCGGGTGAGCCCCGCAGCAGGCATCAGGTCAGGCAGTGTTTTTCGATTACATTTGGACTACGCGCCTCGCGGTAGCGTAATGTGATCGGTTTTTCGATTACATTTGGCTCACTTGCCTCGCGGTAGCACAATGTGATCGGTTTTTCGATTACATTTAGCTCAATTGCCTCGCGGTAGCGCAATGTGATCGGTTTTTCGATTACATTTGACTCACTTGTCTCGCGGTAGCGTAATGTGATCGGTTTTTCGATTACATTGGGCTCACTTGCCTCGCGGTAGCGCAATGTGATCGGTTTTTCGATTACATTCTGCCAACAAGAAACAGCAGGCCCTCCGAGGGGACCTGCTGTTTTTCTTGTGTATGGGATTGAATTAAGTTGTCGTATCGGGATATAACGGGCTCAGCGGACCCTCAACAGCATCGGCAACCAGCGTGTAGAACTCGGGGAATCCCGGGTGCTCGGCACTCTTGATTTCTTCGAAGGTACGGATATATAACCCTTGCGAAGCGACAGAGGTCAGGATATCCCCCAGCGTCCAGCTCCGCACCACCACTTGTCCTAGGCCGGAGCGCTCCTCTTCAGGAAGCAGCTTGGCGAATGCAACTTCACCTTCTCTAAGCGTATCGTCAAAATAATTACCGGTGGGATGCTGAAGCGTCTTCGTGGTCAGCCATGCCCTGGCGAACGGGTGGAAGTCGGTTAGCAGGAGTCGTCCGTCTGCCTTCAGCCGTCTGCGGACCAAGGCAAACACCGCATTCAAATCAGTGAAATAATGTAAAATACCAAACTCCATCAGCACTACGTCGAACGTTCCCAAAGCTTCTTCATCGGGGATATTCATGACGTCTGCACAGATGTAATCCAGCTTCACTCCCGCTGCTTCCGCTACCTCGCAGGCATATAAACGGTTCTCTTCAGAAATATCCACAACGGTGACCTCTGCTCCCAGCACAGCGAAGCAAATGGCCTTCCTGCCGTGAGAGCCGAGCAGATTCAGCACCTTCAAGCCTGACGGATCGCCCGTGTACTTGAGCCAATACCGCAGCGTATGTGCGGGGTCCTGCTGCAGCCGCACTGCAAGCTCCTCAGGTGAACCATGGTACTGTGTCCAAGCCTGATACGCTTTCGTCTCCCAAGCCGCCTTATTCGCACGCGACATCTGCTCCTGCATGTTACTCCCCCTTGTAAGAAGAATTTGGAAATGGCACTTTCTGATTCTACTATAATCCGCTTACAATGCAACAAGCATTTTTACTGTGTCCCGTTAAGAGCCAATCGAAGGTGAGCAAGTGGAGAACATACAATTGTTTACGCTGCCCAAGCGTTAGAGTGGATATAACAGACAGAAACAACCCGCTCCCACTGTATCTTGGGAACAGGTTGTCTGGCTTGATAGTTGAGAACAGGTGATTGTCCTCGATATACGAGAACACAAATGAACGTCAGCACTCGGCTCGGGTTACCCCTCAGGAGAGTAACTCAGGCTCGGGCTCCGCCTCTTCCTTCATAAAAGGCAGCATAAACCGGAAGATCGATCCCCGGTCCTCCTCGCTCTCCACGAAGATCGTTCCGCCCATCAGCTCCACGAGCTGCTTGCAGATGGCAAGTCCCAGCCCGGTTCCGCCGTATTTGCGGTTAATGGACGGATGCAGCTGGGAGAAGGACTGGAAGAGCAGATTCAACTTGCTGTCGGCAATGCCTACACCGGTATCGCGGACCGAGAACTCCAGCAGATATTCCGTTGAAGCGGGCAGCGGGATGTTCTTGACTGACAAGGTGACACTGCCCCGATCGGTGAATTTCAGCGCGTTGCCGACCAGATTAACGATAATCTGGCGCAGCCGGCTAGGATCGGTCGTGACAATGTCCGGCACACTGGTATCTGCCCACCAGCGCAGGGAAAGCTTCTTCTCCTCCGCCTTTGGAGTGAACAGATCAATAATGCCCTCCAGCATCTCCCGCAGATCGAAGCGTTCGGATTGCAGCGGCATCTTGCCGGCCTCCATCTTGCTGAAATCGAGGATGTCATTAAGAATCTGCAGCAGGCTGTAGCTGCTGCTGCGCAGAATCTCGGCGTAGCTGCGCTGCTCCTCCCCAAGCTCGGTCTCCAGCAGCAGGTCGGCCATGCCGATCATTCCGTTCATCGGCGTGCGAATCTCATGGCTCATCATTGCCAGGAAATCCGACTTGGCCTGTGCAGCCTGCTCTGCTGATTCCTTGGCGCGGAGGATCTCCCGCTCGTTCGTAATATCGCTGAAGGAAATAACCACACCGCAGATCACGCCTCTGTCCAGCAGCGGAGCGATCCGGTAATTCACGAAGAAGCTGGTTCCATCCTTGCGCCAGAAGACATCATCCGCCTTGCTGCGGGTAACTCCGTCTTGCAGGGTAAGCACGATGGGGCACTCCAGCGGAGAATGGCGGGGCGCGCCTCCATGCATGTAATGGATCATCTCCATCATCGGCAGCCCGGTCAGCTCTGACGGCTCGTAGCCCAGCATCTCTGCCCCTTCACGGTTAATGAAGATGGTCCGGCCGAGGTTGTCCAGGCCGAAGATTCCGGCAGAGACAGAGTTCAGAATGAGGCTAAGCCGCTTGTCCTCGGCCATCTCGAACACGAATTCGGCCTGCGGCAGCTCCTCGTCATCCTTCGCGGCGGCCACTTCATCCGCATACGCAGAATACCCGTCTCCTGCCTGCACATTCCGCTCAGCACCTGCCGCATGGCTGCTGCTCATGCTCACCCAGCTATGCAGCAGACTGGACAGGGGCTGGTTCCCCGAATCATGGAGGATAGCGAATACACCGGCAATGCCTTCGTCTGTGTGAAGCGGCACATAGCGTACCGTAACCCCTGCACCGCAAGCACTTCCCGTACTCTTGGCACTTCCAGAATTCCCAGCACTCTCAGTACTTCCAACACCAGTACTTACCACATTTACAGCACTAGTATTTCCCGCACTTCCAGCACCATAATTACCCCCAGACTCAGCACCGCCGGCCCCTCTCCCCGTCTCTTCATGTCCTTCCGAGGCTTCCATGGCCAGCTCGAAGCCCGATGTAATCCCGGCCAGGGCCGCTGCGAAATGAGCCTCACCGGGCGGATGCATCCGGCAATCGTTCAATATGCCTGCCTCCTCGGCACTTAACATCCGGTTACTGTCCCTGTACCTTCCCTGCCTGTCCAGCACAATGATGAGGTCCGGATGATGATCGAACAACGCCCTATAAGCACTTTCACCAGACAGCGCGTTGTCCAGAATAGAAGCCCAGTCTTTAAGCATAGCCCACCTCCTCCGCTGCTCCTTCAACCCTGCTATAGTTAGCGTCCGAAGACTGTATAAACGCTCTGATTATGTAGAACTCTCTGAATTAGTTCCTATTATAGCAAAAAAAACGTTAACGGTCGCCAGAAAAACATGGCACCGGGGCAGACTGTAAAACGACAGAAACAGTGCAAGTCCTGTAGAAGGACCGCACTGTTCACTGCATTTCTATGAGAGGACAGGCTTGAATTCCGGCGATGTCAGCTTATATCCTGATGCTCGATCTTGCGGATGGAGAGGTAGGCAATCGCCACCCCGGCCAGGGCCAGGCTAACCGAGATCCCGAGCAGGTTACCCATGCGGAAGTTCCCGAAGCCTGAGGAGATCAGCATGACGATCAGCACGGCGGAGACAATCGTGGCCGATACGGATTTGCGGCGCATCCCGAAGTATAACGGAATCAGTCCGATGCCTGCCGCGTAGAGCGCATCTGTTCCGGCTGTTATCAGGTGGGTAAGCAGCAGCTTCTGTGTCAGCGCGCCTTGAATAACATTAGGCAGGAAATAACCGACACCTGCAAGAATACCGCTAATCACAATATTAGACAGCCAAATACTTAAGAAGGTGAACAGGAAGACAATGATTAGCTTGGCCGCCATGAGCATTTTACGCGGTACAGGGTACATGAACAGCACTGTGATTGTATTATTCTTATACTCGTCGATGACCAGCTTGCTGATCAGAACGGAGGCGAAGATGATATAGGTCGCTTTTACAAAAACAGACACCCCTTGAAATAAATCGCCATACGTTCCGAATTCCCCATCATCCATCCCGGTAAAGGCTAGAAGAAGCATAAGGACCAAAATGGCCAGATCCGCAATCAGCACGCCCTTAAGAAAAGTGAATTTACTCTTGCGCAGCTCCAGCCGGATTAACTTAAGCATGGTTAACGCCCCCCATCAGTTCCACAAAATGATCCTCCAGCGAATGATGCTTCTTGCTCATACTCTCCAGCTCCACCTCTGCTGCGGACAGGGCCCGGCTCAGCTCAAGCTGCGGGATATCTTCATAGACACGAATGGTCCGCGGGTCAAGCACCTTGTAATTGCGGATGCCCAGCTTCCCCTCCAGGATGAAGACGGCCTTCGTGCACTCGCTAGTCACCAGTTCGATATACTGAGTTTGCTGATTTCGGATCGTATCCATAGCCACCTGCTCTACCAGCACCCCTTCACGGATTACGCCGATCGTGTCGGCAATCTGCTCGATTTCGCCCAGAATGTGGCTGGAGATCAGCAGGGTCATGCCATAATCACGGCTCAGCATACGGAACACCTCGCGCAGCTCCTTGATTCCAAGCGGGTCCAGCCCGTTAATCGGTTCGTCAAGAATCAGCAGCTCCGGCTTGGTCATGACCGCTCTGGCAATGCCCAGCCGCTGCTTCATCCCCAGGGAGAAATTCTTCACCGGCTTGTTGTCCACCGCTCTCAGCTTCACCAATTCGAGCGCTTCCTCTATCGCATTGGCATCATAAAAGCCCATATACTCCCCATGCAGCGCCAGATTCTCGCGGGCACTCAGCTTGTCGTAGAACACCGGGTATTCAATAATGCTGCCCATGCGCTTCAGCATGTCGTAAGAGCGATGGGTCATCTTCTCCCCGGCAAATTCAATCTCGCCCGCCGTCGGCTTCACCAGATTTGTGATCATTTTCATCACCGTTGTTTTGCCCGCGCCGTTCGGCCCCAGGAAACCGTAAATTTCACCCTGCTTAATCTCCATATTCACACTGCTTACAATTTCCTTATCCTCATAGACCTTGGTCAGATCCCATGTCCGGAGTATCGTTGTCATTTTCCGTTATCCCCTTTAGCCTCGTCTTGTTCTTCCTGGTATTTATTCTACAGGGCGGAATTTGCTTTTTTCTTACTGAAATCTTACTTAATTCTTAAGAAGCTTCAGAAGGACTGTCTGGGAAAAGAAAGCGTAAACGCCGTACGCACGTGTGGCTGGCTGCTCAGGGAAATGGTGCCGTTCATCTGCTCGGTCAGCCGCTTCGTAATCGTCAGCCCCAGGCCGCTGCCCTGGTAGTCGCGGTTGCGCGAATCCTCCAGGGTGTACAGCCGCTCGAATACTTTATCCTCGTGGCCTTCGGCAATGCCCTTGCCCCGGTCCCACACTTCTATGCAGACCCGTCCGGCGTCCGGGTACAGCTTCAGCCCCAGCACTCCCCCTGCATTACCGTAGGTAATCGCGTTAGAGAGCAGGTTCGTCAGAATCCGGTCCAGCGCCTCATCGTTGCCCATGATATGAAGCGGCTCTTCCGGGATCTCGATCTGCACATCCGTGCCGCTCTCACTAAGCAGATCATAGAAGGCCAGAATATTCCGGCGGCAGACCTCGCCCAGTTCTACCCGCGAGAGCGGGATATCCCGGTCCCCGGACTCCAGCTTCGCCAGATCAAAGAACCGGTTCATCAGCACAATGACCTCACCAGCCTTGTTGTGAATCGTCCGCAGCATCCGTTCCTGCTCTTCCTTGGATATCGCCTCATCATGCAGCAGCGTCTCAATATAGCCCAGCACCACCGTCAGGGGCGTCTTCAGATCATGCGACACATTCGCCAGCATTCCGCGCATGGATTGCTCCAGCTTACTCCGCTTGGCCGCTCCCTGATGATTGACATCGAGCAGCCGGTTCAGATCGGTCAGCAGCTGCTGCACCTGCGGACTGCTGCTCATC
Organism: Paenibacillus sp. FSL M7-0420; assembly: GCF_038002345.1. Taxonomy (NCBI): domain Bacteria; kingdom Bacillati; phylum Bacillota; class Bacilli; order Caryophanales; family Paenibacillaceae; genus Paenibacillus; species Paenibacillus sp. FSL M7-0420. The sequence goes on along the minus strand of NZ_JBBOCJ010000001.1, from coordinate 1,872,242 downwards.
AGCAGCAGCCGCTCATGCGATCCGCCTTCTATGATGCTCTCCAGTTTATAGTGAATGTAGTCCAATTGGCGGGCATGCTGCCGTGAATTCAGGAACTGCAGCGTAGTGATCACAAGCAGCAGCACAAGCAGAACCAGCAACAGGATGATCATAATAGGACATCCCCCAGCTTGTAGCCGATCCCCCACAGCGTCTTGATATACTCTGGACGGGAGGGATCATCCTCAATTTTCTCACGCAATCTGCGCATATGTACATTAATTACGTTCTCATCGCCAAAATAATCCTCTTCCCAGACTTGGCTGTAGATCTGTGCCTTGGTGAATACCCGGCCTGGACTGCTCACGAACAGCTTCAGGATGTGGAACTCCTTGGCGGTCAGCTTCAGGTCTTGCCCGTTCTTCCGCACGGAGAAGTTATCCAGGTCCACGCTCAGTCCGCGCAGCTCGATGCCCTTCGGCTTCTCTGGCTGAGACTCCCCGCTGCCCTGCGATCCGCTCCCGGCAGCAGCCTGGCTTCCAGATGCAGCATACCCCGCCCGGCGGATCGCCGCCTTCACCCGGGCCGCCAGCTCAATCATCGAGAACGGCTTCGTAATATAATCATCCGCGCCGAAGCCCAGCCCCAGCGCCTTGTCCACATCGCTGTCCTTCGCCGACATAATCAGCACCGGCACAAGGCTGCCGCTGCGGATGATCTGCAGCACATCCGTGCCGCTGCGCTTCGGCAGCATCAAATCCAGCAATACCAGATCGTAAGTAAGGCCGCCCAGGAACTTGCTCACTGCCATGTCCCCGTCATATGCGATCTCCACCTCATAGCCCTCTTTGGTCAGATAAGAATGGACCATTTCGCTGATCGCTTCATCATCCTCGATCAGCAGCACCCTCTGTTGCATAATGAACCTCCTGTACTTCTATTTAACATCGCATGTAGTAACAGGCAGCTATAACAAACTAACGCCGGCTTCTACAAGCCCGAGTATATAGATCTGCGACAAGCAAAAATCACTGATTTCAATGACAATACCATGATCGGATGGATCTTTTGTTAAAGTATACCAATGCTGCGGACGCGATTCTACTAAAAAGAGCTATCTCTACACTCAGAACTTAAGTTAGTAACATACTTCCGGATTTCACCATAATTACTGATAGAACTTCCAACTGCCGTTGCCGCAACAAGCTCTCAATTAGCTTACAGTATGGGGTAGAGGGTACGCCGCTTCTTTTTTTAAAATCATGCCCATAATACAACATTCTGCTCATAAAAGCGTCCATAAATTAGAATTGTTGTAGGAATTGCAGCATTTCTCCACCTACAGGCGGATTAATAGAAAAATTCTTGCATTTCGTGCAACAACCCCCTCCGAACAAAAGCTATTTACAGAACCAAGTTGTAATATCTGCAACATTATTCAAATACAGCATCACTGCTCAGCAGCTTAACTCTGGGTTGACTGCATATTACCCGCTGATACCGCCAGTACAATATGCAACAAAGCAGCGGCTCTCCAAGTAACGGGAGAAGCGCTGCTCTGTTATTTCTGATAATCTGCTGTATTTGGTTATTATTCCTTAGCCAAAGTAATATCCAGGGGATCAATTGTCCCGTCTTCATATTTCAAAGTACCGGTCACATTATTCGCTGGCAAATGGATTACAAGCTCACGCGGATCAGACTGCCCATCCAGCACCGAGAACCTGTAATACGGGAATTTGACATTGTAGCTGGAGGACATATTTTCCGCTAAAAGATGTACCCGGTATGAGCCGTCCGGCAGATAGAAATCAAACAGACCCTTCTTAACAGTTGCAGCATATAGAAGCGGAGAAGCAGGACCCACCTCTTCGATCATCAATACTCCATCAGCATATGGAGTTCCGTCCTCATTATATATCCTGCCTGATATTGCTAAAGGTACTTTGATTTCTATCGGCCCGGCGGCAGGTTCACCGTTAACAATCTTTATCTGCGTACGTAAATCTATAGCTCTTCCATCTTCAGTATTTAAGGTCAGGATACTATAGTCGCCATCCGGCAGATAAAGATCAAACTTACCTGCAACCACATTGACCGTATAAACCCCGAAATTCTGAGCATTCATTTCTCTAATTTCCAGCCATCCGTCATCAATCGGGGAGCCGTCCGCGAAGGTAATGCTTCCTTCAATTTTTGGAGGCAATTTTATATTCAGATTACTCTTCCCGTCAATGACCTCAAATAAATAATTAATTCTTAATTGATTGTTAGTTTCGCCATAGATTAACATTTCTACGTTATAATGACCGTCGGGTAAATTAAAGTTGAACCTGCCTGCTTGGATTTTGGCACTATACCAGCCAATCGGCCCGCTGTCCAGGCGCTGTACAAAAATTTCTCCATCCTCAACTATTGTCCCGTCCGAATACTGTATCATACCTGCCTGCTGCTCAGGAATGAGAATATGCACTTCCCGGTCAGCCTTGCCATTCATAACGTAAAACATATAGTAGAGTGAAATATTCTCTTGTGTAGTTGTAGAACGCATGGAGTAAATTCTGTACGTCCCATCCGGCAAATCTATAGAGAATTCCCCTTTTGTCAAAGCAGAGGTGTAAGTCATATGATCGCTATCCCGTACTAAGTATATAGTACCTGAATCTACAACCTTCCCGTCTGCACGCTCAATGAAACCTTTTACAACACCATGATTTACAATGGGCGGTGTGGGGGCCACCGTTGACCCAGGTGTTACTATGGGTGTTACTACCGGCCACGAGGATGGGGATGGCGACGGTGAATTCACCGCCGTTGGTGTCGCTAACGGCGATGGTGACGGTGAAGTTACCGCCGTTGGCTTCGCTGTCGCCGCTGGTGTCGGCGTTGCCGTCGGTTCTGGCGTTGCTATTGGTGTCGGCGTTGCCGTTGGTGCTGGCGTTGCTATTGGTGTCGGCGTTGCTGTCGGTTCTGGCGTTGCTATTGGTGTCGGCGTTGCCGTAGGTTCTGGCGTTGCTACTGGTGTCGGCGTTGCCGTTGGTTCCGCTGTTGGTATTGGCTTTGCTGTTGGCTCCTCCGTTGGTGCTGCTGTTGGTGTCGCTGCTGGCGCCGGTGTTTCAGCCGTACTGCCGCCTCCACCAGTTCCTCCGCCTCCGCCGCCAACTAACACAGCCGCTGTAGGAACTGCAGAAGACGCAGCTACTGTTTTATCAGAACCAGCTATATTCACTTTCACATCTGCCGGAACATCAGTGCCGATCGCAAGATTACCTGGAGCATTCTCTATTGTAATGCCCGAAGCGTTGACTACCGCATTCCCGATGTTGCCTTTACCCGATACTTGTATACCGGCGTTCATTGTCATAGATTTGATATTGCTGCTATTGGCCAATTTATTACTGCCCGCTGTCTTATCAACATTGACTGTCTCGACAGTGCCCCCGCTGAGTTCAATGTTAAGGCGTGATGCAAGAATATTTACAGCCTTGAAGCTGCCGGTCAACAGAATGCGGGCATCGGCTGGAATTTCAGGTGATAACGTAAGGGTACTGATCTCAGCACCGGTGAGGGATTCAACGGCAGCAGCGGACTGAATCTGAAGGTTATGGATTTGGGTCTTTCCTTCAGCAACCACTCTTACACTGCCCTCTTCCTTGTCAACACGCACAGAACCCAGTGTGGAATCCGCAAGATGAATACTGTTAGCCCCGCCGCCCTCAATTGCGGTATTTCCTCTTACTGTTACATTCTGGAGCCGCACATCGCCTTCAGCTATGCCTTCTCCCAGCAGCAGATCTCCAGTGATATTCATATTACGGAGTGTGATACCTGGCACGCTGACCACTACATCACTGTCTACTTCCGACATTCCTGACAACGGACCATATATACCTGGTGTTTCATAGATGATTACATATTCATCGGAATCTGCATTTAGCAAGGATAGAGCCCTGTCCAAAATGACTACGGTCTCTGCCCGGGTTGCATAAGCGAGGGGCCGAAAGTTCCCATCACCGGAACCCGTCATGATACCTTGTTCGCTTACAGCCCCGATAGCACCTTTGCTCCAAGCTGCACTCTTAGTAATATCTCTGAACTCCGGAGCCGCAGCCGGTGCTGTCAGCTTGAGCAGCTTGCTAATGATCACAGCCAGCTCCTGACGGTTGATCTTCTGATCAGGCTTAAAGGTCCCATCCTCGTAGCCCTGAACATAGCCCGCAGCATTAGCCTGCAAAATACTTGTATAATACCATTTACTGTTGGAGATATCGCTAAAATTAGCTTTTTTCGTTTCAGTGAATCCAAAAGCCCTATTAATCAAAACCGTTAATTCCGCCCGAGTCACCGGATTATTCGGCTTGAATTCACCATCAGGGTAGCCGGCGATCAGACCTTGATCCATCCATTTACTGATTTGATTCTTCGCCCAGTTACCACCGAGATCGGATACATTGCCCGCAAAAGCTGAGACAGCCGGCAATATCGCAAGACATATGGCGAGTGCTCCAGCTATTACTTTTTTTCTTACACTTCTCGTGATAAACAAACTGATTCCCCCGACTATGTAGTTATAAAAGCATACAAATTATAAATCCCCTTGCTCTATCTAATCCTTAAGCCCTATGAATCCGTTAAAATTATAGCATGATTCCGGTAAAAAATTGGTATATTTCCGGATTTTATTTTCTAACCGGGAAAGTGAAAAAAACCTCCTAATGACTGATTTATCATCCGGTCTATGAATTCTGTGAACCTGACAGGCTGTCGTCCAGTTTCTCATATTATAATGAGTGATATAATCTCTTATTCAATCTGACAGAAAAGGCGGAATGATCATGGCAGCCAAAACCAATAAGCAGCTCATACTTGAATTTGAATCGTTCATCACCTATATTCAATCGCTGGACCGCTTGGAAGATGCAGACTGGGAGGCTCCGCTGGAGGCCGGAAAATGGTCCCTGCAGGATGTCCTCTGCCACATCATGCTGTGGGACAAATACTTTTATGAAGAGGCCCTGGTCAAAATCCAAGAAGGCCTGCCGCTGACAGCTGCGCATCTGGACTTCAATGCATTCAATGCCAATGCGGCGCTGGAACAGAATCATCCCGATGGGGACGGCAAGAAATTCAACATCGCAGGTATCTGAGAGATTTCATCTCCCACGACAAGCATCATAAGAAGCAGATAGAGAAATATGCAGCATCAGTTGCGGTCCCTAAATCATAAAACTGCGCCCCCGTCTGTCCACTGAAATCTGGATAGATGGAGCCGCAGCTTTTTAACCTACTTGTGGTCAGAAACTAAGCTTCCTGATTCCTAATCACAATCTCGAACTTCTCATGATACGGATGCATGAATAATTCATACTGAATTCTACGCTGTTCATGGGACTTCATTAAGTATCCGATATCCGTGCCCCGCTCGGCCACATCCCGGATTCCCCTGCGCCTCAGCTCGGTCTCCCCATCCGTGTGCAGGTATACTTTGAGGTCATACAGCCCCGGATCGGTAAAAGCCACACTCATGCCTTCAACAATATTAATCTTGTTGCGTGAAGATAACAGCATACTCTTGGTGTAGTGGGTATCCATAGTATACAGGCCGAGGCCGTCCCTCAGCATACGGATATCCCGCTCCAGCGCGGCAACGTTATGGGCCAGCGGGTGGCACGCCGTCATTTTATCACGGTGATGTTCATTGTTATATTCATAGTCAATCATCGCGTACTTCCTGAGACTAGAACCGATAATATAAGGGTCCGTATTTAATAGATTCACATTCTCCTGCCCGAGCAGGCTGATCAGACGACTGGCAAATGTGGTTTTGCCTGATGCTCCGTGACCCGAAATCCCTATGATAACCCTCCCGGTCTGACCGCTGATCCACTTGACGATTCTCTGTAATTCCTGTTCCATTGGCCTGTGTCCTCCGCATATCCTTGATAGATGTAATAACATCTTATACTATCATACAATGCGGCCTGGGAAGCTGATGCCCTTCCAGCAAAATCCCGGCAACGGTGAAGCTTATTCCGCCGTCTGTCTATTGCCCGGCAACGTACCTCTCCACTTCAAGAGATGCCAGCAGCAGCGGCGCTACACCCATTGGTACATCTGATACAACCGCTTCGGAAATGTAGTAATCGTAGGAGCCGTTGCGGTCCTTGCTGAGGCCTGCCCCGTGGCAGATCTGGTGCAGATGAACACCTTGTTCGTCTTCGGTAACCAGATGCTTAAGGATTCCCTCGTAGCCCCGAAGCATCGCTGCCTTGAAGGAAGGCTCCAGATAACGCAGCCGCAGGGCTTTGGCCATCGCATAGACGAACATGCAGGAGCCTGTCGCTTCGAGGTAGTTACCTTTGCGTCCCGCCTGATCCAGCACCTGATACCAGAGTCCGCTCTCCTGATCCTGCACCTCAACCAGCGCACCGCACATCCGCTGAAAAATCCCCATCACCGTACCCCGCTGCGGATGGGTCAGCGGGAAGTGCTCCAGGCAGTCCACGGCGGCCATCGCGTACCAGCCCATCGCCCGGCTCCAGAAGTGGGCGGACAATCCGGTGGAGGAATCCGCCCACTCTTGCTCCCTGGATTCATCCCAGCCGTGATAGAACAGGCCGGTCCGCGGATCACGGGTTCTGCGCTCAATCAGCAGCAGCTGACGGGCGGCTTCATCGATCAACTCCGGACGCCCGAAGACCGCCCCGTATTCGGCCAGGAACGGCGAAGCCATGTATAATCCGTCCAGCCACATCTGGAAGGGATATATTTTCTTATGCCAGAAGCCGCCTTCGGAGGTCCGGGGCTGTCCGATGAGCTGCGCTGCCAGCAGATGGGCGGCTTCCGCGTAGCGCTGCTCGCCCGTCTGATGGTACAGCCAGAACAGATTCTTACCCTGATTGATCTGATCCAGGTTATATTCCTCCAGCGAATAGGAGCGGATGCTTCCGTCCTCCCCGATGAAGCTGTCCATATGCCGCTGCATGAAGGAGAGGTACTCAGGCTCGCTATGCTGCACCCCGGCCCGGGCCACTGACATCAGCAGCATGCCGGGAACATACGCCCAGCGCTCCATCACATACTCATGCTCCCCTTGTTCATTGCATTGACCGATGAATGTATCCGCAATTCTGCGGGATAAGCCTGTGCTTACTGCTTCTGATATAGACATCTCTATTCCTCCTGTCATTTGCGCTACCTGTTACCCTACTCCTGCGGACCGGCAAGCTGCTTAAGCAGCCAGGCATACGCCGGTTCCCCATGAATCTCATGACCCCCTGTGAAAAAATCCGCCGCAAGCCGCCCGTCATGGCCCTCTGCCGCAAAAATCAGCTCCAGCCGGTCCAAGGCTTGCCTCGCGGCGGCGGGACCAAACAAATGGTCCGCATCCCCCGCCTCCAGGAACAGCCCGCGCGGTGCAATCAGGCCCAGCAGGTCCGGCATCTCCGCTTCCAGCAGAATGCCCGGAATGTAATTGTCCAGACAATGATTCCGTGTGAGAATGCTGTCTTGGAACGTATTGGCGTAGCCGCTGACCACCGCACTGCTGATCCGTTCATCCAGTGCAGCCGTGAAGCCTGCCACCAGCCCGCCGCCGGAGATGCCCATAATGCCGATCCGCTCACCGTCAACCTCATCCCGCTGCTGCAGATAATCCAGCGCCCGCATCGTCTCATAGATGCGGAAGCCTGCCATCGTCTGCCCTGTCATCAACAGCGCCGCGGACAGGCGGAAGCAGGAATTACGTCCGGGCTCGCCGCTGGCAAGATCCTCAGCCAGACGCCTGTCTCCGAATCCGAGTACCTCGGGAGCCGCAACGACGAAGCCTTGCTTCACCAGGGAGACGGCAAAATCCTTATGCAGACCCGGGTCCCCCGTCCGCTCCGACCCGTCCGGGCTCAAGCCGGTGATCTCGCGGCTGCCGTAGCCATGCCCGTGAATAGCCAGCACAGCCGGGCAGGGCGAAGACAGCGGCTGCTCCGGGAGCAGAAGATACATAGCCATTCGCAGTCCTTCATAGGTGGTAATCCCGACCCGTTCGCGGATATAGCCGGGACAGACTGTCCGCTCCAGCTGTACCGGTTCAAGCGCTGCCCTCTGAGCAGGGAATCCGCCCAGCCGCTCTATGAATCCTGCGGCAAGGGATGCCCGCCATTGTCCGAATGGAAGGTCTGCCCTGAAGGCAGAGCTGCGCGGTGCAGAAGCCGTCAGTTGATTGATATATTGTTCAAGTGATTCCATCAGGGATATCCTCCAATCCTGTTACTGGGTTCGGGTGAACCACGGCCCAAGCGATTAATAGCCCTCGGGATGCCAGCCGTCCAGCACAGACAGAATCCGGTACTGTGCGGCTTCCTCCGCAGTTAATTGGCGTGACCACGCCACCCGGCCTTCGGGGCAAGCGCCCGGGCCGCTGCTGCCATACTCTTCATAGCGGCTGGTCTGCTCCCGGTCCGGCTGCCCCCAGTTATGCCAGCCTTCGCCGGTCACCGAGCCGTCCATCACCGTGCGGATGAAGGCAACATGCGCGTAAGGGCGCCAAGGGCGTCCGAGATAGCACTCACTTACCCCTTCGCCGCCGGTAATCCGGCAATCCAGGAACACATAACCGAAGGCGGCTCCCTCCGGCGTTGAAGCCGCTGTGATATACCCTCTCGAGCGCTTGTTATGGAGATGGCAGCGGTCAAACAACGCGGTAGCCGGACCAAAAATATAATCCACATCCCCCTCAATGTAGCAATCATCATAATATTGCCGCCCCGGCCCGGTATACAGAGTATCCTGGTCCCCTAACAGACGTACACGCCGGAACACAGCCTGCCCGGCATCCACGAACGCCGCGACCGCCTGTCCTGTTCCCGGGCCGGAAGTGTTGCGGATCGTCAGATTCTCGGCAGTGAAGCCTTCTGCGAACACATTCAGCGTCCCGGTGCGGAAGGTACGCAGCGGTTCACCGTCCGCGCCGAGCGTATGGGCATTATCATTCCACGAGATAATGGTGGAATGCTGATCCTCTCCCAGCAGCAGGATGGGCGGGGCTTCGCGGGCGATCGTAACCTTTTCCTCATAGATCCCTGGCTTAATCCGTATGGTTACGGCTTGCAACTCCCCCGGCGGAATGGAATCCAGCGCCTCCTGCAGACTGCTGAATCCTTCTCCGGCATTCTTCGAGACTATAATTAACATGGACGGCTCCTTTCACAGCAACCTGAATGTATTCTATAATAACTGTAACAGCTTCCAGGAGAAGAGGAGATGTATGAACAGCGTATCTGGCCCTAATCCCAAATATTATCTTGAAGACGGACGCTTCAGCATCCAGCATATGAAGCGCAAAGGCATCACTGCGATGCCGCGCCCCCACAGCCATGAATGGACGGAGCTGTATTATCTGACGGACGGGGAGCGTGTATATTTTGTGGACGACCGGGTGGTTACGGTTCACAAAGGCGAGCTGATTCTGATTCCCGGCCGCGAGCTCCATTCCACGGCAAGCTCCGAGAAGGCCGAGTTCGAGCGGATTCTGATCAACTATGACCCGCTGCTGCTGCCTCCGGTGCTGAGGGACGAGCAGCAGTGGTTCCAGAGCCGCCGCTACCGCTTGTTCAGGCTGACCCTGCGCGAGCAGAATGAAGCGGAGTCCCTGCTGAACCGCATGCTGGAGGAATCCCGCATCCGGCGGCCCTTGTACGAAGCCTGTGTCACCGCGCTATTGACCGAGCTGATGATTCTGCTCCAGCGTTCGGAGAGTACGGCCCAGGCTGGCGGCACCCGCCATCCGCTGCACCATCTGGTAACAGATGTCGCCACCTATATACGCACCCATTACCGGGAAGCGCTTACGCTGGAAGAGACCGCCAAGGACTTTTTCATCAGTCCCTCTTATTTGAGCCGGGTATTTCATCGTCTGACCGGCTTTCATTTCCGGGAATATATCGTCCATATCCGGGTCCGAGAGGCCCAGCGTCTGCTGGCCGGGACCCCCGCCAGAATCCAGGAGATTGCCGGGGCAGTCGGCTTCGAGCATCTGTCCCATTTCAATAAAACTTTCAAAAAATCAACCGGCCTGACCCCGCTCCAGTACCGTAAGGAAGCGGGAGCGCAGCCTGCACCGGAGTCCCGAGGCTAGTATCCGGTCCGTCCCGCACCTCTGCTTAAAGCTCCGTGATGGCCAGCTCTCCTGAACGGACAAGCTCAACATCACTGCACTTATGCATCTGTACCTGCGGCTCCTCCTGCGTCTGCAGCCTGATCCGGTCCAGCTTCAGACCTGCTGCATGGCGCAGGATGATGCCCCGCCTGCTTATGGCGGTGAAGTTCTCCACCGTAAGCGCAGCAAGCGGCATTTCCGGCAGCCCGTTCACCAGCAGCGCGGTTGCCGCCCCGTGGCAGGCCATATTCCGCAGCGTAATGTTACGGAACTGCGGAGTCTCCTCCGTGACCGGAACCTCCTGCTCGTCATAGCCCTCAGACCCCTCAACCCCGGCATAGAACAGGTGGAAGGATACCGCTTCATGGACGATGCCTGACATCTGTATATTTTCCACCAGGATATCCTCTACTACGCCGCCTCTTCCCCGGGTACTCTTGAAGCGCAGCCCGATGTCCGTACCCATGAACACGCAGTCGTTCACCCGGACCGCATGTACACCGCCCGACATTTCACTGCCGATCACTACCCCGCCATGCCCGTGATAGACCGTACAATGACGGATCGTAATGTACCGGCAAGCTCTTCCTGCCCGGCGGCCCTCCTCATCCTTGCCCGATTTCAGACAGATGGCATCGTCGCCTACATCGAACCCGCAGTGCTCGACCAGCGCATGTGTACAGGACTCCAGATCCAGCCCGTCCCCGTTCTGGGAGTACCATGGATTGCGCACTTGAATATGTCTGATTGTAACCTGCTCACAGCCCATGGGGTGCAGACACCAGGCAGGAGAATTCTGAAAGGTCGGGCCCTCCAGCAGCACTCTGCGGCAATTCCGCAGGCTCAGCAGCGCTGGACGCAGATACGCACGGGCAGGAAGGTAGGCTTCCATTGCTGTCTCGCCGCCTTCCTTCAGCTTCAGAACATAAGCTTCTCCCGTAAGCGCTTCCTTGGAAGGCCACCAGATCTCACCCTGTTCATCCAAGGCTCCCCCGGAAGCAAGCAGGCTATTCCACTCCAGTTCCGTCCGCTTGAAGCGCTTCACCGGACGCCAGGCCTCACCGCTGCCATCGAAGATGCCTTCACCGGTAATGGCTACATCGCTCAGATCCTCACCGTCCAGCGGAGCCTGGCACCGCCAGCCGGCAGTCCCTTCGTAATGGGAGAACAGCAGCGGATACAGATTATACTCGGGTTCAAAGCGTACCAGTGCCCCCCGCTCGGCACACAGATTGATCCGGCTGTGCAGCGTCAGCGGCCCGGTACGCCAGATTCCCGGCGGGATGATCACCGTTCCTCCTCCCGCAGCTGCGCAGGCATCCAGGGTATCCTGTATAGCAGATGTACAGAGCAGCCCTTCAGCTTCTGCCCCATAGTCTGTAATACAGAAGGTCCGCTGCGGAATCTGCGGCAGCTCCGGGATTGGATAAGCTTCGGAATCATATTTATTATTCATCGTATTCCTCCATCTCTGTCTAATCAAGATCTATTCAAGCTCTTCATAGCTGAACCAGCCGTAATCCGCAACATTGCTGCTCTGTGCTCCGCCCGCACTGGCATACATTCCGATATAGGCCCCTGTAAAACCACCGGCCCAATCCGTGCTCAGCACCCGGCCGTCAGCCTGTTCATGCAGTGCGGTCCAGGTATCTGATACTGAAGCTCTATAATAAAAACTGTAATCCTGCCCCCTGGCTTCTACCTTAAGCTGTACGGTATCCAGCGGATAAGGCACAGAGGCCAGCAATTGCTCAGCTCCTCTGCTGCGCACGGTCAGCTTCAGCAGCTGCCTGCCATCCTCCAGCGTCCGTTCATAACGGAAGTGGTTGTCCGCATTCTGGATCAGGGCCAGTCCGGCGCTCTCGCCTGCGGCTTCCGGCTGGAAGCGCATCTCCGCTGCGGCTCTGAAGCTGAGATGCTGCTGCCGTCTTCCGATATAAGCCGGATTTTCTATATCCGCCAGCACCTCCGGCTTCAGCCGCAGCCGCAGATGTCCCGGATGCTCGGTGAGGCTCCAGAATTCACCGCGCGGCGTGCGCAGGAAGTTCCAGATCGGGCTAAGCTCCCCGGCAGCAAAATCATCCCGCACCGGCAGCAGCGGCCACTGCGTCACCGGCAGATCCGGCGCTGGCCCCTCCAGCTCAAGTACGCCCTTGCCGGGATTGACTACCGGCCATTCGTCCTCCCATTTGACTGGACTCAGGAAGGTCTCCCGGCCCAGGTTGCGGTAATATCCCCCGCAGGTCCGGGAGGCCAGGCAGAGCATCCACCAATCCCCGTGCTGCGTCTCCACAAGCTCCCCGTGACCCGTATTCACGATGGGGTACTCCCTGCCGAGATGGCGGTGGGTCAGGATCGGATTGGCCCGGTGCCCCTCATAAGGCCCTGTCACGTTCCGGCTTCTGGCAACCGTTACCGCATGGGTATGGCCGGTGCCGCCCTCGGCGATCAGCAGATAATACCATCCTCCTATGGAATACAGATGCGGCCCTTCCTGGGCATGGGCAGTCTTCAGCGCACCTTGCCAGAGACTGTGCTTCGGACCGGTAAGCCTGCCCTGCGCCAGATCAATCTCCTGCAGCCAGATGTCCATATGCTTCGGATAATCCTGGCCTCCGGGAGGCACCCGGTTACCGGTGTAGTAGACCTTGCCGTCCTCATCGAAGAACAGGGAAGGATCAATGCCGGGCGCATCCTCCAGCCAGACCGGATCTGACCAGTCTCCCGCCGGATCGGCGGATGTGACATAAAAATTATGCGGGTCCTTGTGATTATCTACGAACGTTGTGATCATATAAAAGAGACCTTGATGATACCGGAGGGTCGGCGCCCAAATCCCCCTCGACGGGAGAATCCCGTCCAGATTGAGCTGGGACGGACGGTCCAGCACATGGCCCAGCTGGCGCCAGTGGACAAGATCCCTGCTGTGGAAAATCGGAACCCCGGGGTAGAATTCAAAGCTTGAAGTGACCAAATAATAGTCCTCTCCTACACGGATGGCCGAAGGATCTGGATAGAAGCCCGGCAGCACCGGATTACGGAATGTTCTCAAATTCGGAAGTCCTCCTTCACACGGGCATTATGTACAAATACTCAATCAACGATAGGTAAGCATAACCCATTATAGTTCGTATAAGTTTAAATTTCTTGCGCTTTCTATGTTCTTTTTCTTGTTTTTTATACTTTCTTGTCCTGCAAACAGAAACAGCGACAGCAGAGGACGGATAACGTCTCTGGCTGTCGCTGTATGAATATATTACAACAATAATTCAGCCTTACTTCCTCGCATAGAGCGAATAGGTCTCTGGAGCGGCAAAATGTAGTTTCTGCGCCAATCGGATGGAGGCCGTATTGTGAAGGTCACAGTCCCATCTTGGCGTGATCTGACGTTCTAAGCTCTCCAGGATAAAAGCTTCGGCAACACACCCCGCCACGCCCCTTCCCCTATACAAAGGATTCGTCACAATATCAATCTCCGCATACTGATCGGACGAGAATATAGAGACACACTCTCCTGCAATTACTTCATGTTCCGTAACAAAGAAACCGAAGCCCTTGTCCGCAAACCGCTCCACCGATCCCCAGTATTTCCGGATGTACGCTGCATCGAACTCTCTATGTCCTTCAAGCGATTCCTCATTTGTCCTGTTCAGCCGGAAGCCATCCGGTATACCCGCTCTTCCCGATTGCATGAAACGATGCTCATTGAATGTAAAAGAATACCTCTGCATCCGCTGCAGCTTCGCCCCTAAAAGCTCATTAATTCTTCGATCCCATCGTTCAGAGGATGAAAATAACGTAAACCTCTGATTAAGCTTCTCTCTGCGCTTGAATTCGTGCATAAGCATGAGTGCAAAATCATCATTAGTCTCATCCCCCATCACTGCATAAATGCCTGAAGAAGTACCGATCAGCGCCGAAGACTTATCGATGATGATGTCCCCGTCAATGTAACGGTCTAATACCGAATACGCAAATGTGGGAAAAGTGTTATCTTGATCAGCATCCATTATATTTCTTGCGGCGATGGCAGAAGCTTCGTTCTCGATCATTTCAAAACGTTCCTTTCTAGAGAAAACAGTATGGTTTACAACAAATTAGATAAACAGCTAATTACATGATAATATAATTCGTTGATCCATACAATTGTTATTATTATACGCGGTGCAGCTTACGGTACCGGGATGGTGTTAATCCCAGCTTCGCCGTGAACACCCGGCTCAGATAGAAGCCGTTCTCGTAACCGCACTGCTGGGCGATCAGCTCAATGGGCAACCTTGAATCCTCCAAGAGCTGGCAGGCCCGTCTGAGCCGGAGTCCGGTTACGAAGTCTGAAGGGGCCTTCCCATAGGCTGCACGGAAACGCCGCGTTAATTGTACCGGTGTAATAGCAAGGGTAGCCGCCAGCTCCTGCAGGGTCATAGGTGTACAGGCATGCTCCAGCAGCCATTGCTTAGCCTGCTGCATCAGCGGGCCCGGGCTTGTCTCTCCAGAGCGCAGCTCCTCGGATGCACTGCTGCGCTCAATTTCAAGCAGCCTCCACAAATCCTCCAGCATATGCTTCATCCGGCTATAGCCCGGCTCCTCCTGAATCCCTCTTCCGATACTCCGCATATAGCGGCAGGTAGACATCAGGCGCTCCACATCCCGGACAGTCCATCTGCCTCCAAGCGTTGCGGCGTCCTCCGGTCCCTCCTCTTCCTCCCATTCGAATTGTATGAAATGAAAGGTCAACGGACTAATTGTTCTCCGGTAAAAGGTTGTCCCCGGCGGACATACAATGATATCCCCGGACCCTCCTTCCCCTTCGTGGTCTCCGAAGCGGTAAGCGAATTGTCCCTGCTCCACCGCAAATAAGGTCCACACGGGGTAGGTGTCGTGCTCCAGCAGGAACTGATTTTTCTGCTCCCAATACAGATAGACTGCCGGACGAACCGACCAATTCATGCGCATGTCTGACGCTCCTTAGATGCATTATTCAATGAAATAAAGTGTATAAATCAAGAAATTATATGCATGTCATTTGATTATAGATTATCCTATCATGAAACTACGGATATATTAACACACACCAAAGGAGAGGTTCAACAATGCGTAGTGAAACGGTCAACACGGATGTAACAGTGGTAGGCGGCGGACTGGCAGGGGTATGCGCGGCGATTGCAGCAGCCCGGCTGGGCCAGCGTGTGGCGCTGATTAATAACCGTCCGGTGCTCGGCGGTAACTCCAGCAGTGAGGTGCGGGTATGGGTATGCGGTGCAACCTCGCACGGTATCCACCGGTATGCCCGTGAGACGGGGATTATGGGCGAGCTGTTTGTGGAGAACCAGTACCGCAACAAAGACGGCAATCCGTATCTGTGGGATATGGTGGTGCTTGAAGCGGTTAAGGCCGAACCGAACATTCAGCTGTTTCTGAACACGGATGTTCATGAGGTCGATGCTTTCGAGGATGGCAGCGGCCAGCGGAGCCTCCGGTCCGTGACCGGATGGATGATGGGGTCGGAGCGGAGAATTACTTTTGAAAGCGCGGTCTTTCTGGACTGTACGGGAGATGGCCTGGTAGGCTTCCTGGCAGGGGCAGAGTACCGGCTGGGCCGTGAAGCACGCGAAGAATATAATGAGGAATGGGCACCGCTAATCGCAGATGATATTACGCTCGGCAGCACACTGCTCTTCTATACCAAGGACGCAGGTCATCCGGTCAAATATATCGCTCCAGCCATGGCAAAGGATATTACACAAACCTCTATTGCCGAGCGCCGCATCATCCGCAGCGGTGACAACGGCTGCGCCTACTGGTGGATCGAATTCGGCGGCGAGCAGGACACTGTTCACGACAATGAGGCCATCCGCGACGAGCTGTGGTCTGTGATCTACGGGATCTGGGACTATATTAAGAACTCCGGCAAATTCGACGCTGACAACATGACACTGGAATGGGTCGGTTCCACTCCGGGCAAGCGGGAGTACCGCCGGTTCATTGGCGATTATGTCCTGAATCAGAACGATATCCTGGCCCAGCGCGAATTCCCGGACCGCGTAGCGTTCGGCGGCTGGTCCATTGACCTGCATCCGCCGCAGGGAGTGTACGCTACAGAGTCAGGCTCGAAGCATATGTATTCGGACGGCAGCTATCACATCCCGTTCCGTTCGCTGTATTCGGTGAACGTCAGCAATCTGCTGATGGCCGGCCGCGACATCAGCGCTTCACATGTAGCGTTCGGCACGACCCGCGTCATGGCCACCTGCGCGGTCATTGGCGAAGCGGCTGGTACCGGCGCGGCACTCTGCGCCGCCAAGGGAATATCGCCGCGCGAACTCCATGCGGGCCACCTGAACGAGCTGCAGCAGACGATGCTGCGCCAGGATGCTTCCGTCCTCGGGCTACGCAACGAGGATGATGCCGATCTGGCGCTGAAGGCTGGGCTCAGCGCTTCCAGCGAGCGGACCCGGTTCGGCGTGGAGCAATCCGCGTTCAGCGTCCCGCTCACAGCGAACATCGGTATCACCGTTGCGGCCGATCCGGGGCTGGACGGAATTGAGCTGCTGATCGATGCGGCCGAGGCAACAGAGCTGACGGTCGAGCTATGGGAGACCGGACGTCCCGAGAACTATGTTCCCCATACGCTGATTCAGTCCGCGTCAGCTCCCGTTCAGGCCGGAGCCGCCCAGTGGGTGAAGCTCCCGGTTCAGTGGCAGCCGGAGTCACCGCGCAACGCGTTCCTGATCTTGAAGGCCCATCCTGCACTGTCGCTGCATATGGCGGATGAGCCAGCTTCGGGTATGCTCGCCTACGGGCATAATGAGACCCCCGCAGCCTCGCGGGATTTCGGTGAGAATCCGCCTGCACAGCCCGTAGTGCAGTGGGACAAGAAGAAATTTGATCGCCAAGCCCCATGCCTACGCCTGTCCGGGATAACGAGTGCCTTCGCTGCGGATAAAGTTATCGACGGCTACCTCCGCCCGTACGGCGGTCCGCATATGTGGTCCTCTGACCGGATGGCCTCCGGTCAGCCGGAGTGGCTGGAGCTGGCCTGGAACGAGCCGGTTACCATCCGTCAGGTACACATCACCTTCAATGACGATGTCAACGATGATCTGATCAACCTGCATCATCATATTACGCCTTACGAAATCCTGCCAACGCTCGTTAAGGAGTATCGTATTGAAGCTTACAAGGGCGGCAAATGGACCGCAGTTGCCTGGGAACATGACAACCACAAGCGCAAGCGGGTACACACGCTGCACGAAGCTGTGAGAACAGACCGCCTGCGTGTGGTGGTGCTCAATACCAACGGCAGTGAGTATGCGGAGATTATTGAGGTGCGGGTATATGGTTAAGGGAGCGGACTAAATTTAACACATTGAAATTTGAAGCGGAAGGCTATAGCATTTAAAATGTGGACTTCAGTAGTACAGCTAAAACAAGTATGGATGGCAGACATGGTCAGTTAAGAGTATCCCGATCAATGCCGGAACAGCAGTAGGAACCCATACGGTATATGTTACTTTTGTGAAGTCAGATTCCTCCACAGTTGCAAATTTAACTTGGTTCCAGTTCAAATGGAATGAAAGCTGTTTGATGTATGTTGAGCGGGGCCTGACTGCGGTCAGGCCTTTTGACGCGGAAAGAGCTATTGATCCGTCCACTGCTCAAAGAGGTTGTACAATTCATCAAGGCGTTCCTCGTCTTCGGCCGCGAACATTAGCAGATGGCCACCGTTGTTGTTCATAATCATAATCAATTCACCCGGCCGGCCAAAAAAACGAACCCCCGTGTATAAATCTGAATCCGCTTGGCGGGATGGAAAATTCTGCTCAATCCGCTCCGCAACATCCTCATCGATCTCCCAATATTCTTCGCTGCTATACTCCATCGCCAGCACTGCCTGCAAATGGGCCATGGCCAGCAAAAATTCCTCGACAGAAGAACGCAGGCGCTCCCATTCGGCTCCGCTGCGCACATAGACGGGAGGATTATCAAGCTTCATATCCGCTGCACGGATTCCCCAGACGCAGGCTTCCTGATTTTCGGTATAAAAGATGCAGTAGTCTTCTTCCATATAACGCGGAAATTTGTGAGGCGGAACCAGAAAATCCTGAGTTGCGTTCAATGCAGAGTGGGCCCCAAGCTCAGTATAATACGCCCGCAACACCTGAGGAATATGCCCGTAGCGTTCCAGCCACGGTGTTAACGATTCATTATCGAATCCGCACGGTTCCGTAATGTGGAACAGGTCCCGAATCGCTGTGAAGTCAGTCATTACTTCTCTCTCCCCGTTCGTCGATTTCCAAGTGTTAATTAACGTAATCTTAACATAATTTATTGTGAAAAAAAGCCTAATCCTCTGGCGTAAATGCTCAAGGATCAGGCTTTCTGCTGTTTAATTTAACGCTTCATATAAAGCGATAAGAGCCAAGGACTGTCCGTACGCCATAGGCCGGAGGGCAATGTTCTTGTAATGCTCCTTATCCATCCCCATGCCGGTTCCGGCCGACACATTCAGCACGGTGCCGTCTGCGCTAATATTTTGACATACCGACTGAATGGCCTTGTCTGCCGCAGCCTGATAGGAGGCATCCAGAATACCGGCTTTAATCCCTTTGATAATCCCTGCGGCGATTGCGGCCGATCCCGATACCTCTTCATAGCTGGACGGGTCCTGCAGGACGGTATGCCACAGACCGGAAGCGGCCTGGAGGGATACCAGGGCATTGACCTGAGCAGTATACGTATCAACCAGAAACTGCCGGAAACCCGGACTAATCGAATCCTGGCAAGCTTCCAGGTAATCGACGATCCCATACGTGAACCAGGAGTTGCCGCGGCACCAGAAGATACTGCCGAAATTATCATTGCGTTCGAAGCTCCAGCCGTGGAAGAACAAGCCGGTATGCTTGTCGAACAAATACTTGATATGGAGCAGAATCTGGTGTTCAGCCTCATGCCCCCACTCTGGCCGGTTGAACTTGCGCCCGGCCTGGTTCAGGAACAGAACCGCCATAAAGAGCGTATCAATCCATAACTGTCCATTGTGCAGGTGAATGCCATCCCGGTTGCCGATGGCAGTGACCGTATGCTGGAAGCCGCCTTCTTTGGTTTTGGGCAGCTCATGAATGAGCCAATCCGCATGCTCCCGGCATAGCTCTTCCAGTTCGCTGGAAGGCTCAAGCTGATCCAGGAGCAGCACCAAAGGCAAATAGGGAGCTGTCGTATTGATATTTTTAGAAGGCAGTCCCGCCTCCAGATTACGGGAAACCCAATTCTGAAAAAATTCCATATAACGCGTATCGCCGTAGTAGTTCTGCAGCTTATAAAGACCATAAAGACCTACGCCCTGAGGCCAATCCCATTCTTCAATGCCGAAATCACGTTGCACAATCCCTACCCTGGTATCGGCCTGAACCACGGTTTTATCCTTTTCATAGTCGCTGCCGCCCAGGTTCATAAGCCTGTCTACGACCAGACCGATCTTTTGAAGCAATAGTTCGTTTGTCATCATTCCATCAGCTCCTTATTATTAAATAAGCCCGGTTAAATGGTCCGCAGATGCCATTGATCGTTAATTTCTTTAATTAACGACAGGTTGCATTTGGGTGTCCGGTCATAGGCTACCAGGCCGTTAATCTCCTGCTCTACATCCGTTAACTGTGTATAACAATATCCGTAAATAATCTTCGACGCGTATACCGCTTTCATAATTCTTCCGTATTCCAGAACAAGATCCTCTGCAGATTGTGCACTGGTATAACCCCAGCCGTCGTCAGCGCCAGCCTTATAGCTTATCCCGCCGAATTCAGTTAACAAGATGGGCTCTCCCCGATGCTCATAACCGTCTGCATACACACTGCGGGCTGATGGATTGGATGCAAGCATGGTATCTTTTGTAGAAAGAATCCGCTTGAACTCTTCATACTTATCGGGCTCATCTGCTCTGCCATGCTGATAATTGTGCATCGCACAAATGTCAGTTCGTGTCATTTCCCATCCGTCATTCGATATCACTAACCGGGTATCATCCAAGGAATGAATCAGACTATACATAGCTAAGCTGTGATACTGCTGCTGCTTATTCGATTTCACCATAGGAATGCCCCAGCTTTCGTTAAGCGGAACCCAGGCCACAATCGAGGGATGATTGAAATCACGGTCAATAATCTCAATCCATTCTTTGGTTAACCGGGCTACAGCATCATTATTGTAAGAGGCGTTCGCCGCACATTCTCCCCATACAAGGAACCCTATCTGATCTGCCCAGTATAAAAAGCGCGGGTCCTCGACCTTCTGATGCTTACGGCAACCGTTGAACCCTAATTCTTTGGCTAATTCAATATCCTTCTTCAGATGGTCGTCCGTTGGCGCCGTAAGTAATCCTTCCTGCCAATACCCCTGATCCAGTACAAGCTTTTGATAATACGGTTTGTTATTCAGATAGACCATACCATCCTCTGTATGAACCTTCCGCATGCCGAAATACGACTCTATAGAGTCCACCTCAACCCCGTGATCGTACAGCTTCATTTCCACATCGAACAAATTAGGAGCTTCCGGGCTCCATGTCCAGCCGGCGCGGTGAAAGTTTGTGCGGAATATTTTCAGACCAAACAGATCTACCATTCTTCGTGTTATAGGCTGTAACAATCGTACCCGGTCCTGAATAACCAGTTCTCCGCCAAAAGAAATACGAAGTTCCAAATCTAATTCTTCTGATCCATGCCCCTCAGACTTCACTTCAATTCCAATACTTCCTTGATCCAGATCGGGCGTAAATTTCACCTGCTGAATATGAACAGGGTTGACTGCTTCCAGCCACACGGTCTGCCAAATTCCGCTCGTGCGCGTATACCAGATGCTTTCGGGCTGCTCTAACCAGAACTGTTTGCCCCGGGGAATAGTCTCATCCGTTGAAGGGTCCTCCACATGAACCGTGACCTGCTCCTCCTGACCGGTTAAGGCATGCGTAATATCAAAAGAAAATGAAGTGTGTCCGCCCTCATGCACGCCGATATAATGACCATTCACATACACCCAAGCCCGATAATCTACCGCTCCAAAATGTAATATCACACGCTTCTGATACCAGTCTGGCTCGAGTGTGAAATTGCGCTTATACCATACATAGTCATGAAAAGTGGTATCGTGTATTCCGCTGGCAGGGGTCTGAAACGCAAAGGGAACTTGAATGGTCTGACTGAAGCTCTCACCTGGATCAAACCATCGCTGCGTTGCTCCCTCATTGCTGTCATCAAATTCAAATTGCCAGGTTCCATTTAAGTTAAGCCATGCGTCTCTGACGAACTGCGGACGCGGATATTCCATCCTGTGTGTCATCTAGCTTCAGCTCCTATCTTAGTAGTCCACAACAATAAAAGTTAACTTCTTTGTGGTTATCGCAATAAATCTCCCCCGCAAGCAAGCAAATACTATCATGATGAAAGCGTTCTTTCAAGGCTCTATCAGCGTTATTCCTGATTTTCAACTTTGTGGTATACTAAATAAAACCAGCGCTTAACCAGATCGTTTATTGTAAACCAAAAAGTTAACAATTGGAGGTCCATATGTTCTTAGAACTCGATGATCATGGTATTTCTGTTCTAAAGGCACTGGCATCTGACACAAGAGCTTCGATTCTCAAACTACTGTTACATACACCGCTTACTGTCAGTGAGCTCGCCAAAAAGCTAAACTTAAGCAAAGCTATCGTGTCACGCCATATCCGGTTACTGGAGGACGCCAAGATCATTAAGCTCCAGGACAACCTGGAGGGTACCGATAACAGAAAGAAGAGTTTTGTGCTTGCCGTTGATCATATTGCCCTCAACCTCCCCCAAAAGCTCCATCTTCCTTTTAAAGTCATTACGAATGAAATCAAGCTGGGATACTATTCTAACTTTTCAGTCACCCCTACCTGTGGATTAGCCAGCCAGACTAAAGTAATCGGAAAGTTAGATGATCAACGGACCTTCGTCTCCAATGACCGGATCGATGCTTCTTTAGTTTGGTTTGCGGAGGGCTTCGTTGAATATATGATTCCGAATGATTTTAACCGAAATTTTACTGCAGAATTATTAGAGCTATCCTTGGAGCTATCTTCAGAGTTTCCTGGGTCCAACAATAATTGGCCAAGTGATATCGCCTTTTATATCAACGATGTTTTTTTAGGCACCTGGACGGCTCCGGGTAATTTTTCAGATGTGCGCGGGAAATTAACACCAAACTGGTGGGATAACGAACTAAGCCAGTATGGACTTTTGAAGCATTTAAGAGTCACCAAGAAGGATACTGGAATAGATGGTCAAAAAATATCATCGGTCACCCTCGCTGAGCTAAAGATCGAAGACTCTCCCTTCATCAAGCTGAGGATTGGGATTGATGGGAATTCTACAAACAAAGGCGGACTTACCATCTTCGGGGAGCACTTTGGAAATTATCCGCAGAATATTCTGCTTAAGCTGTTCTATACGGAAGCGGAATAAGGGATATTTGGGCTGGGCATGCCCATCATACTCCCACCCCTCCCCCCATATACATAGGAAGAACGGTTCACAAGCTGGAAGGAGAGATGGATGCATGCCCGGTGATGATGAGATTAAAGCGCTGGAGCGGTCGATTGCCGAGATCACGGAGATTGCTTCCGGGTTTGGGCTCGATTTTTATCCGATGCGTTATGAGATATGTCCGGCGGATATTATTTATACCTTCGGTGCGTACGGGATGCCTACCCGGTTCGGGCACTGGAGCTTTGGCAAGACTTTTCATAAAATGAAGGCTCAATACGATTTTGGCCTGAGCAAAATTTATGAGCTGGTCATCAACTCTAACCCGTGCTACGCCTTCCTGCTGGACGGCAACTCCCTGGTGCAGAACAAGCTGATTGTCGCGCATGTGCTGGCGCACTGCGACTTCTTCAAGAACAATATGCGCTTCTCCATGTCTAACCGGGATATGGTCGAGAGCATGTCCGCCACCGCTGACCGCATCAATGATTACTCCGTCACCTATGGCACAGACACCGTAGAGAGCTTCATTGATTCCGTGCTGGCGATCCAGGAGCATATCGATCCCAGCCTGATCCAGCCGCGCAAGCTGGGCAAGACCCATCTGCTCGAAGCCAAGATGAAGGAGCGCAAGGACTCCCCTCCCGGCGGGCCTGGACCGGCTAATGCTTACAGTGAGCTGTGGGATTTGGAAAAGAGTGATGACGTCCCGCCAGTGCCGGAAACCGCCGGCAAACGCACCTTCCCCCCGGAGCCGGAAAAAGATATCGTCTGGTTCATCCAGCAATACTCTACTGCTCTGGAGGACTGGCAGCGCGACATCATGACGATGCTGCATGACGAGATGCTCTATTTCTGGCCGCAGATGGAGACCAAGATCATGAACGAAGGCTGGGCCTCCTACTGGCATCAGCGGATTATGCGCGAGCTGGACCTGACTGCCGAAGAGACTGTCGAATACGCCAAGCTAAATTCATCGGTGGTGCAGCCTTCCCGCCAGAGCCTGAATCCGTACTACCTGGGGCTGAAGATCTTCGAGGACATCGAAAATCGCTGGGACCGGGACAAAATGTTCGAGGTGCGCGAGCTCGATTCCGACATTTCCTTCATCCGCAGCTATCTGTCGAAGGAGCTGGTGAACGACCTGGACCTCTATGTATTCGAGAAAAAGGGACCGGAATGGAAAATTACCGATAAAGCGTGGGAGAATGTGCGCGACCAGCTGGTGCTGGCCCGGGTGAACGGCGGCTCCCCGTACCTCGTCATCCAGGATGCCGATTATGAGCGGAACGGCGAACTCTTGATTGCCCACCGCTATGAGAGTATCGAGCTGGATCTGAAATATCTGGAGCGCACGCTCCCGCATATCTACGCCCTCTGGGGCCGGACCGTGCATCTGCAGACCGTTGTGGAAGACAAAAACGCCATGTTCACCTATGACGGCAAGAAGGTGCAGCGGAAGTTTATGTAAAGAAACGTATGGTTTCGCACAATAAGCCGCAGTGTAGTTGCTATGTGCAATTACGCTGCGGCTTGTTTTTGAAAATATAAGAATTTATACGTTGCACATGATAACTTATCCTTCTATTTCTCACTGAAACGGTACCGTCCTTTAAGAGGACGGCGAAGCCGTTTCTACTTGTTGTATTAGATTTGGAGGTCAAACAATTTGCCCAGCGGCAGCTGAAAATCCTTAAACACATTCGACCGCACACTATCCTGCTCCGAAAATAAGTCCCTCACCTGATACACGCCATCCTGCAGCGCATATACATGAACCGTGCGGTTGCCGGGATCGACGATCCAATATTCCTGGACGCCATACTTCTGGTACAGATTGAACTTCTCATTGAAGTCCTTGAGTGCCGTTGACGGAGATAACACTTCGATAATCATTGTGGGCGCGCCGTGACAGCCATTCTTCGTAATCTGATCCTTAGAGCAGACCACCGACAGATCGGGCTGGACGACATGATCGGGCATTGCAGCAGAATCATCCTCGCTGAAGAACACATCGAACGGAGCGACAAACACATGACAGCTCTTATTTTCCAGGTGCGTACGCAATGCAAAATATAGCTCTCCTATAACATACTGGTGCAGGGCTGTAGGCGTTGGAGACATATTATAGGCTTTGCCGTTAATTAATTCCCATACACCGTCCCATGACAACCAATCCTGATACGAATGCTGCCTCTGCTCATCCGGATTCGACACTTGGATCTGCCTCCTTCGCTTCCTAGCGGATTACGTGTAAGTGAATTATAACATGAATCACCGCCAATACTCAGCGCCCCATCCCCCATATCCCCTGCTGCAAAAAATACTTAAATATAAATTATCCCAATTTTGTTTTAATAGTATCCCAATGGGTTATATATCTCCTGTGATTTATAATGGGTAATTCTGGATGGTCCATGATTACTCTCATACAGAAACCAGACGGGAGAGGACGTTAGTGAAAGTGAAACAAATGGCAATACTGCTGCTCATCATGTGTGTGATTCTGACAGGCTGCATGGGGGGCAGCAAAGAAGGAAGTCCAGCGCCTTCATCCAGCCCGGCCGCCACGGCAACTGCCGAGACGAAGAACACTTCGGGGAACCCTCCGCCGGACGCTTCACAGACCGTGTACGATCTGAAGCAGAAGTATGATTCAGATGAAGCAGATCACAGTCCGGGCATCATGCCTATGTATAATGTGGAGCAGGATATGGAATTCATCTTCAGATTCAATACCGATCTTGGCTCCGAAGCCATTGGCAAGACGTTATCCGTACATACCGATATCAAGGCACTGCCGGAGAGTAAGGTCGGGACCCTTGAGGATTCACAGCTTGTTGACGGCAAAAGCGTATACTCCATCAAGCCGCTCGGCTTCGGCGTCCTTCCCTCCGATTCCCTGCGCGCTACCGGAGCCAGCTCCTGGGGGAACGCGCCTGTCTACTACATCCGGCTCAACTATGACCTGGATGCTAAGTCGCCTACTCTGCTGAAGCAGCCGGTGATTATTCCGTTTACGGTGAAATCGGATCTGCCCACGCCGACGCTGCAAGCCGACATCAGTCCTGACGGAAGACTGACTCTGGTGTGGAATGAAGTTCCGGGCGCGGAGAGCTACAATATTTACAGCGCCTCCCATATTACAATGGAGAACATCAATGAGCCGCTCAGCGGCGCCGAGCAGGGCTATGCGGATCAGCGTCCGCTGCTGATTGCAACCGTGAAGGGCACTTCGTATAACGATTTCATGAAGGACGGACGCGGTGCGCTCGGTGTAGTAGATGAGATGATTACGAGCGTACAGAATAATAATGTCCAAGGGGAATATTACGTCACTGCCGTTCAGGGGGACAAAGAATCCCGGTTCAGCCGTTCGGCAGATACCGTAGCGTTATCCAAACGTCTGCCGCGCACTGTGGCTCCTGAGGATAACATCAACCTGAAATTGTACAAGAATGCCAAAGAGCTGCCCAAGACCGTTCCGGTCCAGTTCATTGACGGCTCCAAAGCCTCAGTAACAGTGATGTACGACACCGGAGCTGTGACTCTTAAGGCTTCCGGCCCAACCGATGTCCCATACACAATTCAAGGCACTGCACTTAAGGGATATGTCCAGGTTACGCAGTTGACCGAAGCGGATATTTCCAGTCTTGCCGCCACCCAGAGCAACAAAGCGAATCCCGGGTATGTGGAGCCGCAGAATAACACGGATTATGTGCCTGCACCGGACGTACCGACCATCATCGACAACGATAACGGGAACGCCAGTGAACCTGGAGATAATGTCATCGACCAGCAAAAAGAGAATACGAAGAGCAAGGTAGAGGAAGGCAACAAACAGGCGGTACCGGGCACCACGATACGGGCAGACCTGATTCATGCCGACTCTGCGCTGGAGGAATATCTCGCATTGACCCTGATGAACGGCGACACCGAAATCTCGCTGCAAGCCTTCCCGGAGGCGCAGAATGCCCGTACCCTGGTCGATGTAATTGAGAAGGTAGTCTACCAGAACCCGCTCATTCTCGGCTTCCGCGGCTATGGCTACGATTATGAGAAGCTGACGCTGATTGTGAAGTACGATGATTCTGCCGAGACCATCCGCTCCAAGCAGAAGGAGATCCTTGCCGAGGCAGATAAAGTAATCGCTGCTGTGATCAAGGAAGGCATGAGCGCGGATGAGAAACAGATGGCAATCTACGATTATCTGAATGATAATACCGCCTATGACGATGCTGCTCTGGAGAATGCCATGGAGCAGGAGTTCAAGACAGTAGATGCGAAGTATAACGATTCTTTCAATACCTATGGCATACTGGTTAAAAAAGTCGGCGTATGCATGAGCTATGCCCATACCTTCCAGCTGCTCTCGGATCTCGTCCAGGTCCCTTCGATGGTCGTCACAGGAACCATGAGCGGCGTGAATCACGCCTGGAACAAGGTGAAGATCGGCGACGAATGGGTCAACGTTGACCCGACCAATAACGCCACCAATACCGGACTTCCTTATCTGCTCTATAACTCCAATGACGCTACAGCCTCCGATGTAGAGTATGTGATGGACAAGGCCTACTGGCTGGACCATGAGCTGCCTCTGTTCAAGGCCACCAGCAATGCCTATGATTATTACGTGACGCAAGGACTTGAAGTAGATTCCCTGGAAGCCTACAAGACCAAGCTGGCCGAACAGCTGAAGAAAGGCGAGACGCTGGTAGTTCTGCGCGTTCTGGGCAATACCGACAGCTCGGAGCTGATGCAAAAAACCGCCGAAGTCATCAAGCAACACGATGCCGCCAAGCTGGATAGTGCAGGCATGGTTGAGCTGGGAAGCTACGTAGCGGTTCAATTGGACGCTGCAGCCGGGCAATAACGGACAGCAAAAAAGGCAACCCCCTGCTACGGGGCTTGCCTTTTTTGCTGAACCCTCATTATTCCTCTTCATACGGATAGTAAATATCGCTCAGGTTACCTGCCTGATAATAGGGGTACTCCAGTTTTTGTTGCACCTGTCGCGCAGTGTCTGTATTTACTAAGCACTCGATCAGGTACAGGCCAAGGTCGATTGAAGCCGTCACTCCGCCTCCGGTGAAGGTATCACCGTCCCGGACCACCCGGGCTTTAATGACTTCCCCGCAGTAAGGGGCGAGCAAATCGTAGGCAGACGAGTTCGTGGTCGCTTTTTTCCCCTCTAAGAATCCTGCCGCACCTAACAACAATGCACCCGTGCAGACCGCCACCTTATAACGTGCGCCTTCTGCCGTCCGTATCCAGCTTATGAAGTCCTCATTGTAGCGGAGCGTCCGGGTCACATGGCCGCCCGGGAGGAAGACCAGATCGAATGTCCCCAGATCAGGCAATACCTCATTGGCTTTCATCGTCAGTCCCCGGTCATCCGTCACCTCCGCCTTGCTCGCGCAGAAGGTCCAGGATACGTTCTCCTTCGCCTTCAGGATCGCCACCCAGCTCACCGCTTCATAGAACCCCACAAAATCCATGCTGGTCATGCCGTCGAACAGAACAAATGCCATTTTCATAACCGTCACCTATCCTCTCCTAATGGAAGATTAAGCACTCAGTTCCAAATATACTGCATCTTTTTATACCCGACATCCCATATTTTCAATTCGTCCTTAATCGTGATCTTCAGCTCTTGCCCCGGCTCAACTGGCATCTCGTATACTACAGGGTACTGTTCAGGATTAGTACGCTGAAAATCTCCAGTATAATTCAAGAATTCCTGGCCATCCCGGGTAATACTGATCTCACCGGAATAATCTGTGGGTTCGGGGTTTCCGAAAGTGAAGCAGAAAGTCGTCTGACCCTCAGACTTGTACGTGAATGTTCTGGAATCTCCGTCTTCAGCGCCATACAGGTTATAGCGGAGCGGCATCTTCTGTCCGTTGATTTGAATGCTGTCCGGTTTATCTGCGGATGAATTGCCCGAGGTGTCGGTCCATTCCGTGATCGCTGTGAACGGACCCTCTACTTTAGTTATTATTTTGTTTACCGCTGCGCCTAGTCCCCATAAAGCTATAAAAAGGACCAACCCCGCTATAGCCGTTGCCGCCAGATTGCACCCGAGGCTCCGGTAACGGAAGCCAAGCTTGTACGCCCCGAAACCGAGGGCTGCACCAACCGAATTCTGAAGAGCATCATTGATATCGAAGCTGCCCAGGAAGGTAAGGGCCTGAAGCGTTTCAAGCACAAGAATCGCGATGAAGAACAAGGTGATGAACCGGACGAAGCTGACCCGGTACAGCCATGGAATCAATATACCGAAAGGAACAAACGCAAGTGTGTTCCCGAAGCCCACCAAATCCATCAGGGTGGGAGGAAAAAGATCAGACGGAGACGGCAGCAAAAGGAAGTTTTCAGGCATGAAAATAAAGGTGTAAACGGTATGATCCGAAGCCTCTCCTCTGCCAAAAGCAAAGAACATAAAATAAAGCACAAGCAGCGTGTACAATACGGTTACTGTTAGTAGAATCTTGCGTTGTTTGACCATGGTTAGCTCCTTCATACTATTTTTCCACATATTACAATTAAACGGTTAGTGATTTCATGATACCCGCTCCCGTACAGGGACATAAATCTCCATCACGGAATCCACGCGGGCGTGACAGCGTTCGTCGTAGAACTCAAAGTTCAGTTTATCTTCGTCATGCATGTAGCCGCTGCCTGGGAACCAGTCCTCGAAGATATATCTCCAGGTACTCTTGACCACCTCGGCAAAAGTCTCCGGTCCCGCCTCATCGGTAGCGTCTACCGGTGGTGTCGTAAATACCGCATACTGTGCCGCAGGCACAACAGCCGTAAGCATGTCAGGAGTGGCCTTACTGAAGTCCTCCACTATAACCCCCAGCAGATACACAGCATTACCGCCAGCGTCTGACGGTATACATAAGCCGACCTCCCCATGCTTCGGCGGATTCAGCTTCGCATACATTTGATCCTCCAGATTATCGCCCTCATAGTTATACCAGAAAGAAGCGACATCCTGCGTAGCATTCCCCGCCTCCACATTCGTCTCAATCCCGTAACCCGCTACGTTAAAAGCAGGCCGCTCCACCCTCACCGGCTCTGCCATATACGCCTTAATCTCATACTCCAACCTGTCCCGCAGATACCCGCTCATCCGCGCCGCATACTGGGAGGGACTGTAGCCGTAGGTCTTGCGGAAGGCTTTGGCGAAGCCCCCGGGTGTCTCGAAGCCATATTCCAGCGCAATCTCCGTAATTCTCCGCCCGTTAAACAATTCAACGGCAGCCCGCGACAATCTCCGGGTGCGCACATATTCCATGACCGGCATATCCTGCGACTGGCTGAACATCCGGCAGAAATGGTACAGCGAATAACCCGCATACGCCGCAATCTGCTCCGCTGTCAGCGGGTCCATGAGATGCTCCTCAATATAATCAATCGTCTGCCCGATCTCTCTGCTGTAATTCAGTTGCTCCACCGGCCTTTCAGGTCCACATAGGTGAAAACATTATAGCAGACAGCGGCATGCGGCACCGTTCCAGTCTTGCTATATTATCAGCGCTGCGTATCCGTCAAGCCTTTCATGATGAATTCCACTATATAATCCAGAAGCTGCGGAAAATGGCTTGCCCCGATCTCTTCCTTGTGAATGTCGATATACGGAATAGAGTTGAACAAAGCGAGAATCATCCCGTCCGCAAGATCCGTTCTGATTTTCCCCTTGGACTTCCAGAGCCGGATTAGCTCCAGCATGCCGCTGTTCATCATCTCATGAATCCCCTCTATCCCGCCATGGGCATAGAATTCCTTCTCCAGCTTGCTGAAGAGTGCTTTATTGTACCATTCCTTCAGGATAGGGTGCTCATTCATCCCCCTGTAATTAAGCTCCATCATCTGCTTAAGCACCTTGGCTGGCTCATCATCCACATCGACCTTAGCCATCATGCTCCGCTTCAGCTCCTCATTCTCCCGCAGGTAGATCTCTATGAACAGCTTCTCTTTGGAGGCGTAATAATTATAGAACGTGCCTACGGCATATCCGCACAGCTTGGTGATGTCGGACACATTAGTGTCCTTGAAGCCCTTGGAGCTGAACAGCTCGGTACCGCATCTGAAAATCTCTGCCTTCTTATCTTCCATCTATAAGCCCTCCATGCCTGAGTGAATCGTTTTCAATTCATTCACACAATGTAGCACAGCCATGCAGCCATTACAATGTACTTTTATATTGGTCTGATACGAATCACTTCCCATTTCGACGAATAGGCTATTGTAATGAAATCAAGAATGGAGGGTTCCCGCATGAATTACAGGAACGAAGATTCAAGCAGTTCAGCCCATTCGTCAGGCTATCGGCATCTGCCGCAGCCCTATCCTTATTCGCATTACCACTACCTGGTACATTCAGAGACCGCTGAGGAGACCGCTCAGAGAATTGCTCAGAAGTCTGCAGCTGCCGGGAATACTCAGGCTGTCAGGGCTTCCGAACCCCCGGCCGCTCCAAGTAAGCTTGAGAATGACCCTGCGGAGGACCAAATGGACGGCTGGCAGCAGCTTCAGAGTGCCAGCAAGCCGCAAAAGGTGGTGGAAAGCGGACATCCGGCTGCCGCGAACAAGGCGGTGGACGGCCATCCCGGACCAAGTCAGACTGAAGGAAATGGAATTCATATCGATACGGGAGGCGAAATCGGGGGCAAACACGGCATTGGCTTACACGCCGGCGGGAATCTGGCCTACAGCGGCGCTGATCTTCAGGCAGGCGGCCATATTGGCAGCCCCTCCTATGGCATTGAAGCGCAAGGTGATTCCCATTTAGGTAACGGGCAGGGCCTCGGAGTGAGCGCCGGAGCCCAAGCCTTCGGCAAATACGGCGTCGCCGCGCAGGGCAAGGCCCAGCTCGGCGGCGGGCAGGGAGCCGATGTTCACATGGGCGCGCAGGCCGGCGGTGACCACGGGCTAGATGCAGATGCGGGTGCTCATCTGGGTCTCAGTCAAGGCGCCGGTTTTGACTCCCATGTTCAGCTAGGCGGCAACAAGGGGGTCGGGGCTGAGGCCAAGGCCCAGTTCGGCGGCGGCGAAGGCGCAGGCATCGGCGTGGGCGGGCAGCTCGGCAAATATAAAGGCCAATTCAGCTTCAAGATTGGCGGTAAGGAGCAGGAGCCTAAGGACTCCCAGGAGGATTAGGAGAATTAGCGTTCTTCAGGATGATAAAGAATCCCCTGACACTGCCGGTTATCCAGTCCGCACGGATTCGCCAATCAGGCACTTCGCTAGACTAAAGGGAATATCCCTAAGCCATCACCATGGCCTGGGATATTCCCTTTTGGCTGAGCGTACAAGTCTTAATTAACTCCGGGACAGACAAGAGGACTGCCTGATGGCAGTCCCTGGTCCCCAGTATCCGTGAAGCCGCCTCCGTCAGCGGTTCAGCAGGCTTCCGACATATTTCAGCAGCTCATTGGCACAGATCGGGCAGTAGTTATGCTCGTCGATCAGGCGGCGGCTGACCTCGTTGATCCGTTTGAGCTGGCTTTCATCCGGTGTCTTGGAGGAAGTGGTGATTTTGACGATATCCTTGAGATCCGTGAACAGCTTCTTCTCGATGGCTTCCCGCAGCCGGTCGTGATTGTTGTACTCGAACTTCTTGCCCTTGCGGGAGTAGGAGGAAATACGGATCAGGATCTCCTCGCGGAAGGCCTTCTTCGCATTCTCCGAGATGCCGATCTGCTCTTCAATGGAGCGCATCAGCCGCTCATCCGGTTCCATCTCCTCATCGGTGAGCGGGTCGCGGATTTTGGACCAGTTGCAGAAGGCTTCGATATTGTCGAGATAATTCTCGAACAGCGTTTTGGCGGATTCTTCAAAAGAGTAAACGAAGGCCTTCTGCACTTCACTTTTGGCAAGAATATCGTATTCCTTGCGGGCAATGGAAATAAAGTTCAGATAACGCTCACGCTCCTCCTTCGTAATCGAGGGATGCTGATCCAGACCGTCCTTGATTGCCCGCAGCACATCCAGCGCGTTCATGCACTGCAGATCGCCTTTGATCAGGGCGCTGGAGATGCGGTTAATGACATAACGCGGGTCGATGCCGGACATGCCTTCATCTAAGTATTCGGTCTGCATCTCCTTCAGATCCGCTTCCTTGTAGCCCTCGACCTCTTCGCCGTCGTACATGCGCAGCTTCTTGATCAGA
Source organism: Paenibacillus sp. FSL M7-0420 (assembly GCF_038002345.1). Classification (NCBI taxonomy): domain Bacteria; kingdom Bacillati; phylum Bacillota; class Bacilli; order Caryophanales; family Paenibacillaceae; genus Paenibacillus; species Paenibacillus sp. FSL M7-0420. The sequence goes on along the minus strand of NZ_JBBOCJ010000001.1, from coordinate 1,839,433 downwards.
TCCATCCCCTGCTTCTTGCTCTCCTTGAGCCGGGTCAGGATCGAGAAGATCGCCGCCGCGCGCAGCGCGTGAGGGGCAATATGAACATGCTTCATATCGCTCTGGCCGATCAGCTTGGCGTAGATCTTTTCCTCTTCAGAGACGCGCAGATTATAGGGAACCGGCATGACGATCATGCGGGACTGGAGCGCTTCGTTCTTTTTATTGGAGATGAAGGATTTATATTCAGTCTCATTCGTGTGGGCAATAATCATCTCATCCGCCGAAATTAACGCAAACCGTCCGGCCTTGAAGTTGCCCTCCTGAGTCAGCGACAGCAGATTCCACAGGAACTTCTCGTCACATTTCAGCATTTCCTGGAATTCCATGATCCCGCGGTTGGCCTTGTTCAGCTCCCCGTCGAAGCGGTAGGCCCGCGGATCGGATTCCGAGCCGAATTCGGTAATGGTGGAGAAGTCGATGCTGCCGGTCAGATCCGCGATATCCTGCGACTTCGGATCGGAAGGGCTGAATGTACCAATCCCTACCCGCTCCTCTTCGGACAACAGCACCCGGGTAACCGCCACACGTTCAATATCCCCTTGGTAGTCATTCTTCAGCCGCATCTGGCAGGACGGGCAGAGATTGCCTTCAATCCGTACATCCAGCTCGCGTTCGATCTCAGGCCGCAGCTCCAGCGGAATCAGATGCAGCGGGTCCTCATGCATCGGGCAGCCCTCAATGGCATACACCGCACCCGCATCCGTGCGCGAATATTGCTCCAGGCCGCGCTTCAGCAGCGTGACCAGGGTGGACTTTCCTCCACTGACCGGTCCCATCAGCAGCAGAATCCGTTTACGTACATCCAGCCTCCGGGCTGCGGAATGGAAGTATTCCTCCACCAGCTTTTCCACCGCACGATCCAGTCCAAAGATCTCCTGTTCAAAAAACTTATACCGTTTACGTCCGTTAATGTCCTCGACGCCGTGTGACTTGATCATGTCGTATACGCGGGAATGAGCCGTTTTGGCGGGAGAAGGGTCTACTTTAAGCAGTTCTATATAGTCCTTGAAAGTGCCGCTCCACGCCAAACGGTTGTTCTCAGCCCGATGCGTTGCTATACGCTCAAAAATATCCATGGCTCGCTGCCTCCTCTTGCGCTCCTACTTGCTCCACCAAGCTTAGAAAGTGTATTACATACCTATGCGGCGAGCCCGGAATAGTTGACCTCTTTTTTGCTGTGCTATAATAGAGAATCATGATTTCTATAGAATAATTACGCTGCAATTCAGGGCAGGAGTGAATACAGAATGGCGATCAAGCAGGAGACGGAGCTGTATGCTCCTTTGAAGAGTTTTTTTGAGCGGCAAGGCTATGACATCAAGGGTGAGGTGCGGACCTGTGATCTGGTGGGCATCCGGGAGGACGAGGAGCAGCCGCTCATTGTGGAGATGAAAAAATCGTTCAATCTCGCCCTGCTGCTGCAGGGGATTGAACGGTTGCGCCTCAGCCCTAACGTCTACCTCGCGGTAGAACGCGTCAGGGAGAAGAAGGGCGCAGTCAACCAGCGCTGGGGCGAGCTCACCGGACTGTGCCGCCGGCTCGGCCTGGGGCTGATCACCGTCGTCTTCTACAAGACGAAGGCCCCGCTCGTCGAGGTGCTCGCGGAGCCGGGCGAGGCGCCGCCGCAGGCCCGCAGCGCCGTCCGCCGCCGCGAGCGACTGCTCTACGAGTTCCGCGAGCGCAGCGGAGACTACAACACCGGCGGCAGCACGCGCGTCAAGCTCGTGACGGCCTACCGCGAGAAGGCGCTGCGCGTAGCACTCGCGCTGCAGGCCCTGGAGGCCGAAGCCGCCGGAGCGGCCGGCCTCGGCGGAGGGCGCGCGGCGCTAAGCGGCGCGCCGGGCACTGCCCTGGCCGCCGGGGAGACGGCGGCCGCGGGTACCGCAGCAGCAGCGGAGGACGCTGCTGCGGGTGCGGGCCCGGCTGCTGCGCGCAGCCGGGCGGAGAGCGCGCGCGGCGTCACGCCCGCCGCGCTGCGGAAGCGCAGCGGCGTGCCCGGCGCCGCTGCGATCCTGCAGAAGAACTACTATGCGTGGTTCTTCCGGGTGCAGCGTGGCCGCTACACGCTCACGGCCGCCGGACAAGCGGCGCTGATCGAGTATTCGGCGATCGCGGAGATCAGCGCGGGCAAGCTGTAGGCCCGCGCGCCTTACATAGGCATTCACGCAACCATGAGGCGTTCACGCTCGACTGCCCAACCATTGTACACAGTTTTCCACACCCATCCGGCCTACTTCCCTTCCCTTCCGGCAACTATACAAGCCAAAAAGGAGTTGTCCGCACGCAGACCTGCTGCGAGCGACAACTCCTTTGTACCTTCTCTATCCACTTACCTGATCTATACTCTAGAACATCCTACTGTTCTATACCTTGCTCTTCGCTCATTCACTCCAAGCCCCCAGCCCTTCGCTTATTTGCTCATGGCTCGCCCTAAGCAAGCACCGTATACAGCAGCTCCTTCTCCTTAACCGAGGTGGCGCCAGCAGACTGGATGGACTGGTACTGCTGGATGTTCGTAATAATAACCGGCGTAATCGTACTATAGCCCGCCTTCTCGATCTGGGCCAGATCGAATTCCATCAGGAGATCGCCGACAGCCACCCGGGTTCCGGCGGTTACCTTGGGCGAGAAATGCAGGCCCTTTAGCTTCACCGTGTCGATGCCGATATGGATCAGCATTTCCGCTCCGCTGTCGCTGACCAGACCAATGGCATGTCCGCTCTTCGAGAGCGAGAACACCGTTCCCTGAACCGGCGAGACTACGCGGCCTTCGGACGGCTGAATCGCATACCCCTTACCCATGATCTCCTCCGAGAAGGCCGGGTCGCTCACTTCGCTGAGCGGCTTCACCGCTCCGGCAATCGGACTGAATACCTCTTGATTCACCATCGTAGACTCAGCAGCAGCGCCCATTACAGTAGTGTTAGCGGCAGATACTACAGGCTCGGCAGGAGTCACCGCAGGCGCAGCAGCAGCTTCCGGCTCATCCTCGAAACCGAGAATATAAGTGACAATCGCAGCAACTGCCGCCCCGATGGCGAAGCCGATGACCGAATAGACAAAGGTCGCACCGAGAACCATCGGAATGCCGGAGAGTCCGGCGAGTCCGCCGATGACATACGCTTTTACCTTGAACAAGCTGAGGAACGCACCACCGGCGGCTCCGCCGATCAGGGCAGAGATGAACGGTTTCTTAAGACGCATATTTACACCGTACATAGCCGGTTCTGTAATTCCCATGAAGGCCGTGATACTTGTGGACAGGGAGAGGGACTTCAGCTTGCTGTTCTTCGTTCTCAGCGAGACACCAAGCGCACTGCCCGCCTGGGCGAAGTTCGCTACCATCATAATCGGAATCATATAGTCATAGCCAAGCTGTGCAATGGATGCGATCATGATTGGAATCAGGGCATAGTGCATCCCGGTAATGATCAGCAGCGACATGGTTCCGCCCAGCAGCAGGCCTGCGAACAATCCCGTATTCTCGAACAGCCAGCTGATCCCTCCAGTCAGGCCATCCCCGATAATTACTCCCAGCGGGCCTACGGCAATCAGGGTAAGCGGCACAATGACCAGCAGCGTAACCGTCGGAACGATAATCAGCTTCAGGGAAGCATGGGTTACTTTATCAACGGCTTTTTCCACATAGGAGGCCAGCCATACGGCAATCACAATCGGAATGACGGACGAAGCGTAGGTTGCAGCTACCACCGGCAGTGAAGCGAAGGTAACAGGCTCTCCGGACCCCAGCAGTGTGGTGACAGTCGGATGCAGAATGGCCGCCCCTATCGCAGCAGCGATGTACATATTGCTTCCCAGCTTACGGGCAGCGCTGATGGCCAGAACAATCGGCAGGAAGTAGAAGGCGCCGTCCCCGATTGCCGATAGTATGATATACGTGGAGTTCTCCGTTCCCATCCAGCCTACTGCGACAAGCAGGGCGACAATCCCCTTGATCATCCCCGCACCGGTAATGGCCGGCAGGATCGGTGTGAAGATGCCCGAGATGAAGTCAAACAGCTTGCTCAGCGGATTCTGCTTCTTTTTCTCCACCTTGTCAGCGGAAGCCTTCTTCTCAGGAGAAACGGACATATTGCCAATCAGCTCATTGTAGACCACCGGGACATCATTGCCGATAATGACCTGGAATTGCCCGCCGTTAATCATCACGCCCATTACCCCGTCCGTCTTCTGCAGGGCCGCTTTGTCCGCACGGTTGTTGTCATTCAGGTTGAAGCGCAGACGGGTCATACAGTGGGTTACCTGATCGATATTGTCTTCTCCGCCAACAAGCTTCAATATTTCTTTGGACAGCTCTTTTGTATTCATAAGATGTTGCTCCTTAGATGTAGTATGTTTTCCGCACAAGCAGAAACGGCTTCGCCGTCCTTTTAAAGGACGGTACCGTTTCAGCGAGAAATAGAAGGATAATTTATAGCGTGAAACATATAAATTTTTATATTTAAAAAAACCTAAACGCCGATCAGCGGGGAAAGGCAGTCTTCTGCCTCCAGCACTGTCCGGGTTTAGGTTTTGCCTCTGTATCGAGTAGCAATCCTGCACCACATTATTCTGTTATATCCCCACTACGGATAATCCGTTCAATATGAATGGTCAGATACAATATTTCTTCCTTGGACAAGACCCGTTTGTATATCTTGCGGGAATAGTCCGCTATCTTCACCGCAACCGCATGGGCAGCCGGGTACTGCTTCATGACCAGATCATGCAGCGCATGATCCTGGTCCCGCTCCTCCATCGGAGTGCCCTGAACCACCCGCTGCGCAAAGAACTTCAGATGGGTCAGGAAGCGGTAATACCCGAGTGATTCTTCATCCAGCTCAATCAGGAAGCTCCGCCGGACAATATTCAAGATGTCCTTCACGATATTCGTGATACTTACCGTCTCCCGCATCTCACCGTTCATCTGCGCATTAACCAGATGCATCGCGATGAAAGCGCACTCGTCCTCCGGCAGCAGAACCCCAAGCCGTTCCTCGATAATTTGCAGCGCCTTGAGTCCAATGGAGAACTCCTTGCGGTACATCCGCTTGATTTCCCACAGCAGTGCATTCTTGATTTGAAGCCCCTGACGGTGGCGGTCGATGGCGAAATGGATATGGTCCGTCAGTGAGATATAGATGCTGTCATGCAGCTTCTCCCCGAGCACCGTCTCGGCATAACGGATCACTTCATCGGTGCATTCCACATATTCCAGCGGGATCTCCGAGAGAAGCGACATCAGCTTCTGTGAACCTTCTTTATTCTCCAGGGCGAATACCTTCTCGACCTGAGCATCCTCAACAGCATCCCCTGCCTGCTTCTTGAAGGCGATACCACGGCCCATTACGACCCGTTCCTTCCCGCTGGCATCGAGTACGGTGACCACATTGTTGTTGAGCACCTTAGCAATTTTCATTCCATCACCTTACACCGTCAGAGTAATATAATCTCCCGCAGGCGCGGGGATACAACATTATTGTGTTAAAAAAGGCAAAACCAAAACGGCATCAAAAGAGTGCCCGTTTCTGGTTTTGCCTGAATGAACAGTAACAATCCAGTTATTCTACCTGTAGCAGCATCTTAGCATATCATTGTAAATATGACAACACTTTTATGAAAACGTTTTATTAAGGCCTGTGCTTCTTAAGCTTGCCCCATTTCACCTACAATATTTCACCGTTCGACGAAATCACCTGCTTGTACCACTCAAACGAATCCTTCTTGCTGCGGTTCAGCGTGCCGCTTCCCGTGTCGTCCAGGTCTACGTAGATGAAGCCGTAGCGCTTGGACATTTCCGAGGTCGACATGCTCACCAGGTCAATCGGGCCCCAGGCCGTATAGCCCATCAGCTCCACGCCGTCCTTAACCGCTTCCTTCATCTCCTTGATGTGTTCCCGCAAATAATCAATCCGGTAATGGTCATGGATCGATCCGTCTTCCTCCACCTTGTCATAGGCACCCAGCCCGTTCTCTACGATGAACAACGGCTTCTGGTAACGGTCGTACAGGTTGTTCAGGGTAATGCGCAGACCCACAGGATCAATCTGCCAGCCCCAATCAGAGGCTTTCAGATACGGGTTCTTGATACCGCCCAGCAGATTTCCTTCAGTCGCCTCACCCTCCGGACCTGCAGACACCGTAAGCGTCATATAATAGCTGAACGAGATGAAATCTACTGTATTCGCAGCAAGCAGCTCATCATCCCCCGGCTCACGGATAATCTCAATCTGGTTCTCGGCAAAATAACGGTTCATATAACGCGGGTACTTACCGCGCGCATGCACATCCGTGAAGAACAGATTCAGCTGGTCCTCCTGCTGTCTCTTACGCACATCCGCCGGATTGCAGGTATTCGCGTAGCTCTCCATACGGGCCAGCATACAGCCGATCTGCGAGCCTGGAATAATCTCATGTCCCAGTCTGGTGACCAAGGCGCTTGCTACAAACTGATGGTGCAGCCCCTGAAAGACCGCTTGCAGCTTGTTCTCCACGCGGTCTGTAAGAATACCGCCTCCGGTATACGGGCTAAACAGCATGACATTGATCTCGTTGAAGGTCAGCCAGTACTTCACTTTTTTCCGGTAACGTGTAAATACAGTCTCAGCATACTTCACATAGAAGCCAATCACTTCACGGCTGGCCCAGCCGTTATACTTCTGTGTAAGACCGAGCGGAGTCTCATAGTGCGAGAGAGTAACCAGCGGCTCAATGCCGTATTTCAACAGTTCATCAAATACATCGTCGTAGAATTGCAGCCCCTGCTCGTTAGGCTCGGCATCATCGCCGTTCGGGAAAATCCGTGCCCAGTTAATCGACAACCGGAACACCTTGAAGCCCATTTCGGCGAATAGAGCAATGTCCTCCTTGTAGCGGTGATAGAAGTCAACGCCTTCGCGTTTCGGGAACCAGTCATCCGTCTCTCCGGCAAGAATCCGGGCGATACGCTCCGAAGAGATCTCCATGGAATGATCCCCTGTGCGCTTATCCTTGGGCACGAAGGCGATCATATCTGCCGTAGACAGCCCTTTGCCCCCCTGATCAAAAGCGCCCTCCAGCTGATTGGCAGCGGTTGCGCCGCCCCATAAGAAATGCTCAGGAAATCCGTTAAGTACTGTAGCCATAGTCCTTACCCCTTTTCATTATGATCTTTCTGCATGGCCTATATAACAGAAAAACCTAAACCTATGGCAAGATCATCGAGCCCGGTGAACGGGTTCAAATCAGTCACCATCAGTTTAGGTTTTGCCTGGCACGGCCAGTAACAATCCAGTAAACGATATGTTTATGGAAGATTTAATTGACTCCAGCCTAACATAGCATCCGGTAAAATTCAAATGAAAATCCGCTCAATTTCCGTGAAGCCATATTTGCGCCCGTTCCTTCTCACCTAGCTGCGCGCCGTGAACTCGGTCACCGCTTCACTCATCAGGTTCATTCCCAGCAGCAGCTCATCACGGCCGGGATGGCTGAAGTTGAGCCGGATGCGGTCCGAGCCTCCGCTTACACTGCAGAGCGGACCAGGCAGGAAGGCTACCCCCTTGGTTAGCGAAGCACGCAGCAGAGCCATCGCGTCCAGGCCTTCAGGCAGCGATACCCAGAGGAACATGCCGCCGGCCGGCATGTCGTAGACGCTGTTCTTCCAGGCCGGACGCTTCAGCAGCTCCGCCATCAGCTTCAGGCGGGTATTGTATTCGCGGTTCAGCAGAGCGATATGCTCCCGCAGATCAAAGGCCGACACACTGAGCAGATGATGCAGCAGCCGCTGGTTCAGCGAGCTGGACTGCCAGTCCGCCATCTGCTTGGCGGCAGCCATCATGCCGATTAGCTCGCGGCTTCCCGCCGCCCAGCCCGTCCGCAGCGCCGGCGCGACCGTCTTGCTGAAGGAGCCGATGTATAGCACATGCCCGCCTTCGCTGACATTCTCCAACGCGTATAGAGTAGGATATTTCTTGGAGGGATGCCCCTCACTCCGCTGGAAGTGCAGATCGCCATAGGAATCATCCTCTACGATCAGCACATTATGTGAGATGCACAGCTCCAGAATCTCTTGCCGCCGGGCAAGACTCCAGAGCACTCCGCTGGGATTGGTGAAGCTTGGCGCAGCGAACAGCATCTTGGGCCTATAGCTGCGGATCGTTCGGCGCAGATGATCCGGCAGCAGGCCGTCTCCATCCCCCTGGACCGGAATAATGACGGCTCCCTGCATGCGCAGCGCCTGCAGAATACCGGGTGAAGTCGGATTCTCAACCAGCACATGATCCCCGGGATCAATGTATACCCTGCACAGCAGGTCAATGGCCTGCTGGCTGCCCGTTGTCAGCAGCACTCCGCCATCGGCTACCGCCACTCCTTTGCTGCGGAGCCAGTCTCCGGTCAGCCATTCGCGGAGCGGGCCATACCCTTCAGGCTCCCCGTACTGCAGCGCACTTGCATCTGTGGAGATTACGGTGGATGCCGCCTCAGACAGCAGTGACAGCGGAAATAATTCTTCAGCCGGGAGCTCCTCGGCCAGCGAGATCAGCGTACCCCGGCGTGTCTCCTTACGGATACTCAGCAGCGGTGAAGATAACAATGTATGTGCGCGCGATGAAAACTCATACTTCATACGCTTCCCCCCTTTATCTGGTTTAAGAATATTCCAGTCCTGATGCTATTATGTCGTAATACAGGGATTATGCGTAGATTTGCTTGTTCTGTCTTGAGAAAAGCGCGAACTTCTCAATCGCCTGCGCTCTTGTCGATACTTCCAGCTTCACATAAATCTTGCGCAGGTAGTTATCAATCGAACGGCGGCTGACTTCAATTTCAAGTGCGATTTTGTCGTATGTAATTCCTTGCACAATGCGTTCCATGATGAACATCTCCGTCTGTGTCAGCTGCAAGACGCCTTCCAGTCCTCTGGAGGAGGCTACCGGACGGAAGCCCTTTTCAATCCATTCCAGCGGAATGGAGAGGAACCCTTCACGGATGCCGCGGATCATCTGCAGAAGCTGACCCGGAGTGGCTCCCTTCGACAATACCCCGCTCGCTCCCAGTTCAATCAGGGGCAGGAATATCTCCTTATCGTTCTCCTCCGTCATGATAATAATGTGGGAGCAAGGTGAGCTTTTTTTCATATCCGGCAGCACCTGTTCTACGGTTCCATCGTGCATCTGATAATCACTCAGCACCAGATCAGGCCTTAATTCCTCCATGCCCGCGAGACATTCTTCCCAGGTAGCGAACATGCCGTCTACCGTCAGTCCCTCCTCATCTTCCAGAATTAATTTTGTTCCCAGCATACTTGTGGGATGACATCCCACGATGACCACCTGCCAGACCTTCGTCATTAATGCCCAGACCTCCTGCTATCTATATAATTTTCCAGAATGGAAAGCGCTGTAAGCGTTTCCCGTCAACACGCAAGCAAGGATCTATGCTGTCATAAGTCTATTCTTCCTACTTTTACCTTGAATACGTCCATCAGATATTCCAATCTATAGAAATTGTATCGCAGTAGTTTAACAGGATGCAATTACTTTTTGTCGTTTCTGCGCGGCTCTTTCACTTTTGCGAAAAACCTGAAAGTCTGATAGAATGAGGACTTGAAAAATAACCCCACAAAGTGAGGCTTTGGCTTCAATGTTTACTCAGATACTTTGCGGGGACCCCGAAACATGTAAATTCTTATCTTGAAAAATATGGCTTGAGGTGATGAAATGCAACCGCTAGCGGAATCGACCCGGGTACACTCTCGCCGGAGTGCAGAGAGAAGCGGCTCGTCCGTCAAATGGTTTCTACTGTTCTGGATTCTGATGATCACAGCCGGCGTATACGCCGTGTACAGCTACACCAATCATCTGAAGGATCAGGTGCTGAGCGAGCTTGGCTCTCAAAGCCAGCAGCAGCTTACCGTTTTGAAGACCGACTACGAGTCGAAGATCGCCGTCCTGTCAGAACAAGTGAAGGAGCTTCAGAGCACCGTGCAGACATTCAACGAGCTGCTGACCTTCACCAAGGATAATGCCAGTAACAAGACGGACAACAGCAACAAGCTGTACACGCAATTAAGCGAGGTCAAGAAACAGCTTGATACGCTCAAGAAAGAGATGGATCTGCTGAAATGATGACTCCTGTCAAAAGAGTGAACCGGTTCTTCATGCTCCTGACCGCTCCATTGTTCGGACTGCTGCTCTGTCTGTGGCTGTACCAGCCTCCGCTTGAGCTTAAGCTGAATACCGCCCCCTTCGCAGCTGACCCCGGACCCGTGAATGAAACCGCGCAATTGAAGCAGGACCTGGCTGTGGCCAAGAGCTATGCCGCTTACACCATAGACTCTATCGGTACCAGCGCACAGCTCTACAAGCAGACCACGAACGCTATGAACGCACTGGTCAGCACAGCAACGGCCCAGACCTCCCGTCCTGAGCGGATCTACAACCGCCGGATTAGTTCCCGGCTCGGCATTCCTGCCGATGTGATCAGCAGCGACCGGATTACCATTGAATTATACCGGCTGAACCCCGGCAACTATACAGCATACGCAATGAAGATTAAGCTGAAGGATTCCTCAGCCATGAAGATGAGCCTGGCCGGTGACGGCACGGGCGCTTCCGAGACCACACTGCAGGCCGTGAACCGCTACGGTGCCTCGGCCGGTATTAATGCCGGCGGCTTCGCTGATCAGAACGGCAAGCGTTATCCGCTCTCGACCACCATCGTCGGCGGAGAATATCTGTACGGCTTCGAGCCCAGCTACAAGGATCTCAGCTTCGTCGGCCTGAACAAATCCGGCCAGCTGATCGGCGGCAAATTCACCAGCCGTGACCAGCTCGATCAGCTGGAGCCGGTATTCGGAGCAACCTTTGTCCCTGTGCTGCTGAAGAATCAGAGCAAGACAGCCATTCCGCTGAAATGGCAGCTGGCCCCGAAGCGGGCACCGCGGACCATCATCGGTAACTACAAGGATAATCAGCTGCTGATTCTGGTCGCTGACGGATATAACGAGAACGGTAACTCGGGAGCTACACTGGCTGAGCTGCAGGATAAGCTGTACAATCTCGGCGTCATCGATGCTTATAACCTGGACGGCGGCGGCTCATCGTCCATGATTTTCCGCGGCAAGGTCATAAACAGACCTTCCGACGGCAATTTGCGCCGCGTCCCAACCAATTTCTTGTTCTTCAAGTAATTCCGAGTATAACCGTCAATGCTAAATATCACATTTTCATTTATTTTTACAGATTAAAAGGGTATACTCAGGGTAACGAAGATCGTCAATAATGGAGGTGCCTGCATGTCGTTCTCCCTGACTTTTTGGATCGTGACCCTGGTATTTGTACTGTTTCTGGCTGGTATTCTTACTTCTTCCTACAACGACGACAAGACTAAGGGGCTGTGACACGCCCTCCGCGAACAATCTGATGGACGTATACCACAAAAAGGAGCACCGCACTGATGTGTGCGGCGCTCTTTTTGTGTTCTTCACTATTCACTGAAGCCGAGTCCAACCAGCATCCATGTTATAAGACGCGCTTACGCGTTTTACCCTATGTAGATAATTGATGCGCTCTACGCTTACGCGTGTTTTGGCAGTTGGGTCATCTCGGTAAGGCAGCTTGAACAAATGTAACGGTCTTTATATTCACTTACGCCTTCCATCGATCCGCAGAAGACACACTTCGGACGGTAACGCTCCAGAATAATGTGGTCGCCCTGAACAAGAATTTCTACAGGATCCCCTTCATTCATTTGATACCTTTTACGCAGAGACTTAGGCAGAACAATTCTACCCAGCTGATCTACTTTACGTACAACGCCAGCAGGTTTCATATCTAACTTACACTCTCCTGTTCAACTTATGATTAGTAGTGCCATTTCTGACATCCAAGTTCACGTACCCTATTACTTTCTTCGGCACTAATCAACTATTTCGTTACTAAAATGTCGAATCCTGCTGAAAAAAATAAAAAATGATGTCAACTTTTAGAAAAGTTGTGGGAAATCGAGCTGCCGGAGCGCTTCATAGACCACAATCGCTGCCGAATTGGATAAATTAAGCGATCTGACCGCCTCGCTCATCGGCATCCGCATCGCCGTTTCCTGACCAGCCTCCAGGATCTCTGCCGGCAACCCCTTGGTTTCTTTCCCGAACACGAAGAAGTCTCCATCCCGGAAGGCGAAATCGCTATAGCGCTTCTTGGCCTTGGTAGTCGCGTAGAAGAACCGCCCTTCCTGATACTTCTCCAATACTTCACTGAAGGAATTATGATATTCAATATTCACTGCATGCCAATAATCGAGTCCGGCACGCTTCAGTGTAGCATCGTCTGTGCGGAAGCCCAGCGGGTGTACGAGATGGAGATGGGTTCCTGTGGCCGCACAGGTACGGGCGATATTGCCGGTATTCGCCGGTATTTCCGGTTCCACCAGCACAATGTGTAATGCCATAAGTCTGATGCTTCCCCTCTGTAGGGTCTTAAGGAGTGCGGCGGCGTAAGTATCCGCAGTGCCTTCCATGGCCCTGTGATGTATTCTTGATGCTGCTTGCAGTTACAGGCCGGGCTTAGGTGATCCTGGCTATGGGCAAAATAACCCCACAAAGTGGGGCTTTAGCTTCGATGATGACTCAGGTACTTTGGGGGACCCCAAAACATATAAACCTTCCGCTGCCAGGCGGAAGGTCAGGAACGTTCTTAGATTACCCTTGAGTTTGCCGGAAATGCTTCATGAAATCAGCCAGTGCCTTCACGCTCTCATGCGGAACGGCGTTGTAGATCGAAGCCCGTAAGCCGCCTACGCTGCGGTGTCCCTTGAGGCCGACAAAGCCTTCGGCTTCGGAAGCTTTGATGAACTGCTTCTCCAGCTCCTCCGATTGCATCCGGAACGTTACATTCATGATGGAACGGCTGCCTTCTTCCGCAACTCCGCGGTAGAAGCCGTCGCTGCCGTCGATATAATCATACAGGAGACCTGCTTTGTCACGGTTCTTGGCTTCAGTGCCGGCAAGCCCGCCCTGTTCCTCAATCCATTTTAACACTTCGTTAACCATATATACAGAGAAGGATGGCGGCGTATTGTAGAGAGAGTTGTTCTTGTAATGAGTATCATACCGCAGAATCGTCGGAATATTCGCCGGAGAACTTGCGATCAGCTCTTCCTTGGCAATCACTACGGTAACGCCCGACGGTCCGAGATTCTTCTGTGCACCGGCATAGATCAGGCCGAATTGGTTCACATCGAAGTCGCGGCTCAGAATATCACTGGACATATCGGCAACCAGCGGAATGTTACCGGCATCAGGATACTGTGCATACTGTGTGCCTTCAATCGTCTCATTCGAGGTGATATGCAGGTAAGCCGCATTGTCCGCAGCCTTGATGCTGCTAAGCTCGGGAATAGCCAGGAATTTCTTGTCTGCGGAGGATGCGGCTACATGGCCGCCGCCTGTCAGCTTGGCTTCCTTCAGGGCTTTGTCCGCCCAGCTTCCTGTCATGACATAGCTGCCGACCTGGCCTTCAGCGATAAGGTTCATCGGAACCATGGCGAACTGTGTGCTTGCTCCGCCCTGGATGAACAATACCTTGTAGCCCTGCGGATTGCCGAGGAGCGAAAGCAGGCGTTCCTGAGCTTCATTATGCACGGATTCGTATATCGCCCCGCGGTGCGACATCTCCATAATGGACATTCCGCTCTCCCGGAATTCAACGAACTCCGCCTGTGCACGTTCCAATACTGCCAGCGGCAATGCTGCCGGACCGGCATTAAAATTGTATGCTCTCTTGCTCAAAATAACTCCCACCCTTTCTCTCCTATTAATATGGATATCGCTATGATAGCAGATAACGATAAACACCAGCAAGTATAATTATTCACATATGAGGTAAGCTAGACCGCAATCAGAAGGCTGAAAACAGGTAACTGCGGCTCCACCCCTTGCTGTGACGCGGTAAAATAGTGATGTCAGCAAAAACTTCAGGTGAAATCACATGCTTGTCTCCCCACAGCGCAATCCGCTCAGCAGCGAAATCTCCGCTCTCTCTGATGCAGGCTCCAGTAGGCTTATGGATCAGCTCCCAGTAATAGTCCGCCTCCGCCTGCTCCCAGCCTTCGAGTCTGCAATAGAATTGGCGGTCCGTTTCCCCGGCCCATGTCAGGCTATTCCCGTCTATGCTGAGCAAATTCTCCGTATACGCCGATTCCGGGGCCACGATCTGCGGCGTTCCCGGCAGCTTAAGCTCATAATCCGTCCCTACGAGCGCCCCATCAATGCCGACAAAATTATGAATATACTCTTCAATCCGCAGCGCTTCGGTCCCTGTATTCTCTATCATGTAGGAAATATCCAGCCGGTTATTTTCAAGCTTCAATGTCTTGACCAGCCGCATGCTGTAGCCCCGGCATTCCAGCGGCTGCACAGTGTATGTAACCGAGTCTCCGCTCCACTCTTCTGTGATCGGGAATGGCTTAAGCGGATACTCCCCGACGAATGAATAAGGCTCATCACTTTGCTTCTGCAGCAGCCCGATGCCGGGCTTGGGGAACCATTCCCCAGGAGCAGCATCTTCATAGCCAATTGCCCGGGAAATGCCAAACTCATTGCAGAGGCCTATCCCTCCCGTACCCTGCCCAGGCACCAGACTTTCCGGAACGCAAAAGGTATGTCCTCCCTGCTCCAGCTTCACTCCTGTAATAAATCCCGTCCAGTCAAAACGGGTGCCTCCATAGGCTCCCACATCTGCAATCTCTACGGTCAGTACTCCGTTGGATAATATACGTGTCATTGATCTCTTTCCTTTCTGTCCTGGTTGGACGCAGCACATCCTATCATAGCATTTCCTGGGCCATTCTATACCGGATATTTGGATATTAAAATGCCTGCTCCGCGCGGACCGGCAGAGCAGGCGATAGAATTCAACAGCTCCGGCTTTAGGCCAGTTCTACCTCCAGCAGATGAATTTCTCCTTCAGGCAGGTCTGTCAAGAGGCTGCGCGGGATCACAGCACCCTCTGAGACGCGCTGAAGCGTTACCTCAGCTCCGTTCAAGCGGGCTGCGTGTATTTGATACTCTCCGTATTCCGTGCTTCCAGAGGCCATATAGACGACTTTCAGCTCACGTCCGGCAAAGATAGTCTTGATTGAGGCGCTCTTATCGCCGTCAAACTGTTCATTCACCAGCTTCGGCTGCAGCAGCAGGTCGCCGAGCTTGCCTTTGACGCCAAATACTTCAGTTACCATCGTCAGGAGCAGCCAGCTTGCCGAGCCTGTCAGATACGTGTACATTCCTCTGCCCTGCTCATTGATATATTCCGGAATTCCGGGATACATCCGGCTCACCTCGAAGTTCGCACTCAGGCGATACAGTGAATCCAGCACTTTGCGGCCTTCTTTGACGTATCCGCGCTTATACAGCGCATTGCCGTACATAACGGTCATGTGGCTGAACATGGCCCCGTTCTCCTTGTGTCCGAAGGCGAAGCCGAACGCCCGGCCCAGATTCTGCTGAATGCCGCCGAAGTTGCTGTTCAGACGGTAGCCGATCTTCTCATCGTACAGATTGCGCTCTACCGCAGAGATGATCGCAGGAATCTGCTCTGGAGCAGCCGCGTGTCCCAGGAGCGGGAAGACCTGTCCGGTAAGCGTCATCCGTGTACTCTCAGCCCATTCCCCTTCTACGCGCTCACCGTCATTATTATAATAGCCGTTGAACCAGCCGTCGCCGTGTCCGCTCTCTACCCATTCATTGCGGCGCAGGTGATTGAATATCCATTCCGCCTTACGGGCAAGATCTGCTGCAACCTCTTCAAGCTTCAGAACGGCTCTTACCCCGCTCACCTTATTCGGTGCGGCAGCATAGAAGCGGCTGAGGAGCTCATGCTTGGCCGTAACCGATTCATAATCGACAGCTTGGCTGAGCGAGTCAAGCAGCAGCACCATCTCTTCTGCCAGCTCCAGTGTATCTCCGCCAGTCCGTTCCTTCAGGGTAATCAGCAGCTTGGACAGATCCAGCAGATTGCTGGCATAGAAGGCTGTGAAGGTGACACTTTCGCCCCGCTGTGCTGCCATATCGAGGCCATCGTTCCAGTCCGCTCCTTCCAGCAGGATGTTGTTATGCTCACCCACATTGAAGAAAGGAACCAGATTCTGCAGCAGAATATGCTCCAGAATAGTACCTGTATAGACTTCGCCCGCATTCGTCCGCAGACTGCTTCCTGCACCCGGCTCCCAGGAGGCATCGCGGTCCTTACAGCGGTTCATGAAGGTATCACGGAAGTAGGTCTGCTCCTGCAGCAGGAAGTCCAGATCCCCGCTCTGATCCAGGTATAGCATGGTGGTCAGGAACGGCCACGCTCCATGGTCCATCCAGACCCGGGGAATATTGTTGCGGTCGGCAATGAATTCGCCCGGCTGCTGCCCGATGATCGTCGCATTGCTGCCGTCAATTCGCACTCCGGCATAGTTGTTCAGCAGCAGGCTGCGCACATCCGCAGGCTCCATAATCAATAGAGCCAGGCAATCCTGCCAAAGATCGCGCCAGCCGCGTCCCCCTCTGCCATAATCGTGGTAAGGCAGGAACGAGTTGCCGTATAGTCTGCGCAGCACTGGCTGCAGCGTGACCCATTTCATCCATTCGTCGGCGGCATGATCTCCGGTATGGAATTCTACCGTATTGACTTTATCCGCCCAGAAGCGTTTATTCTCATCAAGCAACGCGTCAAAAGCCGCAGCCGAGCCATATTTGGCCATCAGCGCCTGCACATCGATTCTATCATTGTCAATCGCCATGACTACGACATAAGAATGACTCTGACCCGGCTCCAAAGTGATTGCGGCGAACCGCAGGCCTCCCAGTGCCTCATACCCTTCCCAAGGCACTCCGCCATCTTTCCCAATCGGCGGGGCCAGATTGTTCACAACCGATTCCGGCCAGTCCAGACTCCCGCCCTCACCGATGAATTCCTCCTGCACCGGGAATAATCCGGTTGGCAGCGCTCCGCCCTCACCAGCCCCGAATACCCCGTACGAAGTATGATTCACCCGGTGGCCGCGTTCGTCGAAGGACAACGCAGGCTGCACCTCTACGCCATACGCCGAAGTATAGATCCGGTTCAGCAGCGAGGTGACATGCCGGTGATCGCGCAGATCATCCGCAGAACGCGCATATAACGGAATAGCCGCAGTAGATGTCAGCGTCAGTGCTTCTGTACCGCTGTTCGTAAGTACCACCTTCATCAGCTCAACCTTGTCGTTGCCGCAGGGTACGAAGCTTGTGATCTCCGCTCTCAGCCCCAGCTCCTTACTCTCCCGCGTCACCCGATGCCACAGAAGTCCTGCCTCCAGCAAGGATTCATCTGCTGCTTCGCCATAGAACGCCGCATTCTGCCGTGCAGAATTACCCGCAGCTGACCAGGCGCCCTTGCCTTCAATGTACACCCAGAAATTGCGCGATGCGCGGGAATTATGCAGATCCTCCACGGAGATTGGCGGTGTCAGAAAGGTATTATGGCCCGAAGTGGCCTGACCATGCAGCTTGGGACTGACCGAGGACATCATGCCCCCTTCATTCACTAGCGGAAAATATAAAAAGCTGCTCCGGTCCGGCTGCTCCAGCCGAAAGTCCCCGTTATTTCCGGTGAAGCTCCAGCCTGCTTTTGATCCATTGGTTTGTTCTTTCAATGCATTCATCCTCCCTGTTCCCTAACAGTAGATATCTTCTTGTTTGCGATGACCACATAATTGCATAAATACATAATTGGATAACCACATAATTGATTAATACATAATTGCATAACCGCTTAGTTGCATGAACACTTAATCGCAATACCCGATACCGCTTTCCGAAATCGGTTTCGGTTTCATTATCACACCGTTAATTCCCTTTGTAAAGCGTTAATTGTGACTTATGAGCAGAGATTAATGTGCACAATTAATACTCCAAAACTCAGATCACCACATATTATTGTAATTTTATTACATTAATACTATTTTAGTAACGAAACTTTACGAAAACACAATATTAAGCTATTTTAGACAAATGAGAACAGGGCTCCACATTTGCCCAACTAGCACCCAACTTCCCCGAATTCAGGTGCACTAGTGCTCCCAATTTAGCTCATTTGCCCACTTTTCCGAATTCAGGTGTACTAGTGCTCCTCATTTAGCTTATTTGCCCACTTTGGCCGAATTCAGGTGCACTACTGCTCCTCATTTAGTTTATTTGCCCACATCTGCTGAATTCAGGTGCACTACTGCTCTTCATTTAGCTCATTTGCCCACTTTGGCCGAATTAAGGTGCACTAGTGCTCTTCATTTAGCTCATTTGCCCACTATTGCTGAATTCAGGTGCACTAGTGCTCTTCATCATTACTCTCCCTCAGCTTTAATCATCAGCAGCACCAACAGAGGGAATTATCCCTTTCATTTTAGCTTCCAGCCAACTTTTCGCTGAATCTGAGGGATTTATCCCTTTTATTTCACTCATTTGCCAACTTCCAGCTAATTCTGAGGGATTTATCCCCTTCATCTCACCTTCCAGCCAACTCCCCGCTAAATCAGAGGGATTTATCCCTTCACCTTCCACCATTCACCTCGCCCTCCAGCACGATCAGCCGCCACCGATGTTTGTTTACACGATAAATGCAAAAAGCCCCCGGAATCAATGATTCCAGGGGCCTCTCTATCCAGCTAGTTTTACACTAGCTTATCTTAAAAGCTTATACGTCGAAGTACAGGGAGTATTCATGCGGATGAACGCGGATGGCAACGGCTTGAGCTTCGGAACGCTTCAGGGCGATATAGTTATCGATGAAGTCCTTAGTGAATACGCCGCCCTCTGTCAGGAATTCGAAGTCAGCTTCCAGTGCATCCAGAGCTTCGTCCAGGGTACCCGGAACGCTGCGGATCTTCTCTTTGTCTGCATCAGACAATTCGTAGATGTTCTTGTCCAGCGGACCGTAGCCCATCTCTTCAGGGTTGATCTTCTTCTTGATTCCGTCCAGACCAGCCATCAGCATAGCGGAGAAGGCCAGGTATGGGTTAGCCGTGGAGTCCGGTGTACGGAATTCAATACGACAGCCCTTAGGTGTCACAGCAGCTACCGGGATACGGACTGCAGCGGAACGGTTACCCTTAGAATATACCAGGTTGACCGGTGCTTCATAGCCAGGAACCAGACGTTTGAACGAGTTGGTGCTTGGGTTCGTCAGCGCGATCAATGCAGGAGCATGATACAGGATACCGCCGATGTAGTGCAGCGCCATTTCACTCAGGTTGGCATATGCGCCTTTTTCGTAGAACAATGGGGCATCGCCGTTGAAAATCGATTGGTGAACGTGCATTCCGCTACCGTTATCGCCGAACAGCGGTTTTGGCATGAAGGTGGCTACCTTGCCGTATTGGCGTGCAGTGTTCTGCACAATGTATTTGTAAGTGAGGAGATTATCAGCTGTTTTCTTCAAGGTGTCGAAACGGAAGTTGATTTCCGCTTGGCCTGCTGTTGCTACTTCATGGTGATGACGCTCGATTTCGAGTCCGGCTTCACCAAGCAAACGGCACATTTCACTGCGGATATCCTGCTGGGAATCCACTGGAGCTACAGGCACGTATCCGCCCTTCACGCCAACCTTGAATGCCATGTTGCCGCCTTCTTCCTTGCGGCCTGTGTTCCATGCTGCTTCTTCGGAATCCACATAGAAGGAGGAAGTATTCATTCCGCTCTCGTAACGTACATCGTCGAAGATGAAGAACTCGGATTCAGGTGCGAAGAATGCTGCTGTACCTACACCGCTGGATTGCAGGAATTCTTCAGCCTTCACTGCGATCCCGCGCGGGTCGCGCTCATAACGTTCGCCATCAGGTGTGAAAATGTCGCACATAATGTTCAGTGTCGGGTGAGCAGTGAACGGGTCAATGTAAGTGGTGCTTGGATCAGGCATCATTACCATATCCGACTCTTCAATCCCCCGGAAGCCTGTAATGGAAGAACCATCGAATGCTACTCCATTTACAAATGTTTCTTCTTCAACTGCGGATGCTGGCAAAGAGATATGGTGAGCACGTCCACCCAAATCTACAAACCGGAAATCCACCCACTCGATATTGTTTTCCTTGATCGTCTGCAATACTTTTTCAACCGACATGCTTAATTCCTCCCCAGATTCCGAACATTAGGCCGCTCATCGTATCAAATGTTCTTGTTTTTATTTTTTTGCTGTCGTCATTATAAATCGCATACCTAACATCGTCAATGCTTATGTCAGGTATTTCTTGCGACAATGTAAGATATTCTGACGCTTTGGTGAAAATACCAAAATCATCCGGATTCCATGTCACCTTTGTCCCCTATGCAACAAAAATGCAGCAAAAACAGCCCTCATCCCCCATCCTGAAACGGGAGAAGAGAGCTGTTCAATAGTCATTTATACGTTCACACTCATACTACAGGCGCAGCCTCCAGAGACGGAGAGAACTTGCGGCCCACCAGCGGTGCCAGCTTCTCCAGATCCCGCAGCAGGCTGTCGAATTGCTCAGGGAACAGGGACTGAACGCCGTCACCAGTCATGGAGTTATCGGGGTCGGTATGCATCTCGATGATCAGACCGTTAGCGCCTGCAGCAACCGAGGCCTTGGCCATAGGGGCTACCAGTTCACGGCGTCCGGTACCGTGGCTCGGGTCAGAGATCACAGGCAGATGGCTGAGATTCTGCAGCACAGGAATGGCCGACAGATCCAGCGTGTTGCGCGTGTAAGTCTCGAAGGTACGGATGCCGCGCTCGCACAGCATGACATCCCGGTTGCCCCCGGCGAGAATGTATTCTGCCGCATTCAGCAGCTCATCATAGGTCGCACTGAACCCGCGCTTCAGCAGTACAGGACGGCCGCAGGTCCCCAGCTTGCGCAGCAGGTCAAAGTTCTGCATGTTGCGTGTACCTACCTGCAGAATATCCGCATGCTCGGCACAGATATCCACGTATTCCGGCGTCATGACCTCAGTAATAGTCAGCAGGCCGTGACGTTTGCCGGCTTCAGCCATCATTGTCAGCCCTTCCACGCCAACCCCTTGGAAGCTGTAAGGTCCGGTACGCGGCTTGAAGGCACCTCCGCGCAGTACCTGGCCGCCGGAAGCCTTAACCAGCCGGGCAATCTCATCGATCTGCTCGGGAGATTCCACGGCACACGGACCGCCCATAATGACCATATTCTCTCCGCCGATCTTTACTCCGCGGATATCGATAACCGTATCTTCTGGATGGAAGTCGCGGCTCGCCAGCTTATAGGATTTGGTAATCTTAACTACATTCTCCACGCCCTTCATCTGACGAAGATGCTCGGCAAGCTTCGGAGTGACGCCCCCGACCAGTCCGATTACGGTATGGTCAGCGCCTACAGAGAGATGGACCTGCAAGCCTTCCTTCTCAATCACGGCAATAATCTCATTCACCTGTTCCTGAGGTGTTTGGTTGGATGTAATAACGATCATATTATAGCTCCCCTTTTGGACCCGTATTAGTGTTGTAAGATAGACCGGCACACTGCTAATCCTCTGATATACTATCTCGCTACGACGCGTGTACGCTTTTAAGCACTAAAGTGATTTTAACGCATATTCCCCTTTCCGTCAACCGTTATTCCCCCGTTTTATGTAAATTGTATCCAGTCCACACTACAAAAAAGCAGCACAGCCCTCTCAGGCCGCACTGCCGGGTAACCGCTATGAGTTCATCGTTATTATTATTCAGACCTGTCAGCTGGTGCTGGCCGTCTTATTCTTCACCGGAGGCAGAAGCTTCGCCATATTGACCGTGCGCTTGATCTCCCAGGTCTCCGGCTTCGTTTCGTCATACTGCTCCAGATAATTAATAACTTCCTTGGTGATCGGCGTCGGCGTAGAAGCGCCGGAAGTCACGCCTACCTTGGTAATTCCCTTCAGCCACTCCGTATTCAACTCGGAGACGTCAGCGATCCGGTAAGCCGTAACTCCCGCGATCTCCTCTGATACCTGCGCCAAGCGGTTGGAGTTATTGCTGCGCGGATCACCGACCACAATCACCAGCTCACACTGGCCCGCCTGCTCAGCCACAGCCTCCTGGCGGACCTGTGTCGCCATACAAATCTCATTATGGACCTCGGCTCCGGGGAAGGTCTCCAGCAGCTTGCGCATAATATGCTTGATATCCCACTGGCTCATAGTAGTCTGGTTCGTAATGACAATACGTGAAGGAGGAATTCTCAGGCCGGCAATGTCCTCCTCCTTCTCAATCAGATGGACATGCTCAGGAGCAATGCCCACCGCACCCTCCGGCTCGGGATGGCCTTTCTTGCCGATATAAATAATCTCACAGCCCTCTTCAACCTTCTCCTTGATGAGGTCATGCGTCTTCGTTACATCCGGACAGGTGGCATCCACCGTAGTCAGCCCTTTGGCCCGTGCCATCTTGCGTACCTCGGGAGATACGCCGTGCGCAGTGAAAATAACTGTGCCCTTGTCCACCTTATCTAGAATATCCAGACGGTTATGCCCGTCCAGCGTAATAATTCCGTCGTCCTCGAAGGAGTTCGTGACATGGCTGTTATGCACAATCATGCCCAGTATATAAATCGGCCGGGGCAGGTCCAGATTCTGCGCAGCCTGCCGTGCCATTACCATAGCATCGACGACGCCATAGCAATAACCCCGGGGAGAGATTTTGATGACTTCCATGAATTCACCGCTTTCTGCTGTCAATGACTGCTGTAATAGGAGCCACTCAATTATACCCTATTCCAGCGGCGGGGCAAAGAGAAGCGGCAGCCAGATCACAAAGGTCGTCCCTTCCCCCTGACGGGTAACCACCTCAACAGAGCCTCCGTGCTCCTCAATAATCCATTTGGCAATGGACAGTCCGAGCCCGATGCCTTCCGTAATTCCTCTGGATTCATCTGCGCGGTAGAAGCGGTCGAAGATATGCGGCACCTCATCTTTGTCCATCCCGATTCCCGTATCGGCAATGCGGATTCCCACCTGATTCTGATACAGCAAGGCATCCAGCGCTACCTCACCGGCCGGGGTGTATTTGAAAGCATTGTCAATGAAAATGAACATCATCTGCTGCAGATAATCCTTATTGCCCAGGATATACTTACCGTTCAGATGGCCCATCTCACCGACAGACCACTCCGCTTCGCGCGTCAGGAAGGACGCCCGGCGGGCTACCTCAGTCATCATCGGCTCCAGCGCCACCGGCTCGATCTCGAAGGTCCGGCCGGTATCCGCCCGGGCCAGGGAGAGCATATCCGCTACCAGACGGCTCATGCGTGCCGCTTCATCAGCGATATCCTTCACCGATTCAAGCGAGAGCTGGCGGATATCCGCCTCGGACATCCGGCTGTCATCCGGCTTCATCTCCCAGACCTTTTGCAGCAGATCGATATTCCCGCGGATGGTTGTAAGCGGTGTCCGCAGCTCATGCGAAGCATCCGAGACAAAGCGGCGCTGCGTGGCGTAGGCCTCCTCCAGCCCCGTATAGAAGCCTTCCATCCGCCCAAGCATACTGTTCACCGTCTCAATCAGCCGCCCGATCTCATCCTGCGGACCGTCATATACGATCCGCGAGCTGAGGTCAGTTCCCGTCTGTATCCCGTTCGCAGCTTCAATGACCTTGCCAATCGGACTCATCGCCTTACGGGCCAGGAAGAGGCCGAAGGTGAAGGCTGCGAGCAATGTAGCGAAGGAGCCGGCCAGCAGAATATTCTTCAGCCGGTTCAGCAGGGTGACCTGCTCACCCGTATACACAGCAACCTGAAGGACAGCAGGGAAACTGCTGTTATTAAGATTAATGTCAAAGCCCTTCTGATAAATCAGAAAAGGATTGCCGCCATAGCTGGCTTGCAGGAATCCCTCCTGTCCGGGGAGATCCTCCTTGGCGGGAACCTTGAACTTCAAGCTGATCTCGGTCATGTTCGGACTGGGGATCAGTCTGTCCAGATCATAGATGTACATCTGGGCGAACAGGCTTTGGCCCGCAGGTCCGCCTAAAATCGGCTGCAGCGTACCGTCAGAGGTCAATCCCTGTTTCAGTTCAACCTGATGAGACTGGCTCAGGAGCCGGCTTTTCAAATCGCCGTACGTATTAATATAGACAAACGCGTAGATCACGCCGGACAAGACCAGCAGCATAACGGCAAGAATCCCCGAGTACCAGGCAGTCAGCCGCAGTCGTATGGACATATTAGTCACCTCTTAGGATGTAACCGGCTCCCCGGATCGTCTGAATCAGTCGTTTGCCGCCATGCTCCTCCGTCTTCTGGCGCAGCATGGCAATATATACCTCCAGGACATTCGATTCCCCGCTGTAATCGTAGCCCCAGATCTTATCCATGATGAGATCGCGGGAGAGCACCCGCTTCGGATTCTGCATGAACAGATGCAGCAGCTCGAATTCCTTCGCCGTCAGCTCCAGACGCCGTCCGGCGCGGGTCACTTCCCGGGAATCCACATCCAGCGTAATATCCTCATAGGTGACCGCCTGATCCGGGCTTCCGCCCTGCTCGCTTTTGCGCCGGAGCAGCGCCCGGACTCTGGCCAGCAGCTCCTCCAGGGCAAACGGCTTCACCAGATAGTCATCCGCGCCGAGGTCCAGCCCCTTCACCCGGTGCTCGATTTCATCCTTGGCCGTCAGCATCAGCACAGGAACGCTGCTACCGCCTTCCCGCAGACGGCGGCAGACCTCGAACCCGTCCACCTGAGGCATCATAACGTCCAGAATGACCACATCAGGATCACTGTTCAGAACGGCACGCAACCCGTCAGCCCCGTTGGACGCCGTCTTGACATCATAGCCCTCAAAAGCCAGCCCCCGGCGGAGCATAGAGGTTATTTTCTCATCATCATCAATTATCAGTATATTCGGTCGCATCCGGCAGCCCCCATTGTCTCATTCATATATCTCTATTGTATCAGATGCACCCGTCTCTCCGCATCCGTACACGAACAGCACAGAGCGGAAGGGTTGCCCCTTCCGCTCTAACGCCCACCGCATGATGTGCTTATTGCTTCTGAGTCTGCGTGGTCTCGAAATCATTCTTGTTGCCGATCGTTACCGGCAGATCCAGCTTCTTACCGTCACGGACCACATTCAGAGTCGCCTTATCGCCTACCTTAAGCGTCTGGATGTAAGTGATCAGATCCTGGCTGGTAGCGTAGCTCTTTCCGTCAATTCCTGTAATGATATCGTAAGGACGCAGATCCGCTGTATAAGCAGGAGATTTAAAGACAATTTCAGCTACTACAGAGCCTTCTTTAATCGTGGTTCCCATTTGCTTGGCAACTTCATCGGTAATTGTCATCAGAGTAGCCCCAATGAATGGTACCGGTTCCTTCGGAATTTCCTGATTGGCTTCAAGCTTATCTACTACGCCTTTTATGGTATTTACCGGAATGGCAAAGCCGATACCCTGAGCGTCTCTGCTTACTGCAACGTTCATACCAATGACCTGGCCGTTCATGTTGAGCAGCGGTCCGCCGGAGTTCCCCGGGTTAATGGAGGCGTCAGTCTGCAGCAGATTTTTGTAGGTCTTCACGCCACTGCCGTCTTCTTCGTTGATATCGATGCTGCGGCCTCTGGCGCTAAGCACTCCGGTTGTCACCGTATGGTCGAAGCCCTGCGGGTTCCCGATCGCCACGACCTCTGAGCCGACCTTGATGCTGTCGGAATCGCCAAGCGCCACAGACGGGAAGTCCGAGCCTTCAATCTTCAGTACGGCGAGATCCAGATCCTTGCTGGAGCCCAGCAGCTTCGCTTCATAAGTCTTGGAGGTGCCGTCTACGGTAACCTGAATGACATCGGCACCATCTACCACGTGCTGGTTGGTCAGTATATAACCGTTCGAATCATAGATGAAGCCTGTACCAATACCGTAAGGTGTAAGCTGCGGAGAAGAATTATTCGAGCCCTGCTGGGATTCCGAATTATTCGAGTCGGAACCTCCTCCGCCGAATTGATCCCCGAAGAAGAACTGAGAGAACGGATCACTCATATTCGGGCTGCTGCTTCTATTCCGCGAGTTATTTGATTTCACCAGTGTCTCAATTTTGACAACTGCCGGCCCTACCCCTTCAACTACGCCGGATACATCTCCTGAGCCGGTAACCAGCGCCGCTGCAGAAGTGGAAGGTGTAATGTTGGCATTGCCGCTAGCCGTCTTCCCTGCCGGATTCGTTGCAACCGTGGCTGCCTCCTGGCCTCCGGTGAACCAGTTCCCCCGGTCTGCCATGAACATGGAGCCTGATAAGACCACCATTCCGGCGAGAAAAGATACCAGTACCGCTTTCACCGGCTTCTTCGGCTTACGGTTATACTGCCAGCCGTTGCCCCCCTCTGGAGGATTGCCGCCGCGTCCGCCGTTCCCGTCATTGCCGGTAGTGCGGAGCGATGTGTTATACGGTAAGGACTTCACCGGCTGTGGCGGCGTAACCTCTACCCGTTCGGGTTCGCGGCGGTTATAATGCTGCGGGTCATTGCCGTTCATCTCATCATTGTTCATCGATTTGAAAGGTCCGTAAGAATAGTAGTAGGAGCCGCCTTCTGCGGATGAATTAGTGCTGTTATCAGTATCATTATGATTATTGTCCCATTCACGATCCGGTCCCGGTTCATGATCACGATTGTAGTTGTTCTCACGATTGAAGTTGTTTTTGTTATCGTCCATGTTTACTTTCCTCCCGCGCCTTGCCGTGTCAGGCAAAGTGTTATTTGTTTTGATGTCCTTATTTTGTACTGTAAACCTTAAGGTCACATTAAAAACAATTTAAGCGGAGATAAAAGATACCCAGACGATGATAAATAGTTGATTAATCAAACAGATCTTCTACAGTACGGATAGGCTTCACTTCCATAGGTTCTTTGAATGCTGCCATATGAAAGTAGGCGGCCAGCCAGATGATTGCGCATATAAGAATATAAGCCATCAGTTTATTCCCTCCCTAAAATGGATTGGCCCAGCAGCCGGTTCACCCGCTCTGCACTGCAGAACATGAAGATCAGTAGCGCAAGTACAGCAAAGGGGAATACGGCAATGCTGGTGCGCACGGATAAAAGCCCGAATAACGGCGGAATTAACGTTGTTCCCGTGTAGGCTACCGCCATCTGATACCCGATTAAGCGGGCTGAATTCTCCTTGCCGAACCGGGCCGGCGTCTCATGCAGGAGACCCGGATAAATCGGTGCGAGGCCCAGACCAATCAATATCAGTCCTGCAAGTGAGAGGGCCGGATCGAACGGCAATACAAGAACAGCCCCGCCTGCGATGGTCACCAATTGACCGTAACGGATAAGAAGGCGGTTATGGACTTTTAACGTGATGAAGCCGGTAATCAGCCTGCCAACTGTAATGCCCGCGTAGTATACGGAGATCCAAGCCGCTGCTGTATCTGGCGCCACTCCCCTTGCGCCTACCAGATAACTGGCGCCCCACAGTCCAACCATTGCTTCTATTCCGCAGTACAACAAGAACGTCACCAGGGTAGGCTTAACGCCCCGCAAGCGGATGGTGTTCGCCTGCGGCTTAAGGTTCACAGCTGCTTCATCTGGAAGCTTGCCGCTAAGCGCTGCAGGAAGCTGAGGCTCCCGCGTGGCAGCAACCTTGTTCCATAACGGAAGCGTCACTAACAGAATCAACGCGAACCCGAACTGAATGATGGCCACAACCGCATATCCCCCTCTCCAGGACTGGGCGTGTACGAGATTGACTGCCATAATCATGGGTCCCAGTGTCGCGCCTACGCCCCAGAAGCAGTGCAGCCAGCTCATATGATGAGCCTTGTAATGTTCGGCCACATAATGATTCAGTGCCGCGTCCACTGCTCCTGCCCCAAGGCCTAGCGGAACGGCCATTACTATAAACCACAACACGGATGGCGACACGGAGAATCCGAACAATGAAGCGGCGGTTACGAGGCAACTGACAAGAGTTATTCGTCCTGTCCCCAAGCGCTTGACTATTATATTACTGAACAGACTGGACACGATGGTCCCTCCGGCAATAATCATCGAGATGATTCCCGCCGATCCAAGCGATGAACCCATCTCTGGCCAGATCACAGGCCACGCAGAGCCAAGTAAAGAATCGGGAAGTCCCAGACTAATAAAAGCCAGATAAATAATAATCAAAAAATACGTAGACAAAGATTCTCCTCCTAAAACCACTTAATAAATAAACTTTATAAAGTATATGTACTAAGTATGTTCTCTCTCTTGTTTTTTGTCAAGAAGCGGTTTTACTTATCCAGAAAACAACAAAAAACCCCTGTAGTTAACAAGGGTTCTTCGCACGTTAGGTCTAAACGGGCTCCGGCTCTAGCTCCTTCAGGGTCAGCCTGCGCAGACCGTTCTCGAAATCTTCCTGAAAGGTATGCTGTAAGACGACTTCCGGATAAACAGGCATGGGGTGCTGAAGCTGATAGGCTGTCCAGGCCGATGTCCAGACGGAATCCTCCACTCTGTCCTGATAGATGACAATTCTATCCGGGGCCAGAACAGCATTCACCGTCTGTAAGATCCTGCAGGTTGCAGCTATGAATATGTCCGGGGTCATCTCCAGGCTCCACTCAGGCATATCGGGAAGGAACTTTACCTCTCCTGACATCCCCTGATTTCCTTTCAGGATGCTGCCGTGCAGGTAGATCCCCATACCCGGCGGGTACCCGTTCGGAAAGTAAAGACCCAGTAAATATTGCTCTTCGCCTTCGCTATGCTTCATGCAATATCCGCTGATCGCGGCATTCACATCATTCTCCACCAGGATAGGCAGTCCAAACCGGGATTCAATCTCTTCTATCAACCGGGAGCCCGTCAGTTCCCGGAGACTGCTGACTTTAATTTCACCGTTTACCGCCTGTCCCGGAATACCTATGCCAATGACCTTGATGGAAGGGTACTGGCTCAGGGCATGTTCAATGATTGTATAGCAAAAATCTCTTTCGAAAACCGGGATAATATGCTCATCCTTCATCAGAATATCGTCCTTCAAATTGATAACTGTGGCGGAGATCAGTACCTTTCCCGCTTTTTCTGTCACGTACATCACCAACGCGAGGCTGAAATCGTAATTAAAGCGATAGGTCTGTGCGGGTCTGCCCCCGTTGGAAGGCACCACCAGGTCTTCAAACAACTCCCCTAACTCGGACAGCTCCTTAACTAATGAGTTCACAGTTACTACACTTAGCTTGGTCCGTGCAGCCAGCTGGGGTTTTGTAGCCGTCTCCATACGTTTCATCACCTGGCGCACATGATTCAGGTTAATTTCCTTCATCAAATTAGCGTTTGCTATTCGGATAGCCTCCTTATCGGTTCACTATATAAATTGAACTAATGTTTTTATGTTTTGGAATTAGCCGTGACTCCAGAGAAGTTTTGGACTTCCGGCCGCTGTTGTCTACAGATTTCATGATTTTATACCGTTGTTAACGGTTGAAATCCGTAGACAAAGGCGGTCGCTACCGCTCCTCCAGTTCCAAAATTCCCCTCCGCCACTTTCCCTTTAACTTAAATTTTTAGTTCAATCTATATAGATCATTAGATTTAGTCAAAAAGCCTGCAAATGCTACCCCTGCGCCCAGCCCTTGCGGTGGGCGTAGATCGCCAGCTGGGTGCGGTCGTCCAGCTCACATTTCATCAGCAGGTTGCTGACATGGGTCTTCACGGTCTTGATGCTGATATGCAGCTCCTCGCCGATATCCTTATTCGTCTTGCCCTCAGCGATCAGCAGCAGCACTTCCTTCTCCCGCTCGGTCAAGCCGGAGGAGTCGCCCTGGACCGTGCGCTGGCGGATACCGCGTGTCAGTGCCTGCGACACATCACCGGTCATCACCGGCATGCCGCGATAGGCGCCTTGCAGCGCGTAGATCAGCTCTTCCGCCGAGACGGTCTTAAGCACATAGCTGACAGCTCCTGCTTCAATTGCATCGACCACCAGATCGTCCTCCAGGAAGCTGGTAAGGATGACAATTTTGAGCCCGGGGAATTCGGCCAGGACCGCGCGGGTAGTCTCAGCCCCGTTCATTACCGGCATCATCAGATCCATCAGCACCAGATCCGGCAGCGCCTCCTGTCCCAGCTCACGCAGCATCGCCAGCGCTTCATGCCCGTTGGCTGCTTCTCCAATCACTTCAAACATCGGCTCCAGCATCAGATAGGTTTTGAGGCCCATCCTCACCATATCGTGATCATCTACAAGCAGTACTCTTATGAGACTCATTTTGTACTCCCCCTAACATTGTGTAAGCATGATTCGGTCCCGGCTTCATCACAGCAAGAGCATATCAAGCCTCTTCAGAATCGGCCTCAGTCTCTTGGACAAACTTTGGAATATGTACACGGATCGTCGTTCCCGCTCCCCTGCGGCTGATAATCTCGACCTGACCGCCGAGCTTCTCGGCACGCTCACGCATGGTCGTGAGCCCGTAGGAGCCTTGCTTGTGCTGCACATGCTCGAAGCCCTGACCGTCATCGCTGATGCTCAGCACCACCTGGCGCGGCACCTCCCGCAGGGACAGACTGACCACCCGTGCACCGGCATGCTTCACGATATTCGCCATCGATTCCTGAATAATCAGGAACAGCTGATGCTCAATCGCTTCGGACAGCTCACCCTGAAGCTCAAGCTCCTTCACCCCTTTGAGCCCGTTCTGGCGGCAGTAATCCGGGAACCACTTCTCCAGTGCCTCGAACAGATTGCGCCCCTCCAGCTCCACCGGACGCAGCTGTGCGATCAGCGCCCTCATCTGCTTCTGTGCCATCTGGGACATGCTGATCAGCTGATCCATCACCGTCTGCCCGTGCTCTGCGCTGCGCTCAAGCACTTTAGGCAGCGAAGAGGCTGACATGTGAATAGCGAACAGCTGCTGGCTCACCGTATCATGCAGATCCCGGGCCATACGCCTGCGCTCTTCCAGTACCGCGCTCTCCGCTGCCTGTTCCTTCTCGATCACTTCCTGCTCCCCGAGCTGCTGGAGCCGCTTCATCTTCTTCTCCACCGTATCCATCATGATGTTGAACTCGTGGTAGACACGTGCGAAAGACTGGTCCTCGCTCTCCGGCATCCGCACCGACATATTCCCCTTGGCCACCTGCAGCATATTCAGATCCAGATGATCGATCCGCCGCTGAATCCGCTGACCGGCGATGTAGCCGATGATGACTGTGAACAATACAATGCCCAGACACAGGTAGATCCACATCCGGGTATCCACCACCTGAATATAGCCCAGACATGTCCCGGCATACATCAGCCCCGCCGTTACCCCGCCGCTCAGCAGGAAATACACCAGCAGCATCCACTTGGTATTACTGAAGATCCCCATTTAACCCACCGTTTTCACTTTAACGTCGCCGATGAAGCAGCTGACATTGATACGGACCTTCTTGCCGGATTCCTTGTAATATGGTGTCTTGCATTGTACATTGCTCATGAACCCGCTGCGCGACTGCTCCAGCACCTGCATGTCACCGATGAACGAGCTGCCGGTCACAGCCACACCCAGATCCATATCGTCTGGAATGTACACTTTAATATCGCCGACAAAAGCAGAGATATTAATCTTGGTCTCGCCGTAAGGAATCTGCGCATTGGTCAGATCCAGCACCGTATCCCCGATGAACTGCGAAATGTTGGTCCGCTTCAGTTGAAAATGTTCCTTGCCCATATGCACATCGCCGATAAAAGCCGAACGGTTCGTCGCATCCTTATCATGCCCGGAATCCTGAAACTCCTCATGCCATTCGCCGTGACGGCGGGCCTGCCGTTCCTGACGCTCCTGGCGTCTGCGCCCCTGCCGCTCTTGCTTCTCCTGCCAGCGGGTATCTGACGAGGCATGCAGCGGGTTACCGTCTGCGTCCTCCTCATCCTTATGCAGATAATCATTCCAGTTCCGGTCCTCGCTGCCAGCCGGCTTGCCGAATTTTTGCTCGAACTGCTGATCGAGCGTAGATTCCAGTGGAGCAGGCGGTGCTGTATCCAGCGGACTCTTGCCGGGTCCAGGCGGGTAGTAGCCCGGCGGTGAAGGCGGTGCCGGAGGTATAGGCGGAGTATTGCGCCGCGGCCTGAAGATGACGGACAATCCGCCGCCGATCAGCATGAGCGGAATGAGCATTTTGAAGAAATCGCTTGCCGAGTAGTAGAACCAGTCTAAATTCCTTCCCAGGAAAAACACCCCGATGGCCAAATAGATGAACCCGCCGAGTGTTGCCGAGAATCTGGAGTGCTCCTCATCCGGAGCCAAAAACCGTTTGATTCCCATCACGATCAGAATAACCGGCCAATAGGTGGAGATCAGTGAACCCAGACTGAAATCCGTGTAGCCCATCTGCCGGAGCAGGAACATTCCCCCAAGACCGATGAGGAGCAGGCCTCCGAGTACCTGGCTGGTGAACCTTCGTTTCATAATGTCATCCCCCTTGTCGTAAATACAACTCTTCCTCAGTAAACATTTATAACCTTAGTCTACAGGAAGATTGCGGCGGAGAACAGCGGCGTAAGAAGGAACCGTATCTCCGTCTCCAGACCGAGAGAGCTGGAATATTAAGTAAGATTATAGCTGTATAAAATAACCCAAAATATATAAATTCTATTAAAAAAGCTGCCCTCCAGCCCGTAATCCGGACATGGCAGGACAGCTTGTTGCTTCAGGAGCTTACCGGGAACCCAGCATTACTGCTGCGGTTTCTGAGCCGGTTTGGTCATAGAATTGCTGCTTTGCTTAGTAGCACCGTCATTTTCAACAGCGAACTCTGCATTGTATTTTTCATTTGGTGTTTTGAAATTTTCTTGTACCTTTGGTTTCTTGGAATTAGCCACGAGAATCACCTCCCTATTGTATCGGAAGAAGCAAGTATTTGCTCCAGTCGATATTATGGGAAGCAGACCGCTGTATTATGCATGCTCACGTGAAAATAAATTCAAACTCCGGTTTGACCGGCGTGAGCAACCTCTAAATAGCTTCTTCCAGCAAATATTGCGGAACCGCATTATAAGTCTGAATGGCGTGGCCAAGGCTCTTCAGCATACTTTCTGTGCATTTGCCGTCGCCGCGCTTAATCACTTGAACCACGACTGACTTCTTGCCCCATTCTTTGTAGACCTGCTTGGTGGTGCTGAAGTAGAGATCGATCTTGCGCCCTTTGATTGCCGATCCGGTATCGGCCACAATGCCATATCCGTAACCCGGTATATATAAAATACTTCCCAGCGGCAGCACCTTCGGGTCCGCTGCAATCGTGGATACCGCATTCTTGTCCCGCCGTACCTTCACTCCTGAATACGTAATCCCGTACTCCGGATGCTTCGCGGTCTTGCCTGTGGATTCGTATCCGGCTGTATAGCCGGTCGCCATTACTTTCAGCGAGGTGATAATCTGCTCTGGAGCCGGAGCGGCTACCGGTACCGAGCCGGGTGCTTTGACAGCATTCTTAGGCTTAGCTGCCTGTACCTCTGGCTTAGCAGCTTTGTCTGCGGCATCCGGCTGTACGGCTCTTGAAGAGCCTCCAAGACGGGATGCTGAGCCTGCCTGCTGACGATCAACGGGTGACTGCTTCTGTATGCTACTTCCATGCTGCCCTGCAGTGTCCTCCATCCCTCTCGCCTGGACTGACTTCCGCGCGTAGTCCGGGAAGATCCCGGCAGCGGTCAGCATAAGGACGATCGTGACGAAAAGACACCAAAACCTCTGGTATAAGCCCATTTTGTTCATTAGTTAAACCCTCCCCATAGTACGAGGGTTTCCCGATTCACAAAACTTTATACATGACACCGCGCCATAGCGGTCTCATAAGGCTTATAACAGAGGTTCAGTGAGCAGAATGAATTAGATTACACGTCCGGCAATTTCCTGGGCAAGCGAATCAATGGCTTCTTGCAGCGGACGGGCGCCGATGTCGCCTTCGCCGCGTTTGCGGATCGATACGCTGCCCGCATTCATCTCGTTCTCGCCGACAACGAACATGTATGGCAGCTTCTCAAGCTGAGCTTCACGGATCTTGTAGCCCATCTTCTCATTGCGTAAGTCCACTTCCGCACGGATGCCGCTCTTCAGCAGCTTCGCTTCTACTTCCTTCGCATATTCGTCGAAGGCTGACGAGACCGGGATAATCTTCACCTGCTGCGGGGACAGCCACAGCGGCAGTGAACCGGCAAAGTTCTCCAGCAGGAAGGCTACGAACCGTTCCATCGTTCCCAGAATCCCGCGGTGCAGGACCACCGGGCGGTGCTTCTGGCCGTCGTCGCCGACATATTCCAGCTCAAAGCGCTCCGGCAGCAGGAAGTCAATCTGTACGGTCGAGAGTGTCTCTTCTTTACCGAGTACAGTCTTAATCTGCACATCAAGCTTCGGACCATAGAAGGCCGCTTCGCCTTCAGCTTCGTAGAACGGCAGACCGGCTTCTTCGACTACCTCACGCAGCATACGCTGTGCAGTCTCCCACATCTCGTCGTTGGCATAATATTTCTCAGTATCCTTAGGATCACGGTAAGAGAGGCGGAACCGGTAATCTTCAATCCCGAAGTCACTGTATACCTGCTTAATTAATTCCAGCACGCGGATGAACTCGCTCTTGATCTGGTCCAGACGGCAGAAAATATGCGAATCATTCAGCGTCATGGAACGCACACGGTGCAAACCTGTCAAGGCTCCCGACATTTCATAACGGTGCTGAATCCCGAGCTCGGCAATACGGATCGGCAGATCGCGGTAGCTGTGCATCGAGCTCTTGTAGATCATCATATGATGCGGGCAGTTCATCGGGCGGAGCACGAACTCTTCGTTATCGATAGTCATCTTAGGGAACATATCTTCCTGGTAGTGCTCCCAGTGGCCGGAAGTCTTGTACAGCTCTACGTTCCCGAGTACAGGAGTGTAGACATGCTGGTATCCGAGGCTTGCTTCCAGATCCACAATATAACGCTCCAGAATACTGCGCAGCTTCGCGCCCTTAGGCAGCCAGATTGGCAGGCCTTGTCCAACTAACTGGTTGAAGGTGAAAATCTCCAGCTCCTTGCCCAGCTTCCGGTGGTCGCGCTTCTTCGCTTCCTCCAGCAGGCGCAGATGCTCATCCAGCTGTGCCTTCTTGATCCAGGCTGTGCCGTAGACACGCTGCAGCATCTTGTTCTTGCTGTCCCCGCGCCAGTAAGCCCCGGCCACATTCATCAGCTTGAATACCTTGATCTTGGCAGTAGACGGCAAATGCGGGCCACGGCAAAGGTCGAAGAATTCGCCCTGCTCATAGATGGTGATGACACTGTCTTCCGGCAGAGCTTCAATCAGCTCCAGCTTGTAAGGATCACCCAGCTCGCCGAAGCGCTCCAGTGCTTCCCCCCGGCTGACCTCATGGCGGACAATCGGCAGATTCTCCGAGACGATGCGGTCCATTTCCTTCTCGATCTTCAGCAGATCCTCGGGATTGAGCGGATGCTCCAGGTCCATATCATAATAGAAGCCGTCTTCGATCACAGGACCTACTCCAAGCTTCACTTCCTTGGTGCCGAACAGGCGTCTTACTGCCTGCGCCATCAGGTGAGCTGTACTGTGGCGCATCACTTCGAGACCTTCCGGCGAATCCAGAGTTACGATCTCTACCAGATCGCCTTCCTGCAGCGGTGTTGACAGGTCTACGACAATCCCGTTGAGCTTGCCTGCTGCGGCGTTCTTGCGCAGTCCGCTGCTGATAGAGGCGGCTACATCATCAATGCTGCTGCCGTCTGCGTATTCCCGGACCGATCCGTCCGGAAGCTTAATATTTACTGACATGATTACTTCCTCCTAAGGTTTGTTGGGCTATACTTCGCTGAACTCTTCACACAAAAAACACCCGTCCCGCAAAGGGACGAGTGATTGCACCCGTGATTCCACCCAAATTCGATCTATCCTTGCAATTGCTGCTTATGCTTCAGCTTCACTGCAGAATATAATCCTTCGTTAGCATGGGGATAACGGCCATGAACCGGCGGTTCTTACTATCCATTAAGATTCCGGAGTACGGAAACTTTCAGGAGTTCATAACCGCAGCTACAAAGGGGTAAACCAATACCGGTACCGGAGGAAGTTGCAGCCTGAGGCTTCCTCTCTCTGAAACGGTCCAAAGCAAACGGTTCATATCTTTGTCAACGCTGATAACATGAATTAAGGCAATTATAAATCTCAGCTTATCTTCCGTCAAGCGCAAAACAGCTGCCCGTCCTCAGGCCAGAAAAGGGCCCGTGCTATTTCAGCACGGGCCTTCCTCTGAATCATTTCATGATCACATGATCATGAAACTTTAACTTATGAAGCTTTGTTCTCCAGCATACGGAAGATAATGACCGCAGCCTGGGCACGGTTAGCCATACTCTTCGGTGCGAACTGCTTGGCATCCACACCGTTGACGATACCCATCTGAGTCAGCTGTGCCACTGCCTGCTGAGCGTAAGGGGCAATCTTGCCCTTATCCGTGAATTTGTTCAACGTTGCAGCATCAACCGGCTGCAGCTGACCCTTAAGGGCATTCGCGATCATAATCGCCATTTCCTCGCGGGTAATCTCACGGCCCGGCTCGAATTTACCGTTGCCGGAGCCTTTTACAAGACCTGCATTGACAGCCGCAGCAATCGTACCCGAGTACCAGACTCCCTGCTTCACATCGCTGAATTTCGCAGGTGAAGCCGAATTGCTCAAATCAAGTGAACGAACCAGCATGGTTACGAATTCTGCACGGGTTACACTTTTCATGGGTGCAAAGTTTGTGCCGTCCATTCCTTTGATAATGCCTTTGGCTGCCAATACATTAATGGCATCTGCGGCCCAGGCTACCTTGCCCAGATCCTTGAAGGCTACAACAGGTACAGCAGGAGTTGCTGTAGGTGCCGGTGTAGCCACAGGAGCTGGTGTAGCAGAGGCTGCTGGCGTAGCCGATGGTGTAGCTGTCGGCTTAGGCGTTGCTGTTACAACCGGTCCCGGGTTATATCCAGTACCAGGGGTAGAGCTAGGACTAGGAGTAGCTGTTCCAGGGTCTTTCTCCACATTAGTGATCCGGCCTTCAATGGCAGCCGTGATCGCACCGCCGTTGAATGTTTTGACGATATATTCATAGAATACATTCAGGTCAATCGGTCCGGCCAGCGAGGCGCTCGCCTCAGTCAATACCTTGTAATTATCGCCGCCCGCAGCCATGAAATTATTGACTACAGCCGTGTAGCTCTTCGACATTTCAATAGGTGTTCCGTCTGTCTTGGTCAGGTTAGCCACACGCTCTGCAACCGGCAGATACATGTTGGCTGTATATTTCAGACCTGAGATTTGCAGTGTCTTCGTGTCTGCGGTGCCGTCAGCCTTAACCGCCCATTGCTGCTGCAGCAGAGTCTTGATCTGCTGACCGGTAAGCGTCAGCTTCACCAGCGTGTTGCCGAATGGCTGAATCTTCGCCAGATCGCCGAACGCTACATTACCCTTCGGAAGATCCGCACGGATACCGCCCGGGTTCATGAAGGCGAAATCAGCAGGAACCGTAGAACCGTCTTCGAAATCAGCGCTGCGCATCGCATCTGCAATCAGATTACCCAATGCTGATTCCTTAGTGTAGGCATCTGTACGGGTAATTGTACCGTCAGTAGTTCCTACAGGCTGAGTCAGCTCAGGGTGCCGACTCAGATAGTAGTCCACCAACGCCTTGGTTTCGGCATCCGGTGTGATTTTACTCTGAACCGTGTTCGTTACAGTAGCTGTTTTACTCTTCACTGTACCTGTAGCTCCGTCAATCACCAGCTTGATGTCTTCGAAAGCCGTTCCGTAAGAGTAAGCCTGAACGATCAGCTTACCGTTCACCGTATCATTGGCATAGCCATGGTTGTCTCCGGCTACGATGACATCAACCGGGGAATTGGCAGGAAGCGCATTAGCCAGATCTACAGCTTCGCCGGTGGATACATTCTTTTTGGTAACCGGATCAACCTTGGTTGTTGCCGGATCATGGGCAAGCACTACGATCGTCTTGACGCCTTGAGCATTCAGCTCGGCCGCATATTTCTCAATCGCCGCGACCTCTTCCTCGGCACTCAGGAATTTCACACCGGCTGTACCGGCTGGCGATACTTTGCTTGGCGTTGCTTTGGTCACCACTCCGATGAAGCCAATTTTCACGCCGCCAACTTCTTTTACTACATAAGGAGTGATAATAGGTTTGCCAGTAGTACTGTCTACTGCGTTGGCATTGATATAATCGAAATCCGCGCCGTTATGGACGACTTTCTCATTCTTAGGGTCTTTACCGCCATAGATTTGAGCCTTCATCGCCTCAACACCTTGGTCAAATTCATGGTTGCCCAGGGTGCCGACGTCGAACTTCATGAGGTTCATCCATTCCATTGTAGGCTTGTCGCGTTCCAGCGAAGATACCGGAGCGGATGCGCCCACAGAATCGCCGTTATGGAACAGCAGCGAATGCTCATATTTGGCACGGGCTTCCTTCAAATAAGCTGCAAGTGTAGCCGCCGTTCCTACAGCTTCTCCGTTCACCACCGAGGTAGTGTCCAGTTGGCCGTGGAAGTCATTAATGCCCAGCAGATGGACTTCAACATCTCCCGTTGGGACTGGAGGAGCTTTTTTCAAATCAAGGTTGTAGATTTCAAATTTATTGACATCTTGAGTTCCCGTAGCAGTAATGTTTGCAGGAGCGACTGCTGCTGCTTTGGGTGAAGACGGGAATGTTACAGTAACATTGCCTTCAATAGGTGCAATCGACCAGTTGTTGTCTGCGGTAGGATCAACGGTTCCCGCTTCCTTGATGTAATCCATCAGCACCTGGCGGTTCTCCATCTGGGAATCAATGATCATGTTAGCGCCTTTGACACCCGGGAAGTTCCCGCCGCCGCTTGCACGGTAGTTGTTGGTAACGACCACGAACTTATCCTCTAGGTTCAGCGGCTGGTCGTTGTAAGTAATGGAGGTTACCCGGCTGTAAGACTTATCGACAAGCGTTCCATCAGGCATGTATTTAGCAGGACGGGTAACATCAATTGTATATTTGATCCCGTCAATCACATCGAAATTGAATACAGCAAATGCTGAATTCAAAAGCGGCTGGGGGGTGGAGATGGATGGCTTGATACGGTTGAACGCTCCTGCGCTCATCTCTACCCAATTCTTGACGGTTTCACCGTTAACAACAATCGCCTTGAGTGTGTTGTCATACAAGTACAAATCGCTTGCGCTGGCAATCGTAAGACTGCCTTTCTTAATGTCTGTATACTCCTCAGGGCCGTTGCGTCCAGCCTTGAATGGCGCACCAACGCTCAGGATCGGCAGGTTTCTATAGTCGGCCAGATTCTCGTTCGTATGAATCAAGTTAGATACATACTGCTGCTGGGCATAGGTTACGAGCTGGACTGTCGGATCATCCTGAACCAATGCAAAGTAGCTGTTCATCGGCGTAGTTGTTACACCAAGCGGTTGATTCACATAATCAATCGTAGCTTGATGTGCTGCTCCGGCAAGATCGTCAATAGCAGTGTCAATGGCTGCGCCAGCAATAGAGCGCGTAGAAGCCTTGGAGACTGCTTTGTCTACTGTCCACTTGCCGCTGCTGTTCTGGGCGATTTTCAGATCGATAAGGCCCAGGTAACCACCGCCATAGCCTGCTTGTACTGCCGGAGTCCCATTGATGTGTCCGTTAACGTTATCTACCTTAGCTACACCATTATTGTAAGGTTTCTTGGTGGACGGATCTTTGAAGGACGCATCCAGCGCGCTGTCAACGCCGTTCGTCGGGAATACCTTGTGGGTATGCGAGAAAGTAATGGCATCAATGCCGGGAACCTTGCTCAGCAGGTTAATGACATTCTCTGCTCCGGTTCCTTCTGCGG
Source organism: Paenibacillus sp. FSL M7-0420 (assembly GCF_038002345.1). Classification (NCBI taxonomy): domain Bacteria; kingdom Bacillati; phylum Bacillota; class Bacilli; order Caryophanales; family Paenibacillaceae; genus Paenibacillus; species Paenibacillus sp. FSL M7-0420. Next base: position 1,799,551 of record NZ_JBBOCJ010000001.1, on the reverse strand, counting down.
CAGCAGCGTCGAACCCGGAATGAGTCATGGCGACGATAACGTCCGCACCAGCCGTCTTCATTTCAGGAACAAACTTCTTCGCCGTTTCCACAATATCTTTGGCAATAACCTTTTGCTCCAGGTTCACCTTGTCCCACTCCATGATCTGAGGAGTAACCAGACCCAGGAGGCCGACTTTAATGGTAACGGTGTTGCCGTTGCTGTCCTTTACCTCTTTATCGATGATTTTATAAGGTTCAAATGTATTATTATTATCGGACACATTATAAATATTTGCATTCACATAAGGGAACTTCGCTCCCGTAGACTCCTTATAAGTTGCGCTGTTTACATTGCCTTTAACGGTCCGGTCCAGATAATCCAAACCATAATTGAATTCATGATTGCCAAAGGTTGCTGCATCATAACCCATCAGGTTCATAGCTGCGATGATCGGATGAATCTGGTCTTCACTTTCCCTGAAATCAGACACTTGGGCCATATACGTTCCCAGCGGTGTTCCTTGAATTAAATCGCCATTATCCAGCAAAAGGTTGTACTCGCCCTCTGCTTCACTGCGTGCAGTCTTTACCAAGGTTGAAGTACGGTCCAGACCTACAGTCGCGGAGGCGGCACCCTTGAAATAGTCCCATCCATATACATTCGTATGAACATCAGTGGTGCTCATCAAGCGTAAATTAATGGTTCCCGGATTAATCACCGGAGAAGCCTCAGCCTTTCCTGCCGCCAGCACAGGAACATTGAATACTCCGCCCAGCATCTGTGCTGCCAGAACTGTGGTAGCCAATAAAGAAGCTATCGGCTTGTTCCATCTTCTCTCTCCCATAAATCTAATTTCCTCCCTGTGATTGCTAGATTATTCTACCACTGTCCGAAAAATTGTATCATAGCCTTCCCTATGAATCTATCAAATTCCATTAACTCTTATAAATTGTTGTGTAAAATCTCACATTATTTCAGCTATTTTTGTAAAATATAACGATTAAATTTTACAACTCTATGACAAAAACAACGAAAATCCAATACAATGGGATTATCTGGAAATACAGCTCAATATATGCTGTTTTTCATATACATTCGGGTTATGCGCCTGCGTGCGAGCACAATGTATGCTGTTTTCCGCATACATTCGGGCCATATGCCTGTGAGCAAGCACAATGTATGTTGTTTTCCGCATACATTCGGCCATATGCCTGCAAGTGAACACAATGTATGCTGTTTTTCGTATACATTAGCTACATGACGCTGTAACGATTGCTATTCGGTTTTCGCGTAGTTTTAGCATTGATATACTTCTTGTTCGGAACTGGAGGAAACAATAGTTTCCAAAAAACATAACGGGGCTGTGCTACCTATAGGTAGCACAGCCCCGTTATTGATCTGTTGATGTATAGCTATATTCTAGTTCTGCATCACAAAATCATTATCAATCTTGGCATTCGCATCCTCGAACGTCCGCAGGATGTCATAGCGCGTGTTGCGCTGCGCCGGGATCTTGCCAGCCTCGCGGATGAGCTGGGTGATCGACTCGATGTTGACCTTGTAGGTCGCGCCCGCCGAGGAGACTACGTTCTCCTCAATCATCGTGCTGCCGAAGTCATTGCAGCCGTATTGCAGGGAGAGCTTGCCTACTTCAGGACCCATCGTTACCCAAGAGGACTGGAAATTCTTGATATTGTCCAGCACCAGGCGGCTGATGGCTACAGTCTTCAGGTATTCCTCCGGGGTCTGGCGGTCCAGCTTCAGGTTCGTATTATCCGGCTGGAAGGTCCAGGAGATGAACGCCAGGAAGCCTTCGGAATCATATTTGTTCGCAATGCATTCGTCCTGGGCTTCACGGACACGAAGCAGATGCAGCGCCCGTTCTTCCATAGTCTCACCCAGACCAATGACCATCGTGGCCGTTGTATTCATACCGATCCGGTGTGCGGTCTGCATGACGTCCATCCACTCGCGCCAGGAGCCCTTGAGCCGGCTGATCTTGCGGCGGGTGCGGTCATCGAGAATCTCTGCGCCACCGCCGGGCAGGGAATCGAGGCCCGCAGCATGAATCTCACGCATGACCTGTTCCAGCGGCAGGCCGGAGACCTCAACCATTTTCATAATCTCAGCTGGTGAGAAGGAATGCATGGTAATCTCCGGGAACCGTTGCTTGATACCGCGCAGAATATCCGTATAGTAGCTGAACGGCAGATTAGGATTCGTACCGCCCTGCATCAGAATCTCAGTTCCGTTAACGCTCATGGTCTCAGCAATCTTCTGATAGATTGTCTCATCGGGAAGCACATAGCCTTCCTCCGAACCGGGTCTGCGGTAGAAGGCGCAGAAGCGGCAATAGACATCACATACATTGGTGTAGTTAATGTTGCGGCCGATAACGAATGTCGTTATAGGCTCCGGGTGCCAGCGCTTCATAATAATATCTGCGGCAGCGCCCATTTTCTCAATTTCATTGCTCTCGAACAATGTGACCGTATCTTCCAACTGAAGACGTTCACCCTTCAGTGCCTTACCCAGTATAAGATCGACTGCACTCACTGTTGACGGCCTCCTCTTCATCTATGAAGTCTATGAGATAAATACAATTTGAAATAAAAATAGTCCGTTCTCCCATCGTATCACAATCGGCTGTTCTTGAGAAATGTTTCGCAGCGCAGGACGGATAATTTCCCTTGTCCCATACAAAATTAAACAGCAGCGCCCGAAGGCACTGCTGCTTGTACGTTCTGCGGTTGCTGCACAGCCTGGCGGGTCCGGCGGTGCCTTATTCCAGCTCGCTCCGGGCGGCCTCCAGAGCCTGTCCCAGATCAGCGATCAGATCATCTACATGCTCTATGCCGACAGAGAAGCGCAGCAGCCGGTCATCCACACCTACAGCATCGCGGATTTCAGCCGGAATATCGGCGTGGGTCTGTATCGCCGGATAGGTCATCAGCGATTCAACACCGCCCAGACTCTCGGCGAAGGCGATCAGCCGGATATGGCGGAGCAGCGGCTCCACATAGCTGGCCTCTTTTACCTTGAAGGAGAAGATTCCCGTGTTGCCGGAGGACTGGCGGTTCTGGATGGCATAGCCCGGATGATCAGGCAGGCCCGGGTGGAAGACCTCGGCAATCGCCGGATGCTCCTGCAGATAACGGGCAATAGCCAGAGCGTTGCTCTCATGCCGCTCCATGCGCAGCGCGAGGGTCTTCATACCCTTCATCAGCTGGTAGCTGTCATTCGGCGCGAGAACCGCTCCCAGGGAGTTATGCAGGACGGCCATTTCAGCCGACAATTCTGCCCCCTTGGTCACGATCAGACCCGCCAGCACATCGTTATGCCCGCCCAGGTACTTAGTCGCACTGTGAACCACGATATCTGCTCCAAGCTCCAGCGGGCGCTGGAAGAACGGAGTCAGCAGCGTATTGTCTACAATCGTGAGCAGCCCGTGACGGCGGGCCCAGGTACATACGGCTTCGACATCCGTTATCATCATCAGCGGGTTGGTCGGCGTCTCAATGAATACAGCCTTCGTGCCCGGCTGGCGGGCCGCTTCCAGTCCATCCAGATCATTCGTATCTACATAGGAGGCGCTGATGCCGTATTTGGAGAGAATCCGTTCCAGCAGCCGGTAAGTACCGCCGTACAAGTCCAGCGATACAATGAGATGGTCCCCTTGTCCAAACAAGGTGAACACCGTGGACAGTGCAGCCATACCGGAAGCGCAGGCGAAGCCGGCATCCCCGGATTCCAGGGCCGCTGCCGCTTCTTCGAGGACAGAGCGGGTAGGATTTTTAGTGCGGATGTAGTCAAAGCCTGTACTCTGCCCAAGTCTAGGGTGACGGAAAGCCGTCGCATGATAAATCGGGTAATTAATGGCCCCGGTGGCGGGGTCCTCCATCGAACCAATCTGTGCCAGTCTGCTCTCAATTCTCAGTTTCTCATCCATCTCCATTGCCTCCTGATTAATTACTTCTATTAAGAATAAGTCAACCTCTCAGATAAATGCCCCGATATCGTAAGGAGTCTCCTGGTATACATAGTAATTGAGCCAATTAGCGAATAATAAGTTGGCATGGGCGCGCCAGACTGCCGGCGGAGTACGCGTCGGATCATCCTTGGGATAATAGTGCTTCGGCAAGGCAACCTCCATCCCCTTGGCGATATCCCGGTCATACTCCCATTTCAATGAGAAGGGATCATATTCTGAATGTCCGGTGACAAAAATCTGCTTCCCGTCATGCGTAGCCACCAGGTACACCCCGGCTTCCTCGGATTCTGCCAGAATCTGCAGCTCCGGGTTCTGCTCAATATCTTCACGGGAGACGTCGGTATGGCGGGAATGCGGAACATGGAACACTTCATCGAAGCCGCGCAGCAGCTTGACATTATTATGGCTCATTGTATGCGGAAACACTCCGAAGCATTTGTCCGGCAGACTCACCTTGCGCACGCCGAAGTGATGGTACAGTCCTGCCTGTGCCGCCCAACAGATGTGCATGGTCGAGGTTACATTCTGCTTGCTCCACTCAAAAATCACTTTCAGCTCCTCCCAGTAGTTCACATCCTCGAACTCCAGCTGTTCTACGGGAGCGCCTGTTACAATCAAGCCGTCGAACCGGCGGTGGCTGATCTCATCAAAGGTTTTGTAAAAGCTCTTCAAATGCTCAGCCGAAGTATTCTTCGACGTATGGGAGCTGGGATGAAGCAGAACAACATCCACCTGAAGCGGGGAATTCCCGATAAGGCGCAGCAGCTGGGTCTCAGTAGTTTCTTTGGTAGGCATCAGATTCAGGATGGCGATCCGCAGAGGACGGATATCCTGATGGAAGGCCTGGCTTTCATCCATTACAAAAATATTCTCACCGGATAACACTTCTTTGGCCGGCAGGCTGTCGGGAATTTTGATAGGCATTGCTGTTCACTCCTTAACTGAAATGGGGTTCCACTTGGTGGTTCAACCTGAGGCAGGGTAGCGAAAAAAGACCTTTCCCGGGCGAGAAAGGTCATATCATGCAGTCATATGCGCCTCTCTCATCTGCCAGAGAACTTCCGCCGGACGAATAACGCCCTGCAAAGCTTCCGCAAGAATTAGCACCGTGCGTTCACACGCCGGTTGCCGGGTTTCATCGGGCTAGTCCCTCCACCTGCTCTTGATAAGATTTAGCTGTATTCAGTTGAATAACCTTAAGCATCTGAACGATGCTTTTTCTTAAATTTCACTTTAAATCATGAACCTCCTTTTCGTCAAGTCCATACAATGCTGAAGGGGCCTTATGACAGAAAACAATTTCTCTTGTAAGAGCCATATCCCGGCGTTATACTAGACAAGTGTTTCAAACCCAAAAACGGCGAAAAGAAGAGGTGAGAGAACAATGGAAGGCGACCCGGGCTCGCGAATAAGCGTGCAGAATGAACAACCACACAGGATTAACATCAGCTTGCCGGCGGCGGGAGCCCTTTTTCTTCATGCTCTCGGACCGTCTTTTGGCCTTCATCCATGATTGTACCACCGGCCAAGCTGATTTTTTCCGTGTGCTGAAATTAGCATACCCCTGGAGAAGACCAGGGACATAAGGAGTGAATCAGATGAAAATCCGGTTGGTGAATGCAGGGGTTTTTACGCCTATTGACAATATTGAAGAAACTTTAACCGCCCCTGCCGAGGGGTTCTACTGGATTGATGCGGATGTGGAGGACCTTGTAGAGCTTCAGCCTATATACGGCCTGCATGATCTGGCTGTGGAAGACTGTCTGAGTGAAGAGGATCAGCGTCCGAAGCTGGAGATTTATGAGAGTCATTATTTCATCGTGGTGAACAGCATCCGGTTCGATGATGAGGAAATCTTCCTCCGTGCGCTCAACGTATTCCTTGGCAGACATTATATTATTACCGTTACGAAGCAGAAGATCCATGAGCTGCGTGTCCTGAAGCCCGTACTGTGGGAGCAAGAGGTCAGTACACCTGACCGCTTCCTGTATCTGCTGATTGACCTCGTTGTCGACAACTTCTTCTCGGTCGGTGACCGGATTGAAGCGCGGATCGAGAAGCTCGAGGAAGACATCCTCATGCATACCAAGAAATCGCATCTGAGCGAGATCATCGGTCTGCGCAGTGAGATTCTCTGGCTGAAGAAAATGCTCGGCCCGCAGAAGGAAGTTATCAACACGCTCAACAAAAAGGATCTTCGCCTGATCGACGATCAGCTGCAGAAGTACTTCAGCGATATCTATGAGAATGCGGTCAAGATCTCTGAGACCTTCGAAACATACCGCGATCTCATGGGCAACTTGCGCGAAGCTTATCAGTCCAGTATTGCGAACCGCGCCAATGAAATCATGCGTGTATTTACGGCAATTACCACTATATTCATGCCGCTGACCGTGATTACCGGGATCTACGGCATGAACTTTGACAATATCCCGGAGATCCACACCGAGTACGGCTACTATGGCGTCATTGCCGTCATGGTGACGCTAGGCTGCGGAATGCTCATTATCTTCCGTAAAAAGGAGTGGCTATGAAGCAGAGCGGACGAATACGAAGGACGAAGGCACCGTATACCCGGCTACCGGGACCCGGAGAGCCTTCGTCTTTTTGGTATGTCACCAGTATGTAATGCGTCTGCGCCGATCAGGAGCTCCGGTTACCAGGACCGCAGATTGGGAGTGATGCAGGCCGTCAGTCACCCTCTTACAAAGGGGCAGCCATTCCAAGCGCCGCCGGATGCTCCCGCCGGAAGCGGATGCGGATCAGCCGCAGGCGTTCATAATACAGATCAAGTCCGTCAGCAGGTACGAAGTTGTCGCCGTAGGCTTTGTAGAGGACAGGCTTCAGGAAGTTGTCGCCGATCAGTTCATAGGCTGTCCAAATATTGTTCTGCTCTTCGGAGCTCACTTCACTCAGCTCCAGGGCAATGAGCTTCTCGGCCGAATAGCCGTCCTTCTCCAGCTCTTCCAATACTTCAAGCACTTCACGGCGGGAAACTCCGCTAAGTGCCCTGAGCTGCTCCATCCCTTGCCCCTCTTCGATCCCCTGTAACAGAACGCGCCGCAGTCTCAGCCGCTCCAGCTGCTTCTTGTACTTAAGCTCCTTCTGCTTATAGTGCCAGGATACGAAGCTCTCTTCGTCTATTGCATGATTCACCCAGCTTAGCGGAAAATCATGCTCACGCTCAGCCGCCGCGGTGATGCTAAGCCAGTCTGCACCATACTGTGAAACTTTGCCTTCACCCACACCCGGAAGCTGCAGCAGCTCCTCCTCCGTACGGGGAAGAAATGCGCTGATCATGCGCAGCAGACGGTTGCTGGCCAGGATATAAGGCGCCTTCCGTTCACTGGAGGCCTTCCCCCTGCGCCAGGAGCACAGCTCCTCGAAGATGGCTTCATTCCCGTATTGCTCACTGAAATACTGCAGCTTAAGCTGCTCCTGGCTGCGGCTGCTGAGGTTATCCTCGTCATGAAATACCCCGTCAATCAGCGGGCGGTAGCCTTCCCCCATCTTCACGGCAAGCTCGTGCCGGTATACACACAGCATCTCATTCCATGATCCGCCTTCATACCACAGGCTGTCGCCCGTCTCCTGTTCCCCGGAGAAATCGCGCCAGCCCAGACGCCACTGCCCCTCTTCCTCTCCAATCCATAGCTGAGCAAAAATCTCTTCGTCCACTCCTGATCTTTTGCACAAACGGTTCATAAATACGATTTGCATATAAATCCCTACTTTCGTCGTCTTACAGTACGCATGACATATTTGAACGCAAAAAAGCACCTCTCCCACGACATTCGTGAAAGAGGTGCTTCCTCTTAAATGCTATACTGTTAGAAACTAGAATACCATATATTACGTAACAGTCAATGTCTTTTTGACAGAAGATCCTACTTGCGGTCCAAAGCCAGCTTGGCCAGACCCAATGCGCCCGACAGACCGGCGTTATCTCCAAGCTGCGGAGGCACAATATAGCTGCCAATCTGTTCATTAAGCGCCGGATGCTGCACATATCCGCCGAGCAGCTCCTGCAGCTTGGCATGGATCAGCGGGAAGAGCTGGCTCTGCTTCATCACACCGCCGCCCATTACGATCTTCTGCGGCGAGAGGATCAGCACATAATTCATAAGAGCATGGGCCAGATAGTGGGCCTCCATCGCCCAGGCCGGATGATCCGCAGGCAGCTCGCCCGCCGGCTTACCCCAGCGCTTGCCGATAGCCGGACCTGCCGCCAGACCCTCCAGACAATCGCCGTGATAAGGGCAGAAGCCTTCGTAGTGGTCCTCGGGATGACGACGGACCAGAATATGGCCCATCTCCGGATGGGACAGCCCGTGAACGAGCTTCCCGCCTACCACAGCACCAGCACCAATCCCGGTGCCCACCGTGATATAGAGGCAACTGTCCAGCCCTTGCGCTGCTCCCCAGGTGTACTCGCCCAGCGCTGCACCGTTCACATCGGTATCAAAGCCGATCGGAACCTGGAATTGCTCCTCCACGGCTCCCACCAGATTATACCCGCCCCAATGCGGCTTAGGTGTGGTTGTAATATATCCATAGGTGGGGCTGCCGATAACAGGATCAATCGGTCCGAAGGAACCGATCCCGATAGCCTCCACTGATTTTCCGCTGAAATAATCCATTACCTGGCCCATAGTCTCCTGAGGAGTGGCTGTCGGAAAGCTCACCCGGTCGATAATCGTCCCGTCCTCATTCCCGATACCGCATACAAACTTCGTTCCCCCTGCTTCAATCGCTCCCAACAATTTCACTGCAGCGTTCCCCCTTCTCCTGATGCATCCATATGCTGTTGCTTCTCATAACTTCAATAGATTTGCCTAACACGATGATCGCTCTCACGGATACGATAGATTTCTCTAAGTACGGCGGCGATAGATTTCTCTAGCACAGCGACAGATTTCCGTGATACAAATATGCCGGTTGACCGGCACAGCGCAATGATAAAGCGTTCTCTTATCCTATTATACGTGGCTCTTATATGTATGACAAGCGGTTGACATACAGGTTAAACAAGTGATTTGCTGACGAGGCTTAGGCTGGATTGAATGGGAACGGGAGATCGTTGGATTTGTACACCTGCTAATGAACGAATGGCCGATGCTGGGACAACAGTTGGAAAAACAACACTTAATGTTGCCCATTTTAGCCCAAGTAGCTAAAAGCAACATGAATTGATGTTGTTTTTCCACTTATCGCCACACATTTCATTAGAATTAATAATTTAAGATACGTTATTCCACTTGTTGGTTGCGGGAGCCGGGAACATGCTGCTGCACAGCCTGTTTGCGGCCACGATAGGCCCGGCAGGCTGCTACAAGCCGGGCTGCTGCCGGGAGATGGGAGGCCAGATGGATATGCGCATAAGCAGCCATAATGCTGCCTCTGATGTAGCCTTCAGGCTGGCAGCCCCCTCTGCCCATACTCTCGTAGGCATAGGTCCGGGCTGCCCCCTCAGGATAGCTCATGACGGAGTAATGAAATTCATGGCCGCGCAGACGCTCGCCCTGCTTCAGCAGCAGACAGTCGTGAAGTGCCGTAACTTCACGATACCCGAGTGCCGCCCGGCGTTCCTGCATCACGGTATGCGCCGGAATGATTCCGGCCATCTCATGCACCGTGCCGGTGCGGTCGGTCAGACTGCGGGCCAGCACCATGTAGCCGCCGCACTCCGCATACAGCGGCATTCCGGCGGCTGCGGCAGTCCTCAGGCCGCCGAGGAACAGCTGGTTCGCGGCAATCACCGCCGCGAATTCTTCAGGGAATCCGCCGCCGATATAGATGCCGTCAGCTTCCGGCGGAATGCCTTCACCGCTGAGCGGACTGAAGTACACCAGCCTCGCACCTTCACATGCAAGCAGCTCCAGATTATCGGCGTAGTAGAAATTGAACGCCGCGTCCCGGGCTACGGCAATGACCGGGGCAGGCTCCGCCGGGCCTGCCTGTGTCTTATGTATCATCGGCGCAGCGGATTTACAAAGTTCAGCCTTATATGGAACTGGGTGAACTTGCTGGTCCGGCGTCTGCTCGCAGGCAGTCACAGCTTCTGGCTCCGCCGCCACAAGCTGTGCCCTCACAGCAGGAGCGGCCGCGGCAAGCTCCAGCAGCTGTTCCAGATCCGTGCCTTGCTCCAGCAGGTCGGCAGCACGGTCAAACAAGGGCGCAAGCTCCCCGCGCTCTACAGCGGGCAGCAGGCCCAGATGCCGCTCCGGGATGTCCAGCCCGCTGTCGCGGGGGAGCCAGCCGACCACGGGAATCCCGCAGGCTGCTTCAATGGCCGCCTTAACTAACCGGTAGTGACCCTCGCTTCCGCAGCGGTTCACCAGAACGGCGGCAATCCGCACCTGCGGCTCCAGCTGCCGGAAGCCCAGCACTATCGCCGCCGCACTGCGCCCCATGCTGCGGACATCGACCACCAGGAGTACAGGGCTGGCGGTCAGTATGGCGATTTCCGCCGTTGATCCGGTCAGCGCCGTATCCTCCTTGCCGTCATACAGACCCATGACGCCCTCAATGACGGACAAGTCGGCCTCTGCCGAAGCCTGCAGAAAATACTCCTGCAGATAAGCGCTTGAAGTCATCCAGGAGTCCAGATTTCGTGAGGGACGGCCTGTAACCGCAGTGTGATAGGCGGGATCGATGTAGTCAGGGCCGCATTTGAAGCCCTGGACCTTGAGGCCCCGCCGGGCAAAAGCACGCATCAGCCCCAGCGTGACCGTTGTTTTGCCCGAGCCGCTGCCCGTGCCTGCGATGACCAGGCGGGGACGCGCCTGCGGCTCACGGGGGGCTGATCCAGGCTCTTTTTCATATCCGGCTGCATTCCCCGGCTCATTCACTGCTCTTCCCCTCCTTCTCTCCGGGATAGACAATCCGGGCTACAGCAATGGTGACATTACCGCTCTTGAGCTTAGGCTGCAGAAGCGAATGCGCACCTGAAGACAGCAGCGCAGCAGGTTCACAGACACCGTAAGCCCCCGTTGCCCTGAATACCACCTCAGACGGATGGTCCAGTTCTACTGTATTGAGCTGCTCCGGGGTGTACAGAACCAGCTCCCAGCTGTATTTGGCGCACAAGGCCAAGAGCCCCGCTTCATCCCCCTTGATTCCGGCCGTCGCCACATTCCGCACACTATGGAGCGACAGATGAAGCTCATTCAGCGTGTTCAGGACCACGGCTTCCAGCTCTTCCGCAGACGTCCCGCGGTTACAGCCGAGTCCAAGCACCAGACTGCGCGGGCGATACACTACAGTGTGCTCGGCCAGAGTAGTACCTGCCGGTGCGTCCTCCTCCGGTTCCTCCGCCAGCCGGTCGCTTACCACAATCGCTGCGCTGAAGCGGCGTCCACTATGCCGAAGCTCAGCTCTGCTTGCGAACATAGAGACATGCTCCGGCACCTCAGCACCCGGCGGCAGCCAGTCACGTTCCCCGCTCTCCTGCACCCAGGCCACCGGCTCCCCGTTAACGAGCGCAGCACTAACCCCCTTCATGGGGGTGAAGCTGTCCGCGTGCCAGCCGTACTCCCGGCCCAGCAGGTCAACAGCGAAGGTGCCCTGCACATCCGAAGCCGTGGTGATCACCGGATGGCTGCCCAGCAGCTCCGCAATCTCCAGTGTCAGCTTATTCGCTCCGCCGAGATGGCCGGAGAGCATGCTGATGACATGCTCCCCGCGCTCATCGATGACGATGACAGCAGGATCGGTTCTTTTATCCCCCAGCAGCGGAGCCGTCAGCCGGACTGCCGCCCCCAGCGAGAAGAATAGAATGACCGCCTCATAGCTCCCGAAGAGCCTGGGCAGCAACCCTCTGACCGGTCCGTCAAAAACAGTGATCTCCCCGCTCCGCGCCTCCAGCCCGCCGCTATACTTGGCATAGACAAAGACCTCAGTCCCGCCAAGCCGCCCGCCAAGCTTCACAGCCAGCTCTATCCCGCTGCGCGTAATGGCAACAGCCGCATACCGCTTACTCACCGGAGCCGATTCCTTCCCGGCAGCCGTGGGTGAAGGTCTTGTCATACAGCTTGGAGCGGTGCTGATCGCGGTCCGTCAGCCCGGGGTCCAGCGCCCAGCCGGCCAGGATCATGGCATGCATGGTGATGCCAGCACCTTGCAGGTCCGCCTCCAGCTTCTCAACCGTGGTCCGCAGAATCTGCTGATCCGGCCAAGTGGCCCGCTTCACGACCGCCACCGGGGTCTCCGGGCTCCAGCCTGCGGCCAGGAATTCACTGCTCACATGACCGGCCAGTGATGCACTCAGAAACAGCGCCACCGTGCAGTGATGCTCCGCCAGCTTGCGCAGCTGCTCGCGCTCCGGCACGGGTGTGCGCCCTTCCGCACGGGTCAGAATGACCGTCTGCGTCAGCTCCGGCACGGTCAGCTCTGCGCCAACCGCCGCCGCCGAGGCAAAAACCGAGCTTACGCCCGGCACAATCTCATAGCGGACGCCGCGTAGCTTCAGCAGCGACATCTGCTCCAGAATCGCGCCGTACATGGCGGGGTCTCCGGTGTGGACGCGGGCTACGCTTTGACCGGACTGCACGGCAAGCGTCATCAGCTCCACCTGCTGCTCCAGATCCATGCCCGAGCTCTGAAGCACCTGCGCACCGGGCTTAGCGCTGCGGATCAGCTCCTCGCTGACCAGCGAATCCGCATAGAGCACCAGATCAGCGGAGCGCAGGATGCGGCTGCCTTTTACCGTAATTAGCTCGGGATCGCCGGGTCCGGCACCGACAATATATACTTTTGGCTCCAACAGCTTATTCGTCATTTGCTCACCACCATCAGACTCAGGTACTCCACTTCCTTGCCCCGCAGGTCCCGTGCATCGCGCCAGACAGTCTCATAGGGGGAGGTGACCTTGGTCACCACCGAGGCGCGGCCGGACAAGCCCAGCTCCTCCACCACATCCAGCACCACATCCAGCACCTTGGCCACCTTAAGGAACACCACCGTATCATGATGCAGCAGCGCTTCTCTAAGCGCCTCCCTGTCGTCCGTAGCCGGGATGATCCCCACCCGCTGATTGCCGTCCGCCAGGGGCTGCTCCAGCGCAGCCGCCGCGCCCAGCACCGAGGATATTCCCGGAACCGAGATGACCGGCACACCGGGATGCAGCTCCTGCATCAGCCGGGCCAGATGAATGAAGGTGCTGTAGAGATTAGGATCGCCTTCCGTCACAAAAGCCACATCCCGGCCCTGTCTCAGCTCTCCCCAGCACAGCTCTACCGTACGGGTCCAGCCGCTGGCCAGCAGCTCCGGGTCCTTCGTCATGGGAAAGACCAGTCCGAGCATGATTTTGTCCTGCGGGTCTACGTGCAGCTCGATGATTTCATAGGCATAGGATTTGCCGCCCTTCTTGGTAGCCGGGTAGGCAATCACCGGACATTCCCGCAGCAGACGGCAAGCCTTAAGCGTAATCAGCTCCGGGTCGCCGGGGCCAACGCCTACGCCGTATAACGTTCCGATCGCCCGGGGAGTCAGCCGTTCCTCCAGCTCCGGCTCTTCTGCATCCAGCGGGTCAAATAACGCACTGGCCGCCTGCATCGCTGCTTCTGTCCACAGCGTTCCGGCCGCTTCTCCTGACGATATTTCCTGTCCGTCCGCAGCCTGCTCACGCGGCGAAGTTACATTGGTCTTCATTGCGGGTTCCTCCTTCGTTATTGTCTGATGATTAATGAAGCCTCCGGCCGCTGACCACGTAGACGGGATTCATTCCGTCGAACCGGGTCATGCCGAGAATCGGCTTGCCGCGTGACGCCTGTAGCATCGTCACCTCGCAGGCCAGTCCTGCGGCCTTAAGCGCCTCCATGCTGCCATGCAGCGTCTCCACCGTGATCGCCCCAACCACAATCCGGCCCTCCGGGCGCAGTCTGGCGGCGCTGTGCGCAATAATGTTCGCCAGCTCCCCCCCGCTGCCGCCGATGAAGACGGCATCCGGGTCAGGCAGAGCGGCCAGGCCCTGCGGCGCCTTCTCCTGAATGATCTGGAAATCCGCCCGGAACTTCAGACGGTTCGCAGCCATGTTCGGCAGGTTCTCGGCACTTTTCTCCAGCGCGTAGACCTTCCCGAGTCTGGCGATCCGCGCGCATTCCGCAGCCACCGCACCCGAACCGGAGCCGATGTCCCACACGACTGCATCCTCGGACAGGTTCAGCTCCGACAGCACCAGAGCGCGGACCTCGCGCTTCGTAATCAGGCCTTTCTCCGGCTTGCGCTGCCGGAACTCCTCATCCGGATAGGCGAAGCCGCGCCGCACAGGAGCAGTGACCTCCTGCTTACGGCGCAGGATCACGACATTAAGCGCTGCGAACTCCCTGGTCACCATCTCCTCCAGCGTCCAGAACCGGCAGACTTCCTCCGCCCCGCCAAGCCGTTCACAGATAAACGCCTCATATTCCATCATCCCAAACTCCTGCAGATAAGCGGCGATGACCGCAGGGGTGTTGTTCTCGTCTGTCAGCAGGGCGATTTTATGCTTGCCGTCGATACGCTGGGCCAGTCCCTGGATGGGGCGCCCGTGCAGACTGATCAGCTCCGCATCCTGCCAGCTGTCCCCAAGCCGTGCAAACGCAAGCTGCACACTGCTATAATGGGGGATCACCTCCACATGCTCCGGCCCGAACCTACGGACGAGATACCCGGCAATCCCAAAAAAGAACGGGTCCCCCGAGGCCAGCACCACCGTCCGCCGCTCACGCCACACCTTCTCCAGCTTATCTGTAAAAGGCTTCAGGCCGCCTTGCAGGACGATTTTCTCCCCTCTGTACCTGCTGAAAAAATTCAATTGCCGCTCGCCGCCCAGCAGCACCTCGCTGTTGTTCACTATGCTTAAGCTATCCGGTGTCAGGCCGCCGGCGCCATCCTCACCGATCCCGATCACATAAATCAGGTTATCCATGAATCTCCGCCCTTCCCAGCACCCGGCCCTTCATTGTAATGAGCACCATCTCCACAATCATGCCTCCGTTCATATGCGCCAGACTCTGTTCACAGGCATGCCTGCACAGCTGCTCGAAAAAAACGTGATTCCCCGCCTCAGTCATCATGTCCACGACCTGTGAGGCTGTGTTGGCGGCAGCAATCTCCTGCACCTGCTCCGGGGTTGCTCCCGCACCAGCCGCAACGGAGGCCAGAAATCCGAAATCTACGGGCGCGTTCTTGGAGTGAATCAGCATGGCCCCCTGAGCTACCTTGGAGAATTTACCGGCCATCCCGACGAAGGTAACCTTCCCAATCCCGTAAGCCTTCGCATGCTCCAGCGAGAAGCCTACATATTCCCCCATCTGCACAAAAGCTTCCTCCGGAAGCTCCGCGAACATCGCGATAGCGTATTTCTCGCTGCTGCCGCCTGTGGTAAGCACGATCTGCCGGTTCCCCGCCGCAGCCGCCACCGAGATGGCCTGAACCACGCTGGCCTTATAGGCCTCGGTGGAGAACGGCGTCACCACGCCCCGCGTGCCCAGGATCGAAATGCCGCCCAGAATACCCAGCCGGGGATTCAGCGTCTTAAGAGCGATGCTCTCGCCCTCCGGCACGCTGATGACTACCCTAAGGCCCCGTGCTGCACCGTGCTCCTCCAGTACGGCGGTTACCGCCTCTTGAATCATCCGCCGGGGCACCGGGTTAATTGCCGCCTCTCCCACACCTACCGGCAGTCCAGGCTTCGTCACCCGGCCGACACCGCGGCCCCCGTCAATCTCCACGCCCGGCTGATCCCGCCAGCTCACCACCGCCTCGATCCGCGCCAGATGTGTCGCATCCGGGTCGTCTCCGGCGTCCTTGACGGTGGCACAGCTTGCCGTGTGTGATCCTGTACGCTGCCAGCCGGTCAGCTCAAAGGTATGACGGAAGCCGGCCGGCAGATCAATCTCTACCACGGGCAGGCTCTCCCCTGTAATGAGCAGGGTGGCCGCACCTGCGGCTGCCGCTGCGGCACAAGCCCCTGTCGTGTAGCCCCTGCGCAGCGGGGGAGCAGGGATTACCTCTCCGGAGGGATCGGGCCTTGCAGGAACGGCTGCTTGCACCGACTGCTCCGGTAACCGCTCGAATGCAGTACTATCCGCTTGTGACGACTGCTCCGGTAACTGCTCGAATGCAGTACCATCCGCTTGTGCCGACTGCTCCGGTAACTGCTCGAATGCGGGTCCGGTCGCTTGCGCCGACTGCTCCGGTAACCGCTCGAATGCGGGTCTGGCAGGCTGTTTGGCTTTCCCCGCCCCTGCCTCCCCGCTTTCTTGGCTCCGGTTCTGCCTGATGGCGTGACCGGGTATTTCCTTGGTCATGGCAATCCCTCTTTGCTTTTGCTGATGGTCTAAGAATGAATCCTCACAATCTGCACAATCTGCACATAGCTGAAGCTTATCCTCTGAGCGTTCGTCCTTGGCAGGTAACCTGTCTTACTCTCTATATAACCTGATTATACTGCTGCTTCTAAGCAAATCAGGAGATTTTTATACAAATTTTTCTAGTCTTTCTAGCTCCATTGCACTTTGTACATTAGTTAAACCCCATATCCGCCAAAAAAGTGAATCTGCTGCATTTTGTACATTAGAATTTGGTGAGGGAGCTGTTGTGGAGCCCTTTTTCAAAAATCAAGTGTACGAACTGCAACAGAACCGGATTTCAACTATAAAAATACGAATTCTGTTGCAGAGAATACAATTAGTGAGCCTACACGCTACCGCAACCCCGCACCTTAAGCACATTAACCCGGTCATCGGTGAGAATGCTCCAGCCACAAACTTCAACTGCCAGACTGTTAGAACTAAAGAAGTAAATAATTTGAGATAGCTGTATTCTGTACATTTAAAACCCGCAAAAAGGGAGGATTTCCTCATCTAACTGTAATCTGTACAACTATATCTGCCCAAATCAAGGAGAACACCGATTATAGAAAAGTTTAATTGCACGTTTGAGTCAATTTCATAATTCAATTTGTTAAATAGCAAGATTAGGCCAAAATCTAAGGTCACATTTTTAAAAAATCAGGCGATTTGCTGGGAATTCCTCAACTGCTGGTTCAATTTGTCTAACGCAAACTTACTCAAATTGTACGCGAGCGTACTGAGCTGGAAATCGACACTTGCCCGGACACCGCGGTGGCGTGTGCGCTTCATCCCGAAATACTCTTTGAGATAGGCAAATACACGCTCCACGGCCGTACGCTTCTTGTACAGTGTTGTAAAACTTTCGCTCCCTCTGGCGGGATAGGTGTGTAAACGCAAATCCGTTTGGATTCGAATTTTAAACACTTTTTGGCATTCGGTACCGGAAAGCGCACAGCCTTTGCATTCACTAGGCCGGGTGTACTTCAGGGTCTCATATTTGGCATCAAAACTGTCGTAACGGTACGCATGCCCTTGAGCGCACACCGGCGTGTAATCCAGATTCATTCCCGCAGGCGAGTCTTTGTGGTGAATCAGGGAAATCGCAGGATAGGCGCCGAGCGAATGAATCAACTGGTAGATCGCCGCGCAATCGTACCCCTTGTCGCCCAAGATATGCTTGACCTTTAGCATCGGAAACTTCAGGAGCAGGCCTTTGAGAAGGACGACCGCCATACGCTGGTCATTCGGATTTGCCGAACTAAAGAGGCCGCTGAGGATATACTGGCTGTCCGTGTCGACCAGCAGATTCGCCTTGAACCCGTAATAGCTGGTCATTCGGCCCTTCGTATTTTTCTTGTCACAACGCGCAGCATGCCGGGGCAACGCGGTCAGTAGTTCATCGTACGGGTACGGCAACATCGCTTCAATGGTTTTCTGGAACGGTCCGAGACTTTGTTCATAGGCTTCCATTTCCTCGCGCCGACGTTCCTTTTCCGCCAGGGATGGACGGCCGGGCTTGCTATATCTGGGTTTCTTCAGCGGCTCGTTCGCCACCTTAGGCTCAGGCTCGGGATGTTCGAGCTGAATTTGCTCGGCCACCGAAGCTTCGCCTTTCTTTTGCCCCCGGCGAGCCGCACGACGCTTGGAGGCCGATTCGCTAAATTGGCAATCCCAAGCCTCGACCATGGAGGAATCCACAGCCAGATGGGTTCCGCTCACAAAGCCTTCTTCTAGGGCAGACGTGACTAGGCGATCCTGAAGTTGTTCCAGCATTCCCGTTTGCTCCAGCGCATGAATCAAACGGGAATAGGAGGCCTGACTTGGAATGTTATCCGAGCCGGTGAACCGGCACTGGACTCGAAATTCGTTGCTATGATTCAGTCGCCGAACCAAGGCAGAGACAAACTCGATGTTCTCCATTTTTGCAATCAGCAGCGAGTAGATCATGGCAGGTACATTTAATTTTTCAGGCCGTCCGCGATGGTTCTTTTTCCCCAGTGCGAACAGAACTGGAGCTAAATGTAAGTGTTCAAAGATTTGGCTGTATTTATCTTCTGGACTCATTTGGAGCAATTCCTCGAAGGAAAACAGTTCTTCTTGTCGAATAGAATAGATGGGGATTACCTCTTTTCTTCTCGGGTGTTGGTTTCGTCGCCTATAACTTCGAGAATTTGGGGAGGTACTCCTTTTTCTATGCTCAAAAAAACCAGGTATAGCAAGGGTTTTGAATTATGAAATTGTCTCCGTTTTACAGCTAAATGGCTATTCACTCGTACATCAGAGCATTTAGTTGTACAGAGAGCGATTAAACTTACCGCTTACAACTTAATCGGGATATGACAACTCACAGCCCTAAGCTCCAAGCATCTGCTTCTCTAATCCGCTACCCCGGCTCGCCCGCAGCCCGGCGGACTGCCAGCAGACTTAGCGCGTTGACTGCGGCGACCACGATTGTACTGCCGCCTTTGCGGCCGATATTGGTGATGTAGGGAATATCCAGCTTGCGCAGCTCATCCTTGGATTCCGCCGCCGAGACGAAGCCTACCGGCATGCCGATGACAAGGCCCGGCTGCGCTGTGCCCTCTTTTACCAGACGGATCAGCTCCAGCAGGGCAGTCGGCGCGTTGCCGATGACATAGATGCCCCCCGGTGCCTGGGCGCAAGCCTTGCGCGTTGCGATAATCGCCCTTGTGGTTCCCAGCGCCTTCGCCTCATCCACCACATCAGGATCTGAAATATGTACCCGGACCTCGCCGCCGTACCGCTGAATCCGCTCCTTGGCAATGCCCGCCTCTACCATCCGCACATCCGCTATAATCGGCTTGCCCTGCAGAATCGCGTGAATCCCCGCCTCAATCGCCCCGGGATGGAACACCAGGCTGCGTCCCAGCTCAAAATCAGCCGAAGCATGAATAATCCGCTGTACAATCGGGTACTCGAGTGCACTAAACGAATGTTCACCCAGCTCCTCCGTAATCATCTGAAAGCTTAGACCCTCTATCTCCTGCGGCTGTACAGTCACCGGCTTGAACTCTGTCCCGAAATCCACATTCATCCCTCTTCCCTGGTCATTAGCAGCGCATGCTTCACAGCAGCCGTAATCTCGTCAAAAGAATCAAACACCGTTCCGCCATCCCCGAAGGACAGCCCCGGCCGCATAATCAAAATCACATATAATCCCATATCCAGCGCAGCATGCAGCTTCTCATCCACCGAGCCCTCGGCCCCGCTCTCTTTGGTAATCATCACCCGGGTGCCGTACTGCCGGTACAAGGCCTCATTCATCTCTCTGCTAAAAGGGCCCTGAAGCGCAATGATATTCCGCTGCTCTATCCCAAGAGCCAGGCACTTCTCCAGATTCTCCAGACAAGGCAGCAGCCTTACGGTCAGCCTAATATCTGGATCTCCCAGCAGCTCCTCCGCAAAAATCTCCAGCGTCTTGCCGCCGGTGGTCAGCATCACAGAGCCCTTCAGCTCCTTGGCCTTGCGCGCAGCCTCTTCATAAGAATGCACAAGCAACAGCCGGGGATGGCTGTTATAGATGAGACTCTGCCGCTCGTAGCGGAAGTACGGCAATCCCAGCGCAGCAGCAGCTTCCATCGCATTGACATGAGCCTCCAGCGCAAAAGGATGGCTGCCGTCCACCACGGCACGGTACCCGCCCGCTTGCAGCAAAGCGATCATCGCCGCGCGGTCCAGTCTGCCGGTGCGGGTGCGGATGCCAGCAGCCATAAGGCGTTCAGCCCCGCTGGGCGTCACCACGCTAGCCTGCAGCGGCAGGCCTTGGCGCAGCAGACTCTGTGCCAACTCCCGGGCGTCGCTGGTGCCGCATAACATGAAGATCATCGCGGCTGGCGAAGCTCCTGATCGTCTGCCGCCGCCTCCGTTACATCATGCCGCCCATGCTGCCCATGATGGACATGGCTGTGATGTTCATGCTTTCGGTGCTCATGTTCACCTTGACTGTGATGCCCGTGCTGGCAGTGGCTGTGATGTCCATGCTCCCCATGGCTGTGATGTCCACGCTCCCCATGGCTGTGATGTCCATGCTGGCAGTGGCTGTGATGTCCACGCTCCCCGTGGCTGTGTTGCCCATGTTCCCCGTGGCTGCAATGTCCATGTTCCCCATGCCCGTGATGTCCATGCCCATGCTCCCCGTGCCCCTCCTCACCATGATGATGGTGATGATGCACAGAGGCTGCATCGCGGTATTTGCAGTTATCGCAGTTGCTGAAGGCACGGCCTTCCAGCGTCTCCTCGATCCGCTCTGTCAGCATATCCACCAGCAGCGGATGTGCGCCCAGTGTGCCGCCGATCTCCACTTCAAGCTCTGGATGTGCGGCTGCAAATTGTGCAACTCTCTCAGTGAACTGCTGCATCAGCACTCCGGTGAACAGCAGGTACGGGAGAACGATAATTCTGCGTGCCCCCAGTGCAAGGCAGCGTTCAAGCCCGTCCGGCAGCGAAGGCTTGGCGATGGCAATGAAGCAGCTTTCCACGCTGCGGTAGCCTGTTCTCTCCCAGAGCAGCCGGCTTATTTTATACAGATCGCTGTTGGCATCCGGGTCACTGCCCCCGCGTCCCATCAGCAGCACGATGGTGTCCTTATCCTCTATGGTGGATGCACCGTTCCCGCGCAGGTCCAGGTCCATTCCGCCAGCCGCCTTCACCTGCAGGAGTGGAAGTCGTTCTGCTGCCTGAATCCGCTCCAGCAGAATATCGATGGCACGGTCCTGCACCCCCAGCGGACGTCCATAGATGAACTTCACCCCGGGATATCTCCGCTTAGCTTCATCAATGGCCAGTGGAATATCGAGCTTGGAATGCCCCGCCGCGAACAAAATAATCGGCACAACGTATATCTCCGCCGCACCGCCCTCGATACATCTGGCAATTCCGCCAGCGATGGAAGGCGAGGCCAGCTCTATGAAGCAGGTCTCGACCTTCAGCTCCGGCTTCCGGGCCGCGAGCAGGCGGGTGAATTCCAACAGCTCCTCATTGCCCGCTTGAACCCGGCTCCCGTGTCCCACCAGTAATACCGTTCTCATCGTCTGCACTCCTTCTATGCTGTTATTGTTGTCGGATGTAAGGGCTGCACCACCTTTGGTGCTGTCCATCCGTTCCCGGAACGCATGATAACGCTCCTGCTCCCGGCCATGGGCCCTGTAATCCTCAACTGCCGCAGCTACCGCGGCTACCGCTTGCTCCTCGTCCATCCCTTCACACACCAAAATCCCTGCATGTGCGCCCCGCCCGGACTTCTTGCCGCCGAGATACAGCTCATAGCTGCCGCGCGAGCATACCAGCCCGATGTCATCCAGCACGGCCGAGCTGCAAGCCATTCCGCAGCCCGCTACGCTGATGTGCAGCTCTCTCGGCACGGCAAGCCCGTGCAACAGCTCATGCAGGCGGACAGCCGTACTTAACGCTCCGCTTCTGCGCAGCTCACAGAATCCGCAGGTCTTCACCTTCACGTAATCTCCAGGCGTACTTACATTCAGTCCGGCCTCCAGCAGCCTTGCTCCTGCTCCTGCCTCTGCCTCTTCACTCCGGCTGCCGCGCAGCAGGAAATACCCGTCCTTCGTATAGACCAATTGCCCATCGCTGCCTGCAAGCTCAGCCAGCAGCTTCATCTGCTCACCGCTGAAGCTGCGGCTGCCGGCTGCCGGAGCAATCTCCAACTCGAAGGAAGTCTCGGTCGATGCCGTCAGGCGATCGGACAAGCTACGTAGCCGCTCCACCTGCGGAGCAGCAGCCAGACTCTGCACAGCCGCTTCTTCCGCCCGCCCTGATTCCGCTTCTCTTCCTGCGATAGCAGCTTCTCTCCCCGCAGCCACAGCTTGTGCCGCTCTTGCTCCAGCTGCGCCCTCTGCCTGCCCGGACTCCGCCGCAGCCAGCGACCAAGGCTCTGCTGCCGTGCGCAGCCGCTCGTGCGGCTTCAGCGTCTGCGCCTGTGATCCGAGATTGTACTTGCGCTCATATCCGCGCGGCGTAATCATAAGGTCCTCATAGACAACGGTAGCAGAGTTGCCTACTACCACGGTGGAGAGCATGCCGATCTCATGCTCCAGCATATCCTGCAGCGTTGTTACGATCGTCTGCTGACGGTCACGATAGGCGCTTTTGACAATGCCTACCGGTGTAGCCGGGTCACGGTAACGCAACAGAATGCCCCGCGCTTCTTCGATCTGCCGCGTCCGTCTGCCGCTGCGCGGATTGTAGAACGCAATGACGAAATCTGCCGCCCCCGCCGCATCCACACGCGCAGCGATGCTCTCCCAAGGTGTTAGATGATCGCTCAGGCTGATCGTGCAGGAATCGTGCATAATCGGGGCCCCCAGCAGTGAGGAACAGGACTGGATCGCCGATATTCCCGGGATCACCTCCACTTGTACCCCCTCTGAGCGGCTCCAGCCGCGTTCGATCAGCACCTCGTAGACCAGCCCGGCCATTCCGTAGACACCGGCATCGCCGCTGGAGATTACCGCAATGCTCTGTCCTTCTTCAGCTCTGCGGACGGCCTCCTGGGCCCGGCTGACCTCCTCGGTCATCCCCGTGCCGACGATCTCCTGGTGCCGCAGCAGCGGCCTGATCAGATCTACATAAGTGGTATAGCCGATGACCGCCTCACTCTCATCCAGCGCAGCCAGTGCGCGGCCGGTAATATGCTCCAGCGCTCCGGGGCCGAAGCCGATAATGAGCAGCTTTCCTTGTTTCTTCATTCTTCTTCCCCCGTTCATGAATAGCTGTGGTCAAGCGCAAGCAGCTTACGCAGCTGCACCTGGAATTCTCCGGCGGTGCGGGGAGCGCTCTGCCCTGCGGTCAGGCTGGCTGGCAGGCTGAACCATAGATCAGCCAGCAGCGGCAATCCCAGCCCGATGGACAATAGCTCCTCCCGTCCCGCAAAAATCTCCTCCGGCGTCCCCGCCGCCCGGCATCTTCCATGCTCCAGCACAATAATCCAGTCCGCCCAGCGGTAGGCCAGGTCCATATCATGCGTAGCCATAACTACGGTTGTCCCTTTATCATGTATGGCTTCAAGCCCCTTCAGCATCTGCTGCTCCGATAACGGGTCCAGATACGAGGTCGGCTCATCCAGCAGAATCAGCTCCGGCTCCATAGCCAGTACACCGGCGAGTGCCGTGCGTTTCTTCTGGCCCAGACTAAGCTGGTGAATCGGTTTATCGCCCAGATCAGTCAGATTCAGCAGCTCCATGACCTCCCGGCAGCGCGCAGCGATAGCCGGTTCAGCCATGCCGCTGCCGCGCAGCCCGAAAGACACATCCTCCAGCGGAGTGCTGAGGATCAGCTGCTGCTCGGGGTCCTGGAAGACCAGGCCCACTTTCCGCCGCAGAGCGGCCAGCTCTTTTTTGGAGTAGGATAACGCCTTCCCTCCTTGCATAACCGTCCCCTGCTGCGGGCGCAGAATGCCGACGGCATGCAGGAACAGCGTCGATTTGCCCGAACCGTTATGACCGAGCACCGCCGTCTTGCTGCCTGAGGGGATGGAGAACGTCAGTTCATGCAGTGCAGGCTCCTTCGTATCCGGGTAATGGAACACCACTCCGTCACAAGCCAGACTATATTCCATATCTATCACTTGCTCCTCTAATGTGATTTGGACGATCGGAAGTTGTTGTACTTTGCGCATGATTTCACCCCCGCGTCCACAGCCAGAGCTGCGCCAGCACCAGCACTGCTATCCCGGAATACGCCTGGACAGCATAGCGCCGCGGCACAGGACGCGCCGTATAAGGCGGCAGAATAATCTCATCGGTGAATCCGCGGGCCAGCAGCCCCTGCGATAGTCCGTTATACCGGTGCATCGTGTTGCCGAACAGCGCTCCTGCCATAGCCGCAGTCTCACGCAGCTTCGCCTTATAGCCTCTACGGCCTCCGCGCAGCCTGCGGGCCAGCAGCAGCCCATGCGCTGCATCACTCAGCAGGAATAAGAAGCGGTACATAATCAGCATCAGCTCCAGAACAATCTGCGGCATCCGCAGCCTGCGCAGCACCTGCAAAAGCTCACTGAACGGAGTAGTGAACATCAGGAAAAAGAAACAACTCATACAGGCAGAGATTCTGGCCAGCAGCTCCCCTGCCCGCTGAAGTCCCGCCGCTGTGACATATACGGGCAGATTCAGTCCCGGAAGCGGGAATATCCCTGCCTCTCCCGCAGCCGGATGCCCGAATTCCACGAGCAGCGCCGGTACGCTAAGCGCATAGAACAGCAGCGCTGTGCCGAACAGCATGCCATAAGCACGCAAGGGAATACGGGCCTGCAATACACACCAGGACATCATCCATAGGGTGATTGCAGCCTGTAGTACCGGATGTACAGTGTAAGAGAGCAGGAACATCAGGGCTGCGAACGAGCTTTTCCACATCGGGGATAACTGGCGCAGAGCATTATTGTAGGAGAGAACGTCAATCCGCCGAATCACTTGCTGCTATGCTGCTTCGTCCCGCCCTGCTTGCCCTTGAGCAGCCCCAAGGTATAACCGATCACACCGGCACCAATCGCTGCCTGCAATGCAAACAGCATACTCTCCGTCTCACCCGGCAGCTCGGTCAGCGGCTTGAACCACGGCTTATAGTCAGGATTCATCTCGGTAATCACACCTTCAGCCGCATCATCGGCCCCGCCGAATTCCCCATTGACCAGCAGCAGCGGCAGAATAACCAGCAGAATAACAACCAGCAGCATCAACCCATTTTTCCATTTATTGCTCATTAGGCTCTTCCTCCGTTCACCTTGCGTTTCAGAAGCGACAATTCATTCGGACTATACGATTTCAGCCAGTTCCAGAGCAGTACCGTCAACAGCCCTTCACTGATGGCCAGCGGGATTTGCGTCACGGCAAAGATGCCCCCGAATTTGAGAAAAGAAGCCAGCACGCCGCCATCCGCCGCCGGAAAAGCCACCGCCAGCTGAAAGGAAGTCACTACATACGTACTCAGATCCGCTACCGCAGCCGCACAGAACAACGCCAGCTTCTCACGGTCCGGCCGCTTCATCATCAGCTTATACACTGCATAGCCGGCAAAAGGACCCGCCACCGCCATCGAGAACGCATTGGCCCCGAGCGTAGTAATCCCTCCGTGCGCCAGCAGCAGCGCTTGAAACAGCAGGACAATCGAGCCGATTACGCTCATAGGCAGCGGCCCCAGCATAACCGCACCAAGTCCGGTACCCGTGGGGTGGGAGCTGCTTCCGGTCACGGAAGGCATTTTGAGCGCAGACAGTACGAAGGTAAACGCCCCGGCCAGGCCCAGCAGCAGCTTCAGTTCCGGATTCTCCCTTGTCATGGATTTCAGCTTGAAGATTCCGAGCACAAAAAACGGGATAAACGCCGTCCACCAGAACACCGCCCAGCCTACCGGCAGGAATCCTTCCATAATGTGCATTGCCCGGGCCGTCCCCGGTTCATTCAGCATAAAGTACACCGTAAATCCGGCAACCAGTGCCGCAAAGCTCCACCATCTGTGCTTTTTCATTTGTCACCCTCCATGTTTGTTGTTTTCCCATTACAGATCTTAAAGCCCAAGTGGAAACATCTTTGCCGTCCTTTTATAGGACGGTACGTTTCAGCGAGGAATATAAGGATGATTTATAGCGTGAAGCATAAAAATCCTTATATTCCAAAAAACCCACCCTAAAGGGTGGGAGTGTATGTACGCAGGCAAGTTCGATAGAGCGCGCTGCACGCAGCCAAGCGAAACAAGGTGCTTCTCATCGTCCCATCACTATGGGCCGTGTCCTTGTATCCCGCAGCTGTAAGCCGGGGGTCATCTCTAAGATTCCAAGATTCCTCCGGTCCATCAGGGCAGAACGCCTCTTCTCATTAACCTATCCGTACACCGCTCCTATCCGCGTAGAGTCGTGGTGTGCATCGACAAGGTAGGTCTCCTGGCTTGGAATACAGGCGCCGCAGACTTCGTCTTCCCCGGGGCTTCCCGAGTGACCTCATGAAGTGCAGCTCTTCCATACAGTGGCGGGACCGCTCGGGAGTTGCACCCGATTCCCTGTTATCCCTTGCCGCTTCCGGCAAGAGCACCTTGTTTCATCGCTAATTCATCTCACATCATAGCGGACCGGGCTTAGCGTGTCTGTGATATAAATTGGAAAAGCTGTCCTGAAGCCAATCATGGCTTGTAGAAATTTTATTTGAGTAATATAATTATTAACTATATAACCTGAACGTGGAGGCATCCGATGAAACTTGATCTAACCGAACAATCCCTGCCCGTGTACGAGGCCCTGTCCAGTACCGTGCGCCTGCATATGCTGCGGCTGCTGTCCGAGAAGCCCATGAACGTGAAGGAGCTGGCCGCAGCCCTCAAGCTCAGCAGTGCGATTATGACCATGCATGTGCGCAAGCTCGAAGCCGCCGGGCTGATCCGCAGCCATATGGCTCCCGGCAAAAGCGGTCTGCAGAAGATCTGTACACTGGCCGCCGACGGGGCTGAGATTGTTTTTCCGGGACAAGCCCGGACTCCGCGCAGGGGGTACCGCAAGGACATTCCGGTGGGGCATTATTCCGACTTCCAGATTGAGCCTACCTGTGGACTGTCTACGACGGAGAGGGTCATCGGACACTTTGACGATCCCCGTTATTTCTGGGACCAGGAGCGGGTGAACGCCGGGATTCTCTGGTTCGGCAAGGGGTTCGTCGAGTATAAAATCCCGAATTTCCTGCTGTCGAGCCAGCAGCCGGAGGAGCTTGCCATCACGATGGAGATCGCCTCCGAAGCCCCGTCGGTCAACAACAACTGGCCGTCGGATATTACCTTCACGCTGAACGGACAATCGCTCGGCTTCTGGACCAGCCCCGGTGACTACGGAGATAATCCGGGAAAATACACCCCGGCCTGGTGGCCTGCACTCACCAATCAATACGGCCTGCTCAAGCAGCTGCGGATTACGCAGTCAGGCACCTTCATGGATGGGCAAAAGCTGTCGGAGGTCACCCTGGATCAGGTAGGCATCCGCAACAAACAATGGACCTTCCGGCTCTCTGTCGAGGAGGATGCCGAGCACATCGGCGGCCTCACCCTGTTCGGCAAAGGCTTCGGCAATTACAACGAGGATCTTGTGTTTGAGTTGTTTTATACAGATGGCGTGGCAGATTTGCCGGGTTCTATATGAAAGCCAGATTAGGGTGTGTAGAAGGTAGGTAGGTAGGTAGGTAGGTAGGTAGGTAGGTAGGTAGGTAGGTAGGTAGGTAGGTAGGTAGGTAGGTAGGTAGGTAGGTAGGTAGGTAGGTAGGTAGGTAGTGGAGATAGATTAGTTAGACTAATTAGGTTAGTTTTCGATTCAGCTACTTTTGGAGCTAATGCTCCTCATTTCTGCTCATCGCCCACTTTCCGCCGACTCAGGTGCACAAATGCCAATGTCATTAAGATAAGTTCAAAGATAAGTTTGGAATTAATAAAGAGAATCCAAAACGGTATGGGGAAACGTCCTATGCCGTTTGTTTTTGGTGTAAGGAAGGAAAAAAGCGCATAGCAAACAAAGCGGATGGAAGATCCACTTAAAAAAATGTTCATGCGAACCGAATTATGCTACTCTGTAGACGAAGCTAATGGCGGATTTGCTACGTATTCTGCGTGTATTCCTTTGCCCAGGACGGGTGAGACGAATCGGCAACATATTTTTGCGAATCAAAGCTTCCACATCAGGCGGGGGTCCATCGCCCTTGGAGCGCAGGAAATGTCTACAGACGTGAACGGCCACCGTGAAGTTGACTTGGTAGAGGTGCCGTTTATCCTTTTGGGAAATGACTACGTGCGAGGTAATCATTTCAGCGAAATTGTAGAGGATCATTCTTGCGAATATCTCTTGGGTAATGGACTCTTGCTTCTTTGCGTGAAAATGGGTCAGACCGATGGTGTATTTTAAGGCCCGGAAAGAGGTCTCAATCCCCCATCGCAGGTGATACAGTTCCCGGAGTTCATCCGGTGAGAATTCAGCAGCCGGTAGATTGGTAATGACGGTTTCATAATCGCCACTGGGCAGGAGGAAACGAACCACCCGAAAGGAAATCGGGTAAAACAGGTTCTTTTGCATGTCCAGAAAATCAAAGCTAGAGGTGGCCGGAAGAATTTTATAGATTTCGGGGTGATCCCTGAACGCTTTCGTTCGTTTTTTAGTCAGCGTCAGGTGAATCTCCTGATCAAACGCCCCTTCAAAGGTCAAGTGCAAGCCCGAAAGAATGCCATTCGAATGCAAATCCTTGACCCGTATGACGTACTTCCATCCTTTCCGTTCCAGATGCGCGAACGTATTGTAGCTTTCCAATCCTCGATCCGCCAACACAATGACGTTCCCCTGAATAGGGGACCGATCCACCATCGTGGACAGCGCCCTTCCTTCGTTGCGTAGCTTTCGAGGTTGAAGGATGGCGTCTACGTAAAGCCGGTTACAGAGGTCATAAGCAGCGTTCAAGTGCAGAAGGTTAAAGCCTTTCGAGTGGGGCTGACTTTGAGAATAGGTCAACGGGTCCGCAGGATCTGTTGCAATATGCAGATCGGAACCGTCAATGGCCAATAATCGATAGCCTCGATAATCCTTGAATTCCGTATGGGACGCGGTAAAGGTGTGAAACAAAGATTCGACCGCAGACGGCAAAATTTTATTTCTTTGCTGAACAAAAGCAGAAGAAGTTGCGGTGTTAACGTCATAGCCCTGCGATTCCAACAGTTCCTTATAGAGGCTGTTGCCGCCCATAAAGATCAGGGTTTGCATAACCATTTCAAAGGGTAGTTTTTTCGTTCGGGTAAAATCCTTTCCCGGGTTTCTGACGTAAGGCGCGGGGGCAGCCGCCATCTCACGGATGAGAGATGTCAGTCTGTCTTTCAGCGAATTTGCATAAGCATTCATTGGCGTAACCTCCTCGTTTTTTCAAGGGGCTTCGCCACACGTTTTCTACGGATTGTCAAGATTTTTTGTGCAAAAAAAGAGCAGGCTATCTTTTCGATAACCTGCCTTTTTCTTGTTTTTGGCTCTATATCTTAACTTAATGACATTGGCACTAATGCTCCTCATTTCCGCTCAGCTGCCCACTTTCCGCCGACTCAGGTGCATTAATGCTCCTCATTTCCGCTCATAGCTCACTTTCCGCCGACTCAGGTGCACTAATGCTCCTCATTTCCGCTCAGCTGCCCACTTTCCGCCGCATTTGAGGGATTTATACATCTCATTTCTTCTTCAAGCCCACTTTCCGCCGCACCAGAGGGATTTATCCCTCTCTTTTCCTCACCCAACCCACTTTCCGCCGCATTTGAGGGATTTATACATCTCTTTTCCTCATCCAGCCCGCTTCCCGCTGCATTAGAGGGATTTATCCCTCTCTTTTCCTCCTCCAACCCACTTTCCGCCGCATTAGAGGGATTTATCCCTCTCTTTTCCTCATCCAGCCCACTTTCCGCCGCATTAGAGGGATTTATCCCTCTCTTTTCTCTTCCCACCCCTCTCCTCCACAACGCAAAAAAGCCCCCTCCAACCGCCGCATTGTGCAGGTTGGAGGGGCTATCGGTGATCGGTCCGTCTCTTATGGCAAGAACGGCTTTTAGCCTATCTATTTCGCCTGGCCCCTTGCCGTTAGGCGTGGGCCGTCATTCCGCCACCGGCTGCCACTTTCCGCCGCCCGGCAGCGGACAGCTGCGGGCCTTCAGCCGGGCCACGACAGGGATGATACAGCCGCAGGCGGTACAGGTCACACCATCCTGCAGCTTGGGGCAAGCCCCGCAAAGCGCAAGCCGCTCGGCATAGACCTCATCGGAAGCCGAATTGCCGGGATTGAACATGGAGGAGGCCAGAATACGGGCAATCTGTGCTTCCGTGACCTTGTACTCCTCCCGGCATCCTTTGCAGGCTGAAGTGGTTGTCATGCGGTTCTCTCCTTAGGCTTGTGGAGTGATAGCCAGTACCGTTACCGACATTGGCGGCAGCTCTACAGTCAGCGTATCCCCTTCAAGCTTGAAGGCGCTGAATGCCTGTGGTGTTACAGCTTCCGGCTGCTCAAAGCTATTGTGGGCATCGATGGAAGCTCCGGCCAGCGTCGTTCCGCTTACGGATGCTTGACCAGCCAAACCGCGCAGGGCAAGCGGCAACACTGCCGATGACGCGTGATTCAGGTTACACAGGCTGACATGAATGATGCCCTCAGCATTGACCGAAGCCGAAGCCGATACTTCAGGAATCTCTACGCCATCATAGCTGTATACCGGACTGTCCACAGTGAGCTCCAGCAGTTCTGCATCCTGATGCACTTTGTACATGTTGAATACATGGTAAGTAGGAGTCAGGAGCATTTTCTCGCCTTCAGTCAGGATAACTGCCTGCAGCACGTTCACGGTCTGGGCAATGTTCGCCATCCGTACACGGTCACTATGCTTGTGGAAAATATTCAACGTCAAGCCGGCCACCAGCGCATCGCGAATCGTGTTCTGCTGGTACAGGAAGCCTGGGTTTGTACCCGGCTCAACATCATACCAGGTGCCCCACTCGTCAACGATCAGGCCCACTCTTTTCTCAGGATCGTATTTGTCCATGATAGCGATATGACGGGTAACCAGCTCATCCATGAACAGTGCCTTCTTCAACGTTGTGAAGTATTCGTCTGTTCCGAAGCCTGTAGCCGCGCCTTTATGATTCCAATCCGAAGTAGGCAGGGTGTAGTAGTGCAGGGTAATCGAATCCATGAAGCGGGTAGCTTCACGCATCAGTACTTCCGTCCAGTTATAGTCATCCGCATTCGCCCCGCAGGCGATCCGGTGGATCTTGTTGTCTCCATAGTTACGTACATACGTCTGATATTGGCGGTACAGGTCAGCATAAAATTCAGGACGCATGTTACCGCCGCAGCCCCAGTTCTCGTTGCCCACGCCGAAATACTTGACACTCCAGGCATCTTCCTGGCCGTTCTTCTGACGCAGCTCAGCCATTGGCGAGACTCCGTTGAAGGTCAAATACTCAACCCACTCGGACATCTCCTGAACAGTTCCGCTACCTACGTTACCGTTGATGTACGGCTCGCAGCCCAGCATCTCGCAGAGGAGCATGAATTCATGTGTACCGAAATGGTTGTTCTCTACCGCGCCGCCCCAGTGTGTGTTGATCATCCGTTTGCGCTCTTCGCTCGGGCCGATACCGTCCTTCCAGTGGTATTCATCGGCGAAGCAGCCGCCCGGCCAGCGCAGTACCGGAATCTTCATTTCCTTAAGCGCTTCCACTACGTCGTTGCGGATACCCTTAGTGTTCGGAATAGGGGAATCTTCGCCCACCCAGATGCCTTCATAGATACAGCGTCCAAGATGCTCAGCGAAATGTCCGTAGATGTTGCGGTCAATCTTACCTTTGCGGATGTCGGTGTTCAGTACAATGCGTTCTGCCATGGGAAGTTAACGCTCCTCTTTAGGTTAATATATTTGTTAATCATTTAATACTTATATTAACATTATAATCAAGCTTCCTCCGGTTCGTCAATCTTTATCTTAACCGCATATCTCTCGTATTCCCGCATTTCACTTCCCCGCCAAAAATGATATTATGGACACACAAATACAGCATAATTGGAGAGTATGATGATTAGACCTATCAATAAAGATATATCGCTTCTTAGCCAGAAATCTGCTCCGGCCACGGAAAAGGATCTGCCCGTGTTAATGGATCTTGTGGAGACTCTGAACGCCAACTCCGACCGGTGCGTCGGCATGGCTGCGGACATGATTGGTGTCAACAAACGCATCATTGCCGTCCGTGTAGAGCAGCAGCTGACCATTTCGATGATCAATCCGGTGATCGTCAAGCGCGCCCGTCCTTATGACACTGAGGAAGGCTGCCTGTCGCTTGAAGGCGTACGCCCAACGAAACGGTACGACTACATTGAGGTAGAATACCTCGATTATAATTTTAAAAAGCACCGGGATAGCTTTACCGGATTTACAGCGCAGGTTATCCAGCATGAGGTGGATCACTGCGAGGGTATTGTCATTTGAGCCGGGACCTGAGAGCGCTAACCTTCAGCAAGACGGCCGCCGAGCAGATTCTGAGGAATGAGACCGATACGCGCACGCTTTTTTCAGAATATCCGGAGTACAAAGAAGAGGTGCTGCTTGAGATCAATGCCCTATCGAGCCACAAGCGTGCCAACCTGATCCAAAATTTGCTCGCCAGCTATACAAGCAGCGCCAAAATAGCGAAAAGCAAAATTGTCAAAAGCGGCTTTAATCAAACTACCATTAACGCTTTTCTTCCTAATATTATTAAAGCCCGCTTCGCCATTTATCTGATCGAACAGCTGCAATTAGCGGTGTCCGCCGAATCAGCCTCCGGGCCTGTGCGGTTCAATTTCTGGGACGGTTATATTCTGCAGAAGCTCCTGTTCAAGGAAAAGCTTGTGCGCAAGCCCGTATCGCTCCCTCTGTTCCGGGTATGCTGGAAGCTGATTATCCGCCCCAAAGTGCTGATGCCGCTTGTCAATAAACAAGGGATCTACTGCTTCTACTCCCGTTCGTTAATCAAGCGCTTGTCCGCTCTGATCGGAGATAAGGCGTGCCTGGAGATCGGTGCCGGTGACGGTACCTTGACGAGATTCCTTAACGAGAACGGCACAGCCTGCCGGGCAACCGATGATTATAGCTGGGCGCATTATATCACCTACCCGGATTTTGTGGAAAAAGCCGATGCCAAAGCCGCTCTGAGCAAATACGCTCCTAAGGTTGTACTTTGTTCCTGGCCGGTGCCCGGCAACCCGTACGAGAAGCATGTTTTTAATACGGAATCTGTAGAGTTGTATATTGTAATCGGCACAAGAGATCCGGCGATCACCGGTGACTTCGACGCGTATGATCAAGCTAAGCATTTCAGCATGGAGCTGAATGAGGAATTATCCCGCCTGCTTGTACCGCCCTCCAAGGATAATGCGGTCTATCTCTTCACACGCAAACAAGACAGTACACGCTCACGATAGGTGAGTATCTACTGTCTTGTTTGTTTTGCTGTCTTGTTTGGTTAGCTGTCTATTCCGGCCTCAGCCCAGATCTCCCAGCTCAATCTGCACGATTCCCCGGTCATCCCGTTCCTCAGCGATCCCGCCGATCAGATGCATCAGGCTGCCGAACTCCAGCTCATTGAACTTGCGTGCGGCGTTATCCCGCTGCAGTTCCCAGAGACATTCGGCCAGCTCGCAGACCACCGGCACATCACAGCGGATTTCCGCCAGCTCCCGTGAGAGATGCAACATGTCGAGGTCCGCTTCAATCTTAGCCCGCACGCCCTTAGGCAGCAGATGCAGGTTCTCGATTACCCCTTCCACAGTACCGTATTCCGTCAGCAGCTTGGTGGCCGTCTTCTCGCCGATGCCCTTCACGCCGGGATAATTATCGCTGGTGTCGCCCATGAAGCCCTTCAGGTCGATCACCTGCGCAGGAGTGAGGCCCCGTTCTGCCAGAAGCTCTGCCGGATCATACACTTTATAGTTGGAGCGGCCTTTTTTCATAATCACGACCTTGACGCTGTCATTGACCAGCTGGAGCATGTCGTGGTCCCCGGTAAGAATATAGACCTCCGACTCCCCGCTGTAGCATGAAGCCAGTGTACCGATGCAATCATCTGCCTCGTACCCGGCCAGCCCGATATTCGGCACGCCCAGCTCCGCCACAACCTCCTTCACAAGATCGAACTGCGGGATCAGCTCCAGCGGCGCGTCCATGCGGTTCGATTTGTAGCCTTCGTACTTCTCGGAGCGGAACGTTCCCTTGCCCATATCCCAGCAGCAGACCACATGTGAAGGCTCAAACGTACTCACCGCGTCGAAAAAATACTGCAAAAATCCATACACCGCATTCGTCGGCAGCCCGGCGCGGGTCTTGCGGATATATCCACCATAAGAGGTAGCATAAAAAGCGCGGAACAGCAGAGCCATTCCATCGACGATCATGACCCGGCCCTTCATTTCTGTTGCTGTGCTCATGTGTAACCTCTCCTTGTATTCCATAATTTAGGCGTTGCCCCAAGCTTCGGCGTACTGGTCTTCCTTGTAGCCTACGGTAACCTTCTTGCCGTCAGTGACTACCGGACGCTTGATCAGCATCCCATGTGCGGACAGCAGCGCAAGCTGCTCGTCTTCGCTTAAGTCTGCAAGCTTATCCTTCAGGCCAAGCTCCCGGTAGACCTCACCACTTGTATTAAAAAACTTCTTCAGCGGCAGGCCGCTGTGCTTCACCAATTCGCGCAGCTCCTCCACAGTTGGCGGCTGCTCGGCGATATGCTGCAGCTCCAGCCCATGCCCTGCTTCCTTCAGCCATTTCACTGCGCTACGGCAGGTGCTGCATTTCGGATATTGATATACTTTCAAGTCACTCATTGGTTTCTCCTTCTATTATAAAGTGCAGCAGTTATGCTAGTCTTACAGATCGTCACTGCTGTTTATTTTGTTGACTGGGTCGTCTGCATAACAGCGGCTAATACCCGACCGGCATTACGATTGACATTACGACCTACTTCACGACCTACCTCAATAGGTGGAAATTGTACAACTATTCCTCCCAAATTCGCATCGCGGGCGGAAATAGTTGGATTTCCGGCATTTAAATCGGGAAAAATTGTTACTTTTCGGAATATGGGGCAATTTTAGTTGTACTTTTTCCACTTGCTTGCTGCGGAGCCGTCATATAGCTGAAAATAAGTGCACCCTGGCACTTATTCGCCTGCTGTTGTGCTCCAGCGTCGTCAAGAAGGTTACTGTATGAGCGGGCGGAGCATGTAAAATGCTGCATGCTGCTTAGCACATTCCTCCGGCTGTAGCAGCCAAGCTGCATACTGCTGCAGATGGCAGTGCCCTGGACATGCCCGGCGCTGACTTACCGCGCTGACTGCCGGAGCTTCTCCTGCAGCAGCGCCATATCCGGCGGCAGCGGAGCCTCGAACACCAGCTCGGCATGTGTCACCGGATGCCGGAAGGCCAGCCGCACCGCATGCAGCGCCTGGCGCGGAATGGCCGCGTCCAGCTCCGCGACCTGCGCGAGCTGCGCGGCTTCGGCAGGCGTCAGCGCTGCTCCGCCTGCGTTCGCCTCCGGCGGCCCGCCCGGCAGCGCCTGCTCTCGCGTATGCGCCGCTTCGCCCGGCGCAGCCGCTGCCTGCCCATACAGCGGGTGACGGTACATCCCGTCACCGATCAGCGGGCAGCCGACCGACCCCATATGCACCCGGATCTGGTGGGTGCGCCCGCTCTCCAGCTTCAGCTCGACGCGTGAAGCGGCGCTGCCATAGACCTCCTTGACCTCATAACGGGTCAAGGAGGGATAGCCGTCCGGCGTCACAATCCGCCGGTGCGGCTCCAGCGGGTCGCGGTCGATCGGGCCGTCGATATCGCCGCTTGGCAGAGCAGGCACACCGTGCACGAACGCGGTATACCGCTTGTCCACCGTTCCGGCGATCATCTGCTCGGAGATGTGCTGATGGCTGTACGGGTTCTTGGCAATCACCAGCACCCCGGAGGTCTCCTGGTCCAGCCGATGGACGGGGCGGAAGCGGACCCGCTCGCCCTTCTCTGCCCAGTAATGGACCACTCCGTTCGCCAGGGTCTCGGTATAATGGCCGTGGGTCGGATGGACAATCATTCCTGCGGCCTTGCTTACCACAAGCAGATGCCCGTCCTCATACAGAATCTCGAAGGGAATAGGCTGCGGCAAAATATCCTCTGAGGTCTCCTCCTCCATCCGGATCTGCACTAGATCGCCGGTGCTAACCTTAACGCTGATATAGACACGCTCTCCGTTCAGTGTAATGCCGAGGTCCGTCATTTTGAGCCGGGAGAGCAGCTTGCGGGAGACATCCATCCGCTTCTGCAGGATGGTTTTGAGCAGCCAGCCGTCTTCAAGCGGCGGCACTGTATAGGAGATGGGCGGATAATAGCTGGTCATTTGTTCCGGAACACCTTTTTGCTGCGCAGATATTCTACTTCAGCAATCTCCAGCCGGGTGTTGGCGGCACGGGCCAGAGCGAAGAAATAGTCGGACAGCCGGTTCAGATAGATTACCGCCTCCGGGTTAATCTCCGCACTGCGGCCCAGCGTCACTGCCCGGCGCTCGGCCCGGCGGCAGACTGTCCGGCAGACATGCAGCACCGAGGACAGCTGGCTTCCGCCCGGCAGAATGAAGCGCTCCAGCACCGGATTCTCGGCCTGAAGCGCATCGATCCAGCCTTCCAGGCGGGTGGCCATCTCGCTTTTTACCTTATAGCGGTTCTCACTCAGCTTCACGAACGCCAGATCCGATCCGCAGTCGAACAGCTCATGCTGAATCTCCAGCAGCTGCTCGCGGACATCTAGAAACCGCTCGTCCTCCATCAGGCTCCGTGCCTGGCCCACGAAGCAGTTCAGCTCGTCAATGGTGCCGTAAGCCTCGACGCGGACATCGTCCTTGCCTACCCGGCCTCCAATCACCGAGGTCTCGCCCTTATCCCCCGTACGCGTATAGATCGCCACGATACTTCCCTCCTAAGTTGCAAATCACATAATAATAGTGTAATCGTTCTTAGGTAGGGTGGCAAACAAAGATCAGCATTTTCGATATGTAAATAACTCCCTTAAGAGGAAGCCTTAATTGTCTCCCTGCTCAACCTGCCTCATGGCTTACGAAAAGTAATGCAATACATCAGGCCCTTGCACACCTCCTTGTACTCTACCTCCAGCATCTCCTGCGGAATCAGTCCAAGCATCTCCGGCAAGTCCTCTCCCTCTGCAAAATACCCCTTAACCACCGGCACCTTCCCGTACGTTCCCTTCACCAGCTTCTGCGTCTCATCGGCAATCATCAGCCTTGTGCCCGGCTTCGCCACCCGGATCATCTCCAGTACCGCAGCATGCGGATCACTGAAACAGTTGATTCCGCCGACATGGTACACGCAGTCAAAGCTGTTGTCCTGAAAAGGCAGCCTCTCAGCAGTCCCCTGGAACAGATGTGCCTCCAGCTTCCACCGCCGCAGATTGCGCACCGCCTGCTTTAGCATTCCGCTGGAAATATCCAGCCCGTACAGCTCGGCCTGCGCGTTGTTGGCCTTCAGGTTAAGGTACGGGAAATTATCGCCGCTGCCCACCGAGGTCTCCAGCACACGCTGACCGCCGCCCAGCTCAAGCGAAGACAGGAACTGCGCTCTATAGTTGCGTTCTCCGCCGAACTTTAGCGCGAAATACAGCTTGTTAGCCAGCCGGTAGAAACGGGCAATCCGGTTGTACAGCTCCAGGTACTTCCGGTTACTGCCTGCGGCATCCGCTTCCTCCATAAAAGCCAAATACCCGTGCTTCCACGGATACTGCCGTCCATTCGCCGGATTGACCGCCCCCGTTCCCTCCAGCTTAAGCTCTTCATATGTATTCGGGTCCCTCAACAGCTGATCATGCAGCATGAATATCTTCCTCTCCTGACGCAGTACGGTTCAAGCCCATACTTTGTGATGTTCGTGAATATTCATTATATGCCTACAATTGGAAGCGGACATCAGTCCCGGGTCTGCCGCCGTCTCCGCCTTTGGTCGTACCCCGCAGTCTTAGATACACGACATTTTTTTATTTTTTTCGACAAAAAGTAACAACAAAATCAGCTCTCCAGCCGATGATATTCAATATAAGTATAAATAGCTTCACTATATAATGGGGGGATTCACATGGCTAATGTTGTTCACAAGGCAATTTCCAGGCTCCGGTTCAAAAGCATACGTATGAGAACATTTGCATTCATCCTGCCCATCTTTCTGATCACGCTGGTGCTGGTCGCTCTGTTATCGTACATGTATTCCAAAAGCATCATCCAGCGCGAGGTTACACAAAAAATGAATGTGCAGATATCGGATATTTCTAACGAAATTAATGCGAACTTAAGTGTGCACAGCAAGGTTCCCGAGGTTCTGGCACGTACGCTGGAGAGCCACGCTGCTGAATTCACACTGGATCAATACCGTACCATGCTGTCCAGTGCGCTGAAGGCCAATCCGGATACCTATGGGGTGGGTATTTATTTTGAACCCGGACGGTATGACAGCAAGCTGAAGTACTTCTCCACCTATGCCCACCGAGACGGCGACAAAATTGTGACAACCGAGCAGTACAATGACCCCGATTATAATTATCACGGGCAGAGCTGGTACACCATTGGCAGGGAGCATGCAGCGTTTACAGATCCATTCTATGACACAATTACAGGGACAACGATGGCTACGTTTACTGTTCCTTTCCGGGATACCACGAATACCTTGCTGGGTGTCATGGCCGGCGATATCGATCTCAAGACGCTGCAGAGCAGGATCGAACAGACCAAGGTGGGGAATACAGGCTGGGCGTTCCTGCTGGACAAGCAGGGGAATTACATTGCCGGACCGGATGCCGAGAAGAATATGCAGCTGAAAATAAACGACGAACCAAACGCAAGCCTGGCCGCAGCAGGAGCGGAAATGCTTCAGCAGAATCAGGGCATGGTCACCTATGCCGATTCGGGCGGGACCATTCAGATGTATTATGAAAAGCTGCCGGATACCGGCTGGACCGTTGGTCTCGCCATGCCGGAGCAAGAGCTGTACGCGCCGCTTAAAGGGCTGCTAAGGTCTATTCTGCTGGTAAGCTTAGCGGGTCTTATCCTGACGGTAGCAGCCGTATATCTATACAGCCGCTATATTACCCGTAAGCTGAATCGTGTCAATGAGATGTCCCGGCAGATGGCCGCCGGAGACTTCACCGGGAAGCTGGAGGTGGACAGTGAGGATGAATTCGGCAAAATGGCCGGGCATCTGAACCAGATGATTACCAATCTGAGCAGACTCCTGGGGACGATTGCCGATCACTCCCTGCAAGTCGCCTCGACCTCAGAAGAATTAATGTCTAGCGCCACTCAGACCAATCACACCACAGAGGCCATTGTGGAGAATATTCAGGATCTCTCAGCCGGAGCGGATCAGCAGATGCAGTCCACCCGCGAGTCTGCAAGGGCGATGGAGGAGATGGCCGCCGGTGTGCAGCGGATCGCGGAGGCCTCGATGGACACTGCCGCAGCTGCCGGGCGGGCGGCAGGCCAGGCGCAGAACGGGTATTCCGTCATTACGGAGGCGGTGGACCGGATGGAAGAGATGGAGCGGACCGCCGCAGATGCTTCAAGCATGATTACCTCTCTTAGCGCACAGTCCCAGCAGATCGGTAACATCATTGGTCTGATCAAAGGCATCAGCGATCAGACCGGCATGCTGGCCTTAAACGCGGCGATTGAGGCCGCCAGAGCAGGCGAATACGGGCGGGGCTTCTCCGTGGTGGCCGGTGAGGTGAAGAAGCTGTCCGAGCAGACGGCCGAAGCCGCCGGGTCTATCAGCACCCTGATTCTCGAGATCCAGCAAGGCAACCGGGCAGCCTCAGATGCGGTGCTGGCGAATGCCGGCGCCGTTCAGGAAGGCTCGCGGATGGTAGGCGAGGCCGGACGTCTGTTCACGGATATTCTCGGCGGCATCGGCGAGATTAACACCCAGGTTCATGAGATGTCTGCTTCCTCCGAGCAGCTGCTGGCCGGAACCGAGGAGCTGACCTCTTCGGTGGCGGAAATGGCAGAAGTGGCGAAACAGGCCGCAGAGCGTTCACAGAGCGCTGCCGCGGCCTCTGAGGAGCAGCTCGCCTCCATGGAGGAGGTAGCCGCAGCCTCTACCGAGCTGGCGAAAATGGCCGATGGGCTGCAGCAGGCAGTGGCCACGTTCAAGGTAAGCTAACAGAGAGGCAGTTCTAACAACCCCCTGATAGGTCTCCGGACCAGCACAGGGGGTTATTTATATAGATTCACTCCCCTCACTCCCCTTCAAAAAAAGCCACCAGCTCCCGGTTCACCCGCTCCGGCTGCTCATGATTCACGCCGTGACCGGCGTCCGGGATAACCGTGTAGCGGAACCCGCCAGCGTCCAATATATTAGTGAGCTCCCGCTTCTGCTTCAGCTTATAATCTCCCAGCAGGAAGTATAGCTGATCCCGGAACGTAACCGCTCTATCTTGTTCGTAGGGCTGAAGCTTATGGATGAACATCGCCTGCTGGTTATGATTCTGCATTAACAGCACCAGATGCTCCCCGACTTCAGGATGCTTGTCGAACAGGCCTGAGGCCGGCGAGCTGAGCTTGCGGGCTGCTCTGAGCAGATTGCTGCGTGTAGGGATAAGAATCTCCGGGAACATCATCATCAGCGTATGTATCATGCTTTTAATTGGAGCAGTGACCATTCCTCCCTCCATACAGACAGCCCTAAGCACTCGTCCCGGACCGTTCACCGTGTAATTGAAGGCCATATACGCTCCGTTCGACACACCTGCCACGTAGAATTGTTCAAGCTTCAGCCCGTCAGCAACCTTGTTAATCCAATCCACTTGGTTAAAGGTCCGTTTATCGAACAGCTCACCTGGAACACTCTTCCCCGGTCCGCCCAGCGTATCTACTGCAATGCAGTAGAAGTGCCGGGACAGCTCCTTCATATTCAGCAGCCACATCACGGCCGAATTATCGCCTACCCCATGGAAAAGGAGCAACGGAGGTAACTCCGGCTCTCCCGCTGTTATGCAATGGGTTGTCCCATAAGGAGTCTCCACATCAAGCTCCTGATATTCCGTCCCCCACGCGTCAAGTAGCTCGTTATAGGACCTTAGTACCTGTTCTTTGCCGGACACGCTTTTAAATACCTTGATCATTTCAGACTTCCCCTTTAATAAACTATCAGAACTAAACAAGTGATTTCATTCCATAAATGCAGCAAGGTGTAAAGCTTCGTTCGTAGTAAATCACCAGAGATAAGTGTAATCTGTACAACTAAAAAGAGTGAAACGTAAGGTTTTTCACTTCTAACTGTAATCTGTACAACTAAAAATCCCCTAATGAGCGAAAAACCAGTTATAAAGGCATTTTAATTGTATGAGATACATCTAAACAGAGATTCGGCGGCACATCCGGCGATTTAGTTGTACAAATTGCAGTTAAGCCTAATAAACCTCCCCCTTGCACACTGATCGGGGCACGGTAAGCCCTCAAATAGAAATAGATCGATAATTTTATAGCGTAAAGCTTATAATTATTTTCAAAAAAAAACGGACATCCTCCCCAAAGGAAGACATCCGCTTCATATACATCTGCCGTATTAATTGCTCTTGCGGTGGCGGCCTCTCATATACTCATTAATCTTGAGATCCAGCAAGCTGCTGATTGCTATTACATTATCCGAGGTAAAGGAATTCTCCTGCATAAAGAGCTGTTCCATTCTGCTGCGGAGCATCTGGATTTCATCTTCCAGCGAGAGCCTGCGTGCATTCGCATCTCCTCTGGCAGGAGGTTGCCCGCTTCCGGAACCACATTTCCCGCCATAGGAGGATAAGTAATAATCTGCGCTCAGCACAATCACCCTTCCTGATAAAAGTATCGCGCATCATCCGGATTAGAACCGTGCAGTTCTATGCGACCAGATATGAAGCGCCTTTATTCCCGGAATAAGAGGGCCTTGTAAGTGTATTACAGGTGTTTCTTGTCCTTAGAGTAAAATAATACCATATCAGAAGGTGATCGGCTATAGTTCTATTTACTTCTTTGTCGAGCCTTGTCAGGCCCCTTCCCGGGCCAGCTGTGAGACCAATGCCCCAATTCGCTCCACCGCTTCATTCAACTGGGACACCGAGGTGGCATAGGAGCAGCGCAGATAGCCTTCCCCGCCCAGACCGAAGACACTTCCCGGAACAGCAGCGACCTTATATTCAAGCAGCAGACGCTGGGCGAACTGGTCGGAGGTCAGGCCGGTGGCCTGGATACTCGGAAATGCATAGAAAGCACCCTGCGGCTCATGACACTCAAGTCCCGCCTCCCGCAATCCTTTGACAATCAGCCGGCGGCGCTGGTTATACGAGTCTGTCATGCGGTCCTTCTCTTCCATTCCGTTGGTAAGTGCCTCCAGCGCAGCCACCTGGCCCATCGAAGGCGCGCACATGACGGTATACTGGTGAATCTTCAGCATGGCAGAGATCAGGTCCGGGTGTCCGCAGGCATAGCCCATCCGCCAGCCGGTCATGGCGAAGGCCTTGGAGAACCCGCTGACCAGGATCGTCCGGTCAAGCATC
Organism: Paenibacillus sp. FSL M7-0420; assembly: GCF_038002345.1. NCBI lineage: Bacteria > Bacillati > Bacillota > Bacilli > Caryophanales > Paenibacillaceae > Paenibacillus > Paenibacillus sp. FSL M7-0420. The sequence continues at coordinate 1,757,123 of NZ_JBBOCJ010000001.1, read as the reverse complement.
CCCGGCAGCGAAGCGAAGCTGACATGATTGCTTCCATACGTAAGCTCGGCGTATATCTCATCCGAAATGACAATAAGATCATGCTTCTCGACCACCTTGGCAATCGGCTCCCAATCTTCACGGCTCATGATTGCGCCGGTCGGATTGCTTGGATAGCAGAGAATCAGAATCTTGGAACGGGGGGTAATCTTAGCTTCCAGATCTTCGGCAGTCAGCTTGAAGTTATTCTTCCCGAAGGTCTCAATGCCCACCGGAATACCGCCGCCGATGGCCGTAATCGGAGAATAAGAGATGTAACAAGGCTCGGGAATCAGAATCTCGTCTCCCGGAGAGATCAGGGCACGCAGGGCCAAATCAATGGCTTCGCTGCCGCCGACCGTGGCAATAATCTGGTTCGCCGGATCATACTTCACAGCGAAGCGGGTCTCCAGGTACTGGGCAATGCCCTCGCGCAGCTCAGGCATTCCGGCATTGGAGGTGTAACCGGTGAAGCCGCGTTCGAGTGAATAGACGCAGGCCTCTCTGACATGCCAAGGTGTCTTGAAGTCCGGCTCGCCGACACCGAGCGAGATAATATCCTTGCTGCCTGCCGCCAGATCAAAAAACTTGCGGATGCCCGAAGGCTGAATCTGCCGGACCAGCGGGGCCAAATAAGAGTTCATCGACTTGCCTTTATCTCCTGTATGCTGAGCGTTATTAATGATCATGACATTACATCCTTCACGGAGATATCATCAGACGGTTGTCTTCCTCATGCTCTTCAAAGATGATACCGTCCTGTTTGTATTTTTTGAGCGTAAAGTTGGTCTTGGTAGAGAGCACAGCATCAATCGGTGACAGCTTCTCGGACACAAAATTAGCAACCTCGCGCAGATTGCGGCCTTCCACTTCCACCAGCAGATCGTAAGCGCCGGACATCAGATAGACGGATTTAACCTGCGGATACAGATAGATGCGTTCGGCGATGCCCTCGAAGCCGCGGCCCCGTTCCGGGGTGATCTGTACCTCGATCAGGGCAGTCACCCGTTCATCATCGACTTTGTCCCAATTGACAACCGTCGCGTATTTCACAATGACATGATCCTGCTCCATTTCGGCGATCACGGTCTTGACATCTTCTTCCTCCGCACCAAGCAGGGTCGCCATTAATGCCGTTGAGCTTCGCGCGTCCTCCTTGAGCAGTTCCAGCACTTTCCTCTTCAATTCATTCATTCTTAGGGCCTCCTGCAAAAAAGAGTTTAGTATTAATATGACATGAAAAGTACCGTTCTGCAAACAAAATAACCCCGCCGAGGCGGGGCTATATGACTTCATTCCCTTTGTATTTTCTCTTGCATGGCCGGGGAAGCGCTCTAATGCTTCACAGGACCATCGCCAGGGTTACATATAATAGGAACCGTTATGATGCTGCTGGACGTTCGGCTGGTGCTGCTGAACATTCGAAGCCTGGTTATAGGCTCCTGCCCCGCCTGTTTTCTCACGCACGAACTGCTGCAGCTTCTGCTGGGTCTGCTGGGCACTCTGAATCTGCTTGTCCACATCCTGGCGCAGTGCCTTGCCCGGAACGGTGTACATGTTCATTTGCGACATCTTCATGTACAATTCCCCCTGAATTCTGAGGGTATCCATGGTCAAATCATTGAATACCCGTCTTACAGCGGGACAGTTCGATTCTGTTGCTGCTGTGGTGTACTCGCGGACTGTCCGCTTCAGATCGGCCAAAATCGTGTAGAGTAAATCTTCATCCGCCATAAACGGCGTTCCATTCTGTGCGTACACAGTAAAACCTCCTTTAGAATTTGTGGGTTATCCCTGTTATTGCGGCTGCGATGGTGCGTACTGCTGATGCTGATGGAGCAGCTGGACCAGCATATCCATATGATGGGTATGACTCTGAATCTGCTGGATGCAGATCCCCTGCACGGCCGAGTTCTGAGTGGTTCCGGCTGTAGCCGCGAGCTGCTTAATCAGCAAATCCTCATTGGAAATAGAATCGGCGATATACTCCAATTCTTTTCCGCTTAGTGCCTGCATTTGGTTAGATTGCATGTTCGGTATTCCCTCCTTCTGGTTGTTCAAGCGTTCCTTAGTATGCTTCCGGGGAAGGCTGTTTATGTGCCGGAAGGTACATTAAGCAAGCTCACACTTGATGAATAATCCTTAAGGTCTTGACGCATGAGACTCTTCAATAGTGCAAATAATACTACTCTGAATGACATAAAGGAGCGAACAGATCTATGAAACTCGTCAGCGGGCAACTGCCCTGGGAACACACACTGCCTGAGCCTCCGGCATATCCGGTGCTTGAGGAAGATATAACCTGCGAATGTCTCATTGTAGGCGGCGGGATGGGCGGAGCAATGATGTCGTACCGCATGTCTCTTAGCGGAGCAGATACTGTCCTCATCGATAAAAGAACCATCGGCACCGGAAGCTCCCACGCCAATACGGGACTGCTGCAGATCGCCAATGACAAGTCGCTGACAGCCTGCATGAATACTTTCGGGGAAGAGAATGGCGTGTTGTTCTACAAGCTGTGCCAGCAGGCCATGCGTGCGATTCTTGCCCTGCCCGGCAAGCTGGATATCGATCCGCAGATTATTGAGCGCAGCAGTCTGCTATATGCCAGTACGCCGGAAGATGTAGCTATGCTGAAGCTGGAGAATGAGAATCTGATCAAGCACGGCTTCGATTCGGAATTCTGGGAGGAGGAGAATATCCGTGCCCATTACGCCTTCTCCAAACCAGGTGCGCTGTATGCTAAGGGAGATGCGGAGACTAATCCGCTGCGCACCGTACACAGCCTGATTCATAAAGCGCACTCCGGCGGAGTCCGGGTGTATGAGCAGACCGAAGCCCTTCATTATGATTACAATGCCGACGGAGTCATCTGTCATACTGCAAACGGCCGTATCTTCGCCAAGAAGGTGGTGTTTGCTATGGGGTATGAGACCCAGGAGATGAAGAAGGACCGGGGGGCAGAGCTGATCAACACCTATGCTATTATGACCGAACCTCTGCCACATCTTCCAAAATGGCATGAGCAGAGCCTGCTCTGGGAAACGGCCCGGCCTTATCTGTATTTCCGGACTACTCCTGAAGGCCGGATTATCGCCGGCGGCAAGGATGAGCAGCTTACCAGCGTGGAGCGGCGTGAGGTAAGGGTCCTCTCCCAGTGTGAGCGTCTGGTCGAGGAGCTTACGGCCCTGTTCCCGGAACTGCAAGGAATCAAGGCCGAATATTCCTGGGGAGCGGTCTTCGGCTCCACCCATGACGGACTGCCTTATATGGGACCGCACCCGGAGTTCCCGCATTGCTACTTCATTGAAGGCTATGGCGGAAACGGTACGGTCTACAGCATGATTGCCGCCGAGCTGCTTGCAGATACACTGTCCGGCAAAAGCCGCCCGGAGCTGGAGCTGTTCTCGCTGACCCGTTCGGCGAAGCCTGCGCCCTCCCCGGCTATAGAGGCTTAAACGGTATAGTGCGGCAAGAGGATCAAAAAGGGATGCCTGCAACAGTCTATGACGGCTGCGGGGCATCCCTTTTACATGACAACAATATGAAATAATAGCTTATTTCGCTTTTACAAATTCAGCTGACTTGATCCCGGCCTGACGTCCGAAGATAATAATCTCGGCTACCGAGTTGCCGCCGATACGGTTCTCGCCGTGCAGCCCGCCAACCACTTCCCCAGCCGCGAACAGGCCGGTAATCGCCTTGCCCTCTTTGTTCAAGACTTCTGTGTTGGTGTTGATCACCACTCCGCCCATCGTATAGTGAATACCAGGGCCGATCTGGATGGCATAATACGGAGCACCGGACAGATCATTATCCATACCCGTAGCTCTGCCGAACTCGGCATCCGACTTACTTTTCACCGCACCGTTCCAAGTATCCACGGTGGTCTTAAGTGCAGCAGCCGGAACCTTCATCTGATCCGCCAGTGCCTCGATGGTATCTGCGGTCTTGACCACACCCATCTTGATGTATTGATCCACTGCTTTGACACGGGATTTCACTCCGGCGTCGAACACGAGATAAGCGGATTTCTCAGGAAGCGTATTAATTGAAGCTGTTACCTTGTCCCGGGTGTCCATCTCGTTGCCGAAGCGCTTGCCCTCAGCAGATACGAGAATAGCCCCTTCTCCCCGGACCGCTTCACCGATCAGGTAGGATTTCTCCTGCTGTACGGTCGGGTGAACCTGAATTTGATCCAGGTCTACGGTAGTTCCGCCGACCTTCTCGATCATGGCGATACCGTCGCCCGTGCTGCCAATCTGATTAGTGGTGACCAGGCCTTCCAGGTCCGGTCTGACTTTGGAGATCAGCTCCTTGTTGGCACCGAAACCGCCGGTGGTTACGATAACTGCTGCTGCGCTGATCGTTTTGTCGTCGGCCTGGTTGAACAGCACCTTCACGCCGTTCACCTTACCGTCCTGTACCGTAAGCTCCTTCACATCCGCATTGACGAATAGCGGAATTCCCTGCTCCTGAACATTGCGGACGAGGCCTGCTACAAGATATTGTCCCACTGCCGAGCCGTCTTCAGGACGGTGCGTACGCTTCTCCTTCATTCCGCCGGTAATCGTAATATTGTTCAAGCGGATTCCGATGGAATCGAGCCAGTCAATGGCCCCTGCGGATTGATCCACGAAGAAGTGCAGCAGCTCCTTATTGTTCGTATCATGTCCGCCCTTAAGGGTCTCTTCATAGAACAGTTCGTTGCTGTCTTCGATGCCCTGCTCCTTCTGGAACTTGGTCTGCGATGCATTCATTCCCGAGGAGGATTTCGTAGTATTGCCGCCAGCTACCGGCATCTTCTCCAGAATGACCGGGTTCATGCCGGCCGCTTTGGCTTCCAGTGCAGCAGACATTCCCGCACCGCCCGCGCCGACGATGACGATATCATATTTATCTTTTAACTGATCATACGGAGTATAGCTCGCTTCGGATGCCCCCGATACGGCCTCTGCTGTCTCTTTAGGTGCAGCCGTTGCTGCAGGCTCTGTGGTCGCGCTGTTTGTTCCCTTGCTCTCATTCTTGCTGCTGCCCGCATTGTTGTTTCCGCAGCCTGCAATCACCAGCATCACAGAGAGAATGAGGATAAGTGCCGCTGTTAATCTCTTATTCATGTGAGTTGTGCCCCCTTGTGCATATTTTCACAATTATCATAGCGTCAAAGAAGCGGTTTGTGGAACCTTCCGTAAATTATTAAAGAGTTTTGTAACTAAAGTAAGCGGGCATATGGACCTTAAATGTTCACATCCCCTCCTCCTCCTTCACCTCATAAGGCACATCCGCGATAAAATGCGCTCCCGGCCCGCAGCCGGCGGCAAGCTCAAGATGGCCCTTGAGTTTGTCCACACTTTTCTTCACCAGATATAGGCCGATCCCCCGCTGTTCACCCTTGGAGGAGTAGCCCTGAACGAAGATCTTCTCCTTCAGGCCTGCCGGAATTCCCGGACCGTTATCGCTAACCTCGCATAGCAGCCGCCCCTCTTCATATTGAAAAGCAAGCTCCACGCGCTTCACGGATTGCTCGCGGAGCTCCCCCAGCGCCTCCAGAGCATTATCCAGCAGATTGCCGGCAATCGTAATCAGCTCATGAATCACCTGCGGATCGGCCGGCTCCGGCAGATAGCTGTCCCCGGTCAACAGCAGCTCGATTCCCGCTTCGCGCGCCCGGCTCAGCTTCCCCAGCAGAAATCCGGCCATCACCGGGTCCTTGATCTGTCTCGTGATCGACCCGATCTCCTTCTGGTAGTTGGTTACCGTTCCCAGAATATATTGCTGCAGCTCATCATACAGGCCCATATGTGTCATACCCATAATCACATGCAGCTTGTTCATGAACTCATGGGCACCGGAGCGCAGCGCTTCTGCATAGACCGAGACTCCCGACAGCTTCTCCGCCAGCACAGCCAGCTCGGTCTCATCCCGGAAGGTGGCAATCGCGCCAACAATATTACCGTTAACACGGACAGGAAGGCTGTTCACCAATAGAGAGCTGTCTCCCAGCTCCAGCTCCCGGTCCTGTATTCCTTCTCCCTCAGCCAATACCCGCTCCAGACCCAGCTCCGGCCAATACTCGGCAATCTGCCGGTTCATGGCGCTCCCGCCAATCCCCGCTGCCCTCAGAAGCCGCTGCGCCTCCATATTCAGGATGGTGATCCGCGCCTCCTGATCTACGGCAATAATTCCCTCGCGCGTGGATTCCAGCATCGCACTGCGTTCCTGGAGCAGCTTGGAGATGTCCTCCGGCTCCATCCCGAACACCATCCGCTTGATCCGGGCTGCGAGGATGAATGCTCCTCCCGCTCCAAGCAAGGCTCCCGAGACCAGAATCGCAATAATCGTCCACTCATTCATCAGGACCAGCCGCTCGACCCGCTCCAGGGACAGACCGGCAATGACCACTCCCACCTGATGCCCCCGGTTGTTATAGACCGGCACGAAGCCGCGCAGGGATCTGCCGAGCGGCCCGGCCCCTTCGGAGATACTCTCCCCTCCGCGCAGCGATATCTCCTGACCGCCTCCCGCAAAGGGCAGACCGACCAGCGAGGCATCCGGATGGGAATAGCGGATACCCTTCATATCTGTCACTACCACGAACATAATATCATTACGGCGGGCGATTCTTGAGGTGTAGTCCTGAATCTCCTTGCTGTTGCCTTCACTGAGTCCCTCCGAGACCAGCGGAATCAGGGCGATGGTACGGGCAATCGTAATCGCCTTATCCTCCAGTGCCTGCCGGGTCTGCGGAATAATCTGATTGCGGAAAATAAAATATAAAATCAGCAATACCAGCAGAACAACGGCAGACACCATGACGGCAATCATTGTGCGCAGACTGTAGCTTTTTTTCCTGGCCACTGGTGCGAAGACCTCCCTTCATGTCCCATGTTCCTATACCATTCGAACTATATTAGTTGAACCTGAATTTGTAAAGCTACTCCCGGGAATCGCTTCCTGGGGATGGAACTATGCAGCAAGCCCAGCCGTTCTGCCGGAGACAGGAGGGCTGGGCTTGCTCGGGTGATATGACCACAACTCTTTTATAAGCAATTGAATGATGACTTACTGCTTCTTGGCCTGTTCCAGCGCCTGGGTCACCGCTTCAATAATTCCGCCGCTGGAGCCGGAAGCACCGGAGAGGGCGTCTACGCCTTCTGTGGTTTGCTTTTCAATAATTTCAGGAATCGTATTCTCCACGGCCGCATCGATCATCGCCTGCGTCTCCTTATGCTCCTCTACGGTAATAGCGTCGATCTTCTCATCCTTGATCTCTACCGCCACTTTAATATCACTCTTGACCCCTTTGCCTGTACCATCATATGTCCCGTCCACATACTTGCCGGAAGATGAAGAGCAGCCCGCCGTTAGTACTGTTGCAGCCGCGAGGGCAGAGAACAGCAAGGTTTTTGTCCACTTGTGCATGAGTAATTCCTCCTTCTGAAAGTTCCTATTTCTTAAGTGCCTTCACAGCTTCATCCGCTGCAATCCGCCCGAAGGTAGTGATGTCTGCCAGAGCATTACCGCCCAGACGGTTCGCGCCGTGTACTCCGCCGGTTACTTCGCCCGCAGCATACAGCCCGGCAATGACCTGATCCTTGGTATCCAGTACCTGAGCCTGAGTGTTAATCGCTACTCCGCCCATGGTATGGTGGATTCCCGGTGTTACCTGAATTGCGTAATATTTACCCTTTTCAAAAGACAACTTAAGATCCGGCCGTTCAAACTCTGTATCCTTACCGGAAGCAACAAAGCCATTATACGTATTCAGTGTATCTGCCAGTGCTTGGCCGTCTACACCGATCTGTGCCGCCAATTCTTCAGGTGTTGCCGCTTCTTTGACCAGATCCATTCCAAAATAAACCTCGGTTGCCTTCAGGTTCGCACGCAGCTCATCATTGAAGATCAGGTAAGCTACTTTACCGGACTGGGCCAGAATATTCTGGGATACAACATCGCGGGTCAGCAGTTCATTCGTGAAGCGCTTGCCTTCGCTATTGACCAGAATTGCACCGTCTCCGCGTACCCCTTCTGTGATCAGCACGCCTTGATTCGGAATGGTGGTCGGATGAATCTGAATCTCCTTCATATCTACCAGCTTGGCACCGATCTTCTCTGCCATCGTTGTACCATCGCCGGTTGCGCCCGGATGGTTAGTGGTGGAGAACCCTTCCAGCTTCGGCTGGTACCCCTTGATCATGTCCATATTGGCTCCAAAACCGCCGGCCGCCAGAATAACGGAATTCGCACTGATCGTGTACTGCTTGCCATCCTTATCCGTCACCTTCACTCCGGTAACCACGCCGTCCTTATTCTTGACGATCTCATCGGCAGTCGTCCGCAGGCGCACATCAATTTTGTACTCCTCCAGCTTCTTCTTCAGCGCGACTACGATGAAATTCCCTGCCGCTTCTCCGCCTGCCGGACGGTGAATCCGGTTCACGCTTGCCCCGCCTGCGCGTCCCACCTCAGACAGCTCGGCTCCATTCTCCTTCAGCCACTCCACCGAAGCCGCCGCGCCGTTCGTAAGCGTTCTGACCAGATCCGGGTTATTGAGATTCTTGCCGCCCTTCATGGTATCTTCGAAATGCAGCTCCGGACTGTCTTTGATGCCAGCCGCTGCCTGATAGGGTGTTCCTGCCGCATTCAACCCGCCTTCCGCGCGGACGGTGTTGCCGCCAAGCATCGGCATTTTTTCGACTAGTATCACCTTGGCTCCCTGATTATGCGCTTCAATGGCAGCAGTCATTCCCGCGCCGCCGCCGCCGATAATTACGATGTCCGTAGACTCCCCTTTGGTGCTGTTACATGCAGGCAATACCACCAGACTTGCCAGCAGCAGCCCCTTGCCCAGCAGGCTTCCCCATCTCTTTCTGTTCATTCTGTTCTCCTCCAATTGTAATTGTGCATATTTTCACAATCATCATAACCTGAAGGAGCCCTGACAAGAATATTTAGTAATTAAAGAAATGATAAAGTAAATAAAGGTAGTGAATTTGCTTGAATGTGTTTATAGATTTATAATTGGAGCTTATACAACCGTATCACTAGGAGGAGCAGAAACTATGGAAAAAAGCGAAAAATATTGGCTGGCCGGTGCTGTTCTGGCAGCAGCCGGTGTCTCCCTGATGAGCTACACCGCGAGCCGCTATACTTCATTCAAAAGAGTAGTTACCCGAACCGTCCGTCTGGAAGATATCGCCGCTCTGGAAATTACCCGCCTGTCTTCTGTTCCCGGTGAACAGAAGGACGTTGTGCTCACTGAGCCGGAAGCGATTAAGCAGATCTACGATGATTTCTCCGGCGTCCGCCTGATGAAATCCGCCCGCAATGTGAGCACAGACAACAAGTACAGCTATTACATTACCATTGTCCAGGCCGACCGGAAGCAGCGGTTCGACATTATTTTGAAGGGCAAGCATCACATGATTATCTATGACAATGACATGAACAACCCGCACCTGGTAGCCTATAAAATCATTAACGAGTTCAGTCCGCTGGCTCTGCAGCAGGCCTTCGAGTGATGCTGCGTACGCTTATGTATGGCATAGCTTAATAGCTTAATTAACCTTCACAGCTACTGTGACGGCTATATGGAGTCATGGAACGCCCGGGGCAGCCTTGAGGCAACCGTGACTCCGTTTTATTTAAAGAGAACACTCATAGATATTTACGGATAAGTTCATGCCCTTCGGGTCTCACCTTATACATATACACCGGCCTGCCTACCGCCCCGTAGCTAAGCTCCATTTCCAGAATCCCTGCCTCCGTCAGAAAAGCCAGATATTTGCGGACCGAGATCCGCGAGATGGGTGCATGGCTGCTGATATCCTCCGTGGAGAACACCGGGCTCTCCAGCCGGTTAATCGTGCTCCAGATGCTCTCCAGGGTGCCCTCGGCAAGTCCCTTGGGCAGCGGCAGGGCAGCGGACTTCTCCTCTTCCGTTCCCAGCGAATGCCGCAGCAGCTTATCAAGCTGCTCCTGGCTGAGATGCTCCTTGTGCATCAGCTTATAATCCTCACGATACGCCGACAAGGCCGCCTGAAAGCGGGCAAACTCAAACGGCTTGATCAAATAATCCACGGCCCCGTTCTGCAGCGCCTTGCGGATGCTGGCATTGTCACTGGCGGCGGAGATCACAATGATATCCACCTTGCTCCCCTGCTCCCGCAGCGCAGAGAGCAGCTGCAGCCCGCTGACACGCGGCATATAAATATCCAGCAGCACCAGATCTACCTGCTGCTCCTCCAGCATAGTTCTCGCTTCATCCCCTGTCGCCGCCCAGCCCGCATACTCAAAGCCCGGAACCTGCTCCAGATAATGCCGGTTGAACTTCGCCACCATCGGGTCATCCTCTACGATTAATACTTTAATGTTCATGGGTTCTCCTTGTCTTTTGTGCAACTATAACTACAACTAATATAACATTGCGGCGGGGAATTTTGGAGGGAGGTGTGCTGAGACATAGAATCAAAACTAACAAAAAGACACCAATTCGAGAAATTACCCGAACGGTGCCGAAAAAATTAAAATCCCAAAGATTCACCAATGAGGATAACCTTTATTCTCCCCGCTGTTTTACACATCCTTGTTTCGACGATGTAAGAACAGATACAATCCTCTGATTTACAATCTGCGCAAGCACCATTGATCAGGCAGGGCGTTTTTTGCGGCGAATGTAAAAATGGGCTGGACGAACTCGAACAACGGCTTGCATTAATGGGGGCGGCGTAGGTTCTGGCTCTAATTACTGCGTCTTCAGCGGTCTTGCACACCTTATTCATCCCCACGACAGCAACCACACTTCTCGGTCCAAAAGTAATTGCTGCCGCCCGATTGCCCACACTGTCGATATTGACCAATATCCCATCTTCGCTAACCGCGTTGAAGCTGGTTAAATAGGTGTCGCACAAAAGAGAGTGGCGCATGAGATCATAACGTTCCTCCATCGTTTGCGCTGTATCACGATCAATGACTGTATAGCTGCCTTGGCGGACCCGATCAAGAAGCCCGATGTCCTCCAGCGTGACTGACCCGCCCCAAGATACCGAAGAATGTTCCGGAATTAAGGATAGTGCCTTGTCCGCAGCTTCTATGGCGTTATCACAGTAATAAGCCTCAAACTTTCTGTTTTGCAGATTCTTAATAACCTTGGTAGCTAACAGCCTATTTCTCGCTTTGATTGAATCTTCTTTCGCTTGCATGGTTCTTCCTCCGTTCTGACGTTAGACAAGGTGGCTAAACTTCGTGTGTATGTATAATTAATATAGTATAGTAAAAAGAAAAAGGATGTTGCACATGCAACGCGAAGCCGCTCATGAATAACTTAGATTCCCTGTGTCAATCACGTTTATTTTCAGGGATTTCTCCAGATGATATTCTCCAAATGCTAGAATGTCTGTCAGCCACACGAAAAGAATATGCAAAAGACGAGATGGTAGTCCGGGAGGGCGATTTCGTTGATGATGTCGGCATCATAGTACAGGGTACCGCTCAAAGTACAAAATTGAACGTTAAAGGAAAACAAATTATTGTATCCCTCCATCATCCAGGTGGATATACCGCTGTTCTCACAGCAGCCAGCCGTGGAAGAAGATGCCCGATGTCAGTACAGGCCATAGAACCGCTTGAGGTTCTGTTTATACCTATCCAAAACATATTGAGCCCGTGCACAAAGTTATGTATGGCACACGAACAGTTACTTGGAAATCTTTTCGATAGTATTGCAGAACGGGCTTTAGAACTACATGACCGGAATGATTGTCTGATTATGCCGACGATCCGGGATAAGGTTTTAACTTATTTAACAAGAGTGATGCGCGAAAGCGGAACGGAGACTTTTAAGATTCCCTTTGACCGGGAAGCCATGGCCGAGTATCTGGACGTAGACCGCAGCGCCCTATCCAGAGAGCTGGCATGGATGAAGCGGGACGGCTTGATTGAATTTTATAGAAATGAATTTAGGCTGTTGCAAGAAGCAGCCCCTCACAGTTCATCAGACTAGAGATTAAGTATCGTCTTCAACCGCATAGGTTTTTATTACAACGTTCTCTTCAAATACATAAACTCTTTCACATTCATTACATCTCCAAACATCGTAGCGAGGAGACGGCATGGTAAAGGGGGCAATTAAGTCTCCTGAATTAATAATATCATCCCATTCTCTATCATCATAAACTATCAACTCTACGTCATTAGGTGCGTGTGAATTTGAAAGTGTAGCACCACATTTACATTGGAATTTTGCCATCGGATCACTCCTGTTCTGAAGAAAACCTTGAGAGGTAGTATTAACCAAAGTGTACTAATCATTTATAGCAATGGCCTTGGGGTTTAATTCTGCGCCTTAATTGCTCCGTATTCCAAAGGGTCAAACCCTAATGGCCATACGGTGTTATCATTGAATAGCGCACCTTCTAAAAGGCAATCTTGCATCCTTTCACACATCATATTAGCTCCCATTAATTTTGCACCTTTAAAATCAGTCTTCCATACATCAGTTCCGACTAAAATAGCGTTATTTAAGTTAGCATTACTTAAGATAGCTCCTGTTAGCTTTGCGTTTGTAAGGTTTGAAGACTCCAAATTAGAATTTTCAAGTATCGCCACCATTAATAAAGCACTTGTTAGATTCGCTCTGCTTAAATTTGCCTCTCTTAACTCAGCACCACGTAAATTTGTTCCGATTAAACTTGCTCCGCATAAATTCTCTTTATTTAGTATAGCTCTATGCAGGTTTAGATTATCCAAGTTTGATTGTTCAAGAGAATCAACATTTAGCTGTATGGGTTCATTTGCTATGCTGTAAATTATAATTCCATTCACACTCCTTATGTATTACTTGTTGCCCACTGACTTACCATAATCCCCCTGCTTGATGTCGCTAAAAGAGTTTTTCATTTAAGCCCTCTCTTCTTTAAGAAGCACTCCAGTGCCTTGCATCTAACAATCCTTGTTGGCCAATATAAATCTTCTGCATCAATACTTCCATGATAATTATCGTAATCCACATCCGAAATAAAGTTATATTGTATTTTGTTTGGGATTTCTTGTTGATCTTCATTTTTTCATAATCGACGTGTTTAATTAAAGGGAATAGCATTTAGGTAAAAAGTAAAACTTCTTATGTACTCATTGCAAACATTTGAATCCTCTCCTGTTTGGTCACTGTAATATGCCATCCTCCACGACCGGAACAAACGGCGATAACCACGTATCCTCTTGCCGCCTTAAAGTTCCGCGGGCTAGTACGAATACTTTGAACTTGTTATCGTAGCCTTCGATATCCTCATCATCTCTTGTATAGAGTAAGCCATAAGAACCCGGTGCTTGGTCTGCGATGAATTGATATAGCTCAATAATCTCCCCGGCCTCGAAACTTTTGTGATTCAAAAATCCTCCTACAGCAAGATGATACGTCCCATTTGCGGGATAGACTTTTAGGAGTCCAGCACTCCAACCCAACTCTAAGATAAAGTTTTGTATATTTTTGAACACCAATTCTAAATTTCCAGAATCTTCTTCAAACGTCTCCCGGATCGTAGCCCAGCCATGAAACTCGTACATCTTCTCACCCGCTTCCTAGATATTTGATGAAAACTATCAAACCCTCCCCCTTTGCCCCAGCAACCCCCGCACCGCCACCCAGCTCCCAAGCGGCGCGGCACCCAACAGCAACATGAGCAGAGTAATCGTCTGCGGGGACTGGTCCAGCGACAGTACGGCGATGAAGATCAGCAGGCCGAGGAGGCGGCCGCTCATCAGGCTAAGCTCCCTGAGCACTACCAGCTCCACACGTTTGCCGGCGCTCTCCTCGGACACGCCCATCAGGTCGAAGCTGGTGGACAGCATCGGCAGCATATAGAGCGGCAGGCAGAGCGAGGTCCCGATTCCCATGATTAGGAGGGTGGTAAAGTTCACCTTCCACATCAGCGGAAGAAGGAAGGCGATGAGCAGCAGACTGCCTGCCAGCATACCGCCGAGCCGGGCACGGGGTTTGAACCATCTGCCGGCCGCATAATAGCTGATCAGAGAGACAGCGGAGGTGATCAGGGCGAACTGTCCCAGCTTGCTCTCCTCCTGTGCTGCAATGTAGACGAGCAGACCGATGAGGAAGGAGAATACGCCTTCCCGGATGCCCTGGAACACTAGCGCTGCCGCCACTGGACGCCAAGAGCTGCGTCTGCGAGTAAGCTCGCGCCAGGGCTCCAGCCAGAGATAGGCTTCGCCGCGCGGCCGCTTGCGCAGGCCGAAGCTGAGTACAGCAGCAACCCCATAAATACAGAGCGACAGTATGAATACCATGCGGTATCCCTGCCCGCCATGCCAACGGGAGATCATCCAGCCGGACACCCAGGGTCCGGCTATTCCCGTCAGGGAACCCAGCAGGCCCATCCACCCGTTATAGTAATCGCGGTTCTTGGCATCCGTAATCTCGAAGAAAACAATATTGAACGCCAGCCAGTACAGCCCGATGGATAGCCCGAGGACCCCGCCCAGCGGCCAAATGTAATGAATCGCGTCGCCCCGCAGCCACAGCACCAGCAAATAAAAAAAGCCCGATACGGCAATTCCCAGCCGTAGGGCATTCATTGTGTTACGCTCTTTCACCCACTTGCCGCCCAGCCAAAAGCTGAGACCCACGGCAAGCTGCTGGGCCACGGTGAACCAGCCGATCATGGCGAAGTTCTGCCGGCTTTTCCACAGATATACGTTGAGGAACGTTCCTGCAAGCACTGTAGCCAGAAGGTATAGCCCGCCTACAGCCAGCAGCAGCGCCGCCTGTCCCCGTTCTGAACCTCTCATGCTTAGCCCTCCCTGCTCGTCCTTAGACACTTCATCTATCCATATCATGTCCAGACGGCAGGGAAAGCATGAATCCGATCTTTATTCGGCTGAGGTGCTGAGATTGCGGACAAGCTGGATGCGGTCTTCCTGCGCCAGGCTGTGCTGCACATGGAAGCAGGAAGGACAGACGTACAGATTCAGCGCAAAAGGAGGCTTCAGCACAGCTGCACCGCCCAGCGCTTCCGGCGTTGCCGGGGTGAACCTGTCCACCTGCTGCGTACCGGAGTGAAGCATCAGCTCATGGCATTGCGGACATTCCGGCGCTTCCAGCTGGGCAGCCAGAATAGCGGAGACCTTGTCCTCATAACGTTTCAGATCATAGTCATCGCCGAACTGACCCAGCGTACCCCATACAGGCACCACGCTATCCTTGTCGTCGTCATCCCACAAATTATCGTCGCTGATCTCTTCCTCCCCGGAAGCTTCCTGTGTATCCGGCTCTTCATCCTCCAGATCCTCTGCACCTATCGTCACTGTGCGGTAGCCGCTCAGCTCGTTGTTGCAATGCGGACAGGTATCTTCGGGTCCAAACTCCTCATCCCATACTATCTCGGTATGGCACCATGGGCAAACTGTTGTCTCCATCTGTATAATCTCCTTCGTTCCTCACATTCGGTTCAATTTACCGTTAAATATATAATGCCGGCCGCTAGAAAAGCCAGGGCGGAAATAAACAAAATCCGAACCAGAATCTTCATCATTCCTGCCCCCTATTCAGAATATGGCCGCGCCGATAACATAGGACAAGGATATGGAGAGCAGCATAGCTGTCAGTCCTACGGCCCGGTTATCCGCAGCAATCTCTTCATCAATTGAAAAGACCGGAGTAAAAAACTCGAACAGGAAGTAAGCCAGCAGCAGCAGCAAAAAGCCTACAACCGACCATTTCATCGTCTCATAGATTGATGCCCCCGCTTCAATGCTGAAGCGTAAGATATTGCAGATTCCGAAGATTTTGCCTCCGGTTGCCATGGCTACGGCCACATTCCCCTTGCGGATCTCTTCCCAGCAGTTGTATTTCGTCACCATTTCGAAGAAGGACAGGAATACGACCAGCCCCAATATGGCGACAGTGAAGTAGCCTAGCAGCGCCCCCAGCGGATGTTCCAGCAAAAGATCAATATTATCCTGCACACTTTTCCCTCTTCCCTGCCGGACTATGGGCGCTACTCCAGTTCAGCTACCGTCACACCCGCGCCGCCTTCATTGTAGTTCCCGAGCCGATAGCTTTTGACATGCTTGTGCTTGCGGAGGTATTCCTGTATTCCTGTCCGCAGGACTCCCGTCCCCTTGCCGTGGATAATGGAGATCTGCCCCAAATTGCCGAGAAAAGCTTCGTCGATGAAGCGGTCGGTCTCCATTATCGCCTCCTCCAGGTTCGCTCCGCGCAAATCAAGCTCATTACGGATATTCTCATCGCGTGTACGCTTGACCGTTGTCGCCCTGCGCAGAGCCGGCGGAGGAGCATCCGGTGCGGAAGCCAGGAACTCCAGATCACTCAGATTGACCTTCATCTTCATGATGCCGAATTGTACAACAGCTTCTTTGGTGCCGCTCAGCTCAACCACAAGGCCCTTCTGATTCACATTCGCTACCTTAACTTCATCCCCTGGCTGAATCTTGCGCGGCGCCTTGACCGTGCTGCGCGGCACAGCCTTCTTACGCGGGGCAGGCTCTGCTTCATCCAGCCGGCGGCGCGCTTCGATCAGCTTATGCTCCTTGACGGACGCGCCTTCCTCCAGCGCCAGGCGGCGGAGGTCACTGATAATCTCCTCAGCTTCCTTGCGCGCCTTGGCCAGAAGATCGCTGGCATCCTTCTCTGCCTTCTCGAGGCGTTTGTCGCGTGAGCCTTCCAGCTTCTCCAGCTCCTGCTGCTGCCGCTTGCGGAATTCCTCCGCTTCGCGGCGAATCTCTTCCGCCCGTATGCGTTCGTTCTCTGCGGTGAGGCGGTTCTCCTCAAGGGACGCAATCATATGCTCAACGCGCATATCTTCTTCCTTCACTTCACCGCGCGCATGCTCAAGGATCGCACCCGGCATCCCGAGGCGTTCAGCGATGGCGAACGCATTGCTTCGTCCCGGAACCCCAACCAGCAGCCGGTAAGTAGGACTCAGGCTCTGCACATCGAATTCCATACTGGCGTTAATAACCCCTGCCCGTTCATAAGCATATGCCTTCAATTCACTGTAATGTGTAGTAGCAACCATCCGGGATTCCGTCCGGTGAATATTCTCCAGAATCGCTATCGCGAGCGCAGAGCCTTCAGCCGGATCTGTTCCTGCCCCGACCTCATCGAGCAGAATCAGACTCTTCGGTGTCATCCGCTTCAGAATGGATATAATATTCGTCATATGGCTGGAGAAGGTACTGAGGCTCTGCTCTATGCTCTGCTCATCGCCGATGTCAGCGTAGATCGCATCGAAGACACACAGCTGGCTGCCTTCCTCGGCCGGAATGAATAGACCGGACATGGCCATCAGGCTGAGCAGGCCGATCGTCTTCAGGGTCACCGTCTTTCCGCCCGTATTCGGTCCAGTCACGATGATGGAGCGGTAATCATTGCCCAGTTCCACATCCAGAGGCACAACCTGCTCCGCCGGAATTAGCGGATGGCGGCCCTTGCGCAGGCGCAGGTATCCGCGGTCATTCATCCGCGGCTGGGTAGCCTTCAGGTCGCGTGCAAGCCGCGCCTTGGCGAAGATGAAGTCCAGCTCGCCGAGAATGTCGATATCATACGCCATCTCCTCGGCAATATCACCAACCAGCGCAGTCAGCCGGTGCAGGATGATCTCAATCTCGCGTTCTTCGCGCAGCCGCGTCTCCCGCAGCTTGTTGTTCATCGCTACAATGGATTCCGGCTCGATGAACAGCGTGGCTCCTGAGCCCGACTGGTCATGCACAATTCCGCCGAAGTGCGCGCGGTACTCTGCCTTGACCGGAATGACGAACCGGTCACCACGGATCGTCACGAGCTGATCCTGCAGCATCTTCGAGACCGAAGACGAGCGGATCATCGAATCCAGCTTCTCACGGATGCGTGTCTCTCCCCCGCGCAGCTCGCGGCGGAGGGAGGCAAGCTCCGGGCTCGCCGAATCCATTACATCGGCATTCTCGTCAATACACATGCGGATAGCATCCTCAACAGGCTTCTGCTCCGACAGCAGATCACTCTGTGCGAAGAGGGCAGGAATGCTCTCATCGTCATGCATGGCATTCAGGAACCGCTTGACCCGGCGGGCCCCGCCAATCGTGTTGCCTACCGCAAGCAGCTCTGCTGTGCCGAGCATCCCGCCAATTGATGCACGCTTCAGCGCAGGACGGATATCGGTCACGCCGCCGAAGGAGGGAATTCCCTTCAACCGGTCAACATTTACCGCCTCATCCGTAGCCTGCAGGAGCTTCTTCACCCCTTCGAAATCACCGGAAGGCTTCAGGAGCTCGGCGGTCAGCCGTCCCATCGGCGTCTGCGTATACTGCATCAATTTATTTAAAATCTTGCGATATTCAAGCGTATGCAAAATTTTGTCGTCCAATTACTGTCACAGCTCCCTTCATAGATGGAACCATTATACCTAATTTAGCCCATTTTCGCTATTTGGGTATGATTTCTGGGCATAGAAAACCGGCTTCGGGCCACAATAACAACGCACATATCCTTAAGCGAACGCCAAAGGAGGTTAGTTCATTGAGATTCTTAGCTCATGTAGTACGGTTCATAGTCGCTGCAATCGTGCTGATGGTGGTCGGCTGGATTGTTCCGCAGTTCACGGTCGGGGGATTCTGGAGCGCATTCATGCTTGCTCTGGTGATCGCGCTGCTCGGCTGGGTCGTTGAAGGCATTTTCGGCAAAAAAACAACGCCCTTCGGCCGCGGTATCGTCGGCTTCCTGGTCAGCGCTCTGGTTATCTGGATTGCCCAGTTTGTCGTCAGCGGAGTCAGTGTCTCGGTGCTTGGTGCCTTACTTGCCGCACTGGTCATCGGGATCATCGACCTCTTTCTGCCGGTATCCACTCCGTTCGAAGCAGGCAAATAACTTACGCCAGGCCCGTGCAGACAATGAAACCCCCAGCTCCCGGTTTATATCGGAACTTGGGGGTTTTCTGTAAATTTATGTTCTTCACCGGAAGTAACCGCAGAGGTCACCACAGCATTTTTCCCGCTGCGCTTGGCTGTATAGAGCGAATCGTCCGTCTTGCGGAACAACAGCTCCTTGCCGTCTCCAAGCTGGTAGTGACATAGTCCGATACTGACAGTAATGGGCTTGTTCCCGGCATACGGATGGCACATGGCGGCAATGCTGATACGCATTTGTTCGACAGCAGCGTAGGCTTCCTGGAAGCTTTTATCCGTAAAAATCACTGCGAATTCTTCCCCGCCATACCTTGCCGCGAAGTCATTCAACCCGATCAGGCTGCCCATCTTGGCCGCCACCTCTTTCAGCACAAGATCGCCCACCCAGTGTCCGTATCTGTCATTGACCTGCTTGAAATTATCGATGTCCAGCAGCGCAAGCTGCAGCCTCAGTCCGTTGCTCTCACACTGCTCCAGCAGCGAATCCAGATACTCATGGAACGTCTTGTGATTATATAGGCCGGTTAACGCATCCATCTTCAGCAGCTTGTCCGAAATCGCCCGCTCTACCATCAGCTCCTGCTCCGACTTGGTGAGCTGCTCCAGATATTCGCGCGTCTCGCGGCCACGGAGGATCACCGCCTGCGCCATCAGGGCAAAAACAACATACACACACTCCACCAGCACAAACTCCAGCAGCGGCTTACCAAGCAGCGGCCGTTCAAGCCCGAAATAGATCCCCCCGTAGAATACAATGCTAAACGCTCCAAGCGAATACAGCAACCGCTGGTCGAAATAGATGAGGGCCAGCATAATCGGCATCATCAGCGTCATCTGGGCACCGTCTACATAAGGCTCAAGCACAAAATACATCAGATAGGAAACCATAAAGCTGCAGACTACAACCGCCTGCTTATGATAACGGAACGAGCGCCGCAGCCAGACCTCGGCAGAAGCCATTGTCAGGACAATCATCAGGTTGCAGACTATGAACACATGGCCTTTGCCGGGACTAAAAATCGTCTGCATCTGGGCAGAACGGGAGTACAGCATATACAGGAACTGGGCGAGCAGCAGACAGAGTACGATGATCCAGTAGCCATACAATATTCTCCGGTGCCATCTCTCTGCACTTTGCAACGCGTAATCTATAATGATATGACTCCCCTGCTTCTAGTGGAATAATATGAAGCTTTAATTATATTAGGCTTAATTATAATTAATTTTAAACTATTTTGCATCATATTTTTGCAAATTTCGACAAAGTTTGCAGATACGTTGAATAACGGTGGATAGAGTATTTTTCATAGATTGATCAAGACAACTTGACCGATTTAGGCTATGCTAAGGTCAACTGTCCAAGTAGATGAGGAGGATGCATATGATCAGGAAGTCGGCTATTCTTTGTTCTATTCTTTTTGTGCTTCTGCTAACGGCCTGCGGAGGGAACAGCAGCAATTCTGATAGCGCAAACAACGCAGCTGCCGGGAGCAATCTGACGGCGGAGGAAGAACTCGTCATTACGGCCAGCAATTATAGCTTTGACCAGCCGGAGTACCATTTGAAGAAGGGCGTCCCTGTCAAAATCATCTTTGAAAATGAGAGCGGCAATCACGGCATTCTGATCCCGGAGATGAAGCTGCGGCTGGATGCCAAGAATTCCTCGCAGGTGGTGCTGCCCGAGGAAGCCGGAACCTTCGAGATGACCTGTGCCATCATGTGCGGCTCCGGCCACAGCGCAATGACCGCCAAGATTATTGTGGAATAAAGGGGGGATTAACAGAGTGGAATAACCCAGCTTCCGGCGGGCTCTGAAGGATTTATCCCTTTCATTTGATCCGTCCACCCGCATTCGGCGGATTCAGAGGGATTTATCCCTTTCGTTTGATCCGTCCGCCCACTTTCGGCGGATTCAGAGGGATTTATCCCTTTTATTTGATCCGTCCGCCCACTTTCGGCGGATTCAGAGGGATTTATCCCTTTCATTTACTCCGTCCGCCCACTTTCGGCGGATTCAGAGGGATTTATCCCTTTCATTTCCTTCATTCGCTCGTTTAGCCAACTTTCCAGGGCCTCATGGGCAATTGTGCAGCACTAGTGCACCTCATTGGCTCGTCTGGCCCTCATCTGAGCAATTCAGGTGCACTAGTGCACCTCATTGGCTCGTTCTGCCCTCATCTGAGGAATTCAGGTGTACTAGTGCACCTCATTGGCTCGTTCGGCCCTCATCTGAGGAATTCAGGTGTACTAGTGCACCTCATTGGCTCGTTCTGCCCTCATCCGAGGAATTCAGGTGCACTAGTGCGCCTCATTGGGCTCATTCGGCCCTCATCTGAGGAATTCAGGTGTACTAATGCGTCTCATTGGGTTCGCTTGGCCTGCACGTGGCTCTTTCACCTACGCACTGGCATATTATATTAGTTTTTTTGCATACATCCGGCCCACTCACCCTCGCACGTGCACATTATATTCGGTTTTCCGCATACATCCGGCTCACTCACCTAGCACGTGTACATTGTGTTCGGTTTTCCGTCCGTCACATACTATAGTTTTCTACTACAACAAATAAACCGGCAGGGACATCGTCCCGGCCGGCTTATTCATGTTAATTGCTCTTACTTCACACCCTTGCTGCGGCCTGAAATGTCCAGCCAGACGGCGATGACCAGGATCGAGCCCTTGACCACATACTGCCAGAACGACTCCAGTCCCATCAGCGACATGCCGTTATCGAGCGAGGTCATGACCAGCGCTCCGATCAGAGCGCCGATGACCGTTCCGGCTCCGCCCATCAGGGAGGTGCCGCCGATGACACAGGCGGCAATGGCGTCCATCTCGGCCATATTGCCTGCGGTAATGGTCGCCGAGGCCAGGCGGGAGGTCAGCACGATGGCGGCGATGGAGCCGAGCAGGCCGCTGAGGATGAAGACCATCATCGTCTTGCGCTTGATGTTGATCCCGGAGAGCCGCGCTGCCTCAATATTACCGCCTATGGCATAGATATGGCGGCCGAAGGTCGTCTTGGTGGACAGGAAGTAGAAGATGGCCGCCAGCACAATGACGAAGATGATCGGGAACGGAATCCCTTTGTAGTTGTTCATCAAGGCCACGAAGACTACCACGAGCAGGGACAGTCCTGTTACCCTCGCGATATCCATGCCGAGCGGGGCGACAGTGAACCCGTATTTCTTGCGGGAGCGCCGCTTCGTGAACGCGCTATACAGCAGCAGAGCCACTGCGAGTACGCCCAGAATGATTCCGAAGCCTGAGGCAAAATAGGCATTGCCGAGCAGCGCCAGCACCGGATCAGATACCGGAATGGTCATTGATTCAGTCACGCCCATCAGCACCCCGCGGAACACCATCATCCCGCCGAGGGTGACGATGAAGGCGGGAATCATTTTATAGGCGACCAGCCAGCCCTGCACCAGACCCAACACCGCACCTGCGGCCACGGTACCAAGAATGACCACGATAGCGGGCAGCTCCAGCCAGTTGCTGAGAATCGCCGCCATCCCGCCGGTCAAGCCGACGATGGAGCCGACGGACAGATCGATATGGCCCGCTACGATAACCAGCACCATGCCAATGGCGAGTATAGAGGTCACCGACATCTGCGTGAACAGATTGGACAGGTTCCGCGAGGTCAGGAAGGTTGGATTCAACGCGCCGAACAGGACCCAGATCAGAATTAATGCGCCAATCATCGTATAAGCACGCATATCCATTTTGCCGAACAGGGTACGCAAGCGCGATCCTCCGGCGGCCGGAACCGTTTCAGGTTCCTTAAGCTCTTTTTGCAGCTGCATCTCTATCTGCCTCCTGTGGCGGCCAGCATAATATTCTCCTGCGTTGCCTCGCGCCAGTCATATTCCCGTACCAGTTGTCCTTCGCACATCACCAGAATCCGGTCGCTCATCCCGAGCACCTCCGGAAGCTCCGAGGAGATCATTATAATAGCTACTCCCTGCTCTACCAGCTTGTTCATCAGATTATAGATTTCGTACTTTGCCCCGACATCGATGCCCCGGGTGGGTTCGTCCATAATCAGAATCTTGGGGTCACTCATCAGCCATTTGCCGATAACCACCTTCTGCTGGTTCCCCCCGGAGAGTGTGCCTACCAGCGTCTCCAGCGAAGCTGTCTTCGTCTTCAGATCCTTTACGTACTGCTCAGACCACTTGATCTCCTCATTCTCATTGATCACTCCGAGCCTTGAGACCTTGCCGAGTGTGGCCAGCGTCGTATTGCGCTTGACATCCATTCCCATAACCAGCCCCTGGCGCTTGCGGTCTTCCGTGACCAGGGCAATCCCGGCCTTGATCGCTTCGGCAATGGAACGGATCTTAACGGCCTTGCCTTCGATCAGCACCGTGCCTTCGCTTCTTCCGCCATATGCGCCGAACAGGCTGCTGACCAGCTCTGTCCGTCCGGCCCCCATCAGCCCGGCAATACCCAGAATTTCGCCCTGGCGGAGCGTAAATCCAATATCTCTAAGCACCTTCTGCTGACGCTTCTCCGGGTGCCAGACATTATAGTCTGCGACTTCAAGCACCTTGTCCCCGGGGGAATGCGGGACGCGCGGATAGCGCTCGGTCAGCTCACGGCCGACCATCAGCGATACCACCTGGTCGTCGTTCGTCGCCTGGCGGTCCAGCGTCGCCACTGTCTTCCCGTCCCGCAGCACGGTGATGGAATCGGCCAGCGCGAACACCTCGGGCATTTTGTGGGAGATATAGACACAGGTAACCCCTTCGCGCCGCAGCTGGTTCAGGATGCCCATCAGGATGGACACCTCGCTCTCGGTCAGCGCCGCTGTCGGTTCATCCAGAATGAGAATCCGGGTATGCTTGGAGAGCGCCTTGGCGATCTCTACGAGCTGCTGCTGGCCGATGCCCAGATTGCCGATCTTCGTATCCGGCGACAGGTTCAGCCCCACCTTCTTCAGCCACAGCGAAGCCTGATGGTACAGCTCATTCCACTGGATGGCCCCGCGCTTCACCGGCTCTGCCCCCAGGAAAATATTCTCGCCGACGGTCATCTCCTTCACGAGCGCCAGCTCCTGATGGATAATCGCAATACCGGCCTGCTCGGCATCGGTAATTTGGTGGAATGCCTTCTTCTCCCCGCCGATGCGGATTTCGCCTTCATAGGTCCCCGCAGGGTACAGCCCGCTCAGCACCTTCATCAGCGTGGATTTGCCTGCGCCGTTCTCTCCGCACAAGGCGTGAATCTCTCCTTGCTTCACCTTGAAGTTCACATGGTCCAGCGCCTTCACACCGGGGAAGCTCTTGCTGATCTCTACCATTTCAAGTACATCCATGCCTGCCGTTCCTCCTTCCTGCCCTCAAGCAGCAAGCAGATGCGGGTTCGCCACTGGCGCCGCATCTGCTTGCCGTACAGGCTGCCCTTATTGTTTCGGCCACTGGTCCTTCGGAACGTTCTTGTACACATCCTCCAGCTTGTGGAAGCCGTCCTTGATCAGCACATCCAGGTTATCCTTGTTGACGGCAAGCGGATCAAGCAGCACGGATGGAACATCAATTTTACCGTTGTTAACGGTCTTATCTGTCGAAATGCTCTCGCCCTTGGCAGCCGCCACCGCCATTTCCGCCGCCTTGGTGGCGATTGCGTTGATCGGCTTGTAGACCGTCATCAGCTGTGTGCCTTCGGCGATGCGCTGTACAGCGGCAAGGTCAGCATCCTGGCCGGATACCGGAATTTTGCCCGCCATGCCCTGTGCCGTCAATGCCTGGATGGAGCCGCCTGCTGTCCCGTCATTCGCAGCCACCACGCCCTGTACATCATTATTGTTCGCGGTCAGCGCATTCTCCATATTCTTCAGCGCTTCTTCGGGCTTCCAGTCCTTGGAGAACTGGTCGTAGACGATTTTGATATCGCCCTTCTCTTCCAGCGGCTTCAGAATATTCATCGCACCTTCCTTGAACATGTGGGCGTTGTTGTCGGTATCCGCGCCGCCGATGTAAACGATATTGCCCTTCGGAGCCTTGTCGATGACCGCCTGAGCCTGGAATTCACCAACACGCACATTATCGAAGGAGATGTAATAATCCACCTCAGAATTGTTAATCAGCCGGTCATAGGCAATGACCTTGATGCCTTCCTTATGCGCCTTATCCACGATGGGAGCCGTAGCCTCCGCATTATGGGCAATGACCACGAGCACATCCACACCCTGGGAGATCAGTTGCTCCGCCTGGCTTAGCTGGGTTGCATCATC
The DNA here is from genome assembly GCF_038002345.1 of Paenibacillus sp. FSL M7-0420. Classification (NCBI taxonomy): domain Bacteria; kingdom Bacillati; phylum Bacillota; class Bacilli; order Caryophanales; family Paenibacillaceae; genus Paenibacillus; species Paenibacillus sp. FSL M7-0420. The sequence continues at coordinate 1,731,949 of NZ_JBBOCJ010000001.1, read as the reverse complement.
TCCATTCGCCGCCAGCACCTTCACTTCACCGCCAAGCTCCTGTACTTTTGCTGTGAAAATATCCCGGTCCTTCTGCCAGCGCTCCTCCTTCAAGGTATCCATGGACATGCCGATGACAATTTTGTCCCCGTCCTTGGCCGCTCCCGCAGACTCCTTCTTCTCGTTGTCACCGTTTGAGACCACACCGCAGCCCGCCACCGATGCCGCCAGCACCATCGCCGCCAGCCCGAGGGAAACTATTCTTCCGTATTTTCTCACGATTGCTACGCCCCTTTTCGTCAGCCCTATATTTGATTGCGCTTACAAAAAAAGTGTAGCATGGAAAAACCGCCCCGGGAGCAGCGATTCCCTGCACTTATTTGCCCTCCACCCGCATTCTTGGTCTTGCCTGCTGTAATGTAATTCTCCGCCCCGGCTTTCATAGGATAAACCGGGGCAACAGCACAAAAAAGTCCTTGCTGCGCTCAGCAAGGACCCGGCTTCTCCTGCTGCTGGCGGAATTCGCTTGGCGTCATCCCCGCAGCCTTCTTGAAGACCCGGCTGAAATAATTCGGGTCCTTATAGCCTACTTCATAGCAGATTTCCTTCAGGTTCAGCTGATCCTCAGAGATCAGGCGTTTCGCTTCATTCATCCGCAGCCGTGTGACATAGTCGATGAAGGTCTCTCCTTCATGCTGCCGGAATAATTTGCTGAAATAGTGCGGGCTCAGGTTCACGTATTCAGCCGTCTGCTCCATCGAGATATCCTCTTTGTACTTCTGGCTGATATAGAGCAGCGCCCGCTGATGCACATGGGACCGGTGATGCTCCTGCTCCTCCTCCAGGCCATCGATCAGCCGCTCCAGCCAGGCCTCCGCGCTTAACCGCAGAGCATGCGGATCTTCCGCTGCATTCAGCGAAGCCAGCAGCTCCGCACCGGCCGTGGAGTGAACGCCTCTGGCCAGGAACAGCAGCAGGCCGGTTACCTCCCCGCGCACGGCGGACAGCGGCTGCTCCCCTCCCTGCTCGAAGGAGTCATACAGCAGGCTGAAGCGCTGGGCGGCCTCCTGCTTGCTGCGCTGGAGCAGGGCGGTAAGCAGCTTCTTCTCTTCATCCAGCGAGACCGCCGTCTGCCCCGAGCTCTGGATCATATCATCGTAATGGTGCACACCCAATGAATGCTGGTGGTCCGCACATACCCGGACGGCTTCGCGGTAGGAACGGCTAAGCCCGTCCCAGCCTTCACGGATCGAGCCGATCCCGATGCCGAGGGGCAGGCCGAAGCGTTCCCGGGCATAGGTGCGGAGCCGCTCTCCCCAGTCCAGCGAGCTGACACGCTGGGAATATCCGGTCCTCCCCGGCGGCAAGGGAATGAACAGCGCCAGCTGATGCCCGATCAGCGGTCCGGCGAGGCAGCCCAGTCCTGTTTTGGCAAACTGCTTGACCGCCTCATAGATCTCCCGCTTGGACTGCCGGAATGTCTCCCAGCCCGTCTCCCCATGCCGGGGGAATGACAGGACCATCGCGTAGCCCTTGCTGAAGTGCAGCTCCAGCAGCCCGGCCAGCTGCTCCGGCTCCAGATCCTGCACATGCTCCAGCATCAGCATCAGGGTCAGCTCATTCTCGGCCAGCGGCAGCAGATGGGCCAGCTTTTCCTGCAGCTCCAGCTGCTCATTCCTGCGCGCCCGCGCCTCCTCTATGACCGCCATCAGCTTCCTCAGCACCTCCGCAACCTCTTCCCGCCGGGCCGGCTTCAGCAGATAGTCGCGCACACCCAGCAGCAGCCCTTCCTTGGCATACGCGAAGTAGTCATGGGCCGTAATCATCACAATCTGCGCCGCCGGAAGCTTCTCCCGGATCTGCCGCACCGCCTCCAGTCCCTGAATCCCGGGCATCTTAATATCCATGAAAATCATATCCGGCCGGTGCTCCTCCGCCAGCTGAATCGCCTTCCGCCCGTTCCCCGCATGCAGGAATTCGAATTTGTCCGGGATCAGATGCCGGATCATCAGCTCCAGCCCCTCCCGCTCCAGTGCTTCATCATCTGCGATCAGCAGCTTGTACATCGTTATCGTTTCCCCCTTCACTTCGGATGAGTGCCTCTAGGCCGAGGTCTGGAAGGGTAGCCGGAACAGCACCGCCGTCCCCTGCCCTTCACTGCTGTTGATCTCGATGAGCTGCTGGCCGTCGAAGAATAAATGCAGTCTTTTAAAAACATTATGTGTCCCAAGTCCGGTAGACTGGCCCTTGCCGCTGGAATGCGGCGCCTCCTGCTGAATCGAGCCCATTAGACGGGCTACCGTCTCGCGGTTCATGCCCGCTCCGTTATCGCTAATTACAATCTCCACCTGCCCGCTGCGGTAACGGATGGACAGCGTTAGCTTAGCCCCCTCCTCCATTTGCTCCAGACCGTGAACGAAGGCATTCTCGAAGATCGGCTGCAGCGTCAGACACGGCACCATCCCGTCCATCGCCTCCTCATCAATCTCCATCTCAAAAGCAATCCGGTCCCGGAAGCGGGCCCGCTGGATGTTGATATACTCGTTCACATGCTCGACCTCCTCGCGCAGCGGAACGGCCTGGTCCAGCTTTTGCAGATTATAGCGGAGCAGACGCGAGACGGACACGGTCAGATCGCTGGTTCTCGCCGCCCCTTCAAGGTACGCAAGCTTGGCGATGGAATTCAGTGTGTTGAACAGGAAATGCGGATTGATCTGGCTCTGCAGCATTTTCAGCTCCAGCTCCTTGACCAGCCGGTCCTTCTCCGCACTCTTGATATTCTCCTTCATCAGCTCCTGGATATTATCGATCATCCCGTTAAAAGCGCGGCACAGTATGCTGATCTCATCGTTCCCCGCGCTCTCCGGCGCCTTGGTATCCATCCGTCCCTTCGAGATTTGCTTGGCCGTTGCCACCAGGCGGCGGATCGGTCCGGTAATGCTGCTGGACAGCCAGACTGCCATACAGATGCTAAGCAGCGCCGCGGTAATCACCAGCAGACTGCCCATCCGGTTCAGCTTCGCTGTCGTGGACATAATCTCAGCGTAGATCGGCTTATATTGGTCCAGCTCCAGATCGACCAGCTCCTGGGCCTCCTCACGGATGAACCGCTGCGTCTGCTCTGCCTCGATATAGGCCCCTGCCAGCGAATTCGCATCCTGTCCGTCAATCTCCGTGATCATCTGGCCCGCCTGCTCGACAAAAGTATCAATAAGGTGGCTGTAGTTCATCAGCGGAAGGCCGCTGCCCCCGATGGTATTCATCCCGTCCAGCCTGCTGCGCAGCTCGAGTACCGCGCCCAGATGCTTCTCCACCTCCGGGAAGCTGTCTGTATCCACCTGCATAATGAAGCGGTTCAAGGAGCGCATATTCTCGCCGACCTCATAGGATACCTCCTTATACAGCATGATCCGGTTCATCATCAGGTGGTAGCTCTCCTGCACATTCTTCCCGCTCTGGAACAGTACGAAGGAGACCGAGCTCATCAGCAGCACCAGCAGCGGAATGCAGATCAGCAGCTTCAGGCGGATACTCATAGGCTCTCTCCCTCCTGCACATTGGTCTTATCCAGCACCTTCACACCGGTATAGTACCTGGGCTGTAACTGGGCACCATTAAAATGCTCATGGAGGAGCCGGACCGCCATATTCCCCATCAGGTAGGGCTGCTGCGCAACAGTCGCTGTGATCGCTCCCCGGCTGATGGCATCCAGCGTCTCCGCCTGATTATCGAAGCCGATAATGGTCAGCGGCCCGTGCTTCAGGCTTCTCGATGCCTGCAAGACCCCCAGCGCGTCCGTTGAACTGGTCCCGACCATGACATCGATCTCCGGATGATACCGCAGCATATCTGCCGCCTGCTGGATCGCCTCCATATGCGAGATGTTGGAACTGCGGACATCGACAATCTCCATGCCGCCGTAGTCCTTCACGATGTTCTTCAGCCCGTCCAGACGCTGAAGCTGGTTCTTGGCCAGCTCGCTGCCGATGATTACGCCTATTTTGCCTTTTCCGCCAGTCGTCTTCACTACCATGCGCCCCAGCGCCTCACCGGCAGCTACATTGTCAGTGCCCACATAGGCCAGTCTCCGGCTGGCCGGAGCATCCGTGTCAATCGTGATCACCGGAATCCCCCGGTTCACGGCCTTATCAATCACCGGCGTGAACTTCTCGTCGTTGAGCCCCTGCACGATGATGGCATCCACCTGGGCGGCAATCGCTTTTTCCAGCAGGCTGATCTGCTCCTCCATGTTATTGCGCACCGGTCCCGTGAATTCGATCTCTATCCCGTATTTCGCTGCGGCCTCTGCGGCCCCCTTCTCGACCATTTCCCAGTACGGGTGGTACCGCTCCTGCTCGATCAGCACAATATGATATCCGGGCTTCTCCTGACTGGGCTTGCCGCTTAATTCCTTGACAATATTGCCCATCCGGGCAGAATGGCGCGCGAAGCCTATAAACAAATAGGACAACAGTATAAAAAGCACAATAACCCCAACGCCGCTTACCCATTTCTTATCCATCCCGTTCACCTCAACCAACATCCTACCCCGGGTTGTAACCGGTTGCAACAGTTATTGTGTTGAGGGCACCTGTGCTCCTCAAAGCAGCCTGGGCTCGCTGAATGTTGCACATTTTGCAGGATTTCTAACGGATTGCAGCTTGAGAACGCCTAATGTTGCATATTTTGCAGGAATGTTACCGGTGTAGCGGGGCATTGGCTGAGATATATTGCATTCTGGGCAGGATTTCCCGCAATTTGCTGCTTCAGAGGTACGAATGTTGTATTTAGTGCAGGATTTGTCCACTAAATCACTCCAGCCAACTTTAGAGCAGCAACCCTCCCTTGCAGTCCCCCTAAGGAGGAATCCGTCCCCCGTCCCTGCACAGCAGAAAAAGCCGTTCTAAGCATTCCTGCTTACAACAGCTCTTCCTGTGATGCATCCGCCATTCAACTGTCCTGTTCGATCAGTTGAATCCATTCATTATATTCACTCTGCAGCTTGGCATATTCCGCCTGCAGGCTGCGATGCTCCTGGGACAGCTTCTCCAGCTCCCCTTGCTGCAGCTCGAACTGGGCCTGAACCAGCCGCAGCTGGCCTTGGACCATCTCATAGCTCTCGCCGATTTCATCCAGCTGCTGCGCTGCCTCAGTGCGCGAGCGGCTGACTGCTTCCGCCTGGGCCTCGGCTTCCCGGGCCTCCTGCTGCCAGATCTCTATCTCCTCGCGCAGCTGTGCCTCCTGCTCGTTCCACTGCTGCTCGCGCTGCTGAAGCTCCTCAGCTTTCTGCTTCCAGGTAGCTTCGTACTCCCGGGTCTCGCGGAGTGCTTCCTGCTGCTCCGCCGACGCAGCGGCAGCTTCACGGCCTGCCTCATACAGCTCTTCCATTCGCCGCGCAGCTTCCTCGCCTTCAGCTTCCAGCAGCTCGCAGCGTTCCTTCAGCTGCTCCCCGTCCTGCAGAATCTCGTCGTACTGGGCGATCAGCTCCTCGTAACGGCCGCGCAGCGCTGCCAGTTCCTTGCGGGCTGTCTCTGCCGCCTCCTGCTGAACGGTAAGCTCCTGCTCCGCTTCGGCACGAAGCCGCGCTTCCTGATCAAGCTGCTGAACCATGCCGTCTGCCTGTCCGCGCAGGGTCTCCACTTCACGCTGCAGTGCTGCCGACTTCTCCCCTTCTTCCAGAAGCTTCATCTCCAGCTCGCCGATATCCTCCATATGCTTATTGGCGCGCTCCTGCCAGGAAGCAGCCTCCTCGGCCGTGCGGTCGAATTCGACCTGCGTCCGGCTCAGCTTGTCCCCGGTCTCCCGCAGAGATGTGCGCAGTGCTGCCGCTTCTTCCTGCGTCAGCTCATAACGCTGGCGGAGCCCTTCCAGCTCATCGTTCAGCTGATTGCCAAGCTCCGTAGCGGTGTGCAGCTCCTCAAGCGCCGTGCTCAGCTTGTCTGCGGTCTCACGCAGCGATGTGCGTAGAGCTGCCGCCTCTTCCTGCGTCAGCTCATAACGCTGGCGGAGCCCTTCCAGTTCATCGTTCAGCAGATTGCCAAGCTCCGTAGCAGTGTGCAGCTCCTCAAGCGCCGTGCTCAGCTTGTCCGCCTTCTCCTGCAGCGCGCCGCGCAGCTCTGCCGCTTCGCTCTCTACAGCCCCATAGCGCCGGCGAGCTTCCTCCAGCTCGGCGCTATGCTGCTCCGCCCCCTCTGCCGCGAGCCGCAGCTCCTCCCCGAGCTGCTCCTCCCGCTTCAGCACAGCTTCGTACTGCGCCAGCAGCGTCAGCCGCGCATCGCGTTCGCCCTTCAGCCCGGCTTCCGCCGCCCGCAGCCGGGACTGGAGCTGCCCGGTTCCGCCGCGCAGCTCCCCAAGCTGCTTCTCCAGCTCCTGAAGCTGCTGCTTGTGCCGGTGCTCCTGCGTCCCCTGGGACTGCCGCAGCTCCTTGTTCTTGGCCTGCTCCTTCTCAAGCGCTTCCCGTTCCCCGGTAAGCTCACTCGTGAGCGCGGCCTTGGTATCAGCCAGCTCCTTGCTGAGCGTGGAGCGGATCTCCACGATCTCGCTGCCCATCGACTCCCGCGTCTCATGCAGCTCCTGCTCCAGGGCAGACAACGTCTCTGTCTTCTCGCGGATCAGCGTCTCGCGCAGCTGCTCCAGTTCCTGCTGATGGGCAGACTTCAACTCTTCCAGCTGCTGTAGCCGCATGGCTTCTGCGGCTTCCAGCTCCTGCCGCGCCGTCTCACGGCTTGCAGCCTGCTCTGCTGCATGACCTTGGCGCAGCGCCTTAAGCTCCTCCTCGCGTGTCTTCAGCTCCTGCACCAGCTGCTCGCGGGCGGCGGCCGCAGCCTGCTTCTCTTCCTCCAGCAGCTGGGCTTGCAGCTGCCGCTCCTGCTCCTGCTGCTCCAGATGCCTTGAGCGTTCTTCTTCGGCAGCGGCAATCAACCGCGCCGCCTCTTCCTTCGCTGCCGCTTCCAGCTTCTCATATTCTTCCTGCTGTTCACGCTGCGCTTCCTGAAGGCGTGACACCTCTACTCGCAGCTCGGTACGTTCACCGGTCAGCATATTCAGCTCATTCTTGAAATCCTGAACCTGGATTGCCTGCTCTGCCATATGTACAGCTGTAAGCACCGCAATCCGCGGCGTATCCAGTCTGGAATGTGATTTCGATATTGCACGCATATGCTCATCGACATGACGGGCGACCTGCTTCATATATTCTGTGCTGCTTCCGACAAGCTTGTAGGAAGTTCCGTATATCTCCACGGCGACACGGGTCCGGTCCATAGCCACAGTTGTGCCCTCCTTTGTATGTGTGCGGATTCTAAGTTGGTTTCTTTGCTCTTACTCCTATTGTAGCGTGATTTCCTGACCTTTGGCAAAAGCACGCGTCTACTGCATTTATTTGCATGTTCCTCCGCACTTCACAAGGGTACAGAAAAGCCGCAGCGAATCTCTGTTTCTAAATGGATTCGCTGCGGCTTTGCACAATTCCTGCTATTTTCTTAATTCTGCACCAAAAGTTTGTTCAAGCGCAGAGACCACTTTGTCATGCACTTCCACAACCTCTTCGTCTGTCAGCGTATGCTCGGTATGACGGTACACGAGCGACAGGGCAACACTCTTCTTGCCCGCCTCCATCTTGCCTCCTGTGTAGATATCGAATACCTGCACATTCTGCAGCAATGTGCCGCCATGCTCACGGATCGCCGCGATCAGGTCGCCTGCCGGAACCGCGTCATCCACTACCACCGCAATGTCCCGCTCCATGCCCGGGAAGCGGTGAAGCTCGCTGTACTGCAGCTGGGCGCGTGCCGCATCATAGAGAGGCTGCAGCAGAACTTCAGATACGTACGTATCCTCCAGATCCATCCGGCGCTGCAGCTCAGGATGAAGCTGCCCCATCGAACCGATCTTCACACGGCCTTCTGCCTGAAGCAGATAGATGGAAGCGGAGCGTCCCGGATGATAGCCTTCAGGCGCATCCCCTTCATAGACTACGCGATCTGTAAGGCCCAGATGCGCAAATACAGTCTCCAGCGCACCCTTAAGGTCGAAGAAATCCACCGGCTCAGCAGTCACGTTCCACTGCTTGGGTGCACGTGTTCCGCTCAGCAGCAGCCCCAGTACCGGCAGCTCACTCGGCTGGCGGGTAAGGACTTCTTCCTCCGTGAAGAAGACGTTGCCGATTTCGAATAACGCCAGATCGCCTTGGCGGCGGTTCGTATTGTAGAGGGCAATCTCCAGCAGCTGCGGCAGCAGGCTGGTACGCAGCACGCTGCGCTCCTCGCTCATCGGCATCGCCAGCTTCACAGACTGCCTGCCTTCCGCCAGGATCGGGAAGAGCTTGCTCTGCTCCGGCTGGATGAAGGAATAGCCCATAACCTCCTGATACCCGCCGAGCGAGAGCAGGCGTCGCAGCTCGCGGCGCAGAGACTGCTGTCTGGTAAGCGCGCCCGGCGTCGTAGTGCCTTCGATCAGGGTGGTCGGAATGTTGTCGTAGCCGTACAAGCGGGCGATCTCTTCTATCAGATCCACATCCTGGGTAATGTCTCCGCGCCGTGTCGGAACCTCGACCTCGACGATTCCCTGGGCCGCATCACCACACTTGAAGTGCAGACGTCCGAACAGGGTTTTCACTTCCAGCAGCGACAGCTCCGTGCCAAGATAGCGGTTCAGCTTCTCCAGCGATAAGTGCAGCACCTTCTCCTGACCAGCGATACTGCCGGCCTGAACAATTCCTTCATGCACCATTCCTCCGGCATACCGGGCAATCAGGGCAGCCGCACGGTTAAGTGCAGGGATGACTGCATTCGGGTCGACTTCCTTCTCGAACCGCTGGGATGCTTCCGAGCGCAGACCCAGCTGACGCGAGGTCTTGCGTACTGTTCCGCCATCGAATCTGGCTGATTCCAGTACGATATTAACGGTGTCTGCGGTAACCTCTGTAGACAGTCCGCCCATCACTCCGGCCAGGCCAATGGCACCTGAGCCATCTGCAATCACCAGCATCTGCGGCTCCAGCTTGCGCTCTTGTCCGTCAAGGGTAACCAGTCCTTCCCCTTCATGGGCAAACCGTACACCGATGGTTCCGCCCTGGACCTGCCCGCCGTCAAATGCATGCAGCGGCTGTCCGTATTCCAGCATCACATAGTTGGTGATGTCTACGATATTGTTAATCGGACGTACCCCGGCCGCCATCAGGCGGTTCTGAATCCACAGCGGGGACGGCGCGGTCTTCACTCCGGCAATATAACGCACGGCGTAATGGCTGCAGAATGCCTCGTCCTCAATGGTAACCGTGATGGAGTCCGCAGCCTTCCCGCCCGTTTCCACGAGCTCTGCCGCCGGATCAGCCAGCTTCAGCTCACGGCCCAGCACTGCGCTTACTTCATAAGCGGCACCGATCATGCTCAGGCAGTCGGAACGGTTCGGCGTCAGGTCGAAATCAAGGATTTCGTCATTCAGACCCAGCAGCTTGAGAATATCCTGGCCCACCTCGGTCTGCTCCGGCAGCACGAGAATGCCCTCCTGCAGCTCTTTGGGCAGCAGCTTGTCGTTCAGGCCCAGCTCCTTGGCCGAGCAGATCATCCCCTGCGACAGCACGCCGCGCAGCTTGGCTTTTTTGATCTCCAGGCCCGGCAGCTTGGCGCCTACCAGCGCGACCGGAACCTTCTGGCCCGCTGCGACATTCTTAGCTCCGCAGACAATCTGCAGATCCTCACCCTGCCCTGCATCGACGATACAGATGTTCAGCTTATCGGCGTCCGGGTGCTTCTCCTTGGATTTCACGTAGCCGGTCACAATCCCGGAAATCCCTTTGTTGCGGCGTTCTACTCCGTCAATCTCAATGCCGGCGGTGGTGATTTTATCCGCCAACTCATCTGCGGTCACCCCTTCCAGCGATATATAATCGGCCAGCCAGGCGGTTGATACTTTCATAATCGCACACTTCCTTTTTGTTTCAGATGTATTGATCTCCATGCCGGCCTGCGCCGGGGCGCGGAAGCGGATATAAACAAGCCCACGTCAACTTCGCGCAACAAAATTCTGCATTGCAGTGTTCCTACAGAGAAGTTTTGGACTTCCGGCCGCTGTTAGGATTGAATTTCCTGATTACACTGCCGGCCGCAGTAGAAATCCAATCCTAAAGGCGGACGCTACCGCTCCTACAGTTCCAAAATTCCCCTCCGGTCCTTCAATCGCAGTCATTTAATTAGCACTGCCGTCATCCCTCCGGCTTAACAATATCCGTCCCGCCCCCGCACACACCCGCCAAATCCCTAAATACCCTTGAATTGCTTCACAAAGCCCATATCATTCGTGTAGAAATAACGGATGTCATCAATACCATATTTCAGCATCGCGATCCGCTCAGCGCCCATGCCGAACGCGAAGCCGCTGTATTCTTCCGGATCATATCCGCCCATCCGCAGCACATTCGGGTGCACCATACCGGCACCGAGAATCTCCAGCCAGCCGCTCTGCTTGCAGAGACGGCAGCCTTCGCCGCCGCATTTGAAGCAGCTTACATCCACCTCAACGCTAGGCTCGGTGAACGGGAAGAAGCTTGGGCGCAGGCGGATGCCCGCCGCAGGCCCGAACATCTCCTTGGTGAACTGCTGCAGGGTACCCTTGAGGTCACTCATGCGGATATTGCGGCCGATCACCAGGCCTTCAATCTGATGGAACTGGAAGGAGTGGGTCGCATCGTCGTCGTCACGGCGGAACACCTTGCCCGGACAGATGACCTTGACCGGAGTCTCCCCGTTCATGGCCTGCATGGTACGCACCTGTACCGGCGAGGTCTGGGTACGCATCAGAATATCTTCCGTGATATAGAAGGAATCCTGCATGTCGCGGGCCGGATGGTTCTTCGGAAGGTTCAGCGCCTCGAAGTTATAATAATCCGTCTCCACTTCTGGTCCTTCTGCAACCTGGAAGCCCATGCCGATGAAAATATCCTCGATCTCCTGGATCACCCGGCTCAGCGGATGAATGCCGCCCTGCGGCAGGCCGCGGCCCGGCAGGGTTACATCGACCTTCTCCGCATTCAGACGGCTCTCTGTCTCCTGCTGCTGGAACAGCTCCTGCTTGGCGCCGATCACCTCTTCAATGGCGCTGCGCACCAGATTGGCCACCTGGCCGATCACCGGACGCTCCTCCGCGCTTAGTCCGCCCATACCGCGCAGAACCTCTGTCAGCTCGCCTTTTTTGCCAAGGTATTTGACACGAAGGTCATTCAGAATCTGCGGATCGTTTACCGCCTGCAGCTTCGTCAGCGCCTCAGCCTTCAGTGCTTCCAATTTGTCTTTCATGGCTTGTACTGCCCCCTCAAATCTCATATTGTTCAACAAAAAAAGGCCTTTCCTCCCGGTAAAGGGACGAAAAGACCGTGGTACCACCCTTGTTAGACGGCCGTACGCTTCCCTTAAGAGCAATATTCCCTCTTTCGGTGCGGCAAAGACCTGTCTCACTTTATACAGAAATAACGGTCTGCGGCCGGTCCCCCCTACTAGCGCTCTTCAAGCACATTCAGGGAACTGCTCCGGAGTGAACTTCGGCAGCTCTGCTCTCTTAGAAACGCTCTCAATCTACGGCGCTTCCTCCCTGTAAGCCAGGCACTGCGTACTCTTCTCCATCATTGCATGTATGCGGATTATAACCTCTGCACTTCGATCCTCCACTTGGGAAGATATGCCCATCTATTATATGCAAAAACTGCCCGTTTGACAAGCCGCGCACCTTCCGCTTATTTTTTATCTTCTTTTAAGCTCCCTTTAAGCTTCAGCGCGGTTTGACGGCTTTTTTTTCAGCGGACATTCAGTCAATGTTGATATTTTCCCTTAAGAGATCATACAAGGAGGAAATTACATGCTTACACGAAAAAAAGCATTTGTTCTGCTGCTGCTCAGCACATTTGCCGCAAGTCAAACCGCAGGCAGCACGGGAACCACGGCCTATGCCGCTTCATCCGGTTCAACGGCTGCCACAGCAGCAAGCGCGGTCACGGAAGTCTCCACACTTAACGGTCTAAGTGCGCTCAAGCTCGGCACCGCGCTTCAGGTGAAGCTGAGCCATGTAGGGATTCAGAGCCAAACCGGCGGTAATATTCTCACCTACACGCTTACCTATACCAACACTGCCGGCAGCAGCGTCAATCTGGCGGACTATTTCTCCAAAGTTGTAACTGTGGGCGGCAGCATCATTAAAGGAATTCCGGTCAGCGCAGACAGTGCGGTCAAGAAAATCCCTGCTAAACAAAGCACCAGTCTTACATACTATGCGAATATTGGAACTGCCGCCTCAGTCAAAGGACTCAATATCAACATATACGGCTGGAATTTCAGCGCCGCTAATTATGAACAGCGTATAGGCACGTTCACGATTCCTTCCAATTACTCACTGTCTTCCCTGATAGGGGAGACCCGAAAGGTCGAACTCGGCGGTATTACAGCCGGCACCAAAGCCGAATCCGTGCAAATCTACAAATATAACAGTAAAGTCTATGCCAAGGTCGGGCTTAGCCTAACCAATCTAGGTAACAAAGTGCTTACAGATCCGGGCTATACCTTGTACCTGAAATCCTCGGGCGGCTCTGTCTTCACGCTTACGCTGGATGACAGCAGCCCCGAATTCAAGCTTCAGCCTCAGGAGAAGAAGACGCTCTATTATATGACCGAGATTCCCTCCTACATGAATGTCACCCGGATGACGCTGCAGATCGCCAAGCTGGATGAAGGACTCAAGCTGTACCTGCCTGTCTCTTCCTACGCTCTTCCGGCTGCGGTAACGGCAGATTTCACCGTAGCGGCAGGCTACACCAAGAAGGTCTCCATCGGCAGCAATAATGTGGATATGCAGCTGCTGAAGGCAAATGTGCATGCGGATAACGGGAATGGCGTCTGGAGCTATCAGCTCCGGGTGAAAAATACCGGCAGCACAGCGGTCACTTTGCCTGCTTATGAGCTTAACGTCAAGTCGGCGGAAGGCTATAGCTTCCCGGTGACGGCCACTGCCTTGAGCAGCCTGACCCTGAAGCCGCTGGAAGAGAAGCTGATTGAGCTGAGCGCGAATGTTCCGCTGGAGCTGGCTCAGAATTCGCTGGAGCTGCAAATGATTGCTCCTGCGGCCAGCGCGGATAAAGTAACGCTGCCTGTGGCCTATTTCCGCATCCCTTATACGCCGGAGAGCCAGATTCATCTCGCTGCCGAGACCAGCGTAACCAATACCTATGGTATCTTCGCTGTCTCTCTGGACTCCCTGCTGCGTCTGCCTTGGGGCAGCGAGGATCTGGTACAGGCTGTACTAACGATACGCAATGCAACGTCCAAGACCATTACTTTGCCTGCTTTTACAGGAATACTCCTGGTGGATCAGAAGGATCTCAGCTCCTCTTCGCAGACTTATACGGACAACAGCTCTTCAGTCCTTGCCCCTGGTGCCAGCACTCAAATAACGGTTCAAGGCCATATTCCATACACTCTGGATTTCAGGCTAGTCAAGCTCATCCTCCAGGAGACCAAGGGTACAGAAGTGTCGCAATTCCTCTCTCTCAGTACAAGCGACAGTACCGTTAAGAGTGTAGCGCCGCTGGCTGCAGGGGAAGCCTTCAAGATCACAGCCACCGGCAAAAAAGCCACCGTGAAGGAACGTTCCACCCTCCTGTATACAGGAACCGGCTCGAACCTGGTGTACAGCGAAGTGGAAATGAACAGCGACGAAGTCCGGCAGGCAGATCTGGCCCGTCTGTACGGGCAGTTCAGGACTGCTGACGGGCAATATTTTGAAGCAACCGCCAACCAGTCCGAGCTGTCGACCAGCCCTGAAGGCAAAACACTGGTTACCTTCTGGGCGAAAGTCCCGGCCACACTGGACACCGCAGGTCTTCAGCTGTATATCAGCCAGGCGATTGCGGATGGCAAGCTGACTGCCGCAGGAACGGCTGCGACGGGATACGTGAATACGGCAGCGCTGACACTGACACCGGCAGAGGTTACCCCTTTGACCAATCTGGCTTCTGTCCCCCTCTTCCCTTATACACTGGCAGTTACCAGCTCTACAGGGGAACTCACCAAGGGTGCAAGCAGCATTGCAGTGACGTTCAATTACAATCTCAATCAGGATACTACCTATCAGACAGGCGCTTACCAGCATAAGCTCATCCTTCAGGTTATAGATCCTTATGGACAGTCTCATGAGAAAGCACTGATGCTCGGCACCGACTTGACCCTGGGAACAAACAATTCTTATTCTACGACCCTTACCAGCGTCCTGTTCAAAAATCTGAGCTCCGGCACCTATGCCCTTAAATTCTACGATGAATTCCAGGGAGTGCGGACAGAGCTCGCCAGCCAGGCCTATTCCCTTGAGGTTACCGCCAAAGCAACCACCTCTTCCCCCGAAGGAGCTGCACAATGAATAAGAAGAAGATCATCATTATCGCTTCAGCGATAGTCCTCGTTGCTATTGCAGGGATTGCGGGCTATAGGCTCTGGCCGGATCAGAACCGGCAGATCAATGCCGCTCCGCTGAATACGGCAGTTGCCAGTAAGGGGGATATCCTGGTGGGTGTCTCGGGTTCAGGTGCAGTATCGGCGATCAACAGCGAGAGCATCCGTACCAAAGAAGCCGGGAAGGTCGATACGGTCATGGTTAAGAAAGGCGATGTTGTTGAAAAAGGTGCTGTGCTGATCACGTTTGTTGCGGGCGATCTGGACGATAAGCTGAAGGAAGCGACAAAGTCACTGGAGAATCTCAAGACAGAGCTTAAGAATAAACAGGAGAGCTACAAGACGCTGGCTATGAATAACGCGACAGAGGAAGAGCTGGAATCGGCAAAAAAAGCCATTGATAAAGCCAATAGCGATATCGTGGACGGGCAGGAATCCATCGCTGCCATCCATGAAGCTATGGCTCCGCCTGATCCGCTGACCGCTCCTATCGATGGAACGATCACTGCCGTGAATATTACGGACGGCGAACAGGCCCAGAATGGCACAGAGCTGTTCACTATGACCGACTACGTGAATCTAAGCGTAACCGTACAGGTAGATGAGCTGGATATCCCCCAAATCAAGCTGAATCAAGCCTCGGCCATTACACTGGATGCCCTTGAGGACAAGTCTTTTACCGGTAAGGTCATAGATATCGCCAAAGAAGGGACCTCCTCTAATGGTGTCTCCCTGTTCAACGTCACTGTAGGATTAAATGACTCAGAGGGTGTGCTTATCGGCATGTCTGCGGAGGTGGCGATTACGATCGAAGAGAAGAAGGATATTCTGACCGTTCCCATCGAAGCTGTAACGAAGATAAACGGGAAATCCTTCGTCAATGTGCCGGGGACCGGGGATGAAGAATCCGGCAGGGCGGACAGAGGTGCTGCTGAAACCAAGCCCTCTGCTGGCGCGGAGTTCCCCGGCAGAGCAGCCGGAAGCAGAGGTCCAGCCGGTCTCGCCTCAGGCATGAAACGGATAGCTGTAGAGGCTGGTATCCACAATGAGAGCAGCATCGAAATCGTCAGCGGCTTAAGTGAAGGGGATGAAGTGATCCTCCCGACCGTGATCTCCTCAGGCAATGCTACCTCCCCGCAGCTTCCGCAGCAAGGCGGCATGGGCGGTATGGGCGGCTTCGGTGGCGGAGGTGGTACCGGTGGAGGTGCTGGCGGCGGGACGGGCGGTTTCGGCGGCGGTGGCAGCGGCGGTGGCTTCAGTGGAGGCGGTGGCGGACGATGACCTCACCAGAGCCGCTGATCCGGGTTGAGAAGATGCAGCACAGCTACACGATGGCCGGAGAATCGATGACGGTTCTGAGAAGCCTGAGCTTCAACATTCATCACGGTGAATTCGTTGCGATCATCGGCCCGTCAGGTTCAGGCAAGTCCACCCTGATGAACATGCTGGGCTGCCTGGATGTGGCGAATGAAGGCGATTATTTCCTGGACGGCCAGGAGATCCGCAGGCTGTCTGACAACAGGCTGGCCCAGATCCGCAACGAAAAGATTGGCTTTATATTTCAAAACTTTAATCTATTGCCGAAATTATCAGCGGTAGAGAATGTAGAGCTGCCCTTGATCTATCGTGGAATGTCCCATAGGGAGCGCAGAGAGATTGCCCGCAGTGCCCTGGTCCGGGTAGGCCTGGAGAGCAGAATGAATCATCGTCCCTCCGAGCTGTCCGGAGGCCAGCAGCAGCGTGTGGCTATTGCCCGCGCCCTTGCCGGAACCCCCCCTATTCTTCTTGCCGATGAGCCAACCGGAGCGCTGGACTCCAAGACAGGCAAGGAAGTTCTGGAGATGATTAAGGAGCTTAACGCACAGGGGCATACCATTATTCTGATCACGCATGACCTGGAGATTGCCGAGCAGGCCAAACGGGTGATCCGGATTCAGGACGGGGATCTTGTAGAGGATCGGAAGGTGGCGCATTCATGATGCTGTACCAGAGTATGAAAATGGCCTTCAAAAGTATCCTCAGCAGTAAAATAAGAGCCTTTCTTACCATGCTGGGCATCATTATCGGGGTATCCTCCGTTATTGCACTTGTCGCTGTGGGCCAGGGCACCACCTCACAGATTACAGAGTCCCTAAGCTCCCTGGGAACCAACCAGCTGACCGTCAACATTATGGGCCGCGGAGCCACCACTTCGCTAACCTACGAGGAGGCCCTGGCCCTGGGTGAGATTGAAGGGGTGGACAATGTATCCCCGGTAATCTCCGGGAACGTTACCGCCAAGCACGGTACCGAGAACGTTTCCGTATCCGTAGAAGGCATTACACCTGCCTACGAAGAGGTTCAGGATTTCCACGTGCAATCCGGAAGATTCCTGCTTGAGATGGATACAGAATACCGGCAGAAGGTTGCGTTAATCGGATCAGATACAGCGGAGGATCTATTCGGTACAGATAATCCTGTAGGCCAAAAGGTACAGATCAACGGAAGCAGCTTCAAGATCGTCGGGCTGCTGGAGAGTAAAGGCTCCACCAGCGTCGGCTCAAGCGACGAGAAGCTGCTGATCCCCATCTCTACAGCCGAACGGTTCCTGCAGAGCAAGGGAGTCCGCTCCATTACTCTCACAACTACTTCAAATGACAATGTGGATGATGTCAAAACCAAGCTGGAGGCCAGCCTTACTGCCAAATTCAGTGCAGCCGAGAATGCCTACTCTGTTTTTGATTCCCGGGAGATGCTGGAAACGGTAAATGAGACCAGCGCCACTCTGTCCTTGGCCCTTGGCGGTATCGCCGGTATCTCGTTATTTGTAGGCGGGATAGGGATTATGAACATTATGATTGTCTCGGTCAATGAGCGAACCAGAGAGATAGGCATCCGCAAGGCCATCGGGGCCAAAAAAAAGAATATTATGCTGCAGTTCATGATCGAGTCCGTGGTCTTAAGCGGCACCGGGGGCCTGATCGGAGTCGCACTGGGACTTGGCGCCAGCTGGGCCGTCGGTCATTATACAGCCTTGAATGTGGCGCCCTCCTGGAATATGGTCCTGATCTCCTTTTCCTTCTCCTTGATCATCGGTGTCATATTCGGAATGATTCCTGCAAGCAAGGCTGCAAGAATGCGCCCTATTCATGCGCTGCGCAACGAGTAGCATCCTCCTAGACGCTGCAGTTTGTAATCTGCTGTTCCATCCGCCAGTCTCAGATTCCCGGGCTGGCGGATTTTTCTGTTTTATTTTTAATGCACAATTGATACCAAAGGGGTATCGTTTGCAGCAAAAGTGGGTAATAGGACTCAAAGGTCAGAATACCTTTTACATAGTAGTAGGGTATACATAATAGTTCTTTGTATCGGCTGTAACGGATATGTCTCCACTGTTTCCACTCCGGCTCCAGGGTGTACTTCACGGCCTGTGCATCCGCAGCGGAAGCTGACGGGGCTTATTATTTTTTCAGCAATTGCTCTGCTTAAGGGATGTCCTATATACTGGTGAAAAGAAACCGCGATCTAACCGGAAGTTATTCTTTCTATTGCCTCTTTCTTCCCCTGCTCTCTAGGACTCGCTAATGTATACTCTCTTACATGCCTGCATGAAGCCATATTCCGCATAAGGATAAGTTTCGCATGCACCAAAGCTACACCCATGAGATTTGCAAAAGTTCTGCGCGGGGAGAGGATGACAGTGGCAGTTTTTTCGGAAAACACAAGTACACGCAGACTGATTATATTATTCACGTCCATCACCGTTCTTCTGGTTGGGATCAGTGTGGCCTCCCTGCTGATTCTGAATCATACGATGAACAAATTATCCGACTCCCTATACAGTGACGTCTACCAGAATTCCGAGCTCATTCTGAATGCCGACCGCGATCTCTATCAGGCAGCCCTTGCGCTTCAGACCACAGTCGGCGGGGCGCTGACCAGCGCGCAGCGCAGTACGCTGTCGCAGGAATTCGAGGACAATAATGCCCAGGCGCTGCAGCGGGTCAATACCGCCCGCTACAATCTGGATGCTGTGAAGAGCCCGTTCAATGGAATGAAGCAGAGCGAGCTGCTGCTGGACAAGCTGAGGAACGAGCTGGATCACTTCGGAACCACGCTTACCGCGTGGAGGGATAACGGCCGGGAGCTGATCTCGCAGCGGGTTCAGAAGAGCTGGAATCCCGCCTCTTATTCTGCCCTTACCATACATACCGAGCTGAATGAAGTACGGGAAAGCTTGAATCAGGCAGAGGACAAGATTGACACCTATGCAAGCCAAGTGATGACAGAGTTCAATAATCTCAAAAGCTCCCTGTTCGCCGTCTACTCTGTATTTCTGTTCCTGCTGGTTATGGTCATCATCTATCTCAGCCGCAGACTCATCTCCCTGCAGAACGAAATGCAGGACGAGCAATCGCTCTACCAGCTGATCGGTGAGACGATGTCCGACTTCATTGTGCTGACAGATCCGAACGGTCTGATCCTGTATGCCTCGCCTTCCCATGCAGCTGCACTGGGCTATGTGCCAAGCAAAGGGGCGCCGCTCTCCAACTATATCCGTGAAGCCGAAATCTCCTGGGCCAAGCTCAAGAGCGTGGTGCAGTCTTCACCGAGAATATCCGAGCTGCGCATGCGTTCGGCCGAAGGGCACTGGGTGTGGCTGGAGACCAAGGTTACCCCTATTGCGGGCAGCCGCAATTTCCCGGCACAGTTCATGCTGGTCTCGCGTGAGATTACCCAGCGCAAGCAATATGAGGAGCGCCTGCACAAGCTGGCCTTCTATGATCATCTGACCGCGATTCCCAACCGTGCCCATTTCAAAATGTACATGGAGAACCTGATCAACCAGCCTGAGGAGCGCCGGCAGGAGATCGCCGTGGCGCTGCTGGACTGCGACCGGTTCAAGCAGCTCAATGACACACTCGGCCATCTGGCCGGAGATGAGTTCCTGCAGCTGCTCTCCCGGGAGCTGCAGCAGACCGTGAAGGGCTCCGGCCAGGCCTTCCGGATCGGCGGAGATGAATTCGCGGTGGTGCTGCACCGGTTCACCAGCCCGCAAATGCTGGACGAGCTGCTGAACCGTCTGCTCCAGCTGTTCAACAAATCCTGGTCCGTCAATCAGGGCTCCAGCTTCCACACCTCTGCCAGCATTGGCGTGGCTCTGTACCCGCAGCACGGCAGCAGCATCAACGAGCTACTTCGTGCCGCCGATCTTGCGATGTACCGCTCCAAGAACCATGGTGGCAATGAGGCTAATCTGTACAGCGAGCATGTGGATAAGAAGTACAGCGATCAGCGGAACTAGCACCGGCAGAAGCTGACTTCCTACATATAACTCCTAGCCAAAAAGAGCTGATTAGCTCCCCTCCTCCCAGGAGATGGAACTAATCAGCTCTTCTAATGTTCTAGCTGGTCCGCTGCAGCGGATCAGCCAGTTCGGTGCTATGCTCCGGACTACGCTCCCGAACCGTCACCTTGATAACCTGCTCCCCGCTGCCCGAGCAGTCGATGAAGCGGTCAGCAGTGCCGTCCTTCTCCTCCCAGTCGTTCAGCCGGAGGATGTAGCCTATCGTGGAGGTCCCCGGCAGCACTTCAATCCGTGCTACGGCATGATCTTCCTCCATATACTGGAAGTCCCGTTGTCCATCCTGAATGCCTGTACCCCACACCCAGAGATTCCAGCCCCGGTAATCGCCGTCCGGACGGTCATAATGAACTTCTACAATCTTCGATCTCGGCTCAGGCTCCCCGTATTTATCATAGAGTACCATCATCGACAGTCCGGCCACCTCTACACTGCCGTTCTCCGTCTGCCGGAAGGCCTCAGGTCCGGCATGGGTATGATCGACTACGATGTTCCAGCAGCCGGAGGTCTCCGGGAGACACTGGGTGACCGGCTCCATATTGGCATTGTAGATCACCACGATATTATTCCATGTATCTCCGCCGGCGTGATCCTTCAGTCTATAGGCAACGACTCCGCCATCACAGCGCAGGAACTCCAGACTGCGCTCAATCTCCTGGCGCCCGTGCAGGCGGAAGGCCGGATGTGTCCGGCGCAGCTCAATCAGCCCTTTGTAATATTGAAATACTGCAATGAATTTGCTTTTGTTCTCCCAGCGGATCGCATTGATACAGTCCGGGCTGCGGTAGCTGTTATGATCTCCGTATTTGCTGCGCAGGAGCTCATCCCCGGCATGGAGGAACGGAATCCCCTGCGAGGTCAGAATGATTCCGTTAGCCAGCAACGAACGGCGTACCGTCTCATGGTCCAGCACATTCTCGGGATCTACTCCCACATACGGATTCGCCTGCTCTAGTGCGGCCTTTAGATCCCCGCCGCTCCGCAGCTTGCCGCCCTCAAGCTCCGGCAGCCCGGCTTCCCCGCGAAGTCCTTGGGTCGCCAGAATTTTGTCCCACAGGTTGAGATTATCATGTGCGGTTACATAGTTCACAGTCTCTGTAGGCGCATCGGTGAATTCATGAATCGCCCCGCTCACCCCGGACGCGATCGCACCTTCCTTGCCGTATTCCCCGGTCACGAAGCCTTTGCCCCAGCCGTCGCTGTCTCCCTTGATGGCCGCACGGAAGTTGTCGTTGAAGACGGCGTAGCCTTTGCCGCGCTGTACGCCCTTCAGCGTCTTGGAGGCAAGCGGGGAGTCGCCGCCTGTCCACGGCTCACCGTAGAGCAGCAGCCCCGGATTAATCTCCAGCCGCAGCTCCTCGGTAATCTCGCGCATGGTCACGCTGTCCATCAGCCCCATCAGATCGAAGCGGAACCCGTCAATATGGTACTCCTTAGCCCAGTAGGACAGGGAATCCTTGATATACTTGCGGACCATCGGCCGTTCTGTAGCCAGCTCATTGCCGACGCCCGAGCCGTTAGAGAGCCGGCCGCTCTGATCATGCCGGTAGTAATAGTCCGGCACCAGCGGCTGGAAGGGTCCCTTCTGGAAGCCATAGGTATGATTGTAGACCACATCCATAATCACCGAGATGCCGCGGCTGTGCAGCGCCTGAACCAGCTCCTTGAATTCCCGGATACGGGTTAGCGGGTTAGCCGGGTCTGAGCTGTAAGAGCCTTCCGGCACATTATAGTGCTGGGGGTCGTAGCCCCAGTTATAGTCTGTGAAGATGGAGGATGCCGGTTCTTCCCCTGGCTTGCCCAGCTCATCCACCGTCTGATAATCGAACACCGGCAGCAGATGAACATGCGTGATGCCCAGCTCGGCCAGATGATCAATGCCCAGCAGATGACCCGCCTCATCCCGCAGGCCAGTCTCGGTGAAGGCCTTGAATTTCCCCTTATACGTCATACCGGAGCTCTGGTCCGCCGAGAAATCACGGACATGCAGCTCATAGATTACAGCATCTGCCGGATGCGGCAGCACCGGAGAGGCATCGCTCTCCCAGCCGTCCGGGTCTGTCTCGGACAAATCAACGATGGCCGTCCGTGTTCCATTGGCCGATACAGCTACTGCATAAGGATCGGCCGCTTCATTAATCGAACCGTCAGCAAATACGGCGCGGTACATATAATACTTCCCCTTCAGGTTACCGGGAACCTGGATCGTCCATACTCCGCCCTCAGCGCGCTCCATACTAAGAATTTTGCCGCTGTCCTTGTAATCTGCGGTCTGCGGGGTCAACCCGTTTCCGCCTGTTGCATATAATACGAGCGACACTGTGAAGGCTGTTGGCGCCCAGACCTTGAATACACTGTATTCCGCCGTGTAGGTTAACCCGAGGTCATTGCCTTGATAGGTATCGATTTCTTGTTCTGCTTGTATATAATTGCTGCTCATTGCTATTCACCATCCCTACGCTCATCCGTAATACTCCCGGAGAACTATCATTCTATTACTATCAAGCTATGTCCACATTCTCCTTAACTAATACTTTGTACTTGCACAGCTCTGCAAGCGGATGACGCCGGATTTGCTACATAGGGTTCATTATATAATATGTAACACTATGTTCACAGGTCTGGGTTAAGGGTTGAATTATGTCACCGGATATATCCTATATCGGCAGGGATCGCCGGGGATTGAAGCTAATGAAGTTCCAGAACATCATGACCGCCTCCGCAGCACCCTGCCGTATAACGCAATCACAGGTACCAGCAGGAAGCCCGCCGACAGCAGCGAAGCTCTGATAGAGATCCGGCTGCCGATATAACCTACAACCGGACCGCCTGCGCTCTGGCCCAGGGCATCGGACTGGCTGATCATCGACAAGAGCGTAGCCCGGTTCTGGGATGGCAGCTTCGTGTTCAGCCAGGTGGTATAGATCGGGTCGCTGACCGAAGCGACCACCCCCAGGAGCAGTACGGCCCCGATCGCCCAGTAGAAATCAGGCGCAAGCGCCACCAGTATAATGCAGCCAGCACGGACGGATGTCAGGAGGAACAAGGCGGCCGCTACTTGACGTTCCTTTTGCAAATCAATGATTTTCCCGGCCATATAGACAGCCAGCACACCCAGCAGAGTAGTCGCCGCACTGATCAGCCCGAAGCCAGCCGCCATCGAGACTCCAATCTCCGGGAATCCGATTTCATTCATAAGAAAGACTGGCCACAGACGATCATATCCCTCAGACGCAGCACCGCTGAATAAAGTTACAACCGTCAGCAGCAGGAGCAGCGGATGATGCCTCAGAATAGCCGCACCGCTGACCCAGGTCTTGCCCAGCTCACGGATAGCAGAGGAATGCGGCGCACGCTCCCGGCGTATGAACCCCGTCTCCTTCATGTACCGGATCAGTATGAACCCCAGGACGAAATAGATGACTCCGCCCGCCAGAAAAGGGAGATTGGACGCAACCTGGGATAAACCTACGCTGACCGCAATGCCTAACAGGGAAGCGCTTAAGCCGAATATTTTGGAGCGCATGAAGAGGCTTCCCGTATGTTCTTCTCCAAGCTCGTCCACGATCCATGCGGTATCCGCTCCGCTCAGGAAGGTCCAGCCGATCCCGTACAGTATCTGGGAGATCAGCAGCCAGCCGAAGGCAGGCAACAGGGAAGCCGGATGCATGATCCAGACAATACTCCCTTCGAGGACAAAGGCACTCCCCAGTACGAACACGGCAATAATGACGGACAGTCTGCGGCTATAGGTATCAGCGACCACTCCGGTAATTCCCTCGAACACAAGCACGGTGAGCTCCACAACGGTTCCCACCAGCACAAGCTGGAGCGGATTCAGCCCAAGCTCCGTTACATAGTAAATACTGTAGGTTGTAAATATAGTACTGGCCGCCAAAGACATCATAAATACGATAAACAAATAAATCTGTGAAGCACTGAATCTCTGCACAAAGGTTCCACCCTCCGAAAGTAATGGACTCATTATATAAAATAAGGCCCGGGCGGGCGGTTCCAGATTTGCTGAAATTCAAATAACCGCAAAAAAAAGCCCCCTGTAAAGGAGGCCGCAAAGTAGTTGGAGTTATAACCAATGCTTGAGTAAAGAATTAATTCACGCGGGATTGCACCAGTGCGGCTACTTCCTCGGCCGTGCCGAGCTGCAGGGCCTGGGCAGCCATTTCCTTCATGTCGGCCGCAGACAGCTTCGAGATCTGGCTGCGTGCTGGCAGGATAGAGGTAGCGCTCATGCTAAATTCATCGAGACCAAGACCGAGCAGCAGAGGAATAGCCGTGGCATCCCCCGCCATTTCTCCGCACATCCCGGTCCACTTGCCTTCGGCGTGTGCAGCATCAATGACGATTTTGACCAGTCGCAGAATTGCCGGGTTGTATGGCTGATACAGGTAGGCTACCTGTTCATTCATACGGTCCGCAGCCATTGTATATTGGATAAGGTCGTTGGTTCCGATACTGAAGAAATCCACTTCCTTGGCGAACTGATCCGCCAGTACAGCCGTCGAAGGAATCTCTACCATGATGCCCAGCTGGATGCTGTCGGACACTTCTTTGCCTTCTTCACGCAGCTTGGCCTTCTCTTCCAGCAGCAGATCACGGGCTGCACGGAATTCACCAAGGGTAGCGATCATCGGGAACATAATGCGCAGGTCGCCGTGGGCACTTGCTCTGAGCAAGGCACGCAGCTGGGTGCGGAAGATATCCTGACGGTCCAGACAGAGACGGATCGCACGGTAGCCGAGGAACGGGTTCATTTCCTTCGGCAGCTCCAGATAAGGCAGCTCCTTGTCTCCGCCGATATCCAGCGTACGCACTACTACCGGCTTGCCTTGCATATTCTCAAGCACCGTCTTGTAGGCATTATACTGGATCTCTTCGGAAGGCAGCTTGTCGCGGCCCATATAGAGGAACTCGGTGCGGTACAGACCTACACCTTCGCCGCCGTTCTCAATAACGCCAGTCACATCATTCGGAGTTCCGATGTTGGCTGCCAGCTCTACATGCTTGCCGTCGGCAGATACCGTTGGCTCGTCGCGGAGCTTTTTCCATTCAGCAATCTGAAGATTGTAAGCTTCCTGCTTCGCTGTATACTCGGCCACTTCAGCTTCCGAAGGGTTGATCAGCACATCGCCGCTCAGACCATCCACGATAACCAGATCGCCTGCTTTGACCAGGGACATCACGTTCTTCGTGCCCACAACCGCCGGAATCTCCAGGGAACGGGCCATAATGGCCGAATGGGAAGTCCGTCCGCCGATATTGGTGGTGAAGCCTTTGACGAAGTTGCGGTTAAGCTGTGCTGTATCCGATGGGGTCAGATCCAGTGCAATAACAATAACCTCTTCACTGATCTCAGCCGGGCTCACATAGTGAATGCCAAGCAGGTGATTCAGCACACGTTTGGTTACGTCACGCATATCCGCTGCACGTTCCTGCAGGTATGCGCTCTTCATGTTCTGGAACATTTCCACGAATTGAGCAGCTACTTCATTCAGTGCGTAGTCCGCATTTACCGATTCCTCACGGATTTTGTCCATTACAGGGGTAATGAGCTCAGGGTCATCAAGGATCAGCAGATGTGATTCGAAAATCTCCGCCTTCTTCTCGCCAAGCTCAGCCAGGGTACGCTCTTTGATGGTCTGAAGTTCGCCTCTGGATTTGTCCAGGGCATCCTTCAGCTTCGCAAGCTCAGCGTCCACATCCGTGACCGCTGTTTTGGTAATGGTATAGTCCGGGTGTTCCAGGATAAAGGCACGGGCTACTGCAATACCTGCGGAAGCCGCGATTCCTGAAATTTTATTCATGAACTTCTCCCAGCCCTTCTTTAACCATAACCTCCTGTAGCGCGTTCAATGCTTCTGCTTCTTCACTGCCTTCAGTAATAAGAGTCAGGGTATCTCCTGCTTCAAGGCCCAGGGAAAGAACGCCCAGGATGGATTTAAGGGTAACTTTTTTGCCTTTAGCTTCTGCAAAAGCTTCAGTGCCTTTAAATTTTGTAGCTGTATTTACCAGCGCTGTTGCCGGGCGTGCGTGAATTCCGTCTTCGTCAATAATTCTGAAAGTTGTTTGCATAATATAATCCAACTCGCTTTCTGTTAATTTGGGATGGTGAATTATAGTGAAGGCTTGCGCTCCCTTTCATTATAATGGAAGCGCTTCGCCATTGCACATTTTACTGAATGGTGATGATATCCTTGTCGCCGATAACTACTTTGCCGGGCTTCTTCAGCGTAACAGAGGAGCCTTCAGGCAGGTTGGAGAAGATGACCGGAGAGATGACAGAAGGTGCATTCGCCTTCACATACTCCAGATCCACTTCCATAATCGGCTGTCCGGCAGCTACCAGATCGCCTTCCTCCACCAGAACCGTGAAGCCCTGGCCCTTAAGCTTCACGGTGTTGACCCCGATATGCACAAGGACTTCCTTGCCGCCGTCTGACATGATGCCAATGGCATGCTTACTAGGGAACACGTTGAATACCTTGCCGTATACCGGCGAAGCAATCTTGCCGTCTTCGGACAGGAAGGCGAAGCCGTCACCGGTCATTTTCTGCGAGAAGACCGCATCAGGAACCTCTGTAATATCCATCAGCTGGCCGTTTACCGGAGATACGATATCCTCAGGGATAATAGCATCGCCCTGCTCGCCGGCCTGTTGTTCAAGCTCCGGCTTCGGAGCAGCAGGGGCTGCAGCCGGTGTTCTGCCGTTCATCACATCCTGAATCTGTGACTTGATCGTGTCCGAACGTGTGCCGAAGATCGCTTGTACGTTGTTACCCACTTCGAGAACACCAGAAGCACCCAGTTTCTTCAGACGGTTCTTGTCTACGCCTGCTTTGTCCTTCACTTCGACCCGCAGACGCGTGATGCAGGCATCCAGATGGGTGATGTTCTCTTTGCCGCCCAGGGCGGACAGAATGTTGCGCGGCAGATCGTCGCCCGTCTTGGACACGCTCTCCGTGCTTACTTCATCCTCATCCCCGGAATCATCCTCACGGCCCGGAGTCTTCAGGTTAAACTTACGGATGACGAAGCGGAACCCGAAGTAATAGATCACGGCCAATACCAGACCTACCGGGATAACCAGCCACCAGGCGGTACGGTTAGGAATGACGCCGAACAGCACATAGTCGATGAACCCGCCGGAGAAGGTCATGCCGATTTTAACATCAAGGATGTGCATGGTCATGAAGGACAATCCTGCGAATACAGCATGGACGGCGAACAGCAGCGGAGCCACGAACAGGAATGAGAATTCCAGCGGCTCGGTAATCCCCGTCAGGAACGAGGTCAGCGCTGCGGAGATCATCAAGCTTCCGACAATCCGTCTGTTCTCAGGCTTCGACTCGTGGTAGATCGCAAGGGCTGCAGCCGGAAGACCGAACATCATGAACGGATATTTACCGGTTGTAAATGTACCCGCTGTGAACTCCACACCGTCACGGAGCTGCTGCATGAAGATCCGCTGGTCGCCGCGGACCAGATCGCCCGCCTTGTCAATATAGCTTCCGAATTCATACCAGAACGGTGAATAGAAGATATGGTGCAGGCCGAACGGAATCAGGGAACGCTCGATGACCCCGAAGATAAAGGCCGACAGCGTCAGGTTGGTATTAATCATACTCTGTGACACATAGTTCAGACCGTGCTGGATCGGCGGCCACACAATCGTGAGCGCAAGACCAAGCATCAGGGAGGTCACTGCCGTCATAATCGGTACGAACCGTTTACCCGCGAAGAAGCCTAAGTACGACGGCAATTCTATACGGAAGAACCTTTTGTACATGGATGCAGCCAGGATCCCGACCAGGATACCACCGAACACCCCTGTCTGCAATGTGGGAATCCCCAGCACGCTGGAATACGAGAAATCCTTCCAGGTCAGCACGTAAGCATTGACGCCCACTACCGTACCCATGGTTACGTTCATCACCAGGAAGCCGATAATCGCTGCAAGCCCGGCTACGCCTTCTCCTCCGGCCAGCCCGATGGCAACGCCGACTGCAAAGAGCAGGGAGAGGTTATCAAATACGATTTGCCCGGAGTTCATAAGCACGGTGGCTATCGCCTGAACAGTATGGTTCTCCAATGCAGGCACATATTGCAGGAAGTCCGGGTTAACCAGCATGTTCCCGATTCCAAGCAGCAGGCCCGCCGCAGGCAGAATGGCCACAGGGAGCATAAGCGCCTTACCGACTCTCTGCAGAACGCCAAATAATTTTTTAAACATTCGGGTCACTTCCTAATCCTTAATTTCTTTCAACAGAAGCCAAAAAAGGCATGAGCAATACAGCACGCAGATTGCCCGGCTAACGCTAACGTTAGAGTACCCCGAGATGGGGCTGGACAACCATAATACTGTAAATCACTCATGCCTGATCGTATCAGTTACACGTAGGTATTCTGTTGTAGTTCATAACAGGGATCATTGTAGCACCATTGATTTGAAGTTGCAACCCCTAAAATCGGCTACAGGTCCAGCTCCGGCTCATCTTCCTTCTTCTGGGCGATACGCTGCAGATGAATCGTCAGATAGCTGACCTCGGCCGGATATACCGGAATGCGCACCCGCTGCTCAATCACCTTCGTCAGCTTCCAGGCAAGCATGTACATCTCGGGATACTCCCGCTTCATTAGTCCATCCAGGGACGAGGTCTCGCGCACAGTCTCTCCCCGGCGCAGACGTTCCAGAACGAACCGCAAATGGGTCACCAGCCTTGAATAATCCAGCGAATCCCGCGGAATACGGTATTCCAGATTATCCTCCACCAGCCCCACCATATCCCCGATAAGCTGGGAATGCTGCTTCACCTCGGAGATATGGCGGTTGCTAAGCGCACTGACAATATGCAGAGCCACGAAGCCGATCTCATCCGGCGGCAGCGTCACCTTCATCGCCTCATTGATCCGCTCCACCGCATATTCCGCCAGACTGTATTCCTCCGGATAAATCTCCCGGGTCTCGTACAGAAACGGATTATGAATAGCCATATGCTGTTCGCTTCTGCGGATCGCAAAGGAAATATGGTCGGTAAGAGCAATATGGATATGCTCATTCAGTGTCTGGCGGCTGCTCTGCATAATATGCAGCACAATCTCCTGGACCACCTCAATCAGCTTCTCGTCTACCTGCGGCACCAGCTGTTTGTATTGCTCCTGCTCCTCCTGGCTGCGCAGGATGAACATCTTCTCCACAGAGGATAGATTAATCCGGTCCCGCGTCTTACGGTTGAAGCCGATCCCCTTGCCGATCACCACAACCTCGGCATACTGGGGATGCTCGGCAATGATCACGTTATTGTTAAGCACCTTGCCCACGGTAATGCTGCTCACTTGCGACACCTCTTTTACTTCTGAATCCTGATCTATTCCAGCAGCACGATACATGGTTCAACGTGTGTGATTCGTTCCCTTAAGCTCCTATCATAACATCAAGAATCTCAAATTAGAAGTGTGCCGCAACCCGCCCGCAGGCTCCCTTCATTTCACCCGAAACGTCCGGCCCGAGAACCTGTATACCATAATCAGGGCAGCCAGCATATACACCACAGCAGAGAGCACTACGATCATGGCAAACATACCAAGCTCACTCTTGAACTGCATGGCGATGAATCCTACCCCCAGCACCACACTGTTCACAATCGTAAAGAACGGATTCTTCACATTGAGCTCCGTGCTATAGGGCTGGAAGATATAGTACATGAACAGATGATGCACCGAGAAGAACAGGGACAGTGCCACAATCGTCACGCAAAAGAGTGCAGCATCCCCCGCCCCCCAGTTCTCCGCTGACAGCAGCAGCAGCACGTTCACCGCCAGACAGATCGCGGCAGCCGGGATCAGATTAAGCACGCTGATACGCAGCAGCCGGATGCGGAAGTTGCTTAGAATGGCCGATTGTTCACGGTAGAATCCGTAGCGCAGCAGGCTGAGATCACAGTTATAGAACATCGCCTTGCAGAGGCGTTCGCCAATGGACGTATAGTTCATAATGATCAGGAAGGTCGGCAATGCGGTAATCAGATAATGAGTCAGTTTTGTAAAAGCGGATTGGGACAACAGCATCGTCAGCAAAGCAGCGGCAAAAAGCGAGCCAATGATGACCAGCCTGCGCTCTATCGGACTGGTGATCAGCCGCCGGTGACGTGAGAAAAAGATTGCATTCAGGTAAGCGTACCCGCTTTTCCCCTCGAACTGGCCTTGATTCTGTTGTTCCGCCGAGTAGTGCTGATCTTGGGTGGCCACATCCTTCACCCGTGCTTCTTTCATCATCCGGCTCATGTCGAGCAGCGGATCATCGATTTTGGTGACGGCATCGACGGCATTCGTATAGTCCTTATAACGGGCGATATAGACCGCACTTAAGGCTCCCAGCACCAGCACGCCAAGCACCACAGGCAGATTGAACAGCATTCCGCTCTCTACTACCGCAAATCCGGGGAGCAGCGGAAGATAGGCCAGCAGGTAGCCAGCGCCGATGACGGTCCAGATCCAGCTTGTTTTTTTGACAATAACGATGCCGTAGCGGTCAAACACCCGCAGATGCAGCGCCTCGCAAGCCGTACGCCAGAACGTCAGCAGCAGCGTAAGAACCGCCCCATGCCACAGCGGAGCACCGAGAAGATTCCCGAAGACCAGCATCGCCGGCATAAAAGTAACCAGGAAGCTGATCCCGCGCAGGGTCAGTGTGGTCCGCATATACCGCTCTGCCGGCAGCCTCATCAGCTTCACGAATATGTATTTATCCCGCTTCGGCTCCAGAATAACCGCGCTGGAAACCCCGGCCGTAAGGAAGCTTATACATAGCAGCATCTGCAAATAAAGCTGGTACTGAACAGAAAGGGATAAGGCGATATCATTACCGATGAACTTCACCGGCAGATAGATCATGATCCCAAGATAAGCGAACTTCGTCACAAAGGCCATAAGTACCTTGAGGATATGCACGATAACAGATAAGGTCCGCTTCAGCGTGGTTTCCGAATAGACCGAGGCCGGGATCAGCTTGCCCAGCACAGGGAGCTTACGGGCATAGAACATCAGCCGATTAGCGCCGGACATCCCCCGCACTTCCAGAATCGCCTTCAGCGTCCTAATCATGATCCTCATCCTTCAGCAGGGCAATAATCTGCTCTTCAAATTCCGGACTGTGCAGGGTCTCCGCCGGAATCTCCCGCAGTGTGCCGTTATTCAGAATCACCAGCTCATCGCAGAGATCGGCGGCCAGCTGCAGAATATGAGTGGAGAAAATAATGATATGATCCTGCTTCATCTCCCGCAGCAGCTTCTTGATCTCCAGCGCAACTACCACATCGAACGAGGTTAACGGCTCATCCAGCAGGATCAGCGGCGGACGGGAGATGATAAAGCACAGCATCTGAATTTTGTTCTTCATCCCGTGGGAATAGCCCTTGATCAGACGGTGCCTGTCCGCCTCCTCGAAACGGATGATATCGAAATATTCCTCGATGGTCCGGTCCGCTTGGATCTTCCCTTTATTGATGTCCATGTAGAACTTCACAAACTCATAACCGGTCAGGAAGTCAGGCAGAATCGGCAAGGAAAAGACGTAGCCGATCTCCTCCTCAAGCAGCGGAAGACTCACTTCATCTCTCCGCAGAAAAGCCCCGCCGCTGTCCATTTGGATCTCCCCGCTCAGGCAGTTGAACAACGAGGTCTTCCCCGCGCCGTTACGGCCGAGCAAGCCGTATATCTTGCCTTGCTCGAAGGTGAAGTCAATTCCCTTCAGCACCTCTCTGCTGTCAAAGCTCTTGCGTATATTATCCAGTATAAGCTCCATGCCTCTGCCTCCGTTTCAGCGTTGAACGATAAGGAATCTCTGTTGCGCGGATCACTTACAAAAAAGGTATGGCTGGCGTTACTGCTGCCTGCCATACCTTGGTGGCTTGCTCTGCTCTTATCCTTCAGGGTGTTCTGAAGGTTCCACCGGTTGTGCCGGAGTGACCGGAGCAGCAGCCGGGGCCGGTCTTGAGACCACAGAGGTTATGGGTGCTGCTGTGTGTCTGACAACATCCTTCTGTTCAGAATTGCCCTTCGTCAGCCCTTTGATCAGCGCCTCGACGTCAATACCGGACACACTTTTGAGCATCTCGGGGGCTGTCGACATCAGTTGGGTCACATAATTACTGACACGCGCAGCTCCTTCACCGTTGCCGGTATCCACCACAGTCAGCTTGTCGATAGACGCCAGCGGCTCGGCAATCTTCCCGGCCAGCTCAGGCAGCATTTTGACGATAATATCGAGAACCGCCGCTTCGCCGAATTTCTGGAAGGCTTCTGCCAGCTTCTCCTTGGCTTCCGCTTCGGCCAGACCGCGCAGACGGATAACTTCAGACTCTGCTTTACCTTTGGCCAGCTCTGCATCCGCAATCGCCTGACCTTCCAGCCGCTTCTGCTCGGAGGTTGCCTTAGCCTGAGTCTCAATGCTGTACTGCACAGCATCGGCTTCACGCATGCGCTTGGCCTTGTCGGCTTCCGCCGCCTGCTCTACCGCATAACGGTCTGCTTCCGCTTTCTTCTTCACTTCAGCATCATACTGCTTCTCGCGTACCTGGATTTCCTTCGCCTGAATATCGATTTCGCGTTCCTTGCGGACCAGCTCAACCTTCATCTGCTCTTCCACCACGGTCTGCTTGGCACGCGCCTCCTGAATGTGGTACGCCTGATCGGCTTCCGCCTTGGCAGTATCCTGATCGCGCTTGAACGCTGCGACCTTGAGCTGGTTCTCCTTCGATGCTTCGGCAATGTTGGTATCCCGCAGCAGCTCCGCCTTCTGCCCCTGCTCCTCGGCATTGGCCTTCTGAATCCGCGCGTCACGGACAGCTTCCGCTTCCGCAATCTCCGCATCCCGCTTCACTGCGGCAATCCGCGGTTTACCCAGCGCTTCCAGGTATCCGTGCTTATCGCGTACGTCCTTGATGGTAAATGAGACAATCTGAAGTCCCATCTTCTTCAGGTCACGGGCGGCAACCCCCTGAACCTCCTGGGCGAAGCGGTCCCGGTTGCGGTAGACCTCTTCTACGGTCATCGTACCAAGAATCGCCCGCAGATGTCCTTCCAGCACTTCCTGCGCTTCGCTCTTCAGGGATTCAATCGGCTTGCCCATGAACTGCTCGGCTGCCGTTGCCACATCTTCCGTGGAGCTGCCTACCTTGATGATGGCGACCCCGTCGGCAATGACCGGCACGCCTTGCTCCGTATAGACCTCCGGGGTCGTCACATCGAGCTTATGGGAGAGCAGCGACATGAACTCCGCCTTCTGGAAGACGGGCAGAATGAATGCACCGCCGCCGCGGACGATTTTGATTTTGCGGCCGGAGCCATCATCTGATATATGATTGTTGCCCAGGAAGGAACCGGTGACGATCATGCCTTCATCCGGGCCAACCGTCTTGTAACGCGCCCAGAAGGCGAGTCCGAGGACAAGCAGTACAGCGATTACTATCGCAGGTATAAATAGGGATTCTGGAATATTCTCTAGCATCATAAGTCCACTCCTTTTCTCTCTTCGAATTCAGACACAAGTGCTACACCCTCACGTACCTCAACTACTACAACCTTGATTCCGGCCGGCAGTGCATGCTGCTCGAAGCTGGCCGCCGTATGCAGGCTGTTGCCTGCACCGAACTTCACCATAATCTCACCGTAGCCTGTGCCGGGGACCGGGACGGTAACCTCACCGATCTTACCCGGCAGTTCATTCATGGAGAAGCCGTTCGACATCTCGCTGTTCCTCATTGGCTTCACTACCACCAAATGCATCAATACGCCCACGAATGCCGCAACCAGCAGGGACAAGGCGAGAATCACGCCATCTTCCAGTCCGCTGTAGCGGCCCAGCAGCATGCCTGCTCCACCGAATACAGTGATCCCTCCTGCCAATAGGGTAGGATTCAGGAAATCAAAGGATACGATGTCAAAAATCCCGTCCAGAGCGCTCCCAATCAGGTCGCCTACCACTACACTGACTACAGCAAAAAGAATACCCAGCGCCAAACAGCCCAAATACAGCGTTTGCATGTTAGTCTCCTCCCGTCATTACTTCCGGACTGTCATACTAGTATAAACGCAACTGTCATGCCCTTGGTTTCACAAAGTTGGGTATTGCTCTCATTAATGTATGCCGGAAGCGGGAAAATTAACAGACCAAAGAAGCCGCCCCCGTAGACGGGAAGCGGCTGTACTGCCGATGGCTGACTTACAAAGCCAGCTTATAAATTTCAACTACGTCCTGACGCTCCAGCTTGCGGAAGTTGCCGAACGGACCGAAGCGGACCGCCTTGTCGGCCATGCTGCCGATTTCGCTGTCGTCGATGTCGTAATCGCCGAGCGTCTTCGGAGCGCCAATGGAATCCCAGAAGCGGCGGAGCGCTTCAATGCCTTCGAGGCCGGTCTGTTCATCGGTTTTGCCGGCAGGGTCAATGCCGAACACGTTCACAGCCAGCAGGCGGAAGCGGGCAGGATTCGTGCTGAGGTTATATCTCATCCACTGCGGGAAGAGAATCGCCAGGCCGCCGCCGTGGGGAATATCATACACAGCGGATACGGCATGCTCAATGTTGTGCGTAGCCCAGTCACCGGCAAAGCCCATGCTGACCATTCCGTTCAGCGCCATCGTCCCGCAGTACATAATGGTCTCGCGCAGCTCGTAGTTGTTCAGATCCTCAATCAGCTTCGGCGCCGTCTCAATGACCGTACGAAGCAGAGCCTCCAAGAAGCCGTCCTGTAAGGGCGTATTGCTGTCTGTATGGAAATAATGCTCCAGCGTATGGGACATGATGTCCACCATACCGTAGACTGTCTGGTCACGCGGCAGGGAGAAGGTGTTCTCCGGGTCAAGAACCGAGAATGCCGGATAGGCATGGATGCTGCCCCAGCCCATTTTCTCCTTGGTCACTTCGTTGGTGATCACCGAGCCGTTGTTCATTTCGGAGCCGGTGGCTGCCATTGTCAGCACCGTTCCAAACGGAAGCGCACCTTGAGGTGCGGCCTTGCGTTCTACGAAGTCCCACATATCCCCTTCATATTTCGCTCCGACGGCCACCGCCTTGGCACAATCAAGCACACTGCCGCCGCCGACGGCAAGAATCAGGTCGATATTATGCTCGCGGCATAACGCTACACCCTTATGTACCGTCGAGAGACGCGGATTCGGCTCCACTCCGGCAAGCTCGGTAACTACGGCACCAACCGCTGCCAGCTCAGCGATGACGTTGTCGTACAAGCCGCTGCGCTTGATGCTGCCGCCGCCGTACATCAGCAGTACGTTCTTACCGTATTTCGGCACCTCGGTACGGAGTGCCTGCAATGTTCCCTGTCCGAAAATAAGCTTGGTCGGGTTATAAAATTCAAACTTGCGCATATGAGTAAACCTCCATGAGTATGTGAATGTGAAGCACCTGTCTATTATAGTCCTCCGGCTTGGCGCATTCAAATGGCCCGGAAAGAGACAGGCATACTTTACTCCTCTACCCGTAAGTTGGACTGAGATTCCGTTATGTTGGCAAATCTGATCAGATGACAGGATAAACGGACTGAGATTCCGTTAAGCGTCCTGATATCCGTCATATTACGCTCAAATGAACAAGATAAGCGCTTCTCAGTCCGTTACATCCTCATTTATTAGTTTCTGAGGGATATAACGTCTTCTCAGTCCGTTTCATCCGCAGGCAGCAGTAATTAATCCACAATAGAGGCGAATATCATCATTTCCCAATGATAAAAAATGCCCCCGCCGAATCCGGCAGGGACAGTAAATTTTGCGATCATTAAATTAAGTAAGTATGCTCTCAGTTAAAACCACTGCTGTTCAGGAACCGGCGGAAGGCCGCCTGCCCTTCCGGCGTGCGTTTGTAGACTCCGGCATGCTCCAGAATGTGGGTGAACTTCGTACCCACCTCATTCTGCACGGCCTTCACTGCTTCTTCGCGGTTCAGGGAGGTACTGAAGCGGCTTACCAGCTCTACAATCCAGGAAGCATGCAGCGCCAGCGGATGATCCTTGCCCTCGCTCTGGACAGCTCCGAGAAGCGCAGTATCGCCCGCCAGTATGCCGGCGATGGCGTCAAGCTCTTCCTTAAGCCGTCCCGGCAGAATAGCCAGGCCCATCACCTCAATCAGGCCGATGTTCTCCTTCTTGATATGGTGCATCTCCCGGTGCGGGTGGAAGATCCCTTCGGGATATTCTTCGCTGGTCCGGTTGTTGCGCAGCACCAGATCCATCTCGTAGCCGCCGTCCTCTGCCCGGCGCACGATAGGGGTAACAGTGTTGTGCGGAACGCTCTCTCCGTCCTCTTCACTGAACGCCAGCACTTCGGCGGCCGGATCGCTATACCTTTTCCAGGACTCGTAGATATGGTTGCCTGCCTCCAGCAGCACCGCCGGATCTTCCGCATGCATCCGCAGCACGGACATCGGCCACTTCACAGTGCTTAAGCTGACACCGGGATACGAGGCATGCGTGAAGGTATCCTCTTTGGGTGCCTTCTGGATCGGGAACGTATGCCGTCCGCCCTGGAAGTGGTCATGCGTCAGAATCGAGCCGCCGACAATCGGCAGATCGGCATTCGAGCCGATGAAATAATGCGGGAAGGCTTCCACGAAGCTAAGCAGACGCTTCAGCGTATCCTTCGTCAGCTTCATCGGCACATGATCGTGGTGGAACACAATGCAATGCTCGTTATAGTAGACATACGGCGAGTACTGGAAGAACCATTTCTCGTTGTTCATCGGGAGCGGGATCACGCGCAGGTTCTGACGCGGCGGGTGATTGACCCGGCCGGCATAGCCGACATTCTCGCGGCAGAGCTGGCACTTCGGATAGACCGGAGGCGGAAGCAGCCGGGCCATAGCGATTTCCTTCGGACTTTTCTCCGGCTTGGAGAGGTTGATTGTCATCTCAATATCCCCGTACGGCGACTCCTGAAGCCAATACACATTCTTCGCTACACGGTCCATACGGATATAGTTGGAATCAATGCTCAGCTTATAAAAGCGGTCCGTTGCCGCCTGAATGCCCTGTGCCGCCTGGATCGCGGCGAACTCCGCATTGACCTCAGACGGGCGGGCCATCAGAAGGCCCATAATCTTCGCATCCAGCAGGTCGCGGTACGTATCGGTATTCTCCGGGATCAGCCCGAGACTGAACCCGTAATCAATCAGCTGGTCCAGCGGGGCCTGCGGACTGTCCAGCGGACCTTCAGTGAACTCGCCGGGATACGGCTCGCTGAAGCCGAACTGGTCCAGGAGTTCATTGCGGCTGTAATCCACATCTGCTGGCTGGATAAGTCCCGTATGTCCGGCAAACAGAACCAGCTGTTCAATCGCATACAGCGCCTTCTCAGCGGCAGAAGCCGTACTATTATCGTTCTGCATTTCATTTCTCCTTCTATGGTGCCTTATGCGGCGCTTTGCATTCTGTCTATTTCACCTTCGGGCAACAAGCAGAATTGCTGCTTACTCCCCGTACCCTTGCGGATTGGCAGAGTGCCAGCTCCAGGCGCTCTGAATAATGCCTTCCAGGTCGGCATGCTGCGGGTCCCAGCCCAGAACCTTGCGGGCTTTGTCAGAGGAAGCGACGAGCACTGCCGGATCTCCGGCGCGGCGTTCCTGAACCACAACCGGAATGTCCAGGCCGGTAACCTTCTTCGCCGTCTCAATGACCTGCTTCACTGAGAAGCCCAGGCCGTTGCCAAGGTTGAAGATATTGCTTGCACTGCCGCTGCGCAGATAAGTGACTGCACGGACATGCGCATCCGCCAGATCGCTGACATGAATGTAGTCGCGTACGCAGGTTCCGTCCTCTGTCGGATAGTCTTCCCCGAACACTGCGATATTCTCGCGCTGCTTCAGCGCAGCCTGGAGCACCAGCGGAATCAGATGGCTCTCCGGACGGTGGTCTTCGCCGATCTTGCCGCTGGCATGTGCGCCTGCGGCATTGAAGTAGCGAAGCGCTACGTATTTGATGCCGAGCACTTTGTCGAACCAGGCCATCATGCGTTCCATGGTCAGCTTGGTCTCACCGTAGACATTCGCAGGCTCGGTGCGGTCGGTCTCTTCGATAGGTACCTTTTCCGGTTCGCCGTAGGTGGCGGCTGTGGATGAGAAGACGATTTTATCCACACCGGCATGCTGCATGGCTTCTAGAAGACACTGCGTTCCGTACACATTGTTGTCGTAGTATTTAACCGGGTCCTTCATGCTCTCGCCCACCAGGGAGCTGGCTGCGAAGTGAATCACCGCTTCGATCTCATTCTCGGAGAACAGCTTCGCCAGCAGCGCCTTGTCGCGCAGGTCGCCCTCGTACAGCTTGCCGCCCAGCAGCGCCTCCCGGTGCCCTGTCAGCAGATTGTCAATCACCACAACCTCTTCACCGCGGTCCAGCAGCTCTGCTACTGTGTGTGAACCGATGTATCCTGCGCCGCCCGTTACCAGAATCGCCATCTTATTTCACTCCTTTCAATTCTTCCACGCCGTTGCCGATGCCGCATACATAGAATTCGCCGGTCAGGCCGGTTCTGTTCTTGTAGGCTTCTCCAACTTCTGTTATGAAACGTTGCACATCATCCTCGTGCACCAGAGATACCGTACATCCCCCGAATCCTGCGCCGGTCATCCGTGAGCCCAGTGTGCCAGGAATGCGCTGCGCTTCTTCTACCATAACGTCCAGCTCTTCACAGCTGACTTCATACAGATCGCGCAGGGATACGTGCGAGTCATTCATATAGAGTCCGAATTGCTTCAGATCATTGTTCTTCAGCACCTCCACCGAGTCAAGCACACGCTGATTCTCCTCCACCACATGGCGGGCCCGGCGTCTGACGGTCTCGTCAGCGATTTTATCCTGGTGAAGCTCGAACTGCTCAGGCTTCATCTCAGCCAGATAGGACAGGGATGGAACCTCCTGCTTCAGAATAGCGAGTGCCTCTTCACATTGGCTGCGGCGCTCATTATACTTCGAGTCCACCAGACCGCGCTTCTTGTTCGTGTTGCCGATGACCAGCTTATAGCTGCCCGTCACGAATGGGACCAGGCTGTACTCCAGCGTGTCACACATTAGCAGAATCGCGTGGTCGCGCTTGCCGTTGGCTACTGCGAACTGGTCCATGATCCCGGAATTCACGCCGACATACTGGTTCTCCGCACGCTGGGACAACAGAGCGATCTCCACCGTATCTGTGTCACCGCCAAGCAGCGTCAGGAAGGCATAGCCGGTCACAACCTCAATCGAAGCGGAAGAGGACAAGCCGGAACCGTTAGGAATCTCACCATGGAACAAAAGATCGTAGCCCCCGGATACCGGGTGCCCCTTCTTAGCCAGCTCCACCATTACGCCGACCGGATAGTCCACCCATTCGCCGGTCTTGGCTGCGCCGGTGTCGCGGAAGTCGATGGAAGCTTCATAAGGGAAATTCGTGGATGCGAATTGAACCTTGCCGTCTGTACGCGGGCGCACGATCAGGGTGGTTCCGAAGTCCAGGGCGGCCGGGAAAACATAACCTCCGTTGTAGTCCAGATGCTCTCCGATCAGATTCACGCGGCCCGGTGCGTAGAATACCCGCGCGGCTTCCCCGCTCTCCCCGTACTTCTTGATAAATGTACTGTTAAGTTCCTGTATGCTCATTATTGACACTCCATCCTTTCGCTGCTTGTGCTGGGACTGTGGATTATAGCTTGCGTCCTTCATGCTTACATTATAATAAAATCAGACTTGCCCTGATAATGCAATCATGTGTGCAATATATGGACAAATGTGACTTTCGTCTCTGAAGAGACTATACTCAGTAAGAAGAAAAGTGAACGGGCGCTCCTTATACACTTAGCGATAGGAGCGTTCTCTTCAAGAAGGGCGGCTTGCAGTGCAACATACCTATTCAGTAGGATCAAATCCTGTATATTACGATAAGCAGCTGCTGCATGTACTCTTTGCGGGAGAGAGCCAGACCCTCCCGCTGCATCAGGCGGGTCCCAAGATCTACGATTACTATCTGCTCCATTATATTGAATCAGGCGCCGGGGTCTTCCGGACAGAGGAGCACACGTATGAGCTGGGAGCAGGAGACTGCTTCCTGATCCATCCGGGCCAGCTGGTCAGCTATATCTCGGATCAGCAGCAGCCCTGGCGTTACCGCTGGGCGGCCTTCACCGGCGCTGATGCCGGGCAGCTTGCGCAGCAGGCGGGCTTCGCTCCGCTAGCCCCGGTGCTGTCTACCGCAGGCGGCAGTGTCATTCCCGGAGCGCTTGCCGGGATGATGTCCGCCTTCTATGCCAATAAGGAGAGCGCCGCCCTGACCTCTCTGGGATATCTGTACCTCATTGCAGGGGAGGCAGCGGAGCTGCTGGTCTCATCCTCCCGGCTGCCGGGTGCGGAATCACAGATCAAGCGGACAGTGAAGCAGATGATTCACTACATGGCTTCCCAGTATGCCCATCCGGTCTCGATTGAACAGATGTGCGGCTCTCTGGGATATAACCGCGCTTATCTCTCCCGTATCTTCAAGCAGGAGACGGGGCTCTCTCCGGTCACTTACCTGCTCAAGCTGCGGGTAGAGAAATCCCGCCAGCTGCTGCGTGAACGTCCCGAGCTGTCCGTGGAGCAGGTAGCGGCATCGGTCGGACTGACTGATGCCCTGTATTTCTCCCGGCAGTTCAAGCGCTTCTACCGCCAATCCCCCTCCGCTTACCGCCAGGCCACGGTGAACCCTGGAGAGAAATAGCCCTATCGCCTAGAGCAACAGCCCGTCTCCTGAACAGGAAGCGGGCTGCTTGCATGGTTATCTATGGAAGCCGGACCTTATGGCAACTCTTAGGCTTCACTCCTCTGTCTTAAGGATCGTTTCGATCCGGTCCAGCTCCTCCTGCGTGAAGTCACTGTGGGACAGCGCGGCGATATTTTCCTCGATCTGGCTGACCCGGCTGGCGCCGATCAGCGCCGAGGTGATCCGGCCGCCGCGCAGCGTCCAGAGCAGGGCGAACTGGGCCAGACTCTGGCCGCGCGCTACGGCCATCTGGTTCAGCGCGTGGATTCTGCGCAGCACCTCCGGCGTAATCCGGCTCTCATTCAGCGCAGCCGAAGGTCCGGCTGCCCGGGAATCTTCGGGGATGCCGTTCAGATATTTATTCGTCAGCAGACCCTGCGCCAGCGGAGTGAAGGCGATGCTGCCCACCCCATGCTCCTCCAGTACATCCTGAAGCCCGCCTTCAATCCAGCGGTCCAGCATGGAATACCTCGGCTGATGAATCAGCAGCGGGGTGCCCAGCTCCTTCAAGATCGCAATAGCCTGCTGCGTCTGCTCTGCCGTATAGTTGGACAAGCCGATGTACAGTGCCTTGCCTGAGCGTACAGCATGATCCAGCGCTCCCATCGTTTCTTCCATGGGCGTGTCCGGGTCCGGGCGGTGGGAGTAGAAGATATCCACATAGTCCAGCCCCAGCCGCTTCAGGCTCTGGTCCAGACTCGACAGGATATATTTACGTGAACCCCAGTCCCCGTAAGGGCCGGGCCACATCGTATATCCCGCCTTGGTGGAGATTATCAGCTCGTCACGGTACGGCGCGAGATCCCGGGCCAGTACCTTGCCGAACAGCTCCTCCGCCGATCCGGCCGGAGGCCCGTAGTTATTCGCCAGGTCGAAGTGGGTAATTCCGAGATCAAAGGCGCGGGTAATCATCTCACGTCCGTTCTCAAAGGCATCAATGCCGCCAAAATTATGCCACAGGCCCAGTGAGATGGCCGGAAGCTTGAGACCTGACCTGCCGGTGCGGTTGTAACGCATTCCTTCATACCGTTCATCACTAGCCACATATACCATGTTATATCCCTGCCTCTCGTATCTCATGTGTGAATACCCTTCTATAAACTCACGGCTTCATAAGTAATCTTGTTCTACAAAAAAAGACTGACTGGGCGTTAGCCCAGCAGTCCCTGCACTCTGCCCAGCACATCTCCGATCCGTTCTGTAATAATCAGGTCTGCCTGATCATCATACGGGGTAGGCTCGCCGTTAATCAGTACAGTATGCCGCCCCCTGAAGTAAGTGACCAGGCTTGCGGCAGGATGAACGGTAAGCGAGGTACCGCCGATGATCAGCAGATCCGCCGCTGCAATGGCATCCACGGCCTCAACAAGCACCTCATGATCGAGTGCTTCCTCATAGAGCACCACATCCGGCTTGATGATCCCCCCGCAGTCCTCACAGCGCGGCACAGAGCCTTCCTGCTCCAGCCATTCCTCCAGGCCGTAATAGCGCTGACAGCCCATGCAGTGATTGCGGTGGATAGAGCCGTGCAGCTCCAGAACCCGGCGGCTTCCGGCAATCTGATGAAGTCCGTCGATATTTTGCGTTATGACCGCCTTCAGCCTGCCGCTATCCTCCAGCTCCGCAAGCAGCCGGTGGGCCCCGTTCGGCTTCGCTCCGGGATGAATCATCTTGCTGCGGTAGAAATCAAAAAAAATGTCCGGCGAGGACATAAAAAAGCTGCGGCTGAGCATCACCTCAGGCGGATAGGGAGAGTTGTGCTGGGTCTGGTACAGACCGGCTGCCGAACGGAAGTCCGGGATGCCGCTCTCTGTCGATGTTCCGGCACCGCCGAAAAACACAATATTGTTGCTGTCTTGTATCCAGGAAGCCAGTAGCTGTAATTGTTCCATAATCTACACCTGTCCTCTCTGTACGTAAATCGTAATGAATTCAGATCGTTAAGCGGAGCGCCGGATAGCCGGTTACCACAATATCCGCATCCAGCAGATGGTCTGTATTTCCGTCCGGGGAGATCCCGACCGCAAGACGCAGCCCCGCCCCCCGGCCCAGCTGCATATCCGCATTGCTGTCACCTATGATAACCGTCTCTTCAGGCCGCAGCTCCAGCTCCCGGCAGGCCTTCTCGGCCATCTCCGGTGCAGGCTTGCCGTACTTTACCCGGTCGCGGGTAACCACCGCCCCGAAGTACCCGGAGATGCCCAGCCATTCCAGATGCTCGCGGGTGGTGGACAGATTGTCGGAGGTCACAACGCCAAGCTTCAGGGAGGCGGCAGCACACTGCTCCAGGAACGGCAATAATCCCGGCATGGGCACAGCCGTACGGCGGCGGCGAAGCTCATTCATGGCCTCCTTGGAGATGGCATTCACTCGCGTCACCGCTTCATTCCAGGGGACACCCGCTGTATAGAGCTGCCAGGCCAGAATCCCGGTGGATTCCTCAGCCGTTGCCATGGAGAGCGGACCGGCAGGATCATAACCGGTAATTCGTCCGGAAGCATCATGCGTCGTCCCCAGCACCGGGGCCAAATCTGCTCCCGTTACAGGTCTGCTGCCCATTAAAGTCAGCTGGCTGCCCAGCCCCTCAAGCACCAGCTCAGCCCAGCTGCCCCAGGTGGCCAGGAGATCAAGCAGCGTGCCGTCCTTATCGAACAGGAGGCCGCTTACGGGAACAGAGAGTTCATTGATGTGCAATACAGGCATTCCAGCGCTCCTTCCGCATAAGTTATATTACTTCAGGTATTCGTATCTATTTGCTCTGGCGCAGATTCCCCAGCCAGTCCAGCATCGCCCGGGCGGTCCGTGTCTGCTGTTCTTCTTCGGTAATCGTAGCGGTACCGTCCCCCTTTTGCGCTCCATAACTGCCAAATTGGGCATGGTTACCGCCGTCAACCGACACATATACGGTATTGCCCGGTAAATAGGAACGCCCTTTGTTATAGCTCTTCTGGTCTACGACTTCATCCTGCGTCCCCAGCACAGACAAGACGGATAGCGTGGTGTCCTTCAGGCTGCCTTTCTCATCGGGATACGAGGCCAGAAAAAAAACGCCTTCCAGCTGGCCGGCATGATCTGCAGCGAAGCGTGAAGCCATTACGCCGCCGAGCGAATGTCCGCCCAGGACGAAGGACTGCTTCGGATGCACGCGGATAATCTCTTCGGCGGCATCCCCTTTGATTACAGCCAGATTAAGCGGCATTCTGGCAATGTAGAAGGGGTGACCGGCAGCGGCAACTTTACGGGCCAGTGGCGCATATGCTTCTGCCTTGACCAGTGCTCCCGGATAAAAAATTATGGAGGTGCCGAGCACCACTGAAGGGTCGAACGAGATCCAGTTGTCATTCTGCTCGACAGAGACTCCCCCGGCAGAGATCAGAGCCGTTTCCGCCCGTGCCTCCGGTGTATACGGAGTCAGATATCTCCATATAAACACCCCCGCCGTCAACAGAACCAATACCACTCCAATAAGCACACGGCGTCTGATTATATTCTTTTTCATTAGTGTTCACTCCCGATTCCTGCATACTGAAAATTATAAGGGAATCGGTGAATTCAAACAACCTTCAAGACTTCGCCACATCTGGCCCTATCCATTTCCAATGATAGCGCTTACTATTGTGATGTATTTCACAATTTATTGTCCGGAAATCATGTATTTTAAAATTAAAGTATCGTACCCTGCGCAAACCCTAATTTCATTGGAGGTTACGTCATGACCCGGGAAAGCCCGCTTAACACGCGCGGAGAGACATTTTTTCTTAATCTGCGCTTCATGCTAATTGTAACTGTCTTTGTGGCCAATGCGATCGAACCCCTGATTCAAGAAATGAGCGGACTTCACACTCTTTACCAGTGGATCTTCAGTTTTCATATGCCGCTGTTTGTGCTGGTGACCGGATACTTCGCCCGTTCAAGCTTACATGGAGCGCCAGGACGCAAAGTCCTGCTGCAGATTGCCCTTCAATATGTTATTTTTCAGAGCCT
Source organism: Paenibacillus sp. FSL M7-0420 (assembly GCF_038002345.1). Classification (NCBI taxonomy): domain Bacteria; kingdom Bacillati; phylum Bacillota; class Bacilli; order Caryophanales; family Paenibacillaceae; genus Paenibacillus; species Paenibacillus sp. FSL M7-0420. Next base: position 1,687,419 of record NZ_JBBOCJ010000001.1, on the reverse strand, counting down.
CTACTCCCTACTTGACGCCTCCCTGTTTCATGTCAATAATATACAGCATTCGTTCTTCGCTCCCTATCTGCTGCTCTGGTTCCTGGCCAGCCACATCTGCTGGCGCCTGCTGATGCTGGGCATGAGCCGCTGGACCGTCAGCGCCCAGCTGGCCTTCGCTGTTACCGCAGGGGTGGCCGTAGGTTATCTGCAACTGGACGGGATCTGGTTCAGCATCAGCCGCACCTTTGTGTATCTGCCCTTTTTTGTGATCGGATACCATTTCTCCTTCGGGGCATTCGTGAAGCTGTATCAGCGGTATGTCAAAAGCATTGCCGCCGCCGCTTCGCTCCTGCTGCTCCTTGCTCTCAGCCTGCTTGACGGTAATCTCCCCATAGGCTGGCTATACGGCAGTATGACTTATATGCAGCTTGGCGCCCATGAATGGTACGCGGGTCTGTTCCGGCTCGCAGTCTATGGCCTGCAATTCATCGCTTCCCTGGCATTTTTGGGTCTGGTGCCTTACGGGTTAAGCCGCATGACCGGCCTGGGACGCCGGACTCTCTATGTTTTTCTGCTGCATGGCTTTGTGGTCCGCACGGCGGTGATTTCCGGATTGTATACCTATATCAGTAATTCTGCCGGAGCAGCATTGCTGCTCGCCGGTGCAGTAGGATGCACGGTGCTGCTCGCCCAGCCTGCGGTCAGACGTCTGCTGAATCCGCTTGTGGAGCCGTCCGTAGAGTGGATGATCTCCCTGCAGCGTGCCGCCATCCGGCGCTCTCTATAGAATGAAGCTGCCACGCTATATCAATTTACTGAAGTCTATCCTTTACGGAATAGGCTTCTTTCTGTATATTAGCCCAGACTTTACATGCGTAACCCGCCGACAAACTTCACATTGTCCGGTAGAAAAAAGAGCTTTTTTGTGATAGACTCTCTATTAACGTTCGTAACCAATCACCGCAGAGTACGTATATTTCGGGATTGCATTGCGTTAATGCGGCACTATATTCGCTTCACCAATACTGTTAGGGGGAAAAGTCATCATGGCAAACAAGAAAATGCGATCAGATATGATCAAAAAAGGCTTCGACCGCGCTCCTCACCGCAGCCTTCTGCGGGCAGCAGGCGTTAAAGAAGAGGATTTCGGCAAACCGTTCATCGCGGTCTGCAATTCCTATATCGATATTGTACCGGGTCATGTGCATCTGCAGGAATTCGGCAAGATCGTGAAGGAAGCCATCCGTGAAGCCGGCGGGGTTCCGTTTGAATTCAATACGATCGGCGTAGATGACGGAATTGCCATGGGTCATATCGGTATGCGTTATTCGCTGCCAAGCCGCGAGATCATTGCCGACTCTCTGGAAACGGTAGTATCCGCGCACTGGTTCGACGGCATGGTGTGCATTCCCAACTGTGATAAAATCACCCCGGGCATGATGATGGGCGCACTGCGCGTCAACATCCCGACGATCTTCGTCAGCGGCGGGCCGATGAAGGCCGGCGTAGACAGCAAAGGCAAGAAGCTCTCCCTGACCTCCGTCTTCGAAGGCGTTGGTGCGCATCAGGTCGGTAAAATCAATGACGCTGAGCTGCTTGAACTCGAACAATTCGGCTGTCCTACCTGCGGTTCATGCTCCGGCATGTTCACTGCCAACTCCATGAACTGTCTGGCCGAAGCTATGGGCCTTGCGCTTCCGGGCAACGGCACCATCCTGGCCGTAGCCGAAGAACGCAGAGACTTCGTCCGCAAATCAGCAACCCAGCTTATGGAGCTGATTAAGCTGGACCTGAAGCCGCGTGATATCGTAACCCAGGAATCGCTGGACAATGCCTTCGCACTGGATATGGCGATGGGCGGCTCGACCAACACCGTACTGCATACCCTGGCACTGGCTCAGGAAGCCGAAATCGATTATCCGCTGGAACGGATTAATGAAGTAGCCAACCGCGTTCCTTATCTGGCCAAGCTGGCTCCGGCCTCCGATATCTTCATCGAAGATGTGGACCGGGCGGGCGGCGTAAGCGCCGTGCTGAACGAATTACTGAAGAAGCCGGGCGCAATCTTCGGCGATTGCATGACGGTTACCGGCAAGACACTGGCCGAGAATGTAACCGGCCATGAGATCCAGGATACATCTGTTATCCATACCATCGACAACCCCTATTCCCAAGTTGGCGGATTGGCTGTACTCTACGGCAACCTGGCTCCCGAAGGCTCCATCATCAAGGTGGGTGCCGTAGATGCTTCCGTTGGCGGCTACCACAAAGGGCCTGCCATCTGCTTCGACTCCCAGGAACAGGCGCTGGAAGGGATTGCGAACGGCAAGGTCAAAGAAGGCCATGTCGTAGTTATCCGGTATGAAGGTCCGAAGGGCGGACCGGGGATGCCGGAAATGCTGGCACCGACTTCACAGATCGTCGGTATGGGTCTTGGCGCCAAGGTCGGCCTGATCACCGATGGCCGCTTCTCCGGAGCGTCCCGCGGCATCAGCATCGGCCATATCTCGCCGGAAGCGGCCGAGGGCGGACCGATTGCTTTTGTAGAGGATGGCGACATCATCGAACTGGATCTGATTAACCGCAAGATTGAGCTGCTGGTGGAAGAAGAAGTACTGGCTGTCCGCCGCCAGGGCTGGAAAGAATTCGAGCCGAAGGTGAAGACCGGTTATCTGGCCCGTTACTCCAAGCTGGTTACCAATGCAAGCAAGGGCGGCGTGCTGAAGATCTAATCGTCAGAGCCGCAGCCTTAAGCAAATGTAATGATGAAGAGCAGTTCCAACCGCGAATGCGGCCGGAGCTGCTCTTTTTGTTGCATGGAATTGCAGCTTTGAGGCGCACAAAAAAACCGCCAGCCCAGATAGGCCAGCGGAGATTATAATCAATATAAGTGCATTAAACTGCTTAGGCTTCCTCTTCAATGAACTACCGTTGCTCCGGGCAGCTCAGCTTCAAGCGTCAGTTCCTCTTCGTGTACCCGCTCCACATGCTTATGCGGACGCCGCTGGTTCATCTGGTTCAGCAGCTGAGACACCGGCATCAGCATCATCTTGGGCACCAGTACCTCGCTGCGTACCTTGAGCCTTGCCCCGCCCGAGGGGTGGATGACGCTCAGCAGAACACTAAGGTAGAATTTGGTCGAGCGGGCGAACATGCCGCTGGGCAGATCCACCACCATGAAGCCGAATTTCTCCGGCCCGCGGTTGATCATACTCACGCCGTAGAGCGCCTTCGCTTCGGCCAGCTCGAGTTCACCGGCAATCTGCACTGCGAGCAGCGGCAGATCCTTCTCCATCCGGCGGATCATGCGGATCGCCAGCTGGGCCGGAGAACGGGAATGAATCCCCAGCTCGAACAGCTGCCTGTTGTCGATATGCAGCTCAATGACCTTGTCGCCTTTGCTCAAGGTCTCGCCGTTGTCCATCAGCACTGTATTCCCCTGATACTTGCGCAGACGGTAATGAAGGAACGGATCTGCTGGCGTTATCGTCTTGAGCTGGAACATTAGCTGGAACAGCTTCTCCCACGCCAGCCACAATCCGACAAGCAGCCGCTTGCCGAAGGACAGATGCGTGATCGGGGAGCGCTGCACCGCCTTGATCATCTCGTCAATCCGGACGCTGTGCAGTCCGCGCCGCTCGGCCTCGGCCAGCATCCGCTCCAGCGCAATCAGCATATGCTCCGGTGCATTCGGATCAGCGCCGATCGTCTTCCCGCAGTCATGCAGCAGCAGCACCTCACCCGGGCCGAGCTTCGCAATGAGCTTCTCGGTCAGCTTCTCCGCTCCAAGCTTCTCCTTCCAGTCGCCGAACATCGCCGACCACAGCACAATCTGCACCTGACGGCGTTTGGAGAAGTCGAACAGGTTCACGATTCCCCAAGGAGGACGGTAATAAGTGCTGCGCTCGCCGGTAATGGAGAAGATGATCTCGTCTGTCCGGTCGATCTGCTTCCTCACCGTGGCGGGACGCATCAGCCAGTTCGTCTTGTGCACATAATTATGAATTCCGATCAAATGCCCTTCGTCATGCATTCGCTTGATGATCTCGGGGTGCTGCTCCGCGTGCGAGCCAACGACAAAAAAGGTCGCCTTCGCATCGTAGCGTTTAAGCAGATCCAGCAGCAGCGGTGTATAATGCGGGTCTGGCCCGTCATCAAAGGTCAGGCCGTAATCCGTACGCCCGATTCCTTTGCGGAAGACACGATAACCAAATAAACGGCTGATCATACCGGGAATAAAAGCATAAAAGGTAGAGATATAAAATAGCCAGAGCAGCAAAGTCTGCATGTACAATCACCGCTTTTCCAGAGTTGACTTTGGCTCGCCTTACGTCTGTTAAGAGATAGATGTGATACGGCCAAGTAGAGTAAGTAGAAGCGACAGCTTTAAAAAACATCACCTCCTAGTTTAACACAGCTGCCAAAGAAATAGACGTTTTTTATTAAAATCGTGTACAATGAGTTGAAGTGCAGGTTACAAATTCATCTTCACAAAGGGGTCGTTTAAATCTATGCTGCCGCTGTACAAAAAATATTGGCGCACCTTTTTCGACATTGGGCTGCTTGTTCTGACCGTATATTTAGTGATGCTCGGCTTCAGTAAATTGTACCAGCTGGCTGCGCCGGTGTTCCTGTCCTTCTTTGTATTTCTGCTGATTGAGCCGCTCGCCCGCTTCCTGAACCGCAAGGGAATGGCCAAGCCCTTCGCCTCCGCGATCTCCGTGGTGCTCTTCCTGGTCATCCTGCTGGGCGTCCTCTTCGGTGCCGGACTGCTGATTACGACCCAGGCGATTCACCTCCAGAATAATCTGCCCAAATATACATACGTGGTCCAGCAGCATTTCGCACAGACTACGACCTATCTTCAGCTCAAAATCGATTCGCTTCCATCCGATGTGACGGATAAGCTGAACGGTTATTTCACAGATGCCACCAATATTCTCTCGAAGTGGATGGTCGCCTTCTTCAAATATATGGTCGGAGTGCTTGGCTCTTTCTCTTCCTTTATGGCTAATTTCGGGATTGCGATCATTCTCGCCTTTTTCCTCAGCATGGAGATTAAGGACTGGCGCCGAATTGCCCATGAGAAGCTGCCGAAGACGTTCAAGACCGCCTATGCCTTCCTGCAGGGAAATGTGTTCAAGGCTATCGGTTCTTATATCAAAGCACAGATGATCCTGATCAGCATCACCTTCGTCATTATTCTTGCTGGCCTGCTGATTCTTCGGACGGGCAATGTACTCACCATCGCGCTGGTCTGCGCCGTGGTCGATCTGCTTCCGCTGCTCGGGGTACCTGCGGTGCTGATCCCTTGGATCATCTATCTGTTCATTGTCGGCAATACGTCACTGGCTATCGGGCTCATCGTTCTGCTGGCGGTGGTAATGGTGGTTAGACAGCTGCTGGAGCCCAAAATCACAGGGAATTCGATCGGTGTCTCCTCCGCCTTCCTGATGCTCTCCTTCGTGATTCTGTCCTCCTCCCTGTTCGGGATAGCAGGACTCATTCTGTCGCCGATTCTGCTGATTCTGCTCAAGGAGCTGCTCCAGCAGGGATATCTCCAGCAGTGGATCTATCTGCCGCAGGAGGAGTTCGTCGTCTCGCCCTTCGCGGCCTCGGGGACCTCTACGGCAGGCGGTCCCGTAAGCGGCAGTCCAGCCGGGAATGCCGAGTCTAATGCGCAGCCTGCCGGTCCAGGCCCTCAGGCCCCGGTTGATCCGCCTTCCAGCCCCGACAACAGCTCGAACACCTGACCGAACAGGCGGGTGGCTGCCTGCGGACTGTCTGGAGCCACATTCTCTATCGCCACAGACACCGCATATTTCGGATGGTCAACCGGACCATAGCCGATGAACCATTGATTGTTGCGCGGCGTGCCATGCACCAGCGTCTGGGCCGTGCCTGATTTGCCGGCGAGCGGCCAAGCGGAAGGCTTCAGCATCCGGCCTGTGCCCTCTGTGACTACGCTGCGCATCATGCCCAGCAGCACACGGGCAGTGGCCGGAGCGATCCGGCCCTCCGGCGCTGGCGCCAGATGTCCCGGGAGCTCCTTAAGCGTCTGTCCATTGGCAAAAGCAACCCGCTCCAGAATCCGCGGCGCTCTCACCTCACCGCCATGCAGCAGTGTGACGACCAGATTCGCCGCCTGCAGCGGAGTGATCCGCACATCGCGCTGGCCGATCGCCGTCTGGACTCTCGCCCCGCCGTCATCCGGCAGGAGCGTGGTGAAGATAGTACCCGGCTGCTCTCCGGCCAGCGGCCGGAGCAACGGCAAACCGAGCGTATTCTCCGCCTGCCACCCGATGCTCCGGCCCAGTCCAAGGGCAAGGGCGGTAGCTTGAAGCTTCACACCGCTCAGCCGCTCGGCCAGCGTAGCAAATACAGTATTACAGGACACGGCGAACCCTTGCTTAAGCGTAAGGGCGCCGTGTCCTTTGCCGTGGGGACAGGACAATCCGTATTTCCCATATGCTCCAGCACAGAAGAAGGGCTCCTCCGGTGTGGTCAGCCCGGCTTCAAGTGCGGCAGCGGCCGTCACAATTTTGAAGATGGAGCCCGGGGCGGCCGCTTGAAGAGCACGGTTGTTCCATTCTCCACCTTGCGGTGAGACCTGCTGCGGATTGTAGAACGGCAAGGAGACCATCGCTGCGATATCACCGCTCCGGCTGTCCATTACCACAATCGCCCCTTCCTTCACCCCGGCTTCCGCCGCCAGCTGCTCAATGCTCTCCTGAAGCTTCAGATCAATTGTGGTATATAGAGACAACGGATAATAGGGGTTGCCCGGCGCCTTGACTGTGATCGGGCTTCCCGGAACCCGTTTGCCGCGCGCGTCTACCTGGGCAACAGCCTCCGTGTGCCCCACGCCCTGCAGCAGCGGCTCCAGCGTCTTCTCCAGCCCGTCTGTACCGGTTCTTGGAATTCTCAGCCCTGTAGGGGATTGAGTGACAGCTTCGCCTGAAGCTTCAGACAGATAACCGAGCCACTGTCGGCCGGATTCAGACCCGTTATATCTGCGGGCAAAAGGGAGCGCCCGGACACCTTCGATCGCAAGCGTCTCCACTTCTCTGGCTTGCGGCAGGGTCAGGGCCAGCGGCCCCGTGCCTTGGCCGGAAGGCCAGAGCAGCGGCTCCTTCAGCCCCAGCCGTCTTGCCTGCAGCTGGCTGTAGCTGACGCCAAGAATCTCCGCCAGACGGTGAAGCTGCTGGTCATCGTTATATTCACCGGCACCATGATGCCGGTGAAGCTCTTCCTCCGGCGGGAACAGCGCAGCGGTCCAGACCGTCTCTCCAGCCAGCGCCCTTCCGTGTTTGTCATACAGCCGTCCTCTTCCGCTGTCCAGCACCGTCTCCCGCTCACTTTGCAGCTCTGCCATCTGAGCTACTGTGTAACGGGTGCCGCTTACTACACTATCCTTCAGCAGCAGCTGTACCCAGGCCAGCCTGATCATCAGGCCCGCCAGCAGCATACACAGGATCAGGCATCCCCAAAAGATACGTCTATGAATCAGCTTGTGCAATTGCTATTCCTCCATCCAGTGGGCTGCAGAACCATGGCTAATATTATGCCCACCTCATGAAGCAAAATAACCCTGCGGGTGAACGATGCTAATGCCTCTCTCTACGGCCGCTTTTAAGGAGCAGTAATGGTAATGTTGCACTTTTGGGAGGAGCCCAGCACACTGTATTCGGTTTTTAGCTTACATGCCAAAAAACCGCCTTCCCTCTAGGGAAAGGCGGCGCTGATGAACGGATCACACGTTGAACTTGGATAATCGCTCCCGCAGTCTGGAGGAAGCATTCTCCAGCTTACCGGAGAGCGTAACCAGGTATTCGCTGACATTCTCCTGTTCTCCGGTCAGGGAGGCTACCTCTTCAGAGGCGGCCGAGGATTCTTCGGCGAAGGAGCTGACATTGCCTATCGTCTCTGACAAGACCTGCTGCGAGTGGTTCAGGCCGTCAATCGAAGAAGATACCGAATCCAGCCTGGTGATCAGCTGATGCATCTGCCCCTGCACACTAATGAAGATCTCACTGGTGTTCTGAACATAGTCCATCTGCTCCCCGAACAGCGGCGCAACCTCGGACAAGGCGTCTACCGTCTCATGCATATCCCGCATGATCCGGTCCGTAATCTCGCCCACCACGGCAATGGAACGCTTGGACTGCTCCGCCAGCTGGCGGATTTCATCAGCGACAACCGTGAAGCCCTTGCCCGCTTCGCCTGCCCGCGCCGCTTCAATAGTGGCGTTCAGCGACAGGATATTGGTCTGCTGGGTGATGCTCTGCATGACCTCCAGCACCTGAATGACCGATGAGGCAGTATCCTTAAGCTCATTCACCTTAAGGACCAGCTTGCCTGTCCTGTCGCCAGTCTCTTGCGTTCTGCCCAGCAGCTCCTGCAGCTTGACTACCCCCTCTGCACTCGCTTGCTCCACACTATGCGCAGTTCCGCCAATCTCATGGGCTACTGCAATGACAGCTTCCATCTTCTCCGAGATCTGAGCCGTCATCTCATTCCCCCGGTCCGCCTCCAGTGAGAGGCTGCCGGCACCGCCGGCAATCTCTTCCGTGGCTGCGGCAATATCCTTCGCTGCCACCGCTGTGTCCCGCGAGGCATTGCCAAGGGCTTCCGCTGCTTCCGTAACCTCACGCGCGGTCTCATTGGTGTGGACGACCAGCTCTGTAATCTGCTCCATCATCAGGTTGAAGGAGCCGGACAGCTGGCCTATCTCATCACGGGTGACGACATCAGTGCGTACGCGCAGATCCCCGTCTGCCCCCTTAACCATCAGATCCCGCAGCCGTGAGAGCGGACGCGAGACCATCCGTACCATCCAGAGTCCAATCAGCACGGCAACCGCGGCAGCGGCGGCCACCGCCAGGTAGGTCGTGTTAAGAATCCGTCCCGCGTCCTTGGTCAGATTGCCGGAAGGCACCACACCGAGCAGCCTCCAGCCGGAGGTATGCAGCGTGCCGTAGACCGCAAGAATGGATTTGCCCTGCTCATCTTTGGTTGGCAGAGAGCCGGAGGTGTCGCTTAAGCCGTTGAACAGAGTGCCGCCCAGACGCAGATAGGTGTCCGTCTCCTCTTGCTGGGAAGAGGCGATCAGCTCATCTGCGGACGTCAGCAGCTGGATATAGGAACCCTGGCCCAGATCAACCATTTTCAGCTGGCTGTCAAGCTCTGTAGTCTTAATATCGCAGACCGCCAGATAACCGGTTTGACCCGCTTCCGCCGCCACAGACTTAGCGAAACGCACTACTCCTGCGGCCTCTCCCTGCTTCAACGCTTCAGTAATCCACTGGCTCTGCGGCTTCTCCCGCAGCTGCTTGTACCATGCTGCATCACGGATAGCCGCCAGGAAATCATTGTCCACTTCACCGGCTCCGGCAGCGGGCAACGCTTCATCCAGCGGAACCAGATACACTGCCTGCACCCCAGGCACAGCCGAGAGCCATTGATCGAGCTCCCCGTTAATCGTCTCGGACAGCTCCGTGCGCTTCGCTGAATCTGCGGCAGCAAGACCTTCCAAGGCAATAGCCTGCTGAATATCCTCATTGTAGAACAGCTGACCCAGATTATCTTCATAGCGCAGCAGGCTCACATCCAGCTTCTCTGCCGTCTGCTCCACGGTCTGCTGATTAGCGGACAATGCATTGTTCTCAATCGTGTGTCTCGCCACAGCGTAGGAAATATACCCCAGAGACAGCACAATACCCATGGTCGCGATGAAAAAAACCAGAAAGAGCCGCATCCCCAGCGACTTGGAGGGATGCAGCCGAGAAAGAATAGAGCTACTGCGAACTGTTGAACTGCTCAAAAAACCACCGCCAGATTCTATGTATTCTTGATATTCATGATCCTATTCATGATATACCATCAGCTCCTTGGTGGCTGTGATTTTGTTGGATGCAGCAAATTGCGTCGGATGGCGGACAGGTCTAGATCTTACCAGGACCGGCATCATCGCCAACCTCTTCATGAGTATCGATTACGTAGTTAACAATCTCTTGGACAGTAGTGTAGGCAACACCAACATAGGTATCCGCAGCCCCGTAATAGATGGCAATCCGGCCGGTATCCGCATCGTTCAGCGCAGCACAAGGGAAGAGCACGTTGTTGACAAACCCTCTTTCTTCATACCACTCTTCAGGGGTCAGCACGAAGTTCCGGGAGCGGTATTTCACTCTCGAAGGCTCATCCGCATCCAGAATCACAGCGCCCATGCTGTAGACGAGACCATTGCAGGTCCCTGTAACCCCGTGATAGAACATCAGCCAGCCTTCCGAGGTCTCAATGGGCGCAGGTCCGCCGCCGATCTTGGTGCTCTGCCACCAGCCTTGTCCGCCCTTGGTCATGACATGACGGTGTTTGCCCCAGTATACGAAGTCAGGGCTCTCGCTCAGGAAGACATCACCGAACGGCGTATGTCCGCTATCGCTTGGACGGGAGAGCATGACGAAATTGCCGCCTATTTTCTTCGGGAACAGCACGCCGTTGCGGTTGAACGGCAGGAACGGATTCTCCAGGCTGATGAAATGCTTGAAATCCTGTGTCTTCGCTACACCGATGGCTGCTCCATAGAAGTCTGTGCACCAGATGATGTAATACGTATCCTCCACCTTCACCAGACGGGGATCGTACGCGTAACGAGGCATGTAAGGGTTACCTATCTCGTCTGTGAATTGGATCGGCTGCTCATCAATGACCCAATCCAGGCCGTTCACGCTGCGGCCCATCCGCAGATGGGGGCGGGTCGTGTGATCTTCCACGCGGAAGACTCCCAGGAAGCTGCCTTCATAAGCAATCACGGCGCTGTTGAAGATACGGGCGACCCCCTTCGCCGGATTGCGCTTGATCACCGGGTTATCGCTATGTCTCCAGACCGGATTATCATTCCCGGCAGGTCTGTCCTGCCATGGTATATTCGGCAGGCTGTGGCTGCCAGTCAGCTTTACTTCTCTCATAATAGAATCCCTCCAATGATAGTTGCAGCAGCCGCTGCGGTGGTGTGTTGCTCCCCGGCTTGCCGTTTTATTTGACCGACCCTTGGGCGAAGCCGTTATAAATGTATTTTTGTAGCGCGACGAACGCAATCAGCGTCGGAATGATGGCGATCATAATCGCGGCGCAGATAACCTCCCACTGGGAGCCGTAGGGTCCTTTGAATTTGAACAGTGCGGTAGATACGACCTGCAGGCTGCTTTTGGGCATATACAGAAACGGGGTGTAGAAGTCATTGTAGATATTAACACCCTTCACGATGATCACCGTCACAATGGCCGGACTCAGCAGCGGAAGAATGATTCTCCAGTAGATCGTCCAGTAGGAGGCACCATCCAGCATTGCGGATTCATCCAGCGATTCAGAGATCGAGTCCAGGAACTGCATGAAGATATAGACAGCGATAATATCGGTCCCCAGATACATCAGAATCGGCGCCCAGCGGGTATTGAACAAATCCAGAGCATTGATAATCTGAAAAGTTGCTACTTGGGTAGTTACTCCGGGAATCAGCGTAGCCAGCAGAAAAGCCCCCATCAGCGCCTTGCTGCCTCTGAATTTGAACCGGGCCAGAATATAAGCCATCATCGAACCGGTAAGTGTGGCGCCGGCGATGGAGATCAACACAATAATAATCGTGTTCATGAAGCCGAGCAGCATGTTCCCGTCTACGAAGGCTTTGGTGTAGTTGGCGAAATTCAGCCAGTTCTCCGGCAGGGTCAGCGGACCGGTTGAAGCGTACTCAGCATTGGTCTTCAAGGAGGCGAAGAAGACAACGACAATCGGGATCAGCGCCATCAGCGCACCCAGCACCAGGGAGAGATATTTGAAGAAGGCCGCCACGTTGTATTTCAAGGTATGCATCGCTCTATTTCTCCTCCTTGATCAGAATGCGCTGCAGAATGGTAACCAGAACAACGATGCCCAGCAGGACCACAGCCATTGCCGAAGCCAGCCCCAGCTTACTGTATTTGAAGGCCACATCGACGGTCTGGATGACAAAAGTGCCGCTGCCGTTGGAGCCGCCGGTCATAACGTACGGAATTTCAAACACCCCGATCGCCCCGCTGACCGCGAGGATCAGATTGAGCTGGAGGATACGCTTGATGCTTGGGATGATAATATGCCGGAACTGATGCCAGCGGTTAGCGCCGTCTATCTCCGAGGCTTCATAGATATCGCTGCCGATCGAGGAGATTGCGCCCAGGAAGATAATAAAGTTCATCCCCATATACCTCCATACCGAGGCAAAAGCGAGAGAGATGTTAATGAGCTGCGGATTCAGCAGCCATTTCTGTTGCAGCGCCCCGAGGCCAAGCAGATCAAGAATGGTATTAAGAGTGCCTTCCGGCTTGAAGAAGAACAGGAAGATGAACCCGATCGCCACACCGTTCAGCAAGGTCGGAAAGAACAGAATCCCCTTGAACCAGTTCTTCATCCGGACATTGAAGCTCAGAATCGTGGCAAAATAAAGCGCCAGCCCCATCTGGACAAAGGTGGCAAAAAAGTAATACAAGCTGACCTTGAATACGGCGAAGTACTCCGGCTTGGTAAAGATCGTCTTGTAGTTGTCGAAGCCGATATACTCCATATTTTTGCTTAGCCCGTTCCAGCTGGTGAAGCTGTACTGAAACATTTTGAGCACAGGTAAATAGGAGAACGTCAGCAGCAGTACTACAGGTACTAGCGAAAATAAAAAGATGATCAAAATCCGTTGATTTTTATAGCTCATGTTAGACAATTTGGGCACTCTCCACACCTCCAGAAAACTTACTGCTCTTAAGTCGGCTTCCATCCCTGCAAAAGTGAAGGGGATTATGCCGTTACCGGCATCTCCCCTTTCCTTTGTTCTTTAATTTACTTGGCAGTCACAATTTTGGCTCTGGCTGCTTTCCATTTATCATTCAGTTCTTTCATAATGTCATCATAGGATTCTTTCCGGTTGCCAATCGCCGCCTCGATGATTACTTTCTTGAAGTCAGGCTGCCAGAGACCGATTTCAGCTTCTTTATCAATGGCATCCACCCAGCCCTCTTCACCGGCTTTGGCTGGAGCAAGCGTGTCAAAGGTAATGTCTGTGCCTGCAAATTGCTTGAGAATTTCCGGCAATTCCGCTCCTTTTACAGGGCTCATGCCCCCGCCTTCAGTAGTCGGGTAACCGGATTCATTGATGAACCAGTCTACCCAGGCTCTGGCGGCCTCTTTGTTTTTACTGTGAAGGCTAACCCCCAGATTATAGTCGTCAGATAGAGGCACCAGGATCTTGTCGGCGTTGGTAGGGAATGGCATGAAGCCTATATCATCCGGGCTGGCAGCCAGCCCTTTAATCTGACCGATGGCCCAGGAGCCAAGCATCATCGTACCGATTTTACCGTTCGCCAGATCTGCCTTGGAGGATTCCCAGTCTGTAGTCGTCGGGTCCTCTTCGATCAGACCGTCTTTGGCTGCATCGTACATTACCTTGTACAGCTCGTAGTGCGGCTGGCCTGGAACGAAGTTATCGTCGGAGGCCACCTGGCCGATGTTGACATATTCACGGTCTCCGGCAACGCTAGCCAGATCAGCTTCCCACTGGGTCAGCGTCCAGCCCGCAGCATAGTTCGTGTAGAGAGGGACCGCATCCGTCTTCTCCTTGATGCTCTTCAGTGCGGCAGAGAACTGGTCAAAGGTTCTTGGAACCTCGGTCACTCCGGCATCCTTGAAGACCTGCTTGTTGTAGATCACGCCGGAGAAATTAACCGTAATCGGAATGCCGTAGGAAATCCCGTCTACTGTCCGCTCTTCCAGGCCTGTATATTGCTGCTCCAGATCAGACTTTTTACCCAGCGGCTCGAAGAAGTCCGGCAGATCCTTGATCGCTACGCTGGTAGGCAGCAGCAGAACATCCCCGTAATCACTGGTGCTCATGCGGATTTTGATCTGATCCTCATAGTTGGATAAGGCTTCGAAATTCACTTTAATATTTGGATATTTCTCATTGAACTTGGCGGCGTAGTCTTTGAACACGGTATCCACGATATCCGTCCGCTGCGTAATCACTGTAATATCACCCTTGAGCTCCTTCGCGGCATCTCCCTCTGGAGCGGCTGTTGCCTCCGCAGTGGTACCCGTGTTGCCGCCTGCATTGGTTGCTGCCGCATTAGTGGCATTATTGTTGTCAGATGCACAGCCGGAGAACAGCCCGGCCATCAGTGTCAGCGCTGCCAACCCGGTAACTGCTTTGGTTTTTTTCATCATATTTCTGACCCCTCTCTTCATTTGGAACGTCATAGAACAATAACAAAAAAATAACAACATAATGATCCACCCAACAAATAGAACCCTAACCATTCCAAAATACACTTAAATTGCATGTTGTTATCGCTTACATTTCCATTATAGACCGTTATAATGCTTAAAACGATGGTTTAAATTGCTTTTTCTGGTCTTCAATTTGTTATTTTTGTTATATAAAAAATACAGTAAAGAAAAACACTGCTCAATCACCTCTGAGGAGGTGAAGGGCAGTGCAAGTGTGTTCGTATCATTCTAAGAGACGCATATCATGATCTGTACCGGCCTTTATACTCCTTGGGCGTCATGCCGCACATCTTCTTGAACAGCTTATTGAAGTAGACCGGATCGTTGTAGCCGACTTTGTCAGCAATCTCATAATTCTTCAGGTCCGGATGATGGAGCAGCATCTTCTTGGCCTCCGCAATACGGATGCCGATCAAGTAGTCGGTAATGGTCTGTCCTGTCTTATGCCTGAACAGCCTGCTGATATAACTCGCATTCATTCCCACAGCCTCAGCCAGCCGCTCAAGCTCGAAATTAAGACCGTATTCCAGCTGAAGAATACTCTTCATCTGCTCTACCACATAATGCTCCCCGCCTTCAGAAGGCTGATGCAGCACTTCATCCGGGAGAGCAGCCGCAGGCGTCTGCCGGGTGGCCTCTACACTTTTGAGCAGATCATATAATTGTATCTTATCAATGGGCTTCAGCAGATAATCAAGTACCCCGAAGCGCATCGCCTTACGGGCGTAGTCGAATTCACTGAAGCCGCTCAGTACAGCTATTGGCAGCTGCTTGAGATGCGCTCTCGCCTCTTCAATCAGCTTGAATCCATCCATTCTTGGCATCTTGATATCTGTAATAAGAAGATCGATCTCTTCCAGGCTTAGCTCCTGCAGATGGTTCCAGGCCTCAAGCCCGTTGCCGTATGAGCCGATTACCCTGACTTCCACATCCATTCTGGAAGCAATCTTCTCAAGCCCGCGGCGGATCACTTCCTCATCATCCGCAATCATGATCCGGATTACCACCCTATCGCCCCCGTCATTTTATCCGCAATGATAGCGTTATCATTAATTATAAACTTTACAGATCCAATAGAAAATGTGTCTATATCCACTTTTATAGTCTTCAATTTACTTCATCCATTTCCCGCTTGAATTCCAGCCCGAAAAGGGTTATAACATGGTTATATATAGTTATTATTATATACTAATATAATCATAACAATTATAAAAAATATAACTCCCATACCAGCAAGCAATATTAAGGAGTGAACAAAACAGGATGAACAATGCAACCGAAGTATGGCGCACCCGGCTGGAAGCAGAGCTGAAAGACAATATTCTCGGCTTCTGGATGAAGCAGACTGTCGACGAAACTCATGGCGGCTTTATCGGTGAGATGGACAACAAGCTGCAGGTGATACCCGGTGCAGACAAAAGCCTTGTACTGAATGCAAGGATTCTCTGGACATTTGCAAGTGCTTACAGAATCTATGGAACGGCAGAATATTTGACTATGGCGGAACGCGCCTATGATTATCTCATTCAGCATTTCACAGATCCCGAATTTGGCGGATTCTTCTGGATGGTGGATGAACACGGTGCTGCTTCCCAGCCTAAGAAGCAAATCTACGGACTTGCTTTTGTCATCTATGCCTTGGCTGAGTACCATCATGCCACCGGCCGGGAAGACGTCCTGCGCCAAGCAACCCAATTGTTCCATTTAATTGAGAAGTACGGTTATGACTCTCTTCACACAGGGTATATCGAAGCCTTGTCACGGGAGTGGGAGATGACCGACTCCCTAAGCCTCAGTTCGAAGGACATGAATGAGAAGAAATCCATGAATACGCATTTGCATGTGCTGGAAGGGTACACCGGTTTGTACCGGGTATGGAAATCAGAAGTGCTGGGACACAAGCTCGCTGAGCTGATCGAAACCATGCTGGAGCATATCCTGGATTCGGACGGCAAGCACTTCCATTTGTTCATGGATGAAGAGTGGCGGGTGAAGTCTGAGCTTGTCTCTTTCGGCCACGACATAGAAGGAAGCTGGCTGCTCTATGAAGCTGCAGAGACCCTTGGGGACGAGGAACTGCTTGGGCGTGTGCGTAAGGCATCCCTGTCGATGGCCGAAGCCGCGCTGGCAGAGGGGATTGAAGTGGATGGCGGAATCTGGAATGAGGCCGATCGTAGCGGCTTCATCGATAAAGCCCATGAGTCCAGAGACTGGTGGCCGCAGGCTGAAGCCATGGTCGGATTCTACAATGCGTATCAGTTAACCGGAGATTCGCGGTTCCTGGAAGCCGCTGAGAACTCATGGAGCTTCACAGAGAAATATATTATTGATCATAAGCTGGGCGAATGGCACTGGGGTGTGGATGAATCCCTGCAGCCGCTGGCCCATGCACCTAAGGTGAGCGCCTGGAAATGTCCCTATCATAACAGCCGGGCCTGCTTCGAGATGATTAGACGGCTTGGCGAACCATTACATGTAGAGGAGATTATTGAATGAGCACAATCTTTGAACAACGGAAGCAGGCGTTGACGCAGCGCTATGAAGCGCTCATCGGCCGCACCAATGAGAAGCTGCCTTACGGCAACGGTATTTATGACCGCTACAGATATCCCCTGCTCACTGCGGAGCACGCCCCCCTGATCTGGCGTTACGACTTCAATGAAGAGAGCAACCCTTATTTCGCAGAGAGAATCGGAGTGAACGGCGTATTCAATCCCGGCGCCATTGAGCTGAACGGCAAATTCTACATCGTAGCCCGTGTGGAAGGCAATGACCGCAAATCCTTCTTCGCTGTCGCCGAGAGCAGCAGCGGGGTGGACGGCTTCCGCTTCTGGGATCACCCGGTAGTGCTTCCCGAGACCGCAGACCCGGATATTAACGTCTACGATATGCGCCTTGTGCAGCATGAAGACGGCTGGATCTACGGCCTGTTCTGCAGCGAACGCAAGGACCCAGACGCTCCCCCTGGTGATTTGTCCAGCGCAGTTGCCCAGTGCGGGATTGCTCGCACCAAGGATCTCAAGACCTGGGAGCGTCTCGCCGATCTTAAGACCGGCTCCGCCCAGCAGCGCAACGTGGTCCTGCATCCAGAGTTCGTTGACGGCAAGTACGCCTTCTACACGCGCCCGCAGGACGGGTTCATCGACGCCGGTTCCGGCGGCGGCATCGGCTGGGGCTTATCGGAGCAGATTGAGAATGCTGTTATCACCCGTGAGACGATTATAGACCAGCGGTACTACCATACCATTAAAGAAGTGAAGAACGGCCAAGGCCCGGCCCCGATCAGAACTCCGCTCGGCTGGCTGCACATCGCCCATGGTGTCCGGGGCACTGCTGCCGGACTGCGCTATGTGCTGTATGCCTTCTTGTCTGACCTTGCGGAGCCTAACCGCGTAACTCATGCCCCAGGCGGGCATTTCATTGCTCCGGACGGCGAAGAACGCGTCGGTGACGTATCTAACGTTGTCTTTTGCAACGGTATAATCGCCCGTGAGAACGGAGAGGTATTCATTTACTATGCCTCCTCCGATACCCGTATCCATGTAGCTACCACCACCGTAGACCAACTGCTCGATTATGTCATGAATACTCCTGAAGATCCGCTTCGTTCCTATGCTTGCGTACAGCAGCGCATCGCTTTGATCGACCGGAACTTGCAATTGAAATAACGCACACAAGCGGAAACGGTACCGTCCTTTTAGAGGACGGTACCGTTTTAGCGAGAAATAGAAGGATAAGTTATCGTGTGCAACATATAAATTCTTATATTTCAGCTAAAGCTCCACTTTGCGGAGTTATTATGCTGCTTCAAGCCCTGGGATTCTTCACAGAGTCCCGGTGGACGATATCTGCGGAGATCAGAATTTTCTCCAGCGGTACAGCGGGATTCTGGATACGGTTCAGCAGCTTCTCTACAGCTGCCCGGCCCATAGCCTCCTTAGGAACATGCACGGTTGTAAGCGGAGTAACCCCCCGCAGGGAATCCTCGATATTGTCAAAGCCTGTGACCGAAATATCAGCGGGAATACTAAGCCCGGCTTCCCGCAGCATTTCACTGACGTCGAGGGCTGTAAAGTCGTTGGCACACACAATTGCCGTAGGCAGCGTATCCGATTCTTTCCGGGTGGCTACCCAGCGTCTGAATTCGTCGCGGAGCATTTGGTCATCCATTCCCTCCAGCAGCAGTTCGTCACCTATGGCCGGGACCCTCAGATGATTCTCCTCCAAGGCGCTGCGGAACCCGATCCAGCGGTCACGGAAGCTGCGGGAGTAACGGATATTGCCGATAAAGTGAAATAGAGAATGTCCGGTGCCTATCAGATGATTGACGAGCCGGGTCATCGAATCGATGTTATTCGCAAATACAGTATCACACGGAATTAAAGCATCCTCATGGTCGATCATGACCAGCGGAAGCCCGATCCGGTGCACTTCGAGCAGGAGTGAGGTGGAGATCTGCCCTACTCCGATCAGACCGAGCAGGCCGTCAGGATTGAGCACATTAACGAAATTATCAGCCCGGTGTTCTGAAATAATCACCATGCCCAGCCCCTCCTGATCCAGCGCCAGCGCAATGCCATCGACAATTTTGCCCCAATATAGTGAATCCTGGGTCTGAGAGCGGATATTGGGCATCAGCACCAGCACGGACTGCTTATTGCGGTCTTGCTCTCCAGACAGGGAGCGGCGCTTGGGGCTTTGCACATAGGCGTTTTTTTGGGTGAAATATCCCAGCTGAGAAGCAGCTTGAATCACCCGCTCGCGGGTGGTCTCATTGACCCCCTCCTTGCCGGAGAGCGATTTGGATACGACGAACTTGGAGACCCCAAGATGATCGGCTATTTTTTGCATCGTTACTTTTTTGGCCACAACACTACCTCCAGAATTTGATCTTGCTTGTTCGCAGCCCCCGGCGGTTACGGAGCAGACTGCTGACTCATACGCGCTTCCTTCCATTTCGCATTCAACTGGTCAAAGGACTTCTGCAGATCCGGTGCCGCGAGCACATCTTGAATATAATCGCCCGACCAGAAGCTCAGCTTCGTCCGGTTCGCCAAATCGATGAACGCATCCGTCTGCACCGTAGCCTCAACCAGCTTCGGATGATAGGAGAGGAACTCGCTGTATTGCTGTAAAGCGGGTTCGTCCGAACCCTTCGCCGGAAGAAACCCCCAGTCTCTCGCATACGGCGTTTCTGTAATGAAATACTCCAGCCAAGCCATCGCAAGCTCTTTATTGCGGCTGTACCTGCTGACCCCCATGAACCAGTCGGGATTCAGCGCAGCATAGTGGACCTGGTGATTATCATAGGGAAAAGGAAAGAAGCCGATATCCTCCGGTGAAGCACCTGCATCCATAATCTGCCGGATGGTCCAGTTCCCCTGGAGATACATGCCCGCTTCCCCTTTGGCCAGCCTGGCTTTGGAGATCTCCCAGCTGTTGGAGAATAGCTGTTCCTCGACATAGCCCTTGGCCAGCATCGTCCTGGCAATTCCCAGAGCCTGCCCCCATTCGTTACCGATCTGCCAGGGGCTGTCCTCATGGACCATATCATTCAAATAATCAGGGTTACCCGTCATATAATTAACCAGGTTATTGCCCCACTCCCGCAGCGGCCAGACTGCCCCATAATTCATATACAGCGGGATAATGCCCGCCTGCTTCAGCTTGGCACAGGCCGCGTAGAACTCATCCAGCGTCTGCGGTACCTGCTCAATTCCCGCCTGCTCAAAAGCCTTCTTGTTGTAGACGATTCCGCTCGTAGTCGTACCTGTAGACAGACCGTATCGCTTGCCGCCAAAGGTTGCAAAGGTTGTGAATCGCTCCTGCGCCGCCAGCTCCCCGCTCAAAGGCTCGAAGAAAAGCTCCAGCTCCTTCGCAGGCAGATTGACCGGCAGCAACAGCACATCCCCTGTATCCTTGGTAGACAACCGGACCAGGATATCCGTGGCATAGTTAGACAGCCCCTCGAATTCCACATGCGCCTCAGGATACCGCTTCCTGAATTCATCCGCGTAGTCCCTGAAGGTCCCATTCTCAATCAGGTCAATCCGGTTCGTCAGCATCACGATGGTCCCGGACAGCCCGGAAGCCGCTTCCTCTCCGGCAGAAGCAGCCGGGACCGATTCCCGCCCTATGCTGCTCCGGCTGCTACAGCCGCTTGCCAGCAGGAGCAGCATTAGCAGCAGTACAGCATACACCGGAAAGCGTACAATCCTCCGTCTCAAGCTCATTCCTCCTTAAAAGGATCTTCCCTTCCATTCCCGGCGGCAAGCCCCGGCAGCGGCAATGACAAGATTACATCCGTACCCTCGCCCGGCTTGCTGAACACCTCGATCCCATAAGCCGGACCGTAATGAAGCTGAAGGCGCTGGTGTACATTGGCCATGCCAATCCCTCCATTAATGCCCTTCTTCGGGGGGAGCTCGTGCCGGAGCCGCTCCCTTAGCTTATCTAGTGTAACCTGATCCATTCCGCAGCCGTTATCACGGATATGGAACAGAAGCTTCTGCTCTGTATACTCACACTTGATGCTCAGCTGCATCCGGGACTTGGTATCATCCAGCCCGTGATAAGCAGCATTCTCAATAATCGGCTGAAACACCAGCTTAATCATGGAATAGCTGTCAAGCGTCTCGGGAACATCAATCGTCAGCTCAAATCTGCCAGGGTACCGGCTGCCCAGCAGCTCCACGTAGTTACGCACATACAGCAGCTCTTGCTTCATCGTCGCCCAGCCGCTCAAGTCACTGGTGCTGTAGCGCAGCAGCTTCCCCAGGATAGAGATCATGTCAGCGGCTTCCACATCATCATTAATCTCTGCGGTCATCCGGATGGTTTCAAGCGTGTTATAGATAAAATGCGGATTGATCTGGCTCTGAAG
This sequence comes from Paenibacillus sp. FSL M7-0420, assembly GCF_038002345.1. Lineage (NCBI taxonomy): Bacteria > Bacillati > Bacillota > Bacilli > Caryophanales > Paenibacillaceae > Paenibacillus > Paenibacillus sp. FSL M7-0420. Next base: position 1,666,247 of record NZ_JBBOCJ010000001.1, on the reverse strand, counting down.
CGCCTGCAGCTCTGCCTCCTTCTTCTGTTCCTCAATCCGGTAAATATCCTGGATCAATTGACGAATTCGGGCCAGCATACGGTTGAATTGATGCCCCAGGAGACCAATCTCGTCACGGCGTTTAATGCGGAAGGTCACATCAAGGTCGCCGTTCTGCACCTTTTTCATCAGCTGGATCATTTGGGTTAGCGGCTTGGTCAAGGCAAACGACAGAATGAGCGAGATGATCAGGGCCAGTACAATGATGATTAGAGTAGCGCCTATAGTTGCATTGCGGGTCAGCTTCACTCCACGGGTCAATTCGTCCACCGGTATGGAAATAATCACCTTCCAGTTCGTCTTGGTTGAGCTTGAATAAATATTAAGCCGGTCTTTGCCGGATACGGTGTCATAAAAGCTCCCGGAGCTCCCTTGCGCAGCTCGGAATAAGGAGGACCGGGAAATATCCGCAGTCAGCAGCTTCTGCTCACTGTCATATATGACTTTGCCCGCTTGATCCACAAGGATAGATTTCCCCCGGGTCACCTTGTCCAGCTCCGCCACCTGATTCTCCAGATTACTGAAGTTAGCCTCCACCGCGATCAGGCCGGCTGGCTTCCATAGCCCGTCCAGAATGGGACGTACCACCGTAAAGGCATATCGGGTACTCTGCAAATTGCTTGTATATGCCTGTGTTCCCAGCAGGGTCGCTTCTCCGCCGGAGCCCTTTACCTGCTCGCTCCAGAACCTGTAGCTCTGCTGCAGATCCAGCCGGACTCCCCCATCCTTGGCAGAATAATAACCATTCCCGTAGGCATCAAAAATATAGACCGAATTGGTTCCCCGCTTAATATTGTTAATAAATGATATATTCTCTTCGATGCCGCGCTGAATGGACAGCAGGAGATCCAAATCGCCGGGAGCCACCTGAGCCGTGTCCTGCTTGCCTTCCATCATCTGCTTTTGCTCATAATAGCGGTTCGAGCGGATCAGGTTCTGCTTAATCTCATTGACGTAGGCGGGCATGGAAGAAATCCGTTTCATATCTTCTATGTAATCATCGATGGAATCCATCATTTGATCAATCAGCTTCTCGGAATAGGCGATCGTGTTCGCCTGGATGGATTCGGAATAGCTCTTGAAGCTGATCACACTGATGAAGGACAGCGGGAGCGTAATAATGACCAGAAATACCAGGAACAGCTTGCGCTCCATGGACATGTCCTCGATATAAGACCACCAGTTGTGATTGCGTGCTGCTCTCATTCGGCCTTCTCCCTGGTTCAAATTACATAACTAATCCAGCAAACAACAATAACAAAACCCTAACAAAACCATTATACGCATTCGCTTAAGGATGTACAAGGAAGGAGGTACTGTCAGAAGAAAATAAGTGTCTATAAGCCAACGGGCAGGAAAGTTTGGTGGCCCCCTTGAATTTAGAAAAACATTTCCAGCAATGAAGACAGCATACGTTTTATCTTCGATCCCCGACCAAGGTGTGCCTTCTCTCACCGGTCGCTTGTATGGAGTAGTATTGTTGCACTTTTTGCAGGATTCCTTTATAAATGTTACAGCTGTGAAGCATGAGGCCCATCTATCGGCGCAGCATTCCTAAACATCAACTAAAAAAGGGCGTCACGCAGCCGAATGCGGCTTGCGTGACGCCCTTGAATCAGAACAGTTCTGACATTATTTGATCGTAAACAGTGACAGCTTGCTCTCCAGCTGGGTGGAAGCCCCTTGCAGCTTGTTCGACAAGGCTACCAGATGGTCACTGACATTCTGCTGCTCACTGCTGAGGGATGCCACCTCTTCCGAGGTTGCCGAGGATTGCTGCGCTACCGCACTCACATTCCCCATAGCATCGGACAGCACACCCTGCGAATGGTTCAGACTGTCGATGGCCCCTGTTACAGACTCCAGACTCATAATGAAGTCTTCCATCTGACCCTTCACGGATACGAAGATCTCACTGGTACTCTTCACGGACACCATCTGCTGCTTGAACAGCGGAGCCACTTCAGACAGGACAGCAACCGTCTCATCCATCTCCGCTACGATCTTATCTGTAATTCCGGCGACCAGAGCAATGGATTGCTTGGATTGGTCGGCAAGCTGCCGGACCTCCCCTGCGACTACCATGAAGCCACGGCCGGCTTCGCCTGCTCTCGCTGCTTCAATCGTTGCATTCAGAGACAGAATGTTCGTCTGCTGGGTAATATTCTTCATCACATCCAGCACCTTGATTACGGAATATACCGTTTCCTTAAGGTTATTGACTCTATCCACCAGAGCAGAGGTCATTTCACCTGTGCGTCCGGTCTGATCCAGCAGCTCTTCCAGCTGTACAGCACCCTGTCCGCTGGCTTCCCCAACTCCACGGGCTGCCTGATCCATCTCAGAGTTGGCTGCAATAACACTCTGCATCTGCGTAGCAATCAGGTCAGTCAGCTCATTGCCGCGCTCGGCTTCCTGGGCCAGACTTCCGGCACCGCCGGCAATCTCTTCCGTGGCCGCAGCAATCTCCTTGGCGGAGATCGCCGTCTTGCGCGAGGCATCCCCCAGCTCACCCGCAGTCTCAAGGACTTCGCGGGCTGTATCTGTAGTCTGGGCTACCAGCTCCGTAATCTTACCCATCATCATATTGAAGGAGGCTGACAGCTGGCCGATCTCATCCTTCGAGACATACTGCGTGCGGACACTCAGGTTGCCTTCGGCTCCCTCCAGCATCAGGTCCTTGAGGCGTGCCAGCGGCTTGGCGATCATCTGGACCATCCAGAAGCCGACAATCATGGCAAGCAGGGCTGCCGCTCCGGCAGCAAGGAAGGTGGTAAACAGAATCGGCGTGGCAGCTTGAACCAGTTCTCCCGTAGGAACTACACCGGCAAGCTTCCAGTCTGCCTTCTGCATCGGGTTGTATACAGCAAGGATATCCTTGCCGTTCTCATCCTTCGCTTCCGTGCTTTCATTGTTCACCTTGCTGTCCTTGATGAAATTCAGTGCGGTGGCTTTGCCGTCCTCTTCAGGCTGCGAGGAAGCTACTACCGTTCCATCCGGGGCAACGAGTTGAATCCGCGAGCCATCGCCAAGCTCTACGCTCTTGAAGGCTTCTTCCAGCAGGGTGCTCTTCAGCTCCAGCATGACTACATATGAGGCATTGGAGCCCAGATTCTTAAGCGTTCTGACCATCGCCAGATTCTTGCCGCCGCTGCCTTCAATGGCAGTAGGGAACCAGTAGTTCTGGGCGGATTTGGCTTCTGCCGTATAATAAGGCTCATAAGAGCTTGAATTCTTGACCACGGTCTTGTACCATTCCTGCGCTCTCACATCCTCGCCCGCGAGACCGGTGCTTCCGCTGGAGACGATCCCCATCTCAGGGTCCTCCGGAATGAGTGATATTGCGACGATATTGGCATCTGTTGTAGTCTGGCTGGACAGCTTCTTGCTGATCGCATCCGTAGCCACGAACTTATCGTAGCTGCTCTTCGCCGAAGACAGCTCTGTCAGATTCGCCTGCATCTGTGTATCAAAATATAACTGAAGTGCGAGACTCTCATACTGCTTCAAGGTAATGTCCAGCTTCTCTGAGGTCTGAATAATCGTCTGCCTGTTCGCTTCAGACACATTATCTTTAATGGTATTCTTCGCTTTGTTGTAAGACAGAAGTCCTAAGAACAGGACCACCACCACGATAGAAGATAAGAAGATCAGGAACAGCTTCACCCCTACGGATTTGGTCGGGTTCACCCTTTTCACCTGGCGTAGCGAGCCGTTCAATACTGTCTTGTAATTTCTCTTCTCTGCCGTGTTGCTTGTTATCTGCGAAGCTTCTGTCTTCTGGGCCTTAGCCTTTTGTGTGCTCTTTGGCTTTTTACTGTTTTTCGCCACTTTTATCCTACTCTCCTTCGGTTTATCTGTCTTGTTGTCCGGATTGGGAGCTCCCATAACCATCACCTGCCCATCCCTTAGATTGGAAGACGTATGTAAGCGTTACCTGCCCTATATATCGGCACAAAGTCTCATTTTTCTTAGCATTATTTGCAAATTGCTTCAATACTCATATATTTTTGTCGAATTGCATAAGCAATTTGGCATATAATAACCCCACAAAGTGGAGCTTTAGCATCGATGCTTACTCAGATACTTTAAGGGGGCCCCAAAACACCTCCTTTTTTAGCATGCAAAAAAAAGGAATGCCCTTGTGTAAACGGGCATCCCTTAGTTTGTAAAGCCATTATTTTCGCTTGCGCATCATATCAAAATAAGCAACAGGCTGATCTACCTTCATCCGCACACGCTGAAGCGGGTGACGGGCCACATCCAGCGGATTGCCGGCCTCATCCCATAGCTCTCCTACGGTCTGCTTGAAGAAGGTGTCATCCGGGCCGAAGAACTCCACTTCCTGTCCCGGCTTGAAGTTATTGCGCTGCTGAACGAGCGCCATCCCGCTCTCTGCGTCATACTCCAGCACCAGTCCCGCGAAATCATACGGAGCCGCCTTCTCTTCCGGTTCATAGATGTGGTCCTCATGGTCCGGTGTGTCGTAGAAGAAGCCTGTATTCAGCGGACGGTTAGCCGCCTTCTGCAGCTCCTCCAGCCATTCGGGCTTCAGCACATACCCTTCCGGGTCGGCCATGTAAGCATCTATGGCTTTGCGGTAGGCATTCACTACGGTCGCCACATAGTGAATCGATTTCATCCGGCCCTCAATCTTGAAGCTGTCGATCCCGGCTTCAATCAGGTCGGGAATACTCTCCAGCATGCACAGGTCTTTCGATCCCATCGTGAACGGGTTGTCCTCGGGCTGATGCAGCGGCAGCTGGGTAATTCCGGGCTGCAAGGCCTGAGGCGCCTCAGCTTGCTCCTCTTCGGATACCCAGTTCCCTTCGGGACGGGCGTCTTCGAACAGATCATACTTCCAGCGGCAGGATTGGCAGCAGCCCCCGCGGTTGGAGTCACGGTCGGTGAAGTGGTTGGATAACACACAGCGTCCGGAGTACGAGGAGCACATAGCGCCATGGATGAAGCTCTCGATCTCAATGTCCACATGCTGCTTGATCTCGGCGATTTCCTCCAGGCTAGTCTCCCGGCCCAATACTACGCGCGGCAGACCTTCCTCCTTCCAATAGGACACTGCCTGCCAGTTGAGCGTGGACTGCTGGGTGCTTAGGTGCACCTCAAGACCCGGCACCAGGCGCAGGGCTGTATCGACAATCACCGGATCGGCTACGATAATCGCTGCAATTCCGGCCTCATATAAATTACGCAGGTATTCTTCAATCCCCGCGACATCTTCATTGTGAGCATAGATATTGGTGGCTACGAATACTTTGGCACCATATTTCTTGGCAAATTCAACACCCTCGCGCATTTCCTCGAAGGTAAAGTTATCCGCTCCCGAGCGCAGGCCGTATTTCTGCCCTCCGATATAGACTGCATCCGCGCCATAATGCACGGCGAATTTCAATTTCTCTAAGTTTCCTGCCGGAGCCAGGAGCTCCGGTCTGTCCAGACGGTAACGCTTGCCCTTGAACTGGGGCTTGGTCATGGTTCCCATTCCTGTTCTCCTTTCTGTGTCTCATCTTCTGCAAGATTTCAAAGCATACATCGGGTGGTACACGCTGCTGCGGTGAATTTGGACTTTCGGCCGCTGTTAGGTTTGGATTTCTTCATTTTAATCTGCAGTCGCAGTCGAAATCCAAACCTAAAGGCGGACGCTACCCGCTCCTACAGTTCCAAATTCCCCTCCGCCGCTGAACCCAATGATGATGGGATAAACCTTACAAGAGCTGAGACAATACCTTTTATATTAATATACCTGCTCTTTGTAGAAGAAGCCGAATGACAGTTCACGCTCAGGGTCCTGCAAAGACCGGACCTCCTCCAGCCAAGACTCCTCGAATGCATATTCAGCGGGATCAGCGGCGTAGATGTCCATAGCATGACGGTAAGCCTTAACGACAGCCACGTTATAAGCCACCGGCTTCAGCAGACCCTCGATCTTCAGGCTGTGTACGCCAGCTTTTAACAAGAAATGAAGATCCTCCAGAATGCAAATATCATCCGAGCTCATAATATGCGTGCCGTTCTCGTCTTCATAGATCGGGAACTTCTCATTCGGACGCTCCGCTTCAATCAGGAACAGCCCGCGCTCCTTACCCAGGCTTCCGCCATCGCTTGGACGGCCCTGGTGGGACATATAGCTTGCAACCAGCTTGCGCTTGGAATGATAGATATTCGTCATGCCGTGCACCTGGACCTGGGCTTCCACCTCAAGGTTAGGAACCATTTCGGTCATCTCATCCATATTGAGCTCACGGGCCAGAACGACCCGCGTGGCTCCCTTGCGGCCCCAGTAATTGGCTGTAGCATAGTTGGTCGAGGTCATTTCCGCATTCCAGTGCAGCTTCATTCCCGGCGCTTCGGCTTTGACGGCCGCCAGTACGGCGGGATCACCGAACTCTATCCCATCCACACCGAGCCCGCCGATCGCCTTCACATAAGCCGGAAGCTCCTCCAGCATCGTATTGGGAATCAATCCATTGATGCTTACATATACCTTACCGCCCCGGGCATGTGCCAGCTTAACTACTGCGGCGGTATCTTCAAGTGTAAAATGTCCGGCAAGACGCATCCCAAAGCGGTCATCGCCAACCAGCAGCGCACTCGCTCCTGCATCCAGCAGCGCTGCAGCTTCTTCCAGAGAAGCCGCTGTCGCCAGCAGCTCCGGTGTGTTATTCATCGTGTTACCTCCTGTGCATTGCTCATCCTTACTATTGTAGCGGGTTCTTACGGATTTTGTTTGCTTTTTTGAATATTGGCTAAATGTTCCTTGTAGGTTCTGGCAAATAAATGCCCCTGTGAGCCGTCCTTCTTAGTGACATAGAAGAAATAATCCGAGACCTCCGGCGTCATAGCTGCTTCAATCGACGCCAGCCCGGGGCTGCTGATCGGTCCAGGCGGCAAGCCTGCCTGCTTATACGTATTATAAGGACTATCTACCTTCAGATCCTTCTCATACAACCGCTCTTTCTGCTTGTCCAGTAAGTACTGGACGGTAGCGTCGATCTCCAGCTTCTGCCCTTTATCCAATCTGTTATAGATAATACCGGCCACCAGCGGGCGTTCCTTGTCTACTACCACCTCACGCTCCACCAGTGAAGCTACGGTCAGCAGCTCATGCAGGGAGAGCCCGCGGTTCGCCAGCTTGGCCTTCCACTCAGGAATCGTATCCAGCTTCTTCACCAGCTGCTCCAGCATCGCCCCGATGACTTCCTGCGGGGTGCTGTCTTTAGCCAGTTCATAGGTCTCCGGGAAAAGGTACCCCTCCAGCCGGTGGCGCAGCAGCGGATTGTCCGGAATCTCCAGCTTGCTTACGGCTTCCATGCCCTTACCGGAATCAATCAGCGCAAGGAAGACCTCCGGCTTCTGATTCCATGCAGCGGCCAGCTTCTCTGCCACTTGGACCGCAGTATACCCTTCAGGAATTGTAAAAGTAACGGTAGCTTCCTTCACAACATCTCCGGCATTCAACCGGCTGATCAGCGTATCGTAGGAGTCGCCGGGGCTTACCTGATACGTGCCGGCCTTGAAGCTGGAGCCTTCCTGGACCCATTTCAGATAGCCTTTAAAGAACAGGCTATGCTTAATAATGCCCTCTTGCTCAAGCAGGTCGGCGATTTGCGAGCTTCCCATACCCTTCTCTATCGTAACCGTTACGGCCGGCCCTGCGGGCTTGACCGGCTGCATTCCATTCCAGATGTACCATGCTCCTCCTCCTGCAGCTGCTGCCAGGACCAGAATTAAGATAAGCACAGTGCGGATCACGGCTTTCAAATGTTACGCCTCACTTTCCGACTATAAAGTATAAAATTGTATTGTCCAAAATTCAACCTATTTTTATAGCATAAGCTTTTTTCAGGCAAACGGAAAGATCCTTCCGCTCCTCATAAGCAAAAAGAGCGCGGAAAAATTCCGCCCTCTTCCGTATCTGCCATACATGAAGTTGCCACAGACGCCTACTCGCTATCCGCAGGGAAGGTGAGCTCATCGTACAGCTCGGAAATATCCTCCCACTCTTCATCGTCCATAATGCTCTCCAGTTCCGGAAGTCCGTCCGGAGAAACTACGATGCGCAGAATTTCCTGCTCCGCAGCTCTTCCCGATCCGGCCAGAACGGCATAAGCACGGTCACCCACAGCAAATTCTGCAATAATATCGTAAACGGAAGACTTGCCCTGCTCATCCTCCAGTTCTACTGTTTCTCCATATACTTCCTTGAGCTTAGAAGTCCATACCGCCTGATCAGCGGAAAACTCAGTCATTCTCTGCTCCTCCATCCAGCTCGTCAACCAAGGTATTGAAGGTCTCCTCTACGATGGCCCACTCCTCGTCGTTCTCAATCATGAAGAGCTGCAGATCGTCGCCGTCTTCCTCATAGCGGAACGCGTAGACCTCATCTGTCTCCTCATCCTCGGAATCAAGCGGAACCACCATCATATACTTGGCATCCGATCCGTCCACTTCAAACTTCATGATGACCTCGAATTCCTCTTCATTACCTTCCTCATCGGGAATATAGATAATTTCCGGTTCCTCTTCTTGGCCGATCTGTTCGTTTGTCATATCCGCACACCCCTCACCTTTTACTGTTAGCATCCAAAAAATTTTGCAAAATCAGCGCTGCGGCCATTTTGTCCACCAGCCCCTTGCGTTTCTTCCGGCTGACGTCCCCGTCTATCAGCACCCGCTCAGCAGATACCGTCGTCAGACGCTCATCCCAAAGGTGTACGGGTAAATCGAGTTGCTCCCGCAGCTTATCTGCGAATTCGATGCAAATTTCACCACGGGGTCCTACGGAGCCGTTCATGTTCTTCGGCAGCCCGACAACAATCTCGCCGATTTCGTACTCCTTGACCAGTTCACGGATACGTTCGAATTCATTGCCGTTTCCGCGCCGCTCAATAGTCTCCAGAGATTGTGCTGTCCATCCGAAAATATCGCTTGTGGCGACACCGATTCTGCGGTCGCCGTAATCCAGTCCCAGCTTCTTCATCATTTGGGCTGGTCCACCCGATGATTGGCCAGATAGAAACGGACCAGTTCTTCGATCAGCTCATCACGCTCTTTCCTCCGGACCAAACTTCTCGCATTGTTGTGGCGGGGAATGTAAGCCGGATCTCCTGAAAGAAGATACCCTACGATCTGATTGATCGGATGATATTCTTTCTCCACCAGCGCGTCGTACACGGCGAGCAGTATTTCCTGGGGAGAGGCTTCCTTTTCGTCGCCCTTCACATTGAATTTGACCGTTTTGTCCATGGAGTCCATGTGGTGACACCTTCCTTCTGCAAAATCACCCTGATTCGGGCGGCTTCGCAAAGTTGCTGCTGTACAGCTCACTTGCTGCCCTCATCATAACATATTCATGCCCCAACGAGGAAATCCTGCCTTGGTTAAAGCGCTTTTTTTGGCATTTTGTCTACAAAACCAGATGTTTTTTTGGGTTTTAAGCTATTGCAAGCCCTGGGTCAATAATGAATAACCCCAAAAAATATACATTGTGTGAATAAAGCAGCGGCACCGAGAAATTGCCCTCAGCACCGCTGCTTCCCAACCCTTGATAGAAATCTACAGTTTCTTACAGACAAGAATTACTGCATACTGCTTAAGCCTGTGCGGCTACCAGTTCCTCTGCCTTCTTCAGGGCTTCGCCCAGCTTGGAAGCGTCCTTGCCTCCGGCCTGCGCCATATCCGGACGTCCGCCGCCGCCGCCGCCGCAGACTGCAGCGATCTCCTTCACCAGCTTGCCAGCGTGGAAGCCCTTCTTCACCAGCTCCTGAGGCACGGCGACCACGAAGTTCACCTTGTCCTCCATTGCAGCACCGAGCACCAGTATGGCATCCGGGAGCTTGGACTTCAGTTCGTCCGCTGTCGAGCGCAAAGCATCAATATTGCCGGCTTGCACAGAAACCGCAAGAAGCTGCGTTCCTCCGCCTACTGTGACTACACTGCTGGTCAGCTCTGCTGCGAAGGTTGCGCTCAGCTTGGACTGAAGCGATTCATTCTCGCGGCCCAGCTCGCGTACCTGGGCATGCAGCGCCTCGATCCGCTTCGGCACATCGGTCAGCGACGATTTCAGCAGGGCTGCCGATTGCTTCAGCAGGTCCAGCTGACTCTCCGTGAACTGATAGGCGTAACGGCCAGTCACAGCTTCAATCCGGCGCACCCCGGAACCGATTCCGCTCTCGCTGAGCAGCTTGAAGATTCCGATCTGCGCTGTATTAGACACATGGCATCCGCCGCACAGCTCCAGGCTGTAGTCGCCGACTTGAACGACACGGACAACATTGCCGTATTTCTCTCCGAAGAGGGCCATCGCTCCCATGGCTTTGGCTTCATCTATCGGCTTATTCTCAATGACTACAGGAAGGCTGCGCCAGATCTGGGCATTCACCCGCTGCTCGATATCGCTGAGCTCCTCTGGAGTGATGGCTCCAAAATGCGAGAAGTCAAACCGCAGGCGTGAGCCTTCTACTAAAGAACCTGCCTGATTCACATGGCTGCCGAGCACTTCCTTCAGCGCCTTGTGCAGCAAGTGAGTGGCCGTGTGGTTCTTCACGATATCCTCGCGCTCCGCCCGGTTCACTTCGGCACGGACGGTATCGCCGACCTTCAGATCGCCTGCTTCCACCGTAACCAGATGAACATGCTGTCCGTGCGGTGCTTTAAATAGCCCAGTTACCTTAGCGGTCACCGATCCGCCGGTCAGAACACCGGTGTCGCTGACTTGGCCGCCGCTCTCTGCATAGAACGGTGTTGTCTCCAGGATCACCTGGCACTCGGCGCCTTCGCTTACTGTATCCTGAAGCGCACCGTCTACCACAATTGCCAGCACCTTGGACTCTGTTACCGTGTCATTATATCCAACAAATTCACTTTTAACCGTCAGCTCGGCGAGGGCACCGCCCTGAATCTTCATGCTGGCGCTGTCCTGACGGGCAGCTCTGGCCCGCTCACGCTGCTCCTGCATCGCGGCATCGAAGCCGGCGCGGTCAACGGCAAGCCCCTGCTCGGACGCGAAGTCCTCGGTCAGGTCAAACGGGAAGCCATAGGTGTCATAGAGCTTGAACGCATCGGCACCGGCAATGGTGCTCAGGCCGTCCGCTTTGGCTTTGGCACTGATCTCGCCGAGGATCGCCAGACCATCGGACAGCGTCTCGTGGAAGCGTTCCTCTTCCAGACGGATGATTTTGGCGATATAGTCACGGTTCTCGACCACGGAAGGATAATATACGCCCATAATCTCTCCAACCGTCTCAGTCAGCTCATGCAGGAACGGGCGGTCCAGTCCCAGCGTCTTGCCGTAGCGTACGGCACGGCGGAGCAGACGGCGGATAATATAGCCGCGTCCTTCATTGGAAGGAAGCACGCCGTCCCCCACAGCAAATGTAACGGTACGTACATGGTCGGCAATGACTTTTAACGCGATATCCTGTTCAACATTATCCTTGTAGGTTACACCGGCAAGCCCGGCGGTCTTCTGGATAATCGGCTGGAACAGATCAGTATCGAAGTTGGAATCCACATCCTGGAGAATGGAAGCGAAGCGCTCCAGGCCTGCGCCGGTATCAATATTCTTGTTGGGAAGCGGCGTATAGCTGCCGTCCTTATTATGGTTGAACTGCGAGAATACGAGGTTCCAGACCTCAAGCCAGCGCTCATTCTCACCGCCCGGATACATCTCCGGATCACTCATATCACTGCCGTACGCTTCACCGCGGTCATAGAAAATTTCCGAGCACGGGCCGCACGGGCCTTCGCCGATATCCCAGAAGTTCTCGTCGCCCAGCTTGATGATGCGTTCTGCAGGCAGGCCGACCTTCTCATTCCACAGCTTGAACGCTTCTTCGTCCTCAGCATACACGGTCACGGAGATCCGGTCGCCGTCGAAGCCGATCCACTCCTTGCCGGTCAGGAATTCCCAGGCCCAGGTAATCGCTTCTTCCTTGAAATAATCGCCGATAGAGAAGTTGCCCAGCATCTCAAAGAACGTATGGTGGCGGCGCGTCTTGCCCACGTTCTCAATATCATTGGTGCGGATACATTTCTGCGAGTTCGTCAGGCGGGGATTCTCCGGAATCTCCCGGCCGTCGAAGTAGGCCTTCAGCGGCGCCATCCCTGCGTTAATCCACAGCAGCGAAGGGTCATTGTGGGGCACGAGCGAGGCGCTCGGCTCAATACGGTGGTTCTTGCTCTCAAAAAACTGCAGCCATTTGGAACGGATTTCACTTGCTTTCATCATGTACAGCTCCCGTCTCTTCATTAAAATGCGGCACGCTGGCCGGAAAACACATTCTTGCCGTAACCGTTACACGAAAAATCAAAAACAAAAAACGCCCCTGAATATATATTCAGGGACGATGATTATCGCGGTACCACCCTGGTTATCGCCTTGATCCGTGAACACGGACAACTGCAAACGATCGCCTTGTGCGGCTGTTAACGGGTGCCCCCGGCGGGATTGTCCCCGCACTCCGAAATCAGCTTTCGGCCGGTCTGTCTTCCAGGTTCTCACACCCGATGCGGACCATCCGCAAAGGAACCTGTTCTCTGATGAAGCATTCTCCGGCGTACTTGTTTTCATCAACGCTTTGTCCGATTTGCTTTTTAACATTTCAAGTATAGCCAGCGGGTGGATATCTGTCAATCAAGTACCGGGAATTTGATGGACAAGGCGGATAGCCTGTGCGAAAAAGTATATTTACAGCGCTTACAGACAGGCGTATAATTTACATTATTCATAGCGTCGAGACGTAGCTCAGCTTGGTAGAGCGCTTGCTTCGGGAGTAAGAGGCCGCAGGTTCGAATCCTGTCGTCTCGACCATATTCTGTTAAACCTAAAGTCTACCATACATTCAAGCAGAGCAGTGATTCTCCCATGTTGGAGGGTTGCTGTTTTTCGCATTTGACTATCTAAGGAGCCGTGGCCTGATGAACACAATTCAAGAGCAATATGCAGGTGAAGCGCTGAAGGCTGAGCAGGCCAGGCTGGTGCGCCTGATCTCTGCTCTTGCTCCTGGCGACGGCATATATAGCCAGCCCATCCCCGGTGTGTATGTCAGCCGCTATTCATCAGCAGATGCAGACACGATCAAAACGTTCTATTCCGCCTCACTGATAATCGTAGTCCAAGGGGCAAAGCGGATCACGATCGGGCAGGAGCTTTATGATTTTGACAAAACACAGATGATCCTGCTGCCTGTTGCCCTGCCGGTGGCCATGCGGCTTACGGAAGCCAGCCCGTCTGAGCCTTACCTGGGCGTTAAGCTGGAGCTTGATCCGCAGAAGATTGGCGATTGGGTCTTGAAGCTGTATCCCCGGGGACTCCCAGCGGTAAGTCAGACGGACAACCCGTACATGACTGATGCCAATCCGGCGATTCTGAATGCTGTGGTCCGGCTGCTCGAATGTCTCCAGCATCCCGCTGATGTGGAACTGCTTGCTCCGCTGCTAGCAGATGAGCTCCTGCTGCGGATTCTGCGCAGTCCGGTCGGTGCCCGGCTGGCCCAGACCTGCCTCGCTGCGTCGGATGTTCAGCGGGTGACGAAGGTAATTACCTGGCTGCAGAAGCATTTCTCCCAGCAGGTCAAGGTGGCCGAACTGGCTGAATTGGCACATATGAGCGCTTCTTCGTTTCATGTGCATTTCAAATCGGTCACCTCCATGAGTCCGCTGCAATACCAGAAGGCGCTGCGTCTTCATGAAGCAAGGCGGCTGATGTTGAACTCCTCCATGGATGCAGCAGCAGCCTGCCGGCTTGTCGGCTATGTGAGCGATTCCCAGTTCAGCCGGGATTACAGCCGGTTCTTCGGCTGTCCGCCCAGCAGGGATATCGCCAGATTGCGCCAGCCGGCCCAAAGTACACCATAAGCATCAATTGAACGCCCGCAGCCGTCACGGCTTGCGGGCTTATTTGCGTGTGCAGTGAATCTCCGTCGTCCATGGACCCGCGGCAATTCTTGCAGGATCGGGCAAAAAGCGAACAGGAACAGGCAAAGCTGCCGCCGCCGCGCAAATTATAATGAATGTAATCGATAGAGGAGGAATGATTATGCATGTATTTGTCACAGGGGCGAGCGGTTTTGTCGGCTCGGCTGTAGTACGGGAATTGATAGACGCGGGGCATATGGTCACCGGCCTGGCCCGTTCGGATCAGGCCGCAGCAGCACTTATGGCGGCAGGAGCCGCTGTACACCGCGGCGCTCTGGATGATCCGGACAGCCTGCGCCGGGGAGCGGCGGCAGCGGATGGCGTGATTCATGCCGCCTTCATCCATAACTATGCGGATCTCACTGCTGCGGGCGAGACAGACCGGCTGGCAATCGGGGCTATGGGTGCCGAGCTCGCGGGGTCCGGCCGATCGCTGGTCGTAACCTCCGTCATCGGGCATCTTACCCCGGGTCAATTGGCCACGGAGGATACGGCACCCGATCCGGACGCTTCAGTCAAGCACCGCGCCGGTTCTGAAGAAGCTGCGCTTGCACTCGCCAGCGAGGGCGTCCGGGTATCCGTGCTGCGGCTTCCGCTGTCGGTGCATGGGGATGGCGATACCGGCTTTGTTCCGGGCCTAATCCAGCTTGCCCGCCGCACAGGCATATCTGCATACGTAGGCAATGGCTTAAACCGCTGGCCTGCTGTGCACCGGCTGGACGCTGCGCGTCTGTACCGTCTGGCACTTGAAGGAGCCCCTGCCGGGACCATACTTCATGCGACCGGCGACGAAGGAGTGCCGCTTGTTGAGATCGCCGGTGTGATTGCCCGCCGGCTCGGACTGCCGGCCGCCAGCATTCCCGTTAAGGAAGCTGCGGAGCATTTCGGCTGGCTGGCGCATTTTGTCTCCCTGGATATCCCGGCTTCGAGCGATAAAACCCGGGCGCTGCTCGGCTGGCAGCCTGTACATCCGGCGCTTCTGGCCGACCTTAACCGTGACCCATATTTTTGCAACGAATAACTGAGAAGAATGGAGGATTCGAATGGCAGAACCTGTTCAGCAACCTAGTACGTTCACTTCACAATATTCCGTGATAACCGCCGTTCTGGTCCTATGCTCGCTTGTTGTTGTATCAGGCATTTATGTGACGCTGCCGTTAGGCTCCCTGTTAGCTGATGCCTTTCAGGCATCACCAGCCCGGGCAGCAGGGGCAAGCAGCGCTTTTACATTGGCTTACGCCTTGGGCTTCCTGCTGTTCGCCCCGCTCTCCGAGCGTCTCGGCCGCTGGCCGGTCATGTTCTGGGGACTGCTTGCGTTAGGCCTCATAACCCCTCTGCTGGGACTGGCACAGGATCTCTCTATTCTTATTGCGCTCCGCGCCGTACAGGGACTGGCCGCAGCAACCTTCGCACCGACGGTGATGATCTACATCACCGAGAGCTTCCCGCCGCAGCGCAGGGTGGCGGCCATGGGACTTATCAGCACCGGATTTCTCGTCTCGGCCATCGCCGGACAATTGTTCAGCAGCACAGTTAGCGGATATTGGGATTGGCGTTATGTCTTCTATATTCACGGAGGCTTATGCCTGGCGGCTGCGTTACTGACTGGCCTCTTCGTTCCAAGAGGCAAAACGGTGCGGACCCGGGCAAGCCTGGCCGTACTCTACAGACAGCTGCCCGCACAATTCCTGAACAAACGGCTGGTGCTGTGTTATCTGATCTGCCTGACGATTCTCCTGTCTTTTGTCGGGATGTACACAATCTTTCAGGAGGAGTTGACGAAGCCCCCCTTTGCTCTGACTGCCGCCCAGCTTATGCAGGTAAGAGCCGCAGGACTCGCGGGGATGATCCTGTCGCCGTTCTCGGGATGTCTCTCCGCCAGGTTCGGCTCCAAGCGGATGCTCCAGGCCGGCCTTCTGCTCGCCGCCGCAGGCCTTGCCGCCGCAGGATTAAGCAGTACCCTGCCTCTGCTGGTCGGGATGAGCATTGTGTATATTGCGGGAATCTCCATCCTGATTCCGGTGCTGATCTCACTGATCGGCCTCCTTGCAGGGGAGCGGCGCGGGCCGGCTATCACCATATATTCACTGATGCTGTTCACCGGGGCCTCTGCTGGTCCGCAGGCGGCACTGAGTCTTATGCACGCAGGCGGCGGCCTGACGGCTTTTGAAGCATTGGCTGCACTTCTGCTTGCCGCCTTCGGGATCTCCTGCTTCATCCGGACACCTGAGCTATGAGCTTCTTCTTCCGGGCAGGAGCGCCGCCGGGATCAATGCTACCGCAGAGAAGGCAATCGTCCACATTAACGTATGGTCGAAGGCAATAACCGTAGCAGCCCGCTCATGCGACAGCACAGCATGAAGCTGTTTCTGCAAAATAACTGCGATCACCGAAACACCAAAAGCGCCGCCGATCTGCTGCATAATCCGGGTGGTGCTGCTGGCATGGGGAATCTGCCCGGAAGTCAGGCCCACATAGGCTGAAGCCATAACCGGCAGGAACACACAGCACCGAGCCGAGGAAGAACATGCACAGTGAGAACAGCCACGTTCTCCGGCCCCCAAACCGCTCTACTGCCCAGCCCACAGCCGTCTTCTCAGCTCCAGCTCTTCATATACCCGCTCCAGCGGCAGCCGCATGGCCTGACTCGCAATATTTACGGGAGTGCCGACGAGACGGAGGTTGATAGCCATCAGCCACCGCTTCACTCCGCGTTGCCGGGCCAGATACGCTTTGGGATCAGCAAGGTAGACGCAGATGTTTTTTTGTCCGGAGAAGCGGATCAGGCGAATATCCTTAATGTCCTCCCACATGATCCGTCCTCCGGGAATTGCAGAAGAGCGGTCATCGATGCCCTGGGCATCTGCCACAAGCAGCGGTGAACGGCGCAGCAGCATGAAGAGATAGACCACTACTCCCAGGCCGAACAGCACGGTGAAGACGATTCCCAGCGTCCGCAGAAGGATGGCAGGATCTTGCGTCACCTCCCCGGACGTTTTGAGCAGCAGGACCCCCAAGAGCATAAAAAGCAGCGATCCCGTGAACAGCAAAAGCTGCTTCACCCGGGAGGCTTCCACTACGAACGGCTGGTAACCTCCATCGTTATACGGCGGATAGCCCATGTTGTGTCCCTCCTTCAAGACCCTGACGCCAAACTTCGGCGCGGGGGTCCTCTACGTTTCTTCACAATCTAACCATATTGTTTACCCAAAAAATTGACGTTCGTAACTCCTTATCTCCGTAATAGCTTACGCCAGGCGGCACGCTGCAAAGGGGTGTTCTTGCTCTGGAAACCAACCAGAATGTATTCGGTTTTTCGATTACATTGGGCGCTGGGCGTAATGCGAAACAGCGGTGCCCCCGTAGTGGGTGCACCGCTGTCCAGTTACTTTCTTCAATAATTTCAGCCTCTCACTCAGGCTACAGCTTCCAGATCCGGTACAGAATCACCGCTGCTTCCGCGCGTGAGAGGGTGTCCCCCGGAGCAAGCTTGCCGTTCTTACCGTTCACTACGCCGTATTTCAGCAAGGCGGACACGCTGTCCTTGGCATAGGCGGAGATGTGACCGGCATCGGTGTAAGATGCTAGCGATCCGCTGCCTTCAGCGATGATTCCAGCCGCCTTCAGGGCACGCGCCGCAATTACCATCATCTCCTGGCGGGTGATGATGCCCGCTGGCTTAAAGGTATTGTCCGCATAGCCTGTGACGATACCGAGCTGCTTCGCGGCCGCAAGCTCCTTGCTGTATGCCGCATTGTTCTGGACATCGCTGAAGCCTGCAACTGCTTCAGCAGCAGCCTTAAGCTCCAGCACCTTCACAAGGGAGGCCGTGAAGTCTGCCCTGTTCACAGGGTCCGCAGCAAACAGGCTGTTCCCGTCCGGGATGATACTGCGGGCAGCCATGGCAGAGGCTGCCTGCTTAGCCCAGGACACGTTCCCGATATCTGTGAAGGCCAGCGGAGCATAGGCAACGGCAAAGGTGCCGAAATCCAGAGTACGGAACACCAGCGCTTCCTTCACTGCATCATAACGGCTGTTCACCACAGCAGACCACGCACCGCTGCCGGCGAGCGAACGGACCAGAAGGGATTCCAGGCTGCCAAGCTCTGCTGCTGACGCTTTGTAAGAAATAGAGACGGTTATCGCGCCGCTGCCAGACAAGGCTACCTTCTGCCCGCCTGCAAGCAGACTCAGCTCCACCACCGGACGGCTGCCGGTCTGCTGGAGAGCACCGGCATTCAGGCCTTCGGCTGTGGAATGCTTGACCCGGATGCTGACATATTCAGTGGTTGCTGTAATCCCTGCGAGCTGCTCACTTGGAATGGACAGCGTAGCAAAGCCGTTCTGGAGGACAAGCAGGAACTTCTCCTGCGTCTTCAGGCCTTGAAGCGGCAGCTGGGCTTCATAGGAGGCCACACCTGTCTGGTTCGCCAGATCGATGATGATCTGCTTCCGCCCGTCTGCTGCCGGGGCCGCCTGCTTCAAGGCTTGCTGCCACAGCTCGCCCGTCACAGTGGCTTTGGCCGCTGTGCCTTCGGTCTTCACCTCAGGTCTGATCGTCACTATGCCGTCCTTGACATCAAACTGTGCAGGCTTAGGCGCAGGTGTGCTGCTGGTATAGCTGGTGCCGCCGGAATCCGGTGCCGATGTTGGCGTTGGCGCAGGTGTTGGTTCCGGAGTCGGTGTTGGCGTCGGCTCCGTTGACGGCTCGCCGCCGTCTCTAGCCTTAAGCGTCAGCACCCCGAAGACGGAGGTGTCCTGATAGCCGTTGCCGGTGGTATCATTCCAGGCGGCCACACTTTGCCGGACGCCGTTCTTGGCATCGTTGATCTGAGTATCGAAGCCGATTTTGGCGCCTCCGGCTGGCGTAATCTTTTTGAACGGAATCTTCATTTCGAGCGTATAGTTGGTTCCGTTAACCTTGGTTACCGACTCGAAGCCTGCACTGATGGCTGCGGGACTGAAAGAGGCTTCATTGTCGTAATTGACCCGGTATTGTCCGTCATCACTCTCATAGAAGGTCGTGCGGCCGAAATTCTCATCCACGAAAATCTCGACAGAGTCCTGCTCCCATGCATTCACATTACTCTTGTCCAACTGGGCGTCACTGACCTGAACCAGCACATACAGATTCTGGTCATCCCACAGAGTGCGCGTGCTTCCGCTTGCGCCCTGCCAGGCCATCTGATAACGGTTCACAGCCATCTCAGGCGCAGAGGCCCAGATTCCATCCGCTGTTCCGTCAATAACCGGCGTGCCGTAGACTGCCTCTGACACGTTGGCTTCTGCCGTATTCGGCTCATGCTCAGCCATGAATTTGGCCGGATCAATGACCGCGTAGTAAGCCGGCTTCGCCTGCAAATCCCTGTCGAACAGCAGCGGGCTTGACTCCGCTCTCCAGCTTGTGCGGTCATCCATGCCCCAGAAGGTTACCCGCGCAATATGGTCGGCATGGGCCTTGTAGAGATCCATCAGCCTCGCGTACAGATAGCCTTGGGCAATCCGTTCCTTCTCTGTCTGCGTATTCTGGCTGCCGGCCTGAATATCCAGTTCGGTAATGCTGACCTCTACGCCAAGGGAGATGAATCTCTCCAGCGACAGCTTGACGTTATCTGGATTCGTATTGATATTGTAGTGCGCCTGCATCCCCACACCATCAATCAACAGCTTGCCGGGATGGGTCAGCGCGTACTTGTCATTCAGTTCCTTGACCATACTGTAGATAGCCTGGGCCTTGTTCTGGTTATCGTCATTGTAATCATTGTAATACAGCTTGATATCCCATTCCGGATGCTGGTCCAGCACTTCTCTGGCCGCCAGGAATGCCTGCTCCAGATAATCCGGACCGATGGCTTCATACCACGGAGCCTTGCGCAGCGCCGCTTGCCAGTCCGAAGGATTGGACGGGTTATCATTCATTGCCTCGTTGACCACATCCCAGGAGATGACCCGGTCTCCGAAATGTTCCATGACTCCCTTGATGTGGGCTCTCAGGTTAGCGAGTGCTTCGTCACGCCCCAGGGGAACGCTTTTGCCTGCTGCATCCGTCGTCAGGTTCATCCAGTCAGGCGATTGCTGATACCATACCAGTACATGCCCATGCATCTTCATCCCTTCAGCCAGCACCTTGTTCACCATCGCATCCGCTGCTGTAAAAGTGAAATTGCCTTTGGCCGGCTGCAGCGCATCCGGCTTCATGGCATTACCTGCGGTAGCAACGTTGTGATGCATCTTCAGCAGGTCCAGCCGTACGCCTTCCAGATCCTCGGCGGATAGCGCGTTGCCGATCAGGAAGTCATTTTGATAGGCTGTTTTTAGCGGAATCAGATCTCTCTGAATATCCACCGGAGCGGTACCTGTATGCTCGAAATTAATATCATCGATATAGAAGGAAGCGATTGCATTATTGGAACTTTCGATATACAAGGTCAGGTATTCGCCGCCCACGCTGTTATAGCGGTAGCTGCCCTCATATTTCACCCAGCCGTCAGCCGTACTGATCGTCTTAGGGGACAGGGTCACATAACTTGCACTGCTGTCTGTGCCTACTTGCGTAGACAGCTGGAGCTGTGCGCTCGCCGGTTCGATCAGCTTCACCCAGGCAGAAAGGGTATATTCGCTGCCCTTGTCCACGTACTTCTCCACACGCAGGGAAGGCCCGTGCCAGGTATTGCTTCTGCCCTCGACCTTCAGGGAATATGAACCGCCCTCGGTATGATTCGCTTCATTCGTTACGGTCAGCGTCTCGGTTCCGGCTCTGCCGGTGAAGCCGCCCTCTTGCTGATCTTCAAAAGTCACTGTACTGAACGGCAAAGCCGGTTCACGCACAGGCTCTTCCCCGCCGCCCGGAGTGGACTCTGTCGTTATCAGAAGATCGCCAAGGTAGAAGGGTACTGTGGCTCCCTTATCGTTGGAGTTGATGCGCAAAGAATGGTCTCTCTTAGTAGAATCCGTGGCACTGGTGTCCACAGTAAATGTCTTCGTCAGTGTGACCGATTGCCCTGCCACATAGGGTATTGCTGCATAATTCCCGTAGCTGTTCACAGTCTGCAGCGCTGCCTCTGCTCCCTCTGGGAGCGTCACCTTCGCATCAACGTAGACAACTGCCGTTACCGTGTACGTTTTTCCATGCTGGAGACCGAGATCGGTGAACTTGAAATCAACTCCATCCCAGTTATCCTTCCGGTTGTTTACGTATAATGCTGCACCATCGGCATTCCCTGTAAAAGGAACCTCCTTCACCGCACTCAGGCTGGCTCCCCCAGACTGGCTAGTCTTGCCTGCACCATTCGCAAACGTCTCGTGATATACCGTGGTCTGTGCCTCGGCTGCCTGAGCAGCCGGAAGATATCCCCCTGCCGGAAGAAGCAGAAGGGCTGCCAGCAGCACCAGAGAGACCTGCTTAATTATTCTCTTCATGCGTTGCACTCCTCTGTATGAATTTGGGTTTCAATGAGTTAAGCGCTTACAGCTAATGTGGAAGCCTCCCCCTTCACCACCCAAATCGTAGCATATGGACCAAAGTGCGTCTTACCTGAAACTAAAGGTTGTACCGTGCTTTTTATAGATGATTCCGGCTGACTGCATAGCAAAGAAGACCCCTGAATTAGGAGTCTTCTAACCGGCAGGATCTAGATCAGCTTGTGCGCATACCACTTCTTGCCCCGGAAGCGCCACAGGAACACCGCTCCGCGCACTGCCCATTCGCAGTTCATCGCCAGCCATACCCCCAGCACTCCATAGCCCAGCACGATCCCGAGAATATAACCGAAGACCACCCGGAACAGCCACATGGTCAGCATTGAAGCAATTGAGGTGAAGCGGGAATCTCCCGCTGCCCGCAGGGCAGACGGCAGAATGAAGCTGAAGGCCCAGAGCGGAATCTGGGCAATCGCATTCACCAGCAGTACCACAAACAGATCATCGATGATCTCCGCAGGCGGAGAGAAGATCGACACCAGCGGATGGAACAGCGGCATCAGGATCAAGGCCACCAGGGCGTAAGAGGCGGAACCGATCCACAGGAAGGACTTGATGAACTTCCGGGCATCCGCTACATCCCCCCGTCCGATACACTGGCCGACCACGGTTACAATCGTCAGCGACAGCGCACTGGCCGGAATCTGAAAGACCATCGCCAGCGATCCGGCAATCGCATTGGTGGCGATGGCATACGTGCCCAGACTGACAATGAAGATCTGCGTCAGCAGCTTGCCGCCGTTGAAGAACATCTGCTCTGCGGCGAACGGTACGCCGATGAACATGATTTTGCGCAGCATCATAAGCGGAACATGGAACAGGTCGCGGAACTGCACACGCAGCACCGAATCGAACTTGAACAGATAGATCAAGGCACAGGCCATCCCCACATAACGAGCAATATTGACCGCAAGTGTCATGCCCAGTACACCCATGTCCAGCAGGTTAATAAAGACAATGTTGAGGATAACGTACAGCAGGTTCATAATCAGCGACAGCATCAGCGAAGCCCGCGTCCGGCCCACGCCCCGCAGCGCACCGCATACAGCCTGAACCACGGCAATCCCCAGATACGAAATGCTGCTGCCGATCATATATACCCGGGCATTGTCCAGCACATCGGCGGAGGCCGTTCCGAACAGCAAATTCAGAATTGGCGTATGGAAGGACATCAGCAGCAGACCGATTCCCACCGCAAGCAGCGAGACCGAGGTAACCGATCCGGCCGTGGCCTGGGAGACCATGCGGTCATTCCCGCTTCCTTTATACTGCGCAACCACCACCGTCCCCCCGGTCGCAATCGCCACAAATACATTGATCAGAAAAATATTCAGGGAATCCACCATATTCACCGCACTGACTGCCGCCATACCCGACGAGCTGATCATTGCGGTGTTGACCAGGTTCAGCCCGATAATGAAGGCCTGGTCAATCAGAATCGGGATAAACAAAGCGATAATTTGCCGGTAATCCATGCTGTCTCCGGACAGATATTTTTCCAGCCATTTCTTGGCCGGTTGAGGAGCTTGAAGCTGCATACATTGATCACATTCTTTTCTGTAGAATAATTGCAGGCGTACTATACATTCCTTCCAGTTTACTACAGATTCCGCTTCAAGTCTGTGTTAAGAGTGGAATTCGTTCAGATTACCGGATAACATTCCCTGCTCCCTAAGTAAAATCCTGGGTCCGGCCGAAATATAGAATGAGAGTATTTACATTCGGAAGGAGGAGCCTATTATGAACAATGAGATCGTTAAAAGTCTTATCCAGCAGGTGACGGAAGAAGTGTTAGCCGAGAACCAAGCTGCCTTGGAGCAGAGTGGAAACAGCCAAGCCAGCATTCAACTAGCTGTGCAATTGTCCGCCGTTACCACCCTTAAGATCCTTGAAAAGCTGGAGCTAATCGATAAGGATTAACCGCACAGCCTGCCTGTGCTACATACCCGTAAGGCACTCCGCGCAAAAAAACCGCAGGAAGCGAATTTCCGCCTGCGGTTTTTTTGCGTGCCTATGGGGGATTCAGGGGCATTTGTGCTCTTCGTTTACGCTGTCCGCCCGCTTTCGGCGAATTCAGGTGCACTAATGCACCTCATTCGCTCTCCACGCCCACTTTCGGCTAATTCAAGTGCACTAATGCACCTCATTCGTTCGCTCAGCCAACTATTCACGAATTCAGGTGCACTTCTGCTCTTCATTCTGACGGCTCAGAGGGATTTATCCCTCTCATTTTCGCTCACCGCCCATTTTCAGCTGAATCAATGGGATTTATCCCTTTCATTTTGACTGATCATCCACTTTTAGCCGTATCAATGGGATTTATCCCCTTCATTTCGGCTTATCATCCACTTTTAGCTGAATCAATGGGATTTTTCCCTTTCATTTGGGCTTATCATCCACTTTCAGCTGAATCAATGGGATTTTTCCCTTTCATAGCCTCTGATTGACTCTGATTGACAAATTACTCTTTTCGGCAGCAATTCCACAATACAACTCTTATATACGCTGCGCCTCCAGCTCCCTCCTAAGCTCAAGCGCTTCAATACCGGCCAGCAGCACAATGCCAATTCCGTGAGTATCGTTGAGCTGCCAGGTGAGCTGTTCTTTGTAATACAGTTTGTTGAAGGAATACCCCGATCCCCGGCAGACGCCATAGACGTTCCCCTGATGGTCGATGCAGTATTCGGCCAGCGCCATCCAGCCGCGCAGCGCTGCATCTGCATATGGATACGGCTCTGTCAGCCAACCTCTGCGCACACCGCGCGCAAAGGCATATACGAACATCGAAGAACACGATGCCTCCGCATAAGATTCGGGATCGGTCAGAACCTGATGCCATAATCCTGCGGCGTCCTGCAGCCGTATATATCCTTCGCACAGCGTCCGGTAAAAGGCCAGCAGTTCTTCCCGCTGCGGATGCTGCTCCGGCAGTACCTCCAGCAGCTCAGTCAGCGAGAACAGCACCCAGCCGTTGCCTCTGCCCCAGGCTACTCCATTCGGCTTGCCGAATTTGTAGTCATACACATGATGCATTATGCCAAGCTCCGGCTGGAACAGCCGATTACGGTAATGAAGAAACTGTGACACTGCATCATCCAGATAAGCGGGATCGCCCGTCAACAGATAATACCGGCTCAGGAACGGAGTGCTCATATACAGATCATCGCACCACATCGTTCCCTGCATGAAATCGGTGGTGCCCCGTGTACGGTAGAGCGCCCCATCCTCATCTCGGGACTGCGTATTTTGAATATACCGGGCGATATACGCCGCTGTTTCGGGCGCTCCATGCAGCGGCTGTTCTGCATGGGCCGCCAGCATCGTAGCACCGAAGGAGCCGCAGTCGTCCAGAGAGTCCATAAGCGCCAGCTGCTGGTTAATACCCGGAGCACCGTAGCGGCTGCGGTCCCAGAGCGAATACGCATGTAGCCGGGTACACTGCTCAATATGTCCTCTGGCATAAGTGGAATAATGAGGATCGCCCAGAGTCTGACCGGTACGCAGCAGACCATAGAGGGTCACCCCCAGCGGATAATTCCAGCGTCCGTACAGCGCACTCTCCAGATATGGCCTGACTGCCCCACCAGGACGGTCCACCCGCCAAAAGCATTCCTCCGCCCCTTCACCGAAGGGAGCATCCATAGAAGCCGCTTCCGCAGGCAGCGGTGCCACCGATTGCAGAAACGGACCAAGGTACAGCCATGGACCGGTCTGCCCTTCCACCGGATAGGGACCCACCAGCTTCACGGTGCTGTGGACTCCACTGGCACCGGCTCCCTTATTCAAGGTTCCCTGCGGAGAGCAGCAGGGTGAAGCTTCCGCAAGAGCCGCGCTACACTCCGCTTCCACCTGTACCTCTGATGTGTTCCCAGCCTCTGCCGCTTCCAGGCGGAAGCCCCAGCCGGGGCCGCCGCACACGGCCTCGACCAGCAGGTCATGGCTGCCGAAGTCCAGCGGCAGCACACACTCAAGGCCGGCACTCGCTTCGGGCTGGATGGCGGCAAGCCTGCCATCTACATAGACCTTGAGTGCCGCTACATCCCGGCTGCGGATAAGCAGCCGCGCGTCCGCTCCGCCCGGCGCCGTCACCGCCAGCCGGCTCCAGGCCAGCGCCGCCGCGCCGGGCACCGCGCCAAGCACGCGCGCGAGGTTGCCGCCCTGCGCCTTGTCATCCGGCCATCCGGCCGCCGGATACCACGCACAGCGGGCCGCCAGCTCAGCTTCGGCGGCCTCCGCGGCTTCGCCGCAGCGGACACTTCCGCGCTGCGAAGGCTCCGCGCGGTGCGCCGCAGCCTCTCCCTCAGGAACGCCGCCGCCCTCCGGCTGCAGCGTCCATCTGCTCTGCTGCGGCGCGCTGTAGATCCAGCCCTCACAGCCGCTGCGCTCCGCAGTCGGGGCCAGAAAATGCAGCGGCGCGCCCTTCACGCTCCCGGTGCCAAAAATCCCGCCGCAGCCGGTGCCGACAGCGGTACATTCCAGCAGGAAGTGATTCCAGCCTGCCTTCAGCCCGGTACGAAAGAACGCCTTGCGGTCCGGGAACACATCATCGTTCAGATTGGAAGCGAAAACGGCAACGCCGCCGACATAGACTGTCACCGGACCGAAGCAGCTGAGCGCGAGCGGTATTTCGCTGTCCGTATCGCTCCACAGCTTCCCCCAGGCATAGACAAATTCCCCGTCCCGCAGCTCAGGCAGCCGTTCTTTCAGATTCATCTCATACCGGCAATCCGACAGGCGCGGGAAGCTGTTCTCCAGATGAACGCGGTAGACCGGAGGCTGCGGCGGATTTGCACCGATATAGCGGTTCGCTATGATGGCAAGCATCGCTTCCGTATGCTCTCCGGCTGTGCGGACGATGGAATGACGCGGATGAAAGTAGACGGGAACATTGGCCTGCCCGGCATCACCCTTCACCGCATCCCCTCCCAAGGCACTATCCTGTATAGCAGCACCCTTCACGGCGTGCCCCCCCAAAGTACCATCCTGCACCACATCACCTATCACCCCATGTCCTTCCTCTGCGCTCACCACTGCCTTCCCTTCCCCGCCCCCCATCACAACGTCACCTCACCGCCGGGGTACAGGGTGGAGCTGTACAGCCGTTTGGGCTGGGGCAGCTGTTGTCCGGGGTGTGCCGCTTGCAGCGGGAGCGCTTCACCCGCATAGACAGCGGCCAGCTCATCCGTATAAATAATGACCTGCTCACTTCCACTGCCCAGCAGATCCCCGTGCACGGCGTAGCCCTGCTCGGCGAATTCGGCTACGATATTCATATGGCCGTCATAGAGTGCGGGAAGCACCGCTTCGCCCCGGCGGTACACCAGATTATAGTCGGGTGCACCCGGCCAGAACCGGCTGACGGCTTCGACAATGGTCAGCCAGCCGTCAGTGGTACGCTCTTCCTTCCACAGCTCGCGGCCGGAGCAATCCAGCAGGAACATGGCATCCTTGCCCCGCAGACCCTTGCCGTCATCCTCGCGGACCATACGGTCAAGACCGGCAATCTGCAGGCCGGGCAGGTCCGGGCGAAACCGCCCGAGCGCCAGATGCTGCGACTCGACAGAGCCTTCGTACCGCCACAGCTCTTGCCCGTTACTATCGTACATCACCGTCACACTGCCGCCGATGACCAGCTCCGGCACCCCGTCCCCGTTCACATCGCCGACCCACAGGCAGTCGGCATGATCGTCCAGATCATGGCAGCTCCACAGCTTATTTCCGTCCGCATCCAGCAGATCATATCCGGCCATCACCTCATCGCGCCCGTCACCGTCCAGATCGTACACCCAAGGATAGTGCCCCACATTGCCCTGATGGGTCCAGAGCAGCCGGAAGTCCCGATCCAGCGCCCACAGCTGATGGTAGCGGTCTTTGAGAATGATGTCGGAAGGATAATCGCCGCCTGACAGGTTGGCAATAATGATGCAGTCATGAGCCTCCTTCGCCGGCAGCGGGTGAACCGCTTTGACCTTGCCTGTCGCCCCCTCCAGAATATGCAGCTGGTCATTCATCACACAAAGCACCTCCAGCACCCCGTCACCATCGATATCGGCAATCTGCGCCGGATAATCGGAGCCTTGGCTGCCTGCGCCCGGGTCCGGCGTTCCCGTCTGCCACAACAGACGGCCATCCAGATTGTAAGCCGTCAGGCACTGCACCTGGTGCGGAATATAACGAACATCCTGACGGTTATCCGGCTGCACCAGCAGCAGCTCAGCCCGGCCGTCCCCGTCCAGATCGCCGAGCAGCATTTTACATCTTGGACCGGCGGCGGAGATATCCAACCCGGCCAGCCGGTGCAGCTTTTGACTATGATCCATATGATTCACCATACATCCTCCTTCACTCTATCCCTGTTCTGTATCAGCCCAAATCCACAGTCTGTCCCCCGGGCACCTCGACTACCGTACCGCCAACCTCCAGCCATACAGCAGACGCTCCCGGATTATAGACGAAGTCCCTTGCCGCCGAGAACAGCAGCCCCCGGCAAGCCTTCATGTAATGCACCAGCTCCAGATTGGTCGCATACCAGATGTCCCCGCATCCGCCCGCCATGGCGCAGAAGCGCTCCATCAGCTCCCAGTTGTTGTCATTGTCGAACTCGTAGCTATGCCCCCACACATACATCAAGTACAGATACTGCCGCTTATGCAGCCCCACAAAAGCCTCCCCAAGAGCAAGCAGCTCCCGGTTATGATGACAGGTCGCCTGCCACTCCAGCCAGTCCTCCGGGAGGGCGAACCCCCCGGTAGACTGCACTGTGCGGGCATACTCAATGCCCAGATGCGGCAGCAGCGCCTTGATCTCCTGCGTATACGAGCCGTTCGGGTAAGACATGCCGCGCACAGGCTGGCGGACCAGCCCTTCCAGCACCCTGCGGTCCTCCATAATCTCCTCCACGACTGACTCCTGCGGGCAACGCGCCAGCGTCGGATGACTCCGCGTATGCACGCTGACCTCATGTCCATGGTAGAGGGCCGCAACCTCGTCCGGCCTGATGCGGTCCCCTTCACCAAGCAGCCCCGAATTCAAATGGAAGCTGCCCTTGATCCCGTGCTGGTTGAACAGGCCAACCAGACGTTCATCCGCCCGCCGCCCGTCATCATAGCTCATGGTCAGCGCCTTATGACGGCCTTGCGGGTAGCAGTAATAGACTCCCGGCATTGCAGTTAAGCCTCCTTCATAATCGTCAGTCCCTATATAAATTGAACTTGTATATTTTTTGTTACGGGATAGCCGTGACTCCAGAGAATGTTTGGAGTGGACGCATATGTTCACCCGCCCAGCCACCTATCCAAGCTTCAAGGCGCGTAGACCGTCAGATCACTGTACTCTGCAATCAGCGGTGCCATTTGCCGGAAGCCGATCCGGCCTCCGCCCAGCAGCGGACCGAAGGACGAGCCGTCATCCAACCAGTGCAGCACCGGCAATTCATTGATAGCAAAAGTCACAGCAGCCCCCCGCTTCACCACCAGCATCCGGTAGGCCTCGGTCATATCGGCGGTATCCGGGAGCGGATCAGCCCCTTGGGCGACCAGGTGGAAGCCGTAGCTTTTGCGCAGATTACAGGTATGAAAAGCCCGCTCCTCCTCCCACATCCGGCGAAAATAAGAGATATGATAGGCATCCATCTCCCCATGATGGTACTGGTCATATTCGCCCGTGCGGACCGGCAGGGACGGGTCGAACAGATCCTTGCCCCCGGCACCGGCAGCCGCGAAGAACAGAATAGCCAGCCCCGGCTCGCGCAGCGGGCGGAACCTCCAGGATACGGCAACCTCGGCGGGGAAGATCTCCGGGCACCAAAAGACCACATTCGCCTTCTGCCCTTCCTCTGCACTCCGGGTGCTTTCCAGCCGCAGCCGTCCCTGCGGAAACGAAACTGCTCCGTCGCCTTCCATACGGAAGCCTTCCACCTGTACGGGTCCTTCCAGGGTATTGCGGTAAATCTTGCGCCAGCCTTCCGGAATCATTGCTAAGTCCTGCTGCACCGTCATCGGACATCCGCTCCCTTCCCGCGACCTGCACCGTCACTAGCTCCTGCCTGTTCACTACCCCCAGCTACGGGATCAGTTCCTGCACCCGCTTTATCACCAGTTCCTGCGCCAGCTTCTGCACCCGCTTTTGTATCAGCTTCTGCAGCTTCTGCAGCGGCTCCAGCTTCCACATAGCCTTCTTCACCAGCACTAGCTTCAGTTTCCGCACCAGCTCTTGCACTAGCTCTAGCTCCAGCGGCTCCGGCTTCTCCCCCGGAACCTTCTTCCCTTGCAGGCAGAGCTTCGGCAATCAGCTCCAGTGCAATGATCGTATTCAGCGACCACTGCGAGGCTTCATTCGTATTCATCCAGTCGATCTCATTCAGCGCTTCCGTATAAGTCACCTGCTTCAGCTCCGCTTGAAGATTGACGATGCCGAACGGGTTCTCAAGCAGAATGCTCCAGCAGCGTTCCGCCGTAGCCCGGTCATCCTTGACCCAAGCGCCGTAGGCGGCAATAGCCACACTCAGCACCGGATGCTCGAAGCGCAGCTTGCCTGTAATCGCACCTCCGGATCTAAGCAGCTGCTCTTCCTCCGGCAAGTTATAGAAGACACCGAACTCAGCAAGCATGTCCTCCCACTCCGGGTCCTCCAGCATCATCGCCAGCTCGAACCACACCTGCGGACCACCCATGCAGATCGCCAGATGCCGTCCCCAGTTGTCATCGCCCATTGGGCTGAGAATGCCCGTTGCGGGATCGTATCCATAGGTTGGACCGGAGATCAGCCGCAGATTGGCCGCTTTGATGCAGTCGATGCCGGTTAGGATTTTGTCGCGGTAGGCCGTATCCTCATAACGTTCCCAGCGGGTCATCCAATTGGAGCTGAACGCGGCCCAGTCCGGTCCCACCCGCACATGCGTCTCGAATTCATCCTTCGGAAAATAAGCCCTCATCGGGTCCAGCGTCACCGTGGAATAATCCGCATCCTTCACACTGTCCATGATGTCGCCGGTCCGCTCATCACCGGTCAGATAATAGTAATAGCGGTGCAGACCCGCCATAGCAATCCGCGCTTCCTTGCAGCCGCAGCCCCAATGCACGACATTATGCCGGGAGCCAAGACCCGCATATTCCCCGAAATGATATACATCCACCTCGCTCGTGTGCCGGGCCATCGCTTCAGCCATCCGGTAAATATCTGCGCGTCCGGTCCGCAGGAAGCTCACCCACAGCCACATATTCGGCACCAGCTCGGCGTTCTGCCACGCACAGCCGCCCAGATCATAATTCCAGACATGGCGGACCGGATCATAGCTGTGCATGAAGTCGCCATAATCCCACAGGCCGTACCACTTCCGCTGCTCAATCTCCTTCTGGTAAAAGCTGATAATCCCGTCCAGCCGGTCCTCCAGGTACGCCTTGGCCGGGGTGCTCCGGTCCGGCAGGCTCCAGAGTCCAAACGCCCGGCTGCGGTGAAAATATTCGGGTTCACAGACCAGCAGCGGCGGTTCATCCGCCTGCCGCTGCATCTGCCGGAGCTGCCCGGAATCCGGCGTCCGCAAGGTACACCACAAGGTCAGCTCGTTCGTATTGGCGATGCCGTAAGGGGTTGCCCGCAGCTCCTCCGCGCCTTCATAGGAGGATTCGACATGCGTCTTCGTATCATAATGGCGCAGGTCCATCGCCTGCGCCTCCGGCGTCCAGAACCAGACGGTTAACGCCGCTTCCGCGCCGGAGGTGCCGCTGATCTCCAGCCCGGACGGATGCTTCTGCCAGAAATCCTTCACTCCGGCAGCCAGTCCTCCGCCGTCACAGCCGATATAACCCAGTCCTCCGGCCCTCCGGCCTTCCGCCCCTTTAATCCAGGTGCAATCCGGTCCGGTCCGCTTATGCACGGCATAATGTTCAGACGAATCCTGCACCAGCCGGAAGTCATCCCATACTGCCGAGTCCTGGAGCAGGCTGGTGAAATAGGCATCCTCCACAGGATCAAATTCCTGGCTCTGCCCCTCAAGCTGCCCGGCGAACATACCAGCATATTTGCCCCGGGTTCTGCGGGTCTGGAGCGTCTTGGGGGATTCGCTGAAGATTCCCCCGCTGCCCGCCAGCCGGACATGGCGGTTATACAGTGGACCGCTGAGCGGCACCTTGAACAGCAAGCCCAGTCCCTTGATGAAATCCTGCTGCGGGTTGCCGTCATAATGGAAGGTATGCACCAGCCGGATGGACGCAAGCCCGGCATAGAAATAGAGCCGCAAAGTATAAGGAAGCCACTCCCTGGCTCTCCTTGTGCTTCTATGCCGCCCGTCCAGCCGGATCACGGCACGTACCGGTCCCCGCTCCTCCAGGCTAGCCTTCAGCGTTACTCCGGTGAACCGCTCCTGCCGCAGCGTCAGCTCCCCGCTGAGGATGTCCCGCTGCTCGCGGAGACAGACCAACTCGCTTCCGCTGCACACCAGCTTACCCGAGCCTGATCCTAACCCCGCCTCCACAGCTCCATAATATCCATGATCGTCGTCCGGTCCCCCGGATTCCGCCGTGTCCCGGCGGATGATCCGGGAGATCACACCTGGACCACGCTTGACCACGGTGCAACGAATGCTGCCGGTATCGACGATATAAGCCTCCTCCGTCTCTTCCACGGATACCTGGAAGGCTGCGGTCACAGCGCTCTGCCCGGCAGAGCGTTCCAGCGTGTATCCTGCCGTACTCCCTTCAGGGCATACGGCAGAATGCAAAGACCATTTAATGCTGCCGTCCGGCCAATACGCAGCCGGGCGGCTCTGCAGCGGCAGACTGAAATCTTCTGCCTCCCCTTTCAGACATAGCGCAGCCAATTCTCCGCGCTTCAGATCGCCCTTGGACCAGGGAACTCCCCAGGTCACCCCCGCAGCCGCAGCAGGCGGGTTCAGCCACCGTAACTGGACCGGCAGGGCCGATGATAAAGAGGTCATCTTCTGTCATCTCCTTTATGAGACATCACCCGGACGAATGAACCGTTCCCGGAGCAGGAGGCCTGCGGACACCGGGATCACGGGAAGTGAGCCGCTGGCATTCTCACCTGGTTCCCGCTTACCGGGTCCCGTTCTCCTTATCCCCCTCCTGTCGGCTCAGTTCACGGTAACGTGTCGGCGTGATGTCCTCCTGTTTTTTGAAAATCCGGTTGAAATAGCTCTGCTGATAGCCGACCTGCAAGGCAACATCGTTCATCTTCAGATCCGTGTCCCTCAGCAGCTCCTTCGCCTTGGCGAGCCGAAGCTCCGTCAGATAATCGATGAAATTCTGCCCGGTGACCCGCTTGAACGACTTGCTGAGCAGAAAAGGGCTGGTGCCTGTAACATCTGCACAGCTATCCAGCGAGATATTGTCCATATAATGCTGCTGAATGTACAGCATCGCCTGATCAATCGTCCGTCTTATTCCGGCGTCCGATCGTTCACACAGCTCCTTCAGGAAGGGGGCGATGACCTGCGTACGGAACCAGGAGAGAATCAGGCCCGGCTCATGAATCTGCGAGAGACTGGCATACAGATTCCTGCCGCGCAATAGCTGGCTCTGGGCCATCCCGGCCTCCAGCACCGCATGAAGGATCGCGCCGAGCAGATGCAGCATGCCCTGCTGTACGTCGATCACCTTCGCGCCGCCTGCGGAGAGCGTCTCCAGGAATTCCTCCAGCAGCCGGTCCGCCTCCTCTGCTTCTCCGGTCCGCAGCGCCTGAATCAGCCCGCGCTCCAGCGCGAAGGAATACTGCGGCAAGGGAGTGCCCTGCCCCTCCCGCTCCAGCTGCTCCAGGCTGATGATCTGGTTCCCGCCCCCGTACCTGCTGTGGCTGGCCGCCTGCTTCGCCGCCTCGAACGACCTCGGAATCGCAGAGATACTCCCGATCCCTGCACTGTACGCCACCGTGGCCTGAAGCTTAAGCATCCGGCTCAAGGTAGCCGCCAGCTCTTCACCGAAGGCGCCTACGCGGGCCGGATCGGGGCCGCTTCCCGGTTCCATCAGCAGCATACCGGAGGTAAGGTCATGCAGATTGACCGTCTCCGCCCGGCCGAAATGCTCACGGGCAAGCTCCAAGGTAATATTGACGGCCGCGAACGACACCAGACTCTCGTCGCCGCTGCGGAACTTGGCCTCCAGGCTGGAGATGCCGGTCAGCTGGATATACAGCACCACGAACGTACAGTTCTCCACTTCCCACTTATACTGCTTCATCCGGCTCTGGAGATCCTGTTCGGAATAGGCATACAGATACCCCTGGAACAGCTGGTGCAGGAAGCTCTGCTGCACATGCGGAAGCTGCTCCGAGAGCGTGTACTGGAGGGCGTGCTGCTGTCCGTGCAGGTTCTGCCAGTGCCGCTCGATCAGCGTCAGCTCATCCACCCGGTCCCCGGAGGCCGCATGCTCAGGGAGCAGCGTCTGAAGCAGGCGGCGGACCGGCGAATAGATTCTGCGGGAAGCAATCCAGGACAAGACCGCCGCCAGCAGCAAGGCGCACAGGCTGACCAGGATAATCATCCGGGACAGCCAGACCACTGGAGAGGTTACGCTGGAGATCGGCGAAGCCGACACATACCGCCATTCACTGGCAATCCGCGAGAAATCACCATAGGTCACCGCATAAGTAACCCCATTCCAGTCATACAGAAATGATCCGCTATCCTGGCTGCCTTTGGCTGTAATCGCAGTCCGCAGCGCCGTAACCAGCGGCGTGGGCGCATCCATCCCGCTCCCCGAGATGAACAATCCGCCGGATTTCTGCTCCATGAACACCTCCCCCGTGTTGTATGGGGTCATGGTCCGCAGCAGCGCGGATACCTTCTCTGTATCCATCCGCAGCAGCAGCGCCCCGAAGGGCTCCCGGCTGCCGCCGGGGATATGGTGCACCAGCGTCAGCTCCTTCTGCTCCGGGTTCACCGGATCAAAAGCCCATTCCGTCCAGTACGTGCTCCGCTCCTGCTTCAGCAGCTTCGAGTACAGCGCTTCCTCCTCCGCAGCCAGTGTCCCGTACTCCGTGCCGAAGCGCACCGGCTGATTACCGGCCAGATACAGCTCAACCTGCCGCACCATGGAATTCGAGCCCTGCATGACTACCAGCGTCTTCGTAATATCCCAGGCCCGCTCATGATTGCGGATGAAATCCATGTTGCTCAGCCCATAGTCGAACTTCGGATCGAAGGCCCAGTGGGCCAGCATCAGCTCCAGATTGGACAATTGATCATTAATGTTGTCCGCCCGCTGCTCAATCTGCCGGTTATGCATCCGGAGCAGCTCCTTCTCAAGATTGCCCCCGGCCATAAAATAGACCAGCAGCCCGATGATCAGCCCGGGAATGGACGAGACGATCAGCACAATAATGAGATTATTGCGGTAATAACGGCCCTTGCGTCCCGCCCGGCCTCGCGTATACCTGTTCCGTGCTCCTGCCCCTTCATTCTCCATTGCATTCACCAGCCGAATCCTTAGTTTAGAGTTGCAGCTATGCAGCCGCAGCGGGCACAGACCGGCCGGAGACTGGAGCAGGACCGGATTTTACTTGCCCGCTGAGGCGTACAATTCATTCATTTCCTTCACCAGCTCATCTCCGCCGGTCTTCCGCCATACCTCAAAAGCGGACTTCAACCCGGCCTCATCCATCTGGCCGACAATGAATTTGATACGCGCATCGTTGATTACGTTATCCAGCTGTGAGCCTTTTTGCGTATAGACTGCCGAGATCAGCGCTTCCGCCGGATTGGTC
Organism: Paenibacillus sp. FSL M7-0420; assembly: GCF_038002345.1. Taxonomy (NCBI): domain Bacteria; kingdom Bacillati; phylum Bacillota; class Bacilli; order Caryophanales; family Paenibacillaceae; genus Paenibacillus; species Paenibacillus sp. FSL M7-0420. Next base: position 1,631,078 of record NZ_JBBOCJ010000001.1, on the reverse strand, counting down.
ACAATCGTCGCTTCATTCGTCTTCTGTACCTCGGTCTGCTTCAGCCGCAGCGGGGTCTGCTTCACCTGCTTCGCCTTGTCCTCCGGGATGAACGGCAGCATCTGGTTCAGGCCTTCCACTTCCGATTCCAGCAGAACGGTATCGCTGGAGCGTTCGATATATCCGTCCACCAGCTTGTAATGCACGCCTTCAATACCATAGTTCAGCATCGTCTGCAGATCCTCATCATTCAGCCGGTCCAGGAAGGCCAGGACCTGCTTCAGCTCCTCCTCGGTTTTGACCGAAGACTTCGGAATGGCCAGCATGCCGGAGAAGCCCGAGGTCGGGAGGGTATGCAGCGCGCCGTCTGCTCCAGTCACACCGCCGATCACATCCATATAATGGCGTTCCGGCTCGTCTTTGCCTTCTTTTTGGAGAGCGGCATGAATCTTGTCATCCAGACGGGCCGCGTTATCGACCACATCGACAATGACGCCGGCCTTGTTGTTGACGACCGGATCATTCCATTTAGAGCTGTCCATCACCGCAAAGTCCGCGTTGATCAGCTGCTCATCGTACAGCTTTTTCATGAATTTAAGCGCTTCCAAATAACCGGGATATTCATGCTCAGGCACGAGCTTCCCTTCCTGAACGCCCCACTTGTTCGGAGAACCGAACCACAGCTTCATCGTATCGAAGCCGCTGGCCCACTGGCCGGTCCACTTGACCAGCACCATACCGTACGTATCCGCCTGGCCGTTGCCGTCCGGGTCCTGCTCCTTGAACGCTTTTAACATCGAATAGAAATCATCAACGGTCTTCGGTTCCGCGAGCCCGAGCTTCTCCATCCAGTCCTTGCGGAACACCACGCCGTTACGTCCCAGCGCCCGCCCTCTGTAGATTCCGTAATTCTTGCCGTCGATGGCCGAGTTATTCAGAATGACCTCCTTCGCCCCGCTGAGATTCGGATAATCCTTGAGATACGGACCCACCTCCCAGAACGCGCCGGATCTCGCTGCATTCACGAAGCTGGAGGCCTTCACATCACCTACATACATAATATCAGGCAGCTTGCCGGAAGCCAGCGTAATGTTGAATTTGTCGGCATAGGACGCATTAGGCACCCATTCGAAATGAATCTTGGTGTTCGTCAGCTCCTCCAGCTTGGCGGCGACCGGACTGCCGTCCTTCGGATAATTGGTTTTGAAAATCGGCAGCATCAATGTCAGCGCAAGCGGCTCCTCAGCCTTGGCTGTGCCGTCCGCCTTCCCGCTGTCCCCGGCAGGCTCCTTCTGTCCCGCTCCCGCATTCTCCCCATTCCCGCCGCAGCCGGACAATACACTTAGAATCATAATCATAGCCAGCAGCATGAACAACCCTTTTTTCGCAGACCGTGAACCTCTGCTCCGCTTCATCTTCATTATCACTTGGCCTCCCTTTATATGTTGACTAACCGGTTACCCTTTGACTGAACCCAGCATCACCCCTTTGGCAAAATGCTTCTGCAGAAACGGATACACGCACATAATCGGCAGGGTGCCGACCACGATGACGGCCATTTTGATTGACTGCTCCGGCGGCTGCACGAAATTCGGGTCCATAGAGCTGAGATCCCCCGCTGCCGACTGGGACAGCATGACGATCTGGCGCAGCATCACCTGCAGCGGCCACTTGGACGGATCGTTGATGTAGAGCAGCGCCGAGAAGAAGTTATTCCAGTGTCCGACCGCATAAAAGAGCGTGAACGTCGCCAGCACCGGCTTCGACAGCGGCAGCACGATTCTCCACAGCAGCCCCAGCTCCGTGCATCCGTCAATGCGGGCCGCCTCCTCCATCTCGGCGGGAAGCTCCTGGAAGAAGTTTTTGACAATAATCAGGTTGAAGGCGCTGATCGCCCCCGGAAGAATCAGGGCATTCAGCGTATCGAGCAGATGCAGCTCGCGGATCACCAGATAGGTGGGAATCATCCCGCCCCCGAACAGCATGGTGAAGATGACCAGATTGAGGATCAGATTGCGGCCCATCAGGTACCGCTTCGCCATCGGGTAGGCCATGGTAACCGTGAAGAACAAATTAACTGCCGTACCGATCACCGTCACGTACAGTGAGACCCCGATGCTGCGGACAATGGTATCTGTGGAGAAAATAAACCGGTAAGCGTCCAGCGAGATCGTCGTCGGAATCAAAAAGACAGCGCGCTTCGTAATTTCCGCCTCGGTGGCGAAGGAACCGGCGACTACAAACAGGAACGGCAGGATGGCCGCGATCCCGATGATGCCCAGCACCACGTAATTAAAAACGTCAAAGGTGATTTCTCCGGCGCTGCGGTAACGTTTAGCCACACTCTTGGCCTCCTTTTCAATATAATCCGGATTCGCCTGACTTCTTGGCAAGCCAGTTGGTGCCGAGCACCAGCACGACCCCGATGACCGATTTGAACAAGCCGACGGCGGTGCTGTAGCTGAACGCTCCCTGGGTAATCCCCAGCGCATACACATAAGTATCGAAGACCTCAGCCACCTCACGGTTCAGCGCATTCATCATCAGATAGATCTGCTCGAACCCGTTATCCAGAATCGTGCCCATCCGCAGAATGAGCAGAATGACAATCGTGCTGCGGATCGCGGGCAGTGTAATATGCCAGGTCTGGCGCCAGCGGCTGGCCCCGTCCACCACGGCTGCTTCATACTGCTCCACATCGACACCGGCCAGGGCAGCGAGGAAGATAATCGTCCCCCAGCCGCATTCCTTCCAAATGGTCTGCAGAATAATCATTGGGCGGAACCAGTCGGGACTGGCGAGAAAATCAATTTTGCGCCCGGTCGCCGCGAACAGGAATTCGTTGACCGCACCGCCCTGTGTCGTAAGGAACACGTAGGAGATACTGGCGACGATGACCATGGAGATGAAGTGGGGCACGTAGATCAGCGTCTGAATCGTCCTTTTGTAGAAGGACAGCCGGATCTCATTCAGCAGCAGGGCCAGGATAATCGGTGCCGGGAAAAAGAAAACCAGGTTATACAGCGACAGCACCAGCGTATTGCGCAGCAGCATGAAGAAATCAGGGTTCTGGAAAAACGTGCGGAAATGCTCCAAGCCGACCCAGCCGCTCTTCCAGAAGCCCAGAAATGGCTGATAATCCTTAAAGGCGAGCAGCACTCCCCACATCGGCACATATTTGAACAGCAGGAAATACAGGAGTCCGGGGCTGAGCAGAATATAGAGCCATTTGTCCCGCTTCAGACGTCTGAAGCGCTGCTCGCGCCTGCTGCGGCGGAAGCTTGTACCCGCGCTGATCTCTGCTGCCCCCATTGCCGCTCCTTGCTTCATTGACATTCACCTCCGTATGGATAAGCAGCCTCCGTCCTGCACTGCTTTGGTTGCGCTTTCTATTATGGTAGGCGGGTGTTTTTCCGACAATCGGACTTTTTGGACAGCGCCCGGTATGGCTTCAGCGCCGCTTCCGCAATAAAGTCCAAAACCGGCAAAACTTTACTATTGCATGTGGGGGGCGGACACTATATAAATTGAACCTTGTAAGTACTCAGTATGGGATAGCCGTGACTCCAGAGAAGTTTTGGGCTTGCGGCCGCTGCCCTTCTGCAGATTTCTTTGATTAGACCGCTGTTCGCGGTAGAAATCCGCAGACAGCTGATGCTTACGATGCGAGCTTTCCTGCGGAAAGCTTTCAGGCGTACGCTACCGCTCCTACAGCTCCAAAATTCCCCTCCGCCACTTTTCCCAAAATTTATGTTTTCAAGTTCAAACTATATAGCTTAGGGATGGGGAATAGAAAGATAAGATCATACAGAGCCCGTGCGGGCTTTTTCAAGGAGGTTAAAAGAATGAAGCAAAAGCTATATTACGGCGCCGCGTGGTACCCCGAGCTATGGGGGGAGGCTGAGCGGCAGCAGGATCTTCGGCTCATGCAGGAGACAGGCATTAATCTGGTACGTATGGGCGAGTTCATCTGGTCGCTGCTGGAGCCGGAGGAAGACTCCATCGATGTCAGGCCGTTCGCTGAGCATATCCTTAAGTTGCATGATTACGGAATCGATACGGTCATGTGTACGCCGACCGCGACCCCGCCGGTCTGGCTGACCCACGGGCACCCGGAGCGTCTGCACATCCGGGCAGACGGCGCGGTCATGAGCCACGGGTCCAGACAGCATGTCTGCACGAATAACCCTTATTTCCGGCAGCGTGCTGCGCTGATCACGGAAGAGCTGGCCCGGGTGCTGGGGCCGCTCCCCGGCCTAGTCGCCTGGCAGCTCGACAATGAGCTGAAGGCGCATGTGGCGGAATGCATGTGCGCGTCCTGCCGCTCCCTGTGGCATGAGTGGCTGGAGCACCGTTACGGTAGCATCGGCGAGCTGAATGTAGCGTGGGGAACCGGAGTGTGGAGCCACACCTACCAGCGTTTCGATCAGGTGCCGCAGCCGGTGGCTACGCCTTTCCTGCATAATTCATCGCTCGTCACCCAGTACCGGTTGTTCCAGATGGAGAAGGTTGCGGAATTCGCAGGGGAACAGGCGGCGATCATCCGCCGCTATTCGGCGGCTCCGATCACGCACAACAGCAATGTCCCTTTTCATCTGGACAATGAGCAGCTGTTCTGGGAGCTTGATTTCGCTTCGTTCGACACCTACGCCTCTCAGGCGAACAGGCACGCTTATCTGCTGAATTGTGACCTATGGCGCGGGTTCAAGCCCGGGCGGGATTTCTGGCTGATGGAGACCAGCCCGGCCTATGCCGCTTCGCTTACAAGCTACGGCGAGCCGCACCCGGACGGCTATCTCACCGCCGAAGCCGTGGCCGCCTATGCGCTGGGGGCAGGCGCCTTCTGCTACTGGCTGTGGCGGCAGCAGCGCACGGGCAGCGAGCAGACGCACAGCTCGATTATCAGCGCCTGGGGCCAGCCTGCGCTCGGCTATGACAATGTGCGCGCAGCTTCCGCCGCCAGGCTGCAGATCGAGCCGCACATGCTGAATACCCGGCCACTCAAGGCCGAGGTGGCGATTACTTATTCGGACCGGGCCAAGGCGTTCCTGGCCACGGAGCCGCACCGGCAGCTGAACTACCGTTCTCTGCTGGGGGACTTTTACAGACGGATTCTCGATCTGGGGATTCACCGTGACCTGCTGCCGGAAGGCGGCGATTTAAGCGGCTATAAGCTGCTGTTCACGCCTTTTGTCCATTATCTGTCACCGGAATACATGGAGAAGGCACTCGCCTTCGCTGAAGCCGGCGGCATCTGGATCGCCGGCCCGCTTAGCGGAGGCCGCACGGCGGAGCATACCCTGCATACAGATGCAGCGTTGGGAGAACTGGAGCGCTTTGCCGGGGTGAAAACTACCTTCGTCTACCCCATGGAAGGGACCGGCAGCATCGGGGAGGCCTTCGGCCACTCCGCGCCGCTGTCCCTGTGGAGCGCGGTCTTCGAGCCGCTGCCGGAAGGAGCTTTCGTGGTCGGCGTCATTACCGAAGGCCGGACGCCGGGCCGGGCCTACGTGACCGAGCAGCCCTATGGCCGGGGAGCCATCGTGATGCTCGGCTCGCTGCCCGCAGGCGGCGAGGGCGACAAGCAGCTGTGCGCGCTGATTGAGTATTACGCCTCCCGCGCCGGGGTCACCCGGCGCAGTGATGTCACCCCGGGCACCATCGTCTGCCCCAGACGCGGCGCTGCCGGAGAGCTGTGGACGCTCGTCAACATGGACGGGCTGGGCGGCAGCATCACCCTGCCTCGCAGCGGGCAGGATGTGTTGACCGGCGCAGCCATACCCGCCGGTCCACTGTCCATTGGCGCTTATGAATACAGGCTGATTGCCCTGTAGTAGTAAAATATCCTTCTGCGGATTGCGGAGAACGCTACCTCCCACCAAACAAGTGGAAAAATGCAGCTTGTTATGCTGGTTTCCAAGGAATTTCCGGAAGCTAGTGGATAAACAACAACTATTCATGTCTGTTTAGGCCAGTTTGGAGAAAATGGGTTCATTTAAGTGCTGTTTATCCAATTGCTGTATTGGCAGAGGGCGGTTGCCGGTCAGCAGGTGGAGTTTATCCAATTCTTTCCCCACCGTATCATACGCGAGTTGTCTAATTAAAGGCGCGTGAATTTTACGCTGGCTGGGCCCTCCCCTTAGGCGTGTTTCACCAGCAAGAGGAGGAGCGCTTACCTGTGCCCATGCCGGGCACAGCACAAAAACACCCGGCAGCATTTCCCGCTGCCAGGTGTTTTTTCTTTTACCATATTTGCTTATACGTTAGTTTTCTCTACTTATTCGCCAGTCTTCTCTGCTTTTTCCGCCTGCTGGAGCAGCCCGATCTGATGCAGATGATTCAGCAGTTGCTGGTAATGGTCGGCCTTCTTCTGGACGGTAAGAACCAGCTTACGGAACTGGTCTGTGTCCTGGCCCGATTTTTCCAGAATGCGCAGCAGGTCGCTGTTGATCTGCTCCACATCCTCCATGCTGCTCTCCTGGGACTCCTGGATTTTCTCCAGATGCTCGAAGACCTGCTCCTCGGCGACTACGATTTCATTCATATATACGGTGGACTCACCGATCTTCGCCGTGGTCTCGTTCATCGCGAGCATCCCGTCCCCGGACTTGCTATGGATCTGCTCCATGACGCGGGTCATTCCTGAGAGTGAACCCATAATCTCCTTCACATGGCTGCGGGTACCGTCAGCAAGCTTACGGATCTCCGTAGAGACAACGGCGAAGCCGCGTCCATGCTCACCAGCCCGCGCCGCCTCAATCGCCGCATTCAGCGAGAGCAGATTCGTCTGCTCGGCAATATCCGTGATGATCTTGGCCAGCTGCTCAATGCTGTGGAAATGCTCCCGCAGATCCTCATTCAGCGCTACGAATTCAGTGAACACCTCCGAGGCCTTCTGCATTTCCGCAGAGATCTGGATATTGGCTTCCTTGGCAAATTCGATCTTGTTGGAGGAATAGGACAGGCTGCCGTACATTTCATTAATCAGATCTTCAGTCTGTCCGTTGTTAGCCTTCAAATGCTCCAGGAGCCGCTGAGTCCCGGCGATTTGGCCGATCATCTCCCCGCCGCCTGCCCGTAAGGCCTCGAAGTCCTCCACCAGCCGGGCCTCTTCCTTCAGGATAGCTCCAGTCTCAAGGCGGATCTGCTCCGCCAGGGCATAGGCATGTTCGCCGTAAGACGCCGTGCCTGAAGCGTGTGCAGACGGTTCTACGCTATCTTTACCGCTGTGAGGTACAGGTGTGCTAGCACCCGTTTCCTCTACTGCGACTTTTCCCTGTGCTATAACCGTTTCTGTTGATGCAACTGTATCCTTAGCTGCGATCACACGCTCTGCCATGGCTTTCTCCGCTAACCCGCTTGTATTACTGTGACTTTGAACGACTTCAGCAGAGGGGGTTCTCCCCCAAGCTGTGCGCAGTTTGCTTAACCACTCCATCCGATTTCAACTCTCCCTTATTCAACCAGCAGCAGAATCATGGTCTGATTGGCATGCTTAGTATAATATTGCTCTCCATAGCTGATGAAGCCTGTAGTGTTGCCGCAGAACCCAAGCATCCTCTGGTCAAAAGCTCCCCAAAGACCGTCCCGTGTAAACAGCTGGTCCCGAAGCGTACAGTTAATATTGAGGACAAACGAAGGCTTGAACGGACTGCCGCCGAGCGTCTCCTCCAGCACTGCCAGCGGATCGGCTGAACTCAGCAGCTCCACATAAGTACTAGACATCATCTGGCTGTAAAAGGTGACAGAGCCGTCCGGATGAACCGCCTTCGGGGAGGCTATGATCAGATCATCCTCGTATCTTTTGCCCAGCGGGCTGCTCAGAAAATGCTCTGCCAGCTCCTTCTCCGGCACGCCCAGGACACACGCATATTCCCCGGCCGCAGGCCGCCCGTTGAAGGAATACACCCTTCTGCCGAACACATCGGCTTCTGTCACCAGCAGCGTCTTCCCGGCCGGGACATATATATTCTCTTTGACCAGGGCTGTGCGGGCAGGCATATTGAAATAAATCCCCAGGTTCCGCACCCGGCGGGTTCCTATATAGAGGTAAGTCTCGCCGCGTTCATCATCAGCCGCACTGCCGCCAATCACCTTGAATTGCGGGTCCATGAAGTACAGCGAGGAGAGCAGCATCTCTTCCATTCCGCCTGTGCCGTCACAGAGCAGCATCAGAAAAGCATTCGGATTGCCGCAGACCTTGCGGTAAGCAATCTCCAGCGTACTTGAGCTAAGCACGGGAGGATGCAGAATCTCCACAATATCTGCTATACCGGCTTCGTATTCAAAACCTGTAATTACGCCACTGCGGTAGCCCTGCGGAGTATATTCCCCCTTGGTTGAGCACAATACAGCCCGCGAAGGCGCATGAGGGGATAATTCCCGGACAGCCGCAGCCGCAGCGAACAGCACCAGTCCACGGTTCACATCCAGCTCCTCCAGATAGTTCCTGGCCCCATCCAAGGTGTTAAAAGATACAGCTATCATTATGTATACCAAACCTTCCTTTACGGAACTTCCTCCCGCATGCTGTTACTGAAAAATTAAGCTAACATTTTCAATACTACTCATGGTAAAACCAGAACCGGGTTCATTGTCTGTGAACAATGTCGCAACCTGTGCCGAGTTTCTCTGGAACGAGGTTGAGCTCTTCCTGCAAACCCAGTATCATGAATATATCACAGATCACAGAAAAGAGGCTTCGGCATATGACCTATTCCCAACGCTCCACCCACCCCGCTGCCGCATCCGACTACACGTATCTGGAATATCAGATCGGCATAGCTACCGATGAATTGGCAGTCGCGGTGAAAGCACAGGACGAGCCCCGGGCAGAAGCTATCCGGCTTAAGATTGCTGAACTCGAAGACAAGCTTGCGCTGCTTGAGGATTAAGTACAACTACTCTATCCCAACGATGGAAGGAAGGCTGATAGAATGGCGATACGCGGATATTACTTTGCAATGGATGATGAACTGGTGCAGCAAATTGCCGCAGGCAGCACCCCGCTGGCGAGCTTGAACATAGACAAGTACCCGGGGCTGGATATCGACCGTACCTGGGAGGCGATTCACTACCTGCTCTGCGGTGATATATCGGATGGGCCAGCGCCGCTCGGATATGTGGTCCCGCTGCATTCAGACCAAGGTATTGAGTTCGGGTCATACGGGGCATTCTGCCTGCGTGCCGGACAAGTGGCCGAAGCGCTTGACGCCATCTCCGGACTAGATGAAGCGCAGCTGCGCCAGCAATATGATTTCCGGACCATGGCCGAGGAGGAGGTCTACCCGCTGGACCCTGATACGGTGTCTGACGATGACGCGGATGCGTTCTTTGCCTACCTGCTCCAGTTCTTCACCGAGATCCAGGGGTTCTACAGCCAGACTGCCGCTGCTGGTAAAGGTATTGTTTTCTATTTGTTTTGAAGCCTGACTCGCCCGGCCTGATGGCGGGCTGGACGGGTGAGGTGCACTAATGCACTTCATTTGCTCGTTTCGGCCTCTTCGGCTGAATTCGGGTGCACTTGTGCTCCTGATTCCCTTACTCTAGCCCACTTTCGGCGAAATCAAGGGCACTAATGCACCTGATTTGCTCATTTCGACCGTTTGCGCCAAATTCTGGTGCACTTGTGCTCCTCATCGGCCTCCCTCTTCCCACCTGGCAGCTATTAGAGGGATTTATACACTTGATTTCCTCACTCAGCCTACTTCCAGCAAGATTAGAGGGATTTATACACTTGATTCTCTCATTCAGCCCACTTCCAGCAAAATCAGAGGGATTTATACACTTGATTTCCTCATTCAGCTTACATCCAGCAAAATCAGAGGGATTTATCCCTGTGATTTCACGACGCAGCCACGCTTCCGGCCTACGGTGATCAGGGGAGGAAGGCGGGAGACCGTCTCACCTTCCGCGACCACCTAAAAAGGCTATCCCCGTCACTGCTGACAGCGGGATAGCCCAATCACTCAGTTACTTCACACCATTCTCATTCTAGCTCACCTAGCACAGCCTCACTCAGTTGCCTCATTCTAGCTCACCTAGCACAGCCTCACTCAGCTGCCTTATTCTAGCTCACCTTGCTCAGCCTCACTCAGCTGCCTCATTCTAGCTCACCTAGCACAGCCTCACTCAGCTGCCTCATTCCAGCTCACCTAGCACAGCCTCACTCAGCTGCCTTATTCTAGCTCACCTTGCTCAGCCTCACTCAGCTGCCTTATTCTAGCTCACCTTGCTCAGCCTCACTCATCTACCTCACCCTAAACACCATCAACCTCGTTCCAGTTCACCCTCAGCCTTGTTCCAGCCTAACAACGCTCCAGATCTGGCTCAACATCCGGCCCGCGCTACTCGCCTTCCGCAAACCATCACCCGGCAGCTTGCGCTTAGACCAGCTTCACCAGGCTGTAATTCTTCTTGCCCTTGCGGACGATGATGAACTTGCCGCCGATGGCATCGTCAGCTGTTATCTCCGTCTCCAGCTCATTCACACGCTCCCCGTTGATCGAGATTGCGCCCTTAGTAATATCCTCGCGCGCCTGGCGTTTGGACGGCTCCACTCCCAGGTCCACGAGCCAGTCTACAATGTTCTTGGTCTCAGTGCCCGCTGTGAAGGTCGGCATTTCCTTGAAGCCTTCCTCAATTTCGTCCGCAGTCAGGGAGCGGATATCGCCGCTGAACAGTGCCGCGCTGATGCGTTTAGCCTGCTCCAGCAGCTCCTCGCTGTGCACGAAGCGGGTCATTTCCTCGGCCAGCGCTTTTTGCGCTTCGCGTTTATGCGGCTCTGTGGCTACCTTCTCCTCAAGCGCCTCAATCTCTTCCTTGCTCAGGAAGGTGAAGTACTTCAGGTACTTAACCACATCACGGTCATCAGTGTTCGCCCAGAACTGGTAGAACTCATAAGGGGTGGTCTGCTTCGGATCGAGCCAGATGGCGCCGCCGGCGGTTTTACCGAACTTCGTACCGTCTGCTTTCAGCATGAGCGGAATGGTCAGGCCGAAGGCTTTGGCTTCGTTGCCTTCTTTTTTACGGATCAGATCGAGGCCACTCGTAATATTCCCCCATTGGTCCGAGCCGCCGATCTGGAGCTGCACATCCTCATTCTGGTACAGATGCAGGTAGTCAATGGACTGCAGAATCTGGTAAGCGAACTCCGTGAACGAGATGCCGCTGTCCAGGCGGCTGGCGACTACATCCTTGGCGAGCATCGTGTTGATGCTGAAGTTTTTGCCGAAATCACGCAGGAAATCAATGACGTTCATATCCTTGGTCCAGTCGTAGTTGTTTACCATCCGCACCTGATTGTCGCCATCGGTAATGAACAGCTTCTTCATCTGGGCGCTCAGCGCCTCCACATTCTCCTGCACTTGCTCCATCGTCTGCAAAGAGCGCTCACTCTGGCGTCCGCTCGGATCGCCGATCGTTCCCGTAGCCCCCCCGATCAGAATCACCGGACGGTGACCGGCCAGCTGGAAGCGCCGCAGCATCATGAATGGAATCAGGTGGCCGATATGCATACTGTTGCCTGTCGGGTCCACGCCGCAATACAGCGATACCGCCTTACTCTCCGTCAATTCACGCAGTCCGTCCGCATCTGTCTGCTGGTTAATGGCATCGCGCCACAATAGCTCGTCGATAATGTTCAACATGTACAGCCCCTTTTGTGTAAGTGATTGTTCTATATCATTTGGTATCCGTCAAAAAAACAGCAGCCATACCGCATCAGCCTCTGAAGCTTAAGCCCGCCCTGCACCCAGCCAGCAAATTCGCACAGACAACAAAAAATCGCCCCTTGTCTATTCAGACACAGGGACGATTATCATTAACCGTGTTACCACCCAAATTGCACAGACCTGATGCTGCACGCAGGTCCATACCACTCTCAGGCGAGTTATCGTTCGCTTAGCTCCGCTTGGCATTACCCAAGATACTCCCGAGGCGTAATTCGCAGTCCGCTTGTGTGTACCGGGTTCCATCGACCCCCGGCTCTCTGGGAACAGGGACAAGGCTGCTACTGGCTCGTTCAACGTATACCAACTATAAGATTACAGAAAGTATAGCCGCTCCGCAAAAGGTTGTCAATGCGGCGCACTACCGCAAGTAAACCGCCTGCTCCGGCAGCGAGAAAAATGTTACATGCACCTGAATCCGTGATACATTAGGTAGAGGAAACAACCGTTCTTCAAAGCACATTACATTATCTTAAGACAAAGGAGAGTCAGCAGCTTATGAAGAGTATCGCAGTGTTCTGCGGTTCCAGTGAAGGGGCTTCGCCCGTTTACAAGGAATCCGCTATTCTACTCGGCAAGGAGCTTGCCGCACGTAATATTACGCTGATCTATGGCGGAGCTACTGTAGGCTTGATGGGTGCTATTGCAGATAGTGTGATGCAGGCCGGAGGTCAGGTGATCGGGGTGCTGCCGCATTTTCTGAAGCAAAGGGAGATCGAGCACACCCGTCTGACGGAGCTGATCATGGTAGACTCTATGCACGAACGGAAGCTTAAGATGTCTGAGCTGGCGGACGGATTCATTGCTATGCCGGGCGGCCCGGGCACGATGGAGGAGTATTTCGAGATCTTCACCTGGGCGCAGCTCGGCCTGCATCAGAAGCCCTGCGGACTGCTTAATGTGAACCATTATTATGATCCGCTGATTACCCTGTTCAGCAACATGGCCCGGGAACAATTCATGCAGGAGAAGCATCATTCCATCATGCTGAACGCTACCACGCCGGAGGGCATTCTGCAGCAGTTCGCAGAGTACACGCCGCCTCCAGTGAAACAATATCTTACAGATGAGCGCACTTGAAAAGTCTCTGCCCTCCTTATAACGCAATATACTATGCGCGAGACTGCAGCTATAGCCTGACCGCTAAGTAGCCTGCCTGTTCCTGCCAGAAAGAGGTTATACCTATGTCGTTGTCTGCTTATTCCGGTTATGATGCGCTGGGGCTTGCCGCCCTAGTTAAGGCACGGGAGGTCTCGGCGCGTGAGCTTGTGGAAGCCGCCTATGCCCGGATGGATGAGGTGAATCCGCTGCTGAATGCGGTGGTGCGCACCCGCCGGGAGGCCGCACTGAAGGAGGCTGCGGAGATGCCCCTTGATTACGGGGCCGGGGATACCCCCCGTCCGTTCGCCGGCGTCCCCTTCCTGCTGAAGGATATCTCGCAGGCGATTGGCGGCGAACCGCTGACCTCGGGCGCTCTGCTGATGAAGGACAATGTCGCGAAGCGGGACTCTAACTATGTGGCCCGTATCCGGCGCGGCGGCTTCATTCCGCTGGGCCATACGAATACGCCGGAATTCGGGCTCAAAAATATCACCGAGCCCCTGCTCCACGGCCCGGCCCGCAACCCCTGGAACCCCGCCTGTTCACCCGGCGGCTCCAGTGGCGGTGCGGCGGCAGCGGTTGCCGCCGGGATCGTCCCGGCCGCCGGAGCCAGTGACGGCGGCGGCTCCATCCGCATACCGGCCTCGTTCACCGGCCTGTTCGGGCTGAAGCCGACGCGCGGGCGCACGCCGGTCGGCCCGGGGATCGGCCGCCAGTGGCAGGGCGCGTCGATTGATTTTGCGCTGACGCGCTCTGTGCGGGACAGCGCCGCGATGCTGGATCTGCTGCAGGTGGTGCAGCCGGAAGCGGCTTTTCAGACGCCGCTGTATCCGGGCGTCTACCTGGACGATCTGCTGAAGCCTGCACAGCGGAAGCTGCGGATCGCCTTCACCACCGCTTCGCCGGTGGGAACACCGGTATCCGCTGAGGCGGTAGAGGCCGTGCTGAAGACGGTCAAGTGGCTGGAGTCCGAGGGCTATGAGGTGGAAGAGAAGCTGAGCCCGGTCAACGGGGTGCGGCTGATGGACAACTACTATACGATGAACGCCGGGGAAGTATCCGCCATGTTCCTGTCGCTTGAGAGCGCCATGGGCCGTGCAATTAAGGCAGAGGAAGTGGATATTGTCACCTGGGTGCTGGCCGAAGCCGGGAAGCAGGTCTCGGCGGCAGAATTCGTGCACAGTCTGCACGAATGGGATGTAGCCGCTGCGCAAATGGCCGCGCTGATGGACCGCTTCGATCTGTATATTACTCCGGCTAATGCCGACTCCGCCCCGAAGGTCGGAGAGCTGACCCAGACCACGGCGGAGACAGAGGAGCTGATGCAGGTCAGCGGGCTGCCGAAGGATGCACAGCGGCGGATGATCTATGAGATGTTCGAGCCGAGCCTGACCTACACGCCCTTCACCCAGCTCGCCAACCTGACCGGCCAGCCCGCCATGAGCGTGCCGGTGCATCTTACGGCCGAAGGAATGCCGATCGGCGTCCAGGTCATGGCCTCCAAAGGGCGCGAGGACCTGCTGCTCCAGCTCGCCGCTTGTCTGGAGCAATCCCCGCTGTGGGTGGGGATGAGCGGGAATGCAGGCTTTGCTTGAGACCTGCTCCGCTTCCCTGAATACTATGCAAAGGGCCGTCCGCAGCGTGAAGTAACGCTGCGCACGGCCCTTTTGCTGTGATGTCTGCAGTGGGCTTCCAGAGACTTCCGGGACCCATCAGCCCTCTTCCAGAAAAGTTGCATTGAACTTCCGCAGCAGCTCCCCGAACAGCTGTCCCTCCTCCTCCGACCAGCCCTTTAGCAGTTGTTCGATCATCTCCTGCCGGACCTGCCGGTTCTCCTCCAGACTCGCTTGGCCCGTCTCCGTAATCTGCAGCGAATAAGCCCGCCCGTCCACAGGGTCCGGTACCCGGGTGATGTACCCCTTACTCTCCAGTGAGGCAGCCTGCCGGCTGACCGTAGAAATATCCAGCTGAAACTCATCGGAGATTGCCTTGATCCCGGCAGTTCCTTCACGAGATGCAATGTGATGCAGCAGCAGGTAGGCCGCACGATCCAGATTGCCGATTTTTTTGAACGTAGTAATTGAAGTGAGACGGCGGAACAGAACCGCCATTTCCAGCTCTATTGTCTCAATTGAATGTTTGTCCATGCCGGTTGCCCCTCTTCTCTTTTATTCATTGACTTTACTCTTTCCACTTGTATAATACAAGTATATACTTTCATGATACAACTTATTTCTGCAAAAGCTAATTTTCAGGGGGAACCGGTATGAAAGCCCATGAATTCATGGTCCGTCAGGTGTATAAGGTGAAGCAGGAAGACACCGTACGGACTTTTATTGAGAAATGTATTGCCCACCGGATCAGCGGCATGCCTGTCGTGAATGACCGGAATGAGATTGTCGCCTACCTCAGCGACGGGGATATTATGCGCTATATCGGCAGGCATGAGGATCTGATTGTGGATTCTTTTTTCCAGATTAATGTGTTCGTCGGGGATAATGATCTGTTCGAGGAACGGGCGCAGAAGCTGCTGGGTCTGAACGTAATGGCTATCGCCAAGAAGAAGGTTATCACTGTGCATGCCGAAGAAGATATTGAAGCCATCGCCACCATCCTCGGCAAAAAGCAGATCAAAAAGGTTCCCGTTGAACGGAACCGTGTGCTGGTCGGCATCATCAGCCGCGGCGATGTGATCCGCCATTCCTTCAAGGCGCTGCTCTAGGATGAACAATCCCCTTCACTAGCGCCTGCTTATCCTCATATGCTGCCAGACCGTCCTGCGTCTCTCCCCGGCAGCAGCTACAAGTTCGAAATGGCGCTTACGCTCTCCTTGTGATAGTTGCGGCACCCTGCTTTTTATGTCATTGTTGAAGCAGATGTAGTCCATTCGTCAGGTATAATCTTTTCATAAGGAGAGAACCATCTGTGCTGCCTATTCATGAAGTCATCGCCAATCCCAAAGCCAAAGAGATCTATTTCACGGTCAGAAAACACGGTACCGTCTCCAAGCAGACCCTGCTGGACGAAAGCGGACTGACCATAAGCACGTTAACACGCATCCTGGATGAACTGTTGTCCCAGGAGCTTCTGGTTGAGGTCGGCTTCGGCGAATCCACCGGAGGACGCCGCCCTACCCTTTATGAGACGAATCCGTCATACGCTTATCTGCTCGGACTGGAGATCTCCCGGACCCATGCTAAGCTTGTGCTGACAGACTTTCATCTGCGCTTGCTGGGCGAGCATACCTGGAGCATGGATGCAGGGCTTACCCCCGAGCTTCTCATGGAGTCGATTCATAGACAAGGCTTACAGATGCTTGACGCAGCCTCTGTCCAGCTCAGCCGGGTCGCCGGTCTTGGCATCGGCGCGGTTGGTCCGCTGGATCGTACAGCCGGAGTCATCCTGAATCCGGCCCGCTTTCCTGCAGAGGGCTGGTCACAAGTACATATTAAGGAACAGCTGGAGCAGCGCCTGGGGGTGCCTGTCTATCTGGATAATGGAGCTAATACGGCACTGCTCGGCGAGTATTGGGCCGGCAGCAACCGGATGCAGCAGCACCTTCTCTATCTCCATGCCGGAATCGGCCTGCGCTCCGCTATTATGAACGATGGGCGGCTGCTCTACGGCATAATCGATACCGAGGGAGCGGTCGGGCAGATGATCATTGACCGCGCGGGAGTGCCGCCGCAGATCCCCGGCGGTAATGCCGGGGCCTGGGAGAGCTATGTGTCGGTGCGGACGCTGGAGGGGCAGGCCCGCGAGGCCTGGCGGCTGGGCAGCAGCACAAGCCTCCGTGCTCTGGCAGAGCATGCGGAGGCTTTAGAATTCGTCCATCTGCTGGAAGCGCTCCAGGAGCGCGATCCAGTGATGGTCAGGTTATTCGATGAGATGGCGGTAGCCTGCGGCATCGGGCTGGCGAACCTGATCAATATTTTGCATCCCGAGGAGGTTATTCTCGGCGGCCCGCTGTTCCTAGCGGCAGATTTCTACGAGACAGCCACGCGGATCGCCCTGGAGCGGACCTACTACCGCGGACAATATAACGTCCGCTTCACCCGGAGCAGCCTGGGCGAGCACGCAGTTGCAACAGGCGCATGCGCGCTGGTGCTGCACCAGTTGACGAGCTGAGGGTGCTGCACATGCTGCTCCAGCAGTTGACGGGCTGACCGGATGCCAGCCGCTCCCGCTGTGATGCATTTATACACCTTATTTCCGCCCTGCGCCCGCTTTCGGCTGGATCTGGTGTATTTATACACCTCATTTCCGCCCTTCGCCCGCTTCCGGCTGGATCTGGTGCATTTATACACCTGATTTCTGCCCTGCGCCCGCTTTCGGCTGAATCTGGTGTATTTATACACCTCATTTCCGCCCTTCGCCTGCTTCCGGCTGAATCTGGTGTATTTATACACCTCATTTCCGCCCTGCGCCTGCTTTCGGCTGAATCTGGTGCATTTATACACCTCATTCCCGCTCTGCGCCTGCTTCCGGCTGGATCTGGTGTATTTATACACCTCAGCCCGCTTACGGTGCCGGTTGTCTCCGGCATTGTTGCACCTTTTGCAGGATTTATCTAAATTGGTTACTGGCTGTGGAGTTATTGTTGCAACTTTTGCAGGAATTTCGGCGAACCGGTGCTAATTTGAGCTGTATTGTTGCAATTTGTGCAGGATTTCCGCGCTGACCGCTCCTATGGAGCTGGATTGTTGCTATTTGTGCAGGATTCCTGCGCTGGCGGCTCCTATGTAGCTAAATTGTTGCACTTCATGCACAATCTCCTTATGGCCGCTCCTATTGAACTACATTGTTGCATTTTGTGCAGGATTTCCGCGCTGGCGGCTCCTATGGAGCTGGATTGTTGCACTTCATGCAC
Organism: Paenibacillus sp. FSL M7-0420; assembly: GCF_038002345.1. Classification (NCBI taxonomy): domain Bacteria; kingdom Bacillati; phylum Bacillota; class Bacilli; order Caryophanales; family Paenibacillaceae; genus Paenibacillus; species Paenibacillus sp. FSL M7-0420. The sequence goes on along the minus strand of NZ_JBBOCJ010000001.1, from coordinate 1,613,399 downwards.
AATCTCCGCGCACGCCGCTCCAATCATGGCAGATGGCCCCAATGTTGTTCCACCTTTCAGCCTTCAGCTAGCTGCCATCTTATTTATTCCCCTGACTCCAGACAGAGCCGGAGCAGATCGTCCACATGGGCCGTGGCCAGGCATTCTACCGTATCCGCAGAGCCGTAATAGATTTTGACCTCGCCGTCATCCTCCAGAATCATCCCGCCGGGAAAAATCACATGATTGCGGAAGCCCCCGCCAATCTCATAATCTGTCTCCGGTGCCAGCAGCGGCTGCCTGCTCATGCCGATCACCTTGCGGGGGTCCTCCAGATCCAGCAGCATAATTCCGGCGGTATAGCGCTTCTTCCAGGTGTCCTCCCAGCCGTGCTTGCCTCTGGCCGGGTCCACATCCACCGCATGGAAGGTGGTCAGCCAGCCCTTGTCTGTCCGGACCGGAGGTGCAGCCGGACCGACCTTATCATTAGCAAACGGCACCTGCTCGACAGCGAGCAGCAGGCTGGAGTTGCCCCAATGCACAAGGTCCGGCGACTCGGAGATCCAGGCATCGAAGCGGTCCCGGCCGCCGCGGCTGTACACCGTAAAGGGACGCTCCAGCCGGACATACTTGCCGCCGATGGTCTCGGGGAACAGTACCATATTGCGCAGGTCCGGTGTAGACAGGCTGAGCACCTCGAAGTGTTCCAGATCATCGGTAACGGCAATGCCGCCGCGGATGCCATGGCGCGTATCCACGGCAAAACACATGAAACAGCGGCCGCCGAGCACGGTCAGGCGCGGATCATAGGCGCGGATAATTTCCTCGTCATGCATTTTGAACACCGGCTTCGGGCCGGCGGTCCAGCTCAGACCGTCGTCACTGTAAGCAATGCCGAGATCCGTAGTGTGGTGCGGCTCCAGCGTCTGATCGTCCAGTGAGCCGTAATCGTTGCGGAAGATCATCACATATTTGCCGTTAAATTTCGTTACACCGGCATTGAATACCAGTGCGGTGGGGTAAGGAACCTTCGCTGCATCCAGCACCGGATTGCCGTGATACCGCCGGATGAAAGGGGCGGATTGCAGAATCGCCGAAACGTGTTGAGTCATGGGGTGTACCTCCTTGAATATTGAATGTTGAATGTTGTGTGTTGAATGTTGAGTGTTATGTGTAAGGCCGGACAGTTACCCCTTCAGGGAACCGGCCGTCATCTGCATGAAGGATTTGTTCGCAAACAGGTAGGCGACGAGAATCGGCAGAATGGATAAGCAAGCTCCCGCCATCATATAGTGGGTCTGGGAAGCGGCCGAAATCCCGTATTTCAGGTTCGCCAGCCCGACGGTTAGCGTCTGCAGCTCCGGCTTCGTCATCGTGAACACGAGCGGTAGCAGATATTCATTCCACGCGCCGCGGAAGGTGAACAGGGCGCCTACGCCCAGACCGGGTCCGAGCAGCGGCAGAATAATCCGCCAGAAGGTCCGGCCGGGGGAGCAGCCGTCTATCAGCGCCGCCTCGTCCAGCTCGCGGGGAATTCCCTTCATGAAGCTGAACAGAATGAAGAAGATCGAAGCATGGGCAGAGATCAGAATCAATATAACCCCCCACAGGCTGCTATGCAGATGAAGCTTAACCATCAGATCGAACTGCGGACGCAGCACAACCGCCCCTACAGCCACGAACATGGTGAAGGACTGCAGTCCGATATACAATTTTTTGCCGGCAAAATCCATCCGGTCCACCACATAAGCCGCCATGGAGGAGACCAGCAGCGTGCCTACCACTGCCGCCAGAGACACCAGCAGACTGTTCAGCGTATATCTGGAGAAATTCGCCTGCGACCAGGCTTCGGCATAGTTCGAGAAGTGCCAGCTATCCGGCAGGAAGGTTGCTCCCGCAGTCAGCTCGGCATTCGTCTTGAAGGAGCCGAGAATAGTGATCACAACAGGAATCAGGGTGATAAAAGCAAATGACAGCAAAAAAGTCCACAGGATTGTTTTGCCCAGTATGGTTCTTAGTCTCATAATAGCCTCTCTCCTCAATCGGTCTGATTCATGCGTCTGGATGCGTAGAAATAAATGAGTGATATCATCCCTACAATGACCGCAGACACAAAGGCGACCGCACTGCCGTATCCGAACTCCTGGACCTGAACACCCGCGCTGCCCCCGCCGACAGGGAAGAATAATTTGTATAAATACAGGAACATGACCTCCGTCTTGCCTACAGGACCTCCTTCGGTCAGAACCATGATGCTCTCGTAACCCTTCAGAGCTGTAATGATCGCCAGCATAATAACCATCTGCATGACAGGCCCGAGCATCGGCAGGGTGACATAGCGGAACTGCTGAATTTTCCCTGCCCCGTCCAGGGAAGAGGCCTCATACACATCCTCGGGAATATTCTGCAGACCGGCGAGGAAGAGCAGCATATAATTGCCGACCGCGCCCCAGGCCGCAACCAGAATGACGGTGAGCATGGCATATTTCGGCCCCAGCCAGTCCACGCCGGAATCTGTGAGGCCCAAGCGGATCAGGAACTGGTTGAGAATTCCGTTATACGAGTTGAAAATCGTGAAGAAGACTACGGCCATTACGGCTGTACTGATAACGGTCGGCATGAAGAAAATCCCCCGCAGCAGCTGTCTGCCCCGCAGCCCCCGGTTTAATATCGCTGCCAGCAGCAGGGCCAGCGGAATGGTGATCAGCAGCTTGCCGCCTGCATAGACAAATGTGTTCACCACCGAATCCCAGAACTGGGTGTCCTTCAGAATGCGGCTGAAATTAGCCAGACCGGTAAACCGGGCCGTTCCGAACCCTTTGTAATCATAGAACATATAGCGGAACGCCCAGGCAATCGGGTAAATTCCAAGGACCACAGTGAGCAAGGCACTTGGAAAGATAAAGCTATATGAAAATAAGGCATGTTTTGTTTTGTTCATCTGGTTTCTTCCGGCTCCTCTCCCTTACGGCCAGAGCAGAGGGATGAGAGAGTTGCTCCCTCATCCCCCGCTATCCCGGCCTGTATCTCTATCCCTAACCTTCGATCTACTTGGCGAACTTGCCGCCCAGCGCGGCGGGATCAAAGCCGGCATCCGGCTCGGCCTTCACGCCGTCATTCGCAATCACGCTGTCCAGTGCAGCATTATAGCGTTTGTTCAGATCAGCGATAATCGCCTTCAGGTCGCCGCCGTTCAGCATATATTTGAAGAAGGCGTCATCCGATTTCATTCCTTCCGGGGCTACAGACGGATAGACCGGCCACACTCCATCGTGCTTGTTCGGCAGGAAGCCTTCAATGCCGTTCACATCCGGTGTCTTGGCGGCTGCGCTGATGGATGGAACCATGGAGATGCCGAAGCCTTTTTCCTGATAATCCGTCAGCACCTGATCGCCGTACATGAACTCCATGAACTTCCAGGCTGCTTCTTTGTGCTCTGATTTCGAGCTGAGCGCCAGCCATTGGCCCCCGAGGAAGCCGGAAGCCCCCTTCACATTGCCGTCGATGGTCGGAACCGGAGCGGCCGCCCAGTCAATCTTGGCCGGGAACTGATTCTTGTAGACGCCCGGCTCCGAGGAGTAGGACATGTACATTCCGATCTTGCCTTCTGCAAACTGCGCCCGCAGCGGGTCAATATCCAGCGATTCTACACCCGGCAGCATACTGCCGTCGTCCTTGATCTGCTTAAAGGCATTGATGATCGGCTCGAAGCCGCTGAAGTCGTAGCGGGCCGTTTTGAAATCATACCCGAAGCCGCCATAGCCGCTCATCTCTGCAACCACCCGCGCCGAACGTGCGAACGCACTGCCGGGGTTCTTGAAGTTCAGGGCGAAGCCGTAAGCACCATCCGCCTTGCCGGCTGCTGTCAGTTTCTTGGCTGTATCCACCAGCTCCTGCAGAGTGGTCGGCGGATGCTCAATGCCTGCTTTGGCGAACAGATCCTTGTTGTATACCAGACGCATGGTCGTTCCGAAGTTAGGCAGGCTGTAACGCTTGCCGTCAAATTCATTCAAATCCGGCATAGCCGGGAATTTCGTCTTCACCTCATCGGTGAGGAACTCGTCAATGGGAGCGAGAAAGCCTTTTTTGTAAAAGGTCTGGATGGTATTCTCCTTCACCCGGATCACATCCGGCGCATCGGAGGTCTGGAAGGACAGATCGAGCGCGGTATCAAAGTCATCGCCCTTGACGACAAGCTCTACTTCAATCCCATCCTTATTGGATGCGTTGAACTCGGCTACCTTCTCCTTTATAAAATCGGCATCGTGGCGGTCGCCTGTCCAATAGCTGATTTTAGTTTTTTCTCCCGAACCAGCCTTCGCCCCTTCTCCCTTGCCTTCAACTGCGTTGCCGCCGTTACCGTTGCCGTTGCCGCAGGCTGTCAGGCCAAGTGCCAGGACCAGGCTCAGAGATGTTATTAGCGTACGCTTCATCATTGGTAGTTCCCCCTTATATATCCCTGCTGTATTCACTTACAACCTGATTATAGATCGATTGGACACAACGGATAAGGCGGGTAAGCCCACATTAAGGGCAGGTTTCTGCAGGAGTTAGATAGAGTTAAGGGAGGTCATCTCCGCCCCGCGGAAATTCCTCCCCTGCTGATTTCTATTCTTTTCCAAGATAATGCAATTTGAACTCGGACGGGGTCATGCCGGTATATTTCTTGAACACCTCGCTGAAATAACGCCTGTGCTCATACCCGAGATCCTGGGCGATCTCCTGAACCTGCCGGCCGCCGATCAGCATCGCCTTGGCCTTCTCCATCTTCTCATGCATCACATACTGCTGGAACGAAATCCCCTGCACCTTCTTGAACAGATTGGAGAAATATCCCTGGCTGAGGTTAATCTGCTTCGCCACCTGCTCCAGCGACAGCCCCGTATCCAGATGACTATGGATGTATTCGACGGCCTGACGGATAATCCGCGTGGATTCCTGAGAACGGGCTTCCTCCACCAGCGCACAGGCCTCCCGGCACAGCCAGGACAGCAGTTCCCGGATATCCTGCAGGGATGGATGCACCTGGTTCTTCATGGCGGCAATTCGGAGTTCCAGCGGCTCCACCTGCCCGTAAGGGAACTGCTCCAGCAGGACCCGGCAGATCCTGGAGCCCAGCTCATAGCCGACACTTTCAACATAACGCGGATCGGGCAAAAGCCCGCTGTCCAGCAGCTCCGAGAATAGCTGGTCCAGCATCTGAAGGCTTTTGGCAGAATTGCCGGAACGCAGGGCGAACAGCAGCTCCTGCTCGGCGGCGGCGGAATAGCTGTGAAGCGAGAGTGGTTTGTTCTCAATATTGCTATAATGATATACCCCGTTGCCCCCCGTATAGAAATGATACCCCAGTGCGCTGAGCGCCTGCCTGTACGCCGTGCCCAGCTCCTGAATCGCCACCGTACCCAGACCCACGCCAATAGAAATGGTATGACGCGAGAAGCGGCTGACATTCATGCAGCAGGCCTCCGTAATCCGCGCGGCGGTCTCCGGGTCCGAGCCGTTCATGATGCAGACGTACCGGTCTGTCGACTCCCGGATAATAACGCCGCGGGTCAGGGCGGAAATCGTCTCTTCGAAAATATTGTGCAGGCTGAACCTTAGCAGCTCGACCTCCTGCACAGGCTGGCCGCCCAGCTTCTCCGCGAAATGATCGATCTCGGCGACAAACACGAAGAAATCATGCTGGTCCAGCGGGATATCGAGATAGGCCCAGCGGGAACGGGCATCCGCCTCTGTCGTCTGGTGGTGCAGCAGGAAGGTGAGATATTCCTGGCGGAGGATAGGCAGACTTTCCTTGATTTTGGATTCCATCACAGCAAGTCTGGCGGTCTCCTGACGCTCCTCCCGGCACAGCTCCCTGGCCTTCAGCACTGCATTCACAATCTCTTCCAGGGAAAAGGGCTTCTTCACGAAATCAAGCGCCCCCAGCCGCATGGCTTCCTGGGCATAAGAGAACTCCGAGTAGGCGCTGAGGATAATAATCTTACAATCCGGCAGTACCTCCAGAATCGCCCGGGTCATCTGCAGGCCGTCCATTCTTGGCATCCGGATATCCGTCAGCACAATGTCGGGCCGGGTCTCGCGGATGATCTGCAGCCCCGCTTCACCGTCAAGCGCCGTACCGGCGACCTCAATACCGTGCTCCTGCCACGGCGGCTTGCGCGAGACCATCTCCACCACACTTTTGATATCGTCAATTACACATAATTTGAACCTTTCCGGCTCCTGCTTCCGGTCCATCCTTCATCTCTCCTCCCTAGGCGGAATCCACAGATCCGTCCGTGATCCCTTACCTGGCTCGCCACCCACATCCATACGGGCTTCGTCCCCGTAATACAGGGCCAGCCGGTGCCTGATGTTGAACAGGGCATAGCCTTTCCTCGACTGCGGAGCCGAGGCCATCCCCTGCTTGACCCGTGCAGCGTCAAGCCCCCGTCCATTGTCGGTAATGCAAATATGCAGCACCCCCTGCTCCCGGCTGACCGTGATGTCTATCCTGCCTCCTATAGTCCGGTCACTGAATCCGTGCTGGATGCTGTTCTCCACCACCGGCTGCAGGATAATTTTGGGCAGCAGACAAGTAAGCAGTGACTCATCCTCCACCGTCACCGTGTATTCAAACAATCCTTCATAGCATTTCTGCTGAATGGCGAAATACTGCCGCATGTGGGACAGCTCATCCCCAAGGGGAATCATATCCTTGCCGCCGCTGAGCCCGAGCTGGAACATCTGCGACAAGGACAGGATCATCTCATTCACATCGTCATTCTCGCCCATGACCGATTTGCAATAGATGGTATTGAGCGTATTGTACAGAAAGTGCGGCTCCATCTGCGCCGTAAGGGCACGGATCTCGGCATGCCGCTTGTCCTCCTCCTTGGTCTTCACATCCGCGATCAGCGCCTGAATCTCCGACATCATCCGGTTAAACTGAAAGCCGACCTGGGCAACCTCGTCCTCATAACGGCTCTCATACACCACGCTGAGCTGGTTCTCTTCGACTCTGCGCATTAGCCGCCGGAGCTTAAACAGGGGCTTCAGCAGCACAGATGTCAGCTGATTGGAGATCAGCCAGGTGATCAGCAGGAAGACAACGATGACATAAAAGGTAATGCGCTGCACCCGCTGCAGCTTGCCCAGCAGCTGGTCCCGCGACTGCATGCCGGAGATGATCCAGTCGGGTGATGCGGCTGAGCTTGTATAATTCACCAAATATTCCTTGCCGCCATAGCTGTAGTAGTGATCCTGCGGATCGGCCGCTTTCCCGGCTCCGGCGAGCACCGGCTTCCAGGGGAATCTGCCCCGGAACGGCCAGCGGGACTCCAACACCGCCTCTCCTTCCCCGCTCACCAGATAATAATTCCTCCCTGCTTGTTCTCCGCCTTGATTCAGCAGCTCATCGATCCGGCTCTCCCTGATATTGACCACAATAAATACATTGCTGATCGGCGTGTAAGGGTATTCATAAATTCCCCGGACTATGAAGGAGACCACCCGCTGGCTGCCTGTAAACAACCGATCATAATGTCCTTTGGCCCAGTAGCCGCCCGGCTGCTCCTTGCTCAGATCATATAATTCCGAGCCGTAGAACGAGTTGTCCTGCGCCCGGATCTGCGTAGTGGGATAGAAATCGCCAATCGGGGTTACGATTAGCACACTCTCAATGATCGGCTGATTGAACATTGCCTGGGAGAGCACATATTGCAGATCCGACAAATGTACATAGTAATTGGACACCTCATGGCTGAACACATCGAGCATCATCTTGCGGTACGCATCGCTCAGCATCAGGGACTGCACGGACAGCGCCACATCATTCAGGCGGGAATCCAGCAGCTGGGCCGTCTTGCTTACGGTCTCCCGGCTGCCGGCGTAGGCATTATCCTCGATCTCCTGCGCGGCAATCCAATACGAGAAGGTGCCCATTGCACCGATGGACAGCGTGATCAGCACGATGAACGAGAACAGAATCCTCTGTTTGATGGATATCCGGTAATACCTGCCGGCGATCTGCCGCCGGAGCTGCCGGACATAGGCTGTGAATGTATTCATAGCTTTTCCTTCTGAAGCATGTACCTTGTACCTCCCTATTGATTGTCAGTTCTTGTCACTTGTACAATACGGCTGCTCCCGGCCCGGCGTCAAGACAGGTTATGATAATTCGAACAAAACGCCTGCAGCATCCCCATTGTGATCGGTTTTTCGACTACATCCCGCCCTCACACCTCCGCCGCACCGAATGTGGTCGGTTTTCCGACCATATCCAGCTCACACATCTCTGCCGCACCGAATGTAGTCGGTTTTTCGACCATATCTGGCTCACACATCTCTGTCGCACCGAATGTAGTCGGTTTTTCGACCATATCTGGCTCACACATCTCTGCCGCACCGAATGTAGTCGGTTTTCCGACCACATTCGGCCCAGATGACCACGCGCTGTCCATGTGTCCGGTGAAATCAGTGAAGTCATTCCTGTTACTGATCCAGAATATAGTCATCCTGCCGATGCATCATAATTTCCTTATTAATGAAAAAGGCAGGAAGCCCTCCGCATAACGGAAGTCCCCCTGCCTATACAACCGGTCTAATTATCTCTGTGGCTCCAGGCAGAGCCGGAGCAGATCGTCCACATGGGCCGTCGCCAGGCATTCCACAGTATCGGCCGCACCGTAATAGATTTTGACCTCTCCGGTGTCCTCCAGAATCATCCCGCCGGGGAAAATGACATCGTTGCGGAAGCCGCCCGAAGTTTCGTACACCGCCTCCGGCACCAGCAGCGGAGCTTCCGCCCGGCCGATAATCTTGCTGGGATCTTCGAGGTCCAGCAGCATAATGCCGGCGGTGTAACGCTTCTTCCAGCTGTCCTCCCAGCCGTTCTTACCCCGGACAGGGTCGAGGTCCACCGCATGGAAGGTGGTCAGCCAGCCCTTGTCCGTCTTCACCGGCGGCGCACCGGGACCTACCTTATCATTGGCATAAGCCACTTGCTCAACGGCCAGCAGCAGCTTATGATTCCCCCAGTACTTCAGATCCGGGGAATCGCTCATCCACATATCGAAGCGGTCGCGGCCGCCCCGGCTGTAGACCGGAAGCGGGCGCTCCAGTCTTACATACTTGCCTCCGATCATCTCCGGGAAGAGCACCATGTTGCGGTTATCAGGCAGCGACAGGCTTAGTACTTCAAACGAACTGAAATCGTCAGTGACAGCGATCCCGCCGCGCAACCCGTGACGCGTATCAACTGCGAAGCACATATAACAGCGGTCTCCAACGACACTCAGGCGCGGGTCATACACCCGGACCACCTCTTCATCATGCCAGGACCAGCAGGGCTCCGGCTGTACCTCCCAGCTTACGCCGTCATCGCTGAAGGCCAGGCCCAGATTGGTCGTATGATGAGGAGCCACGATCCCCTTGTTCTCATCCCCGTAATCGTTGCGGAACACCATGACATATCTGCCCTTAAATTTCGTCACCCCGGCGTTGAATACCATGGCCGGTCCATAGGGTACATCGGAAGGCTTCAGAATCGGGTTAAGCGGATGCCGGACCATTACCGGACTTGAAGTCAGCGTGCCTGTTGTCAGCTCGTTCATTGTGCAGATTCCCCTCTGTAAGTTAATAGATGAAAGCGCAACCAGTGACTTTGCATCCCTATTATGCATCATATTGCATAGTTAATCTATAGAATGTTCACATGAAATCTTCCATTTTCAGCTAGTAGCGCATCAGAGCTGATATTGTGAATATGACCATTACCAGACCTTAACGAGCCAGCGTCTCATTCGCACAGCAGTCATTCGGATGCTGTAGGCGCTGGAACGATAGTAACTGCATTTTGTACAATGGAATACTGTAAAAAAGGCTTCGAAATAGAATCTATTGTATTCTGTACAATTGAATGTTGAACAAAGGCCATTTTTCACCCAAAACACAACATTCTACTGTATGAAATACAATAGAATCTCATTTTACGGTCTGTAAACCATTTTCTATTGCAGGAAATACAATCAGATACTTAAATGTAAGAGTAAAAGTCGGCAACGGGTGCAGGTTCAGCCTAATACTAGCTCGATGTTCATACTCAGACTTTAACACCCCTGAGGTTCATTCTTACAGTTCTAAATCTGATGCTGTACTAATCCAGCGTTTCGCCCCGGAGCGCAGCCGCCAGCCTGCTTCCGAAGCGGCTGCCCAGCAGCTCATAGCCTTCGGGGCCGGGGTGCAGGCCATCGGTCAGCAGCTCTCCGTCCGCCGGACCAAACCACTTCAGACCATCCAGGTAATGCAGATGGCGGTCTCCCCGCGCCTGCAGCAGCTTCACCGTCTCCGCGATCTCCCCGCGCATCAGCGGCAGGGTGAAGCCGAGCGGATTCTCCTCCGTCTCCCGCTCCGTTCCGTAGATAGGCGAGATGACCACCAACGGGGTCTCTGTATGCTTCTCCCGGATGGTCTCCAGCAGACCGATCAGCAGCGGCTTGAACATCCGCGGGTTGGAGGACGCTGCGCCATAGATGTTCACGCCAACGCACAGGGTAATCAGGTCAGCCGGCAGATCCCGGATTAGCCGGCCTATCATCGGCTCCATCAGGCAGTTGCCGGAGAAGCCGAGATTGGTCAAGTGATAGCCGATTTCCCCGGCGGCGATCACCGGCCAGGTGCGCGACGGGCTAGAAGCTGCCACGCACTGGGTAATCGAGCTTCCATACGTCACCCAGCGCGGCCTCAGGTCCGCCAGCGGTTCAGCAACAGCGTCATCATCAATCGCAAGACCGCTGATAGTCATACCGGTGTTCTGCGGCAGATAGATATCCAGTTCCTTCATACCTGGGGGAAGCCGGGTGAAGCGGGCGTCCGCAGCTCCCGCAGCAAGCCGGAGCGTCTGCACCAGCCGGCCGTCAGCCACACAATCCAGCGAAGCGTCCTCAGCCAGCGGCTCAAACCAGAGGAGGAGGGTCTCCGAGCCGGATGCCAGCCGCAGCCGGATACCGGAGCAGATCTCCGCCTTGCCGCCGATCCCATCCGGCGGATACAAGTCGTAGTCCCGGAAGGGAATCCGCCAGGGCTTGATGCCCTCCTGCCGGTGCTCCAGCGAGACCGCCCCGTGAAACCACGCCTCCTGCAAAGGAAGGCTCCTCACATTCTTCACACTCTTCTCGTTTTCCACGTTCTTCACGCTCTTCATGCTCTTCACGCTCTTCACACTCTCCGCGCTCTTCACGCTCTTCACACTCTCCGCGCTCTTCACACTCTCCGCGCTCTTCACACTCTCCGCGCTCTTCACGCTCTCCACGCTCTTCACGCTCTCCGCGATCTTCACGCTCTTCTCACTCTCCGCGCTCTTCACGTTCTCCACACTCTTCCCGCTCTTCACGCTCTTCACACTCTTCCCGTTCTTCTCGCTCTTCAAGTCCTTCGCACTGCTCACTGCGCCTGCCCCGCTTCCGCATCCTGAGCCGCTGCCCCGGAAGCGAAATTCTCCCCGAGCCACACGTCCTGCTCCAGCAGGCGCTGCTGCAGCTCAGGAATCGAAATGCTGCGGGAGTCTGTGCCGTCCCGGAGCGCAAGCGTTGCTGCCGTCCCGCAGGCCTGGCCCATCGAGAAGCAGTTCGGCATGACGCGCAGCGAGCCTTGCACCGCCCGGTCCGAAGACACGGAACGTCCCGCTACCCACAGATTGCGGATGCCCACCGGAAGCATCACCCGGTAAGGCACCCCGTGGGAGACGCCCGGCGGCAGATGATTGAAGGTCATATCACTTTTGCTGGTCGCCAGATGGATGTCAATGTAGTAGGCATTACGGGCGATATCGTCAGGGAAAGAACGCGCGGCCACGAAGTCATCCACAGTCAGCGTATAATCGCCCTGGATACGCCGCGTCTCCCGAATGCCAAGCTGCTCTCCGCTTGCCACCAGATGCGCCTGTTCGAAGCCGGGCACATACTTCCGGAAGAATTCCAGCTGCCGCAGCACCGTCCGGCGGCCTTCAATGGCTCCCCGTGTCAGGTCCTCGGCCTTCGTTCCGTCCACCCCGAACACATGGCCGAAGTTCACGCCGACCAGCTGATCGCTCACCCAGGCCAGGCCTGAGATGGATTTGCGGCCTTCCGGCAGAGCTCCCTCCAGGATGGCCTGCTCCACGGTCCGGTGCAATTGACCTGTATCTCCGGTCTCCTCAAGGAAGCGGCTGAAGCTTGGCCGGTCAACATTCGCCAGCAGATAACACATGCTGCCCGGCTGAAGCTCTCCGTCATCGCCGCCCTTCTGGAAAGGCACGCCCGACAGGGCAGCAATGTCGCCGTCGCCGGTGCAGTCGATGATATAACGGCAGCGGATGAAGGACCTCCCGGATTTGTTGACAATCATTACACCCTCTATCGTCTGGCCGTCCGGCGACCGCACCACATCGTAGACAAAGGTGTGAAACAGCGGCGTCACACCGCTCTCCAGCACAGCGCTGTCATAGACGCGCTTCAACACTTCAGGATCAATCGGCACCCAGTCCAGCTGCTCGCGGTATTCCTCCTGATAGCCCGGATCACAAGCCTGCTTCATCCGCTCCATCAGCTTCAGGCCGAGGCCGCGGATAATCGGCTTAACCTTGTCCGTATAGGGACAGAAGGCAGGCACCAGCGCCACGGTGCCCATTCCGCCCAGATACCCGCGCTGCTCCACGATCATGGTGCTTGCTCCGCCTTCGGCAGCGGAGATCGCGGCGGCAATCCCTGCCGCCCCGCCGCCGATAACCAGCACATCCACCTCGCAGGAGACCGGCACCTCTGCCTGCGGCACTGTAATATGTCCGTAATTCATCTTTATCCTCCTATACGCTATGACTTTAGATTTATTACCCCTTAACCGATCCGGCAGTCACCTGAATGAAGGTCTTATTCGCCAGAATATACGCCAGCAGCATCGGCAGGATCGACAGACAGGCCCCGGCCATCATCAGATGAATCTGCATCGCAGCCGAGGAACCGTAGCGGAGATTCGCCAGTCCGACCGTCAGCGTCTGCAGCTGCGGATTGGTCATCGTGAAGACCAGGGGCAGAATGTATTCGTTCCAGGCATGGCGGAAGGCGAAGAGTCCGGCCACGCCAAGCCCTGGAGTCAGCAGCGGCAGAATAATGCGGAAGAACGTGCGGATGAAGCCCGACCCGTCCACCATCGCCGCCTCATCCAGCTCCCGGGGAATCGCCTTGAAGAAGCCCTGCAGCATGAAGAAGGTGCTGGAATGGGCGCTGACCAGAATCAGAATAACCCCCCACAGCGTCGTATTCAGATGCAGCGCAACCATCAGATCGAACTGCGGGCGCAGGACAATCGCTCCCACTGAGATGAACATCATGGACGCCTGCACTGTGACATAGATCCTTTTCCCCGGAAAATCACGCCGGTCCACCACATAAGCAGCCATCGAGGCCACCAGCAGCGTCCCCACCGTCACCATCACACTCATAAAAGCACTGTTCCAGGTATAGCGGGCGAAATTGGCCTGCTTCCAGGCTTCGGCATAGTTATTCAATTGCAGCTTGGCGGGGAACAGGGTTCCCCCGGTCATCATCTCGGCCCCGGTCTTCAAGGAACCGGTCAGCGTCATCAGCAGCGGAAACAAGGTCAGGACCGCCGTTGCCAGCAGAAAAAGCCACATCACGGTCCGGGTCACGATTCTCCCGGCAAGACCGGGCGTCCGGCCAGCTGTCTGCGGCCGCCCTGCGGACTGCTTGGATATCACAGATTCGTTCATTGGGATAAGCCTCCTAATACACCTTGTTCATTTTGCGGCTGAAGAAGAAATACAGTCCGGTTACCGCTCCGACAATCACAGCGGTGGCGAAGCCCACGGCGCTGCCGTAACCGAGCTGCTGCGTTACCGGTGAACCGGTGGATACAGGGAATAGCAGCTTGTATAGATAGAGATACATGACTTCCGTTTTGCCGATCGGTCCGCCTTCGGTGATGACCATGATGCTCTCATAGCCCTTCAGCGAAGCGATAATCGCCAGCATAATGACCATCTGGGCTACCGGAGCCAGCATCGGAAGCGTAATATTCCAGAAGCGTCTTCCGGCGTTCGCTCCGTCGATGGACGCGCTCTCGTACAGGTCCTGCGGAATGCTCTGCAGCCCGGCGAGGAAGAGCAGCATATAGTTCCCGACGGCACCCCACACCGCCACAAGAATAACCGTCAGCATGGCGTGCTTCGGACCAAGCCAGTCAACCGGCTGGGAGACGAGATGCAGCTTCATCAGAACTGTGTTAACCATCCCGTTATAGGAATTGAAGATGTTATAAAAAACAACAGAGATCACTGCGGTACTTATAACCGTCGGCATGAAATAAATGCCCCGGAGCAGATTCGACCCGCGCAGTCTGCCGTTGAGAATAACAGCCAGCAGCAGGGACAGCGGCAGGGTCAGCAGCAGCTTCCCTCCGGCAAAAATGAAGGTATTGCCGACCGATTCCCAGAACAGGGTATCCCGCAGCAGCCGGCTGAAATTGTCCAGCCCGGTAAACAGCGCCTCGCCGTATCCGGCATAATCATAGAACATATAGCGCAGCATCCAGATCAGAGGATAGATGCCGAGCGTGAGTGTCAGAATGATGCTCGGTGCCAGGAACAGGGAATTCTCCCCAAGCCTTTTCCATTTGTAGATCATAATTAGTCTCCTTCAGGGAAAGCAAAGGGGCTGATCCGGGAATCCCGTACAAGCCCCTGTGTAACCCGTTATTCTCCCTGCGGCTTCATTGGATCAAAGGCCGGGTCCGGTGTAACGGTAACCTCGCCCTTCTCCACTGCTTTGGACAATGCGTCATTGTATCTTGTATTCAGATCAGCAGCAATGGCCTTGGAGTCCCCACCCGAAAGCATATATTTGAAGAAAGCATCCGCATAGGTAGAGCCTTCCGGCGTGACGTTCGGCACAGCAGGCCAGAGCGAGTCATGCTCACCGACCAGGAAGCCTTCCATACCGCCAATTTCCGGCTTCTGAGCCTGCTCCACAATACTCGGCACTACAGCAATCCCGAAGCCCTTCTCATGATACGTCTTCAGAATATCGTCGCCGTACATATACTGCATGAATTTCCAGGCGGCCTCCTGGTGCGCCGATTTCGCGCTGATCCCGAGCCAGGTGCCGGCGGATACGATCTCCGAGGTTCCCTTAATCTGCCCGTCCAGCGTAGGGGCCAGCGCACCTGCCCAGTTGATCTCTGTCGGGAACTGGTCCTGGTATACCCCCGGCTCCGTCGAGAAGCTGAGGTACATACCGATTTTGCCTGCGGCAAATTGGGCGCGCAGCGGGTCGATATCCAGTGTCTCCGCCCCCGGCAGAATACTTCTGTCTTCGTACATCTGCTTGAAATACTCGATAACCTGAGAGTAAGGCGCGAAGTCGAACTGGCCTGTCTTCAGGTCAAAGCCAAGGCCCTGGTAGCCGCTCAAGGAGAGAATCTCGCGGATCGAACGGTCGAAGGCCGCCTTCGGGCTTTTGAAGTTCAGCGCGAAGCCGTATATGCCCTCGGCTTTGCCGGCTTCAGTGATTTTTTTGGCGTCATCGACCATTTCCTGCAACGATACCGGAGGATTCGCGATGCCTGCTTTGTCAAAGAGATCCTTATTGTAGATCAGACGCAGGGTCAGGCCGGTGTTGGCCAAAGAATACACTTTGCCGTCAAAACGGTTGACATTGTCGATTAGCAAGCTGCCGAATTTCGTTTTGATCTCGTCGGTCAAGTAATCGTCAATCGGAGCCAGATAGCCTTTTTTGACAAATTCGGGGGTGTTGCCGCTCTTCAGACGCAGGATATCCGGTGCTTGGTTGCTGGTGAAGGCAATGTCAACGCTCTGCGCGTAATTCTCAGACATGACTGTCAGTTCCACCTGGATATTCTCGCCGTTCGTCTCATTGAACTTGTTGATCAGTTCCTTGATATATTCCTGGTCATGACGGTCATCCGTCCAGTACTTAAGCTGTACCGGCTCGCCTGTTTCTACTGCGGCCGAAGCTGTCGGACTCGCTGTTGCCGCTCCGGGTGTTCCCTCTGCCGCACCGCCGCTCTTGTTATTGTTCCCGTTCCCGCCGCAGCCGGCGATTCCGGCGGCCAGCATGAGGCTCAGGCTGAGGCCCAACCATTTTTTCTGCATACGTTCTACCCCTTTGATTGACATTTGTATTGTGAGCTCGTTCTCTATTATAGGCCACCCCTCCCGCAAAAGGAGTGCGGCAGACTCACTCTTGAGGGACAGAATTCTATTCTTTGCGGCAGGCGGCAGCGGCCGGGCTCTCCCGTTACAGCAGGATGCCGTTCTCATCAAATGTCCGGATATACTCCAATAATTCCGCAAAATGAACCCAGGCGATGCCAACCTTCTGATCCGCAGCGCCATAAGACATGATTAAATCCTCCCCCATAACAATGCCTCCCGTGGTAAACAGGCAGGGCGTAGGGTAATCCTCCGGCATCTCCCAATCCCGCTCAGCGTACATCAGGCGGTCAGAGCACCGGTGAATAATAACCGGAAAATCGTTCTCCTGCTCCTTAAGGATCATAAAGGACTGCGTATAGCCAAACTGTACATTCTTCTTCGCGTGATAAGCCACCAGCCACTCCTGATTTCCCAGGGCGACCGGCGGCCAGCTTGCCCCCACACGGTTCTCCTCCCAATCGAACAGCGGACTGGCCAGCAGCCGGTGGACTGCTGCAGGTGAAGCGAAATCTGCAATCGATTCTGCCGCCGCCAGATAGATAGAGGGCTTGCCCGCCTGCTCCCCGCCTGCAAAGGGAAGGACATTCATCGGCCGGTGCAGCATCAGATATTGCCATTTACCTGCAATCCTCATCTTCTCAGGAAACAGGAACACATCACGGTTATCGCTGACATGCCCCTCGGTAAGCGGGCCTACATACACGAAAGCGTCTTCATATTTCCTCTCCTTCAGCTTGGCCAAATCCAGCTTGAACAGAACGCTGACCGTATCATTCGCCCGGGCCGATTGAATAAACGGGTCTGTGCTCTCTCCCGCGAAGATCCAATCCGGCACATATTCAAAGCGCGTCTGGACCGGAGGCTGCTGGCTGCTAAGCCAGTAGGGGCCAGGGGGAAAGGCCCGGCAGGCCACCGTGACATACAGCTCGTTCCCGATATAAAAGATACGGGGGTCCTCCACACAGCCGTTGGCATAATTCCGCACCTTTTTTCCGTAAATGTCCGTGATGTACAATTCATCCTCTTCATACCCGAGGGCCGGAGCCAGAGCTGGTCTTGAAAAATCTGCCTCCCAGGTCTCTCCCCGATCCCTGCTCCGCGCATAGCCCAAAAAAATCGGATAGGGATCATGACAGCCCTCTCTTCTCTTCTGCGGCCACGGGCCGGTTGCCCGAAACAGCATATGAATGTCATCCGAATCAGGGTCCTGAATGATCGCCGGATTCAGAACCATTTTGTCCGCCCAGTCACAGCCTGGTACAGGTTCAAGCGCCGGTTTGCTCAAATAGCGAAATTGTGGTTTCATAGTTCCTCCTGGTCTGCCTCCTGAAGCAGGGGCATATTCCGTTTTTCAGCAAACAACTTATCATAGACCATCCGCGAATTCAAAAGACTTTTCCCCTGAAACCGGCCTTCCGGGCAAAACAGTAAGATCCGTCAATTGAATCAGGAAGATCCATCATTCACGCGGGTCCGGGCAGCGGCTTATAATCATTTTTGCAGGCAAAATCGTTACCAAGGAGGAAGATGAGCCGGATGAAACAGTATGATCTTGTCATATACGGCGGAACGGCTGCAGGCATTACAGCGGCTGTCCAGGCAGCTATCATGGGGAAAAGTGCGGTAGTTATCGAGCAGAGCCGGAGGATCGGCGGCATGACCACCGGAGGGCTGGGGGATACGGATGTGGGAATGAAAGAGGCAGTCGGCGGCCTGTCTCTGGAATTCTACCAGCGGATTGCGCAGAAATATGCGCAGGACGGGGCGTGCTGGCTGTTCGAGCCCAAGGTTGCGCTTGAGGTGCTGCAGGACTGGGTGGCGGAGCATCATCTTGAAGTCGTCTGCGGGGAAAGGCTGGAGCTTAAGAATGGGGTAACCCGGCAAGGCGCAAGAATCACCTCCATTACTATGGAATCCGGGAAGGTCTATCACGGTAAAATGTTCATTGACGCCTCTTACGAGGGAGACCTGATGGGCCATTCCGGCGTGTCCTATGTGGTCGGCCGGGAGCCGAACGCACAGTACGGGGAGACGTTAAACGGCATTCAGCCCGGACCTGAACTGAACGAACTCCCTCCGGGAATTGACCCCTATGTCATTAAAGGAGTGCCTTCGAGCGGATTACTCTCGCGTGTTAATGCGGGCCGCGGCGGCGATGCCGGCGAGGGGGACCGCAAGCTGCAAGCCTATAACTTCCGTATGTGTCTGACAGACAATCCGGGCAACCGGATGATGGTCGGCAAGCCTGAGGGCTATCACGAAGCCGATTATGAGATTCTGTTCCGGGCCATTGAGCAGGGGCAGCGCTCACGCTTCTTCAAGCTGAACCGGGTCACTGCGGACAAGACCGATTCCAATAACAACAGCGGTATATCAACAGATTACAACGGGATGAACCACTGCTATCCAGAGGCGGATTATGCGGCGCGGGAACAGATATGGGAGGCCCACCGCATCTACCAGCAGGGATATGTCTGGACGATCCAGAACCATCTGCGGGTGCCGGAGGAGATCCGGGAAGCCTATAAGCAGTGGGGCCTGCCGCTCGATGAATTCACGGACAGCGGCCACTGGCCTTCCCAGCTCTACATCAGGGAATCCCGCAGAATGAGCGGAGATTATGTGGTGACGGAGCATGATGTAAGGCGGGAGCACCCGGTGCCGGATTCCGCCGGGATGGGCTCCTTCGCCATGGACTCGCACCATACCCAATACTATGTGAACGAAGACGGGCATGTCAGCACAGAGGGTGGATTCTACATCCGGCTGGACGAGCCTTATCCGATCAGCTACCGGGCGATGGTGCCGAAACGCAGCGAATGCACCAACCTGATCGTACCGGTATGCTTGTCGGCCACTCATGCGGCCTACGGCTCCATCCGGATGGAGCCGGTCTTCATGATTCTGGGACAATCGGCGGCCGCCGCTGCTGTACTGGCGCTTGAGGCGGACGGCGTGGTTCAGGATGTGGAGTATGAGCGGCTGCAAGCCTTACTCCTTGCGTCCAATCAGGTGCTCTACACCACCGGGCTCACCCGGGATTGAACCGGAAGCCGAAGCTGCGCCGGTACTCTCCCGGGGGAGCGCCATACCGTTCCCGGAACATCCGGCAGAAATGGGCGTAGCTCTGGAAGCCCGTATTGTCGGCAACCTGCTCCAGTGAGAGTGTACTGTAGAGCACCTGCTGCTCGGCAGACTTCAGCCTGACATCAATGCAGTAGGCGAATGGCGATTGGCCAAAAGCAACTTTGAACAGACTGGAAGCACGGGAGATGCTTAACCCTACGGAGGCGGAGATCTGCTCCAGGCTGAGCGGTTCATGGGCATGATTGTCAATGAACTGCTTCAGCTTGTAGGCAGTCTCCGCCCCTTTGGTGCGCCGCCGTGCCTGGATCACCTGCTCCAGCGTCAGGCAGAACGTTCTAAGCAAATAATCCAGCAGCTCCTCCTGATGCCGCATCACCTTCCTCTTCTCGCCGGCAATATGCTTCCATAGGGTAATGACCGTATCATCGAAGCCGATATTCGTCCGGGCCGGCAGCCTGCGGTCCTGCCACCACGAGTCCAGCCACTCGCCGCTGGCGATCAGGAAATAATCCGAGGCGGGCTGAACTCCGCCAGAACCTGGATAGCTGCGGGGCTGTACGATCAGCTCGTACGGCTGATCCGGAGCATAGATCAGCAGATCGCCGGGGATGATCGTCTCGTACACTCCTCCTACCAGCGCACGACAGGTCCCTTCCATCTGAAGTCTGAAGAGATAGAAGGATAACCCGTCCTGATACTGAACGGAGTGAGGCTGCGTGTGTGTGAAGTAATTGGCATACAGGACGCTGCACCGTTGCGGATCGGACGCTGTCACGGGTAGGACTCCTCGTGGCGGTCCGGGTGGTACCCCGCCCTGAATTCCGACGGCGTCTGGCCGGTGATTTTCTTGAACATCTCGCTGAAATATCTGCGCTCCTCATACCCCACAGCGGCAGCCACCTCCTGCACCTGCGCCCCTTCCACCAGCAGCAGCTTGGCCCGGTGAATACGCTCTGCGGTAATATACTGGGTAACGGTCACTCCGTTCACCTTCTTGAACAGGCTGGAGAAATAGCTGGGGCTGAGATGAACATGTGCCGCACATTCCCCGACCGTGATGTCCTCGGACAAACGGCCTTTGATATACTCTACCGCTTCATAGATCACCTTCTGCCCTTCCGACAAGCTGCTTCTGCGCACCAGGGCGGCCCCTTCTGTACACAGCTCCAGCAGCAGCCGCTGAAGAGTGGCAAGCGGCAGTCCCGCTGTTCCCTGCACCGTCCGGAACCGCTGGATCAGCGGCTGAATCTCCCCGTACGGAACCAGCTCATAGAAGGTGCGGATCGCTGATGCGGCCAGCTCCTCATACAGAACGAGCAAATAATCGGGATTGTGCCCGGAGCTCAGATTCTGCAGCGATTCTGAGATCGCTGCGAGGATCGCGCCTGTCCGGCTGACATTGCCGGAGCGCAGCGCCAGCAGCAGCTCGTCCTTGTATTCCAGCGCCAGCGGCTCCTGGCTTCCGTTCTGGTGAACATCTGTATACATAATGGCCGCATTGCCTCCGGTGAACAGATGGTGAGCCAGCGCCCGGTGCGCTTGGCGGTAGGAATCCGGCAGCTCGCTGGTCTCTTCCACCCGGCCTCCGACCCCGGCCGATACCGTGAACTTGGTATACCGTTCAATGTTCTTGCAGCAGCGCTCGGCAATCTCCACTGCACTGGCCGGACCACAGTCATTCATCACCGCAAGATAGCGGTTATGCTTGGCCCGGAACACCACGCAGCGCGTATGCCCGGCAATGGTCTCCTGGGTGATATTCAGCAGGGAGAAGCGGATCAGCTCCACCTCGTGGATAGACAGCTCTGCTGCCCGCTCCTGAAAGTGATCGATCTCCAGCAGCATCACCACGAACCCCTTGGGGTTCAGATCGATGCCTAAGAATTCCCAGCGCGCCTTCGCCTGCTCCCACGACGTTCTGTGGCTGACCAGCAGAGCGAAATATTCCTGCCGCAGCACCGGCAGACTCTCCCGCAGCTTGTTCTCCATCTCCCGTAGGGTATCCTGTCTGGAACGCGCCTCCATAATCTCCGACTTCGCCCGCAGCACCGCCTTCATAATCTCCTCTTCCGTGAACGGCTTGACCACGAAGTCGAACGCGCCGAGCTGTACCGCCTGCTGCGCATATTCAAAGTCGGCATACCCGCTGACCAGAATGATTTTACAGTTCCGGTGGTATTCCAGTACGGCACGCAGCATGGCCAGCCCGTCCATCCTCGGCATACGGATATCCGTAATGACCAGATCCGGCTGCTGCTTCGCGATCAGGTCCAGCCCATCCTCACCGTTAGCCGCCGTTCCTGCCACCCGGATGCCGTGTTCCGCCCAATTCATGCAGGTCAGGCCTTCCACGACGCTTTTAATATCATCAATGATACACAGGGTTACACTATGATCGTCCATCCTGATGCTCCTCCCGTTTGGGTAAAGATATGATAACCGCCGTCCCCCGGCCAAGGCCGCTGTCCACCCGTAATGCTGCACTGTCCCCATAGTAGAGCTGCAGCCTGCGGATCAGATTGGATACGGCATAGCCCTTCTCCGATTCCCGCCGGAACAGCGCACGGACCGCCTCCTCGTCCATACCAGCTCCATTGTCACTGACCTTAAGACACCAGCGTGCTCCCTCATCGAAGACTTCGATATCGATCTGCCCCCCGCTCTCCCGGTTGCGGAAGCCATGCAGAATGCTGTTCTCGACCAGCGGCTGCAGCAGAATGCGCGGAATCGGGAGGGTAACCAGCGCTTCATCCTCGACAAAGATCTCATAACGGAATAACCCTTCATAGCAGCTGCATTGCAGCTCCAGATACATGCGGACATGCTCCAGTTCCTTAGACAGCGTAGTAATCTCCTGCCCCTTGTTCAGCCCGAGCTGGAACAGCCGGGACAGCGACATGACCATGCTCTGCGACTGCTTCACCTGCTGCAGATTGAGCTTCCAGTAGATCGTATTCAGCGTGTTGTACAGGAAATGGGGGTCCATCTGCGCCGACAAGGCCTTGATCTCTGCCGAGCGCTTATTGGTCTGCGCCTGTGTGACCTCTCCGATCAGCACTACGATCTGCTCCAGCATCTGGTTGAACCGCATCCCGACCTGGGCCAGCTCGTCCCCGCTCCCGCTCTCGAATCTGGCAGTCAGATCATTGCTTTCCACCCGCCTCATCACCTTCATCAGACCTTGCAGCGGACGCAGCAGATAACGGGTAAAGGCTCCTGATACCATCATTGTAACCGTGAAGGCGAAGAGGGCTACCACCACGAGCAGCCATTTCACGTAGATCATATCCTTCAGCACGCCGGCCTTGGACTGAATCGTGGTCATCGTCCAATCGGCAATGCCCAGATGGGCATAGTTCAGCAGATACGATTCGCCTCCCAGCTTGAAGGTATTGCTGAGATCCCGGCTGCTGCTGATCATTCCGGTCAGATCACTGCCCTCCACCGCCTGCAGAACGAGCGGGTCCTTCACAGAATAGACGGGACTGCCTGCCGCGTTCAGCAGGAAGCTGCGCGCCCCTCCGCCGGTGTCCCCGCTCACCAGCTTGCGGAAGCCGTCTTCACGGATGTTGACGATAATATAGACCCCGCGGACCGCTGTATCAAAGATAGGCTCCAGAATCAGTGAAATCACCCGTTCCTTCCCGGAGAAGAGCATGTCCTCATGGCCTTCCACCCATGTATTCTTCTTCTCCTGTTCGATCCGCTCATATAGTAAGGTATCCTTGAACTCCGTCAGACGGTTCCGGTTCATCGAGGAAGGGTAGAACTCCCCGATCGGCGTGGACACATAGATCGAATGGATCAGCGGCTCCGCAATCCGCGCCTGTGAGAAAACGTTATCAAGATCATTCAGGTGAGTATAATACCGGCCCGTGTCCCCGGTGACGACATCCCTCATCATATCGTGAAAGGGCTGGCTGATCATAAAGGTCATCATAATCAGCATCAGCTTGTTCAGCTTCTCGTCGATAATCTGCGCCGATTTGACAACGTTATCCTGGGTAAGCTTCAGCGCATTCTTCTCCAGAGTCGCCGCCGAGATGGAATACGACAATCCCCCGGTCATCAGTACGGAGAGGAGGATCACGGCCAAGAATGCGGTTTTTAGTTTGCTGCTGAATGATTGCTTCCGGAAATAGTTCAAGTCCTTCACGCCTTCCTGTGTGCAGATGCTCTGCTCTTCGATTATGTCACCTGAACGTCCGCTCCGACAATACACAGCAGATGAAAAAGTAGATTCACCGTATGCGGACGATGGATCTACCGTATGTACAGACATATGCGCTGACGTATGTGCTGACATATGTACAGGCTTATCTACAAGGAAAACGTGCACGCCCTCCAGCAAAAGGGGGAATAACCCGGTGTGCATTCGCTTGACGCGGCGGATATGATACGATAGACGGGATCGTTCTTCATCATAATCTTCTATGGAAGGAATGAATATAATATGAAATACAGAAGACTGGGCAACACCGGACTTAAGGTTAGCGAGATTGGCCTGGGGAGCTGGCTTACATACGGCACGGCTGCCGAGCAGAAGGCGGCGGATGAGTGTATTGCCGCTGCTTTTGAATGCGGTATCAATTTCTTCGATACGGCCAATGCCTACAACCGAGGCGAAGGTGAGAAAGCCATGGGTGCTGCACTCCGCGCGTACAATCGGTCCGATTACGTCCTGAGTACCAAGGTGTATTTTCCGATGGGGGACGGGGTGAATGACCGCGGGTTATCGCGCAAGCATATTATGGAGCAATGCGAAGCCAGCCTGCGCCGGCTGGGCACGGATTATATCGATGTGTACTTCTGCCACCGCTTCGACCGGGAGACCCCTGTGGAGGAGACGCTTCGCGCCCTTGATGACCTTACCGCCCAGGGGAAAATCCTCTACTCCGCCGTCAGCGAATGGAGCGCCGCCCAGATCTCGCAGGCGGCTGGCATCAGCCGCAGACTGAACCTGCGGCCGCTCGCCGCCAATCAGCCGATCTATAACATGTTCGAGCGGTATATCGAGGACGAGGTGCTGGAAGTATCGGCGCAGGAAGGTCTGGGACAAGTGGTCTTCTCCCCGCTGGCCCAGGGCATTCTGACCGGCAAATACAAGCCGGGCCAACAGCCCCCGGCCGGTACGCGCGGCGCGGATGCTTCCGTGAACGGCGTCATCCGCAGCTACCTGCGGGATGATGTGCTGGAGGTTGTTGGCAAGCTGGATGCGCTTGCCGGAGAGCTGGACCTGAAGCTCTCCCAGCTTGCCCTGGCCTGGGTACTGCGCCAGCCCGGCGTAAGCTCGGCGCTGATCGGCGCCAGCAGACCCGAGCAGGTGCGGGAGAACGCGCAGGCTGTGGAAGTCGTGCTTCAGCCGGATACGCTGAAGGCGATCGATGCGATCCTCAGCGAGGTCGCCGGCTTCGCACCGGCGCGATAGGGCCGGGGCGAGTTGGAGGGTAGGGCAAGGGCGTGGTGGGGACGGGGCGTGGTGGGGCCGAGCGTGGTGGGGACGGGGCGTGGTGGGGCCGAGCGTGGTGAGGGCGAGATGGTGTGGCGGCTGGCGTCATGTAATCGGTTTTTCGATTACATTGCGGACCGCAAAGCACCCAGCGCAATGTAATCGGTTTTTCGATTACATTCGGCCCGCACACCACCACCCGGCGCAATGTAATCGGTTTTTCGATTACATTGCGCCCGCACACCACCACCCGGCGCAATGTGATCGGTTTTTCGATTACATTCGGACCGCACGCCACCACCCGGCGCAATGTAGTCGGTTTTTCGATTACATTCGGACCGCACGCCACCACCCAGCGTAATGTAATCGGTTTTTCGATTACATTCGGCCCGCACGCCACCACCCGGCGCAATGTAATCGGTTTTTCGATTACATTACGCCCGCACACCACCGCCCGGCGTAATGTGATCGGTTTTTCGATTACATTACGCCCGCACACCACCACCCGGCGCAATGTAATCGGTTTTCCGCATACATTCGGTCCATGCAAGGAAGCCCCCTCCATCCCGGAAGGGGCTTCCTTGCATACGAACTATGGCATACTACAACTGGTCTTGTGTCTTAACCGTCTGCTCTGCATGAGCAACCTGCACCCTATTAATAAGCTGCTTATACCGATCCTGGTCTTCTGCTGAAGCATGCGGCCGGAATTGCTCGAATAATCTTACACAGCGGATCACACAGGCTATGCTGCCAAGTGCGGCGGAAGCCTCCAGGCTACCGAAGATATAACGTATCCCCTGCTCGATCTTCTCTGCTTTGAGAGAGTACAGCGCCAGCTCATAGAGCAGTACCGGATATTGCTCCGGCGTCTCCCTGCCCGGAGTTCCTTCGGCTTGCCCGAAGGCTGCTCCCTCCGGTGTGAGCAGCGGCTGGAAGCGGCTGATAAGCCCGTCCACTTCCCAGCCATAACGGTTAGCCGCTTGAACTGTCTTAAGCAGCCCGTCCAGCAGTCCAAGCCCGGAGGTGCCGATAGATTCCATCACCTCGGGAAGAGCCTCAAGCTCACCGCACATTAGACGGTATAGAGACTTGTAGACTGTCCCCAGCCTGCTGAACTGCGCCCGGATCTGCTGAACCTCTTCCGATTCCTCGACAATCCAGCTCATTTCAGTGTAAAGGCCCACATATTCCAGCGCCCGCTCATATTCACCGGATTCCTCGCATACCTTGGATTGCAGCCAGTAAGCATACAATATATAGAAGCAAAGTGGTCTGGGCGCCTGCCTCAGCTCCTTCTTCTTTTTCGTTTTGTAGAATCTGATTTCGTACTGGATAGATGTCTTATGACGCAGCTCCTCTGCCAGTAGTCTGGCCTTCTCCCAGTGCTGTAGAGCAATATAGATATCTGCCAGCTGCCGAAGCGCTTCCAACTGGTCTATTTCCTCCAGGCGCTCTACAAAATATTCAAACCGGGTCGCCGCACGGAAATCCGCCTCCGGGCTCTGGCCGATCCGGATCGTGAACAGCCGGTACTGACACAGGGCCAGCCGCTCCGAATGCTGATATTTCTCAGTGTCGGCTACCCCTTCATACAGCAGAGCCGCTGCCTGAAGCTTGCCTTGCCCGTAGAATTCCTCCGCCGTATCGAACAGGAGCGGGGCATATGTAATATTGTCCATGATGATTTGAACCACCTGCCGGATACACTCCAGCTTGTCCAGCTCCGCACAGCGGTGCAGGAAGGGTCCCAGCCGACGCCAGTCGGGTGCGGAATGTACGACACATTCATCTATATATAACTCATAAAATGCTCCTTCAGGAAGCCCCATTCCGGCGGTAATCCGGTCCAGCTGCTGCATGGCAATAGGACGGTTACCATTAATAATGCTGCTGAGCGTTCCCGAATTGACACCGGAGATTCCTGCGAACTGATTGATTGTCTGGCCTTCTTTTCTAAGAAAAGCAGCCAGTTCTGTTTGAATTGTAGTGTGCTGTTGCAAACCAATACCGCCCCTCAAGAACCAGATATTCTAGTAAAAATCCAGATATTCCTATATCATAAATCCCTTAATTAGGCAGGTCAATCTGGTTTGAACGGTTCAAAAGAGGTTGACAAAGACGGAATATTTGTTATATATACCCAGTTAAAAAATCTTTTGCAACATTTCTGCTGGACTAACGTTTATTAGGGTATAAACAAGTTTGAGAATATTCCGGCAGGGTAAATAAAGAGTGTAGACTTATGCCGTGTAAGATTACGCCAAGGGGGAAATTCATAATGTTAAAAAACAAAAACGTCTACCTGCTTCCTGTACTGGTCCTGTTGTTTCTTTCCCTCGTGACTACGGCGAGCACAACCATCAAAACCGCAGATGCCAAGAGCGAGGGGTTGGCCCAGCATCTGACAGTGTATATACATTCCTTAGAGAACCATAACGGTCAGACGACGCTCACCGGAGATGAAATCGAATGGTATGAAGGCGCAGCAGCCGACGCGGTCTTCGCCCAGCGGGAGCCGGAATCCGCAGCCGAAATCGGCGGTGCCCCGGACGGTTACTATATCGTGAACGACAGCGACACGCTGACCACTTATACGGTAGCCCCGGATGCCAAGGTCATCATGCAGATCTATGACCGCACCGGCAAGCTCGAAGACCTGGACATTAACTGGAACGAATCGCTCACGCTGAAGCAGTTCATTCATGAATTCGCCAAGACGGATATATTCGATCTAAGCGGTTCGCCTTATCACCTCACGATTCAGGATAACCAGATTGTATCGATCGTGCAGCAGTACACTCCATAAGGAGCTGCTACCTCCTTAATCCCTTACCTTTCACAAACCTTAAGCCACAGCCTGTTGCCCAGCAGCGGTTGTGGCTTTTTTTGCGTCTCCCCCCACCAATCTAACCTTTTCACACATA
The DNA here is from genome assembly GCF_038002345.1 of Paenibacillus sp. FSL M7-0420. Classification (NCBI taxonomy): domain Bacteria; kingdom Bacillati; phylum Bacillota; class Bacilli; order Caryophanales; family Paenibacillaceae; genus Paenibacillus; species Paenibacillus sp. FSL M7-0420. The sequence goes on along the minus strand of NZ_JBBOCJ010000001.1, from coordinate 1,585,747 downwards.
TTCAATCCAATCACTATTTACCCACCAGCCCTTTATCTATAAGCTTAAATGTAGGATATTCATCCAGCAGTAACCCTACAGAACCTATAGGAATGAGGATACAAAATGACAATTACACCCCATCAGCCGCTTGCGGCCCCGATTCAGGGTAAGCCTTTGTACGAGGAATACCGCATGGACCAGGTCCGTGTGTCCGATCCGTATATCGCGAACGCCTTTGCCAAGGAGATTGATTATCTGACCAGCTATGATCCAGACCGTCTGCTGGCGGGCTTCCGCGAGAACCGGGGACTGCCGAAGCGTGCCGACAAATATCCCGGCTGGGAGAACACAGAGATCCGCGGACACACGCTGGGCCACTATCTGTCGGCGCTGTCCCAGGCCTATGCCTGTACGCGGGATGACGGGCTGGCGCTCAGGCTGAACTATCTCCTGGAAGAGCTGGCCCTGTGCCAGCATGAGAGCGGTTACCTCTCCGCGTTCGAGGAACGCCTTTTCGATCATGTGGAGAACAAGCAGCCGGCCTGGGTCCCCTGGTATACGATGCACAAAATCATCGCCGGACTCACAGCGTCCTACTCTGCCACCGGCAGCAAGACGGCCTATGCCCTGGCGGATAAGCTCGGGGACTGGGTATACCGCCGCACAGCCTCCTGGTCTGAAGAGGTCCATCAGCGTGTATTATCGGTGGAATACGGCGGGATGAATGACTGCCTCTACGACCTGTACAGAATCACCGGAAAAGCAGGCCATTTAAGCGCCGCACACAGCTTCGACGAGCTGACTCTCTTCACTCCTGTCCATGAGGGCAGGGATATTCTCAAGGGCAAGCACGCTAATACCACGATTCCGAAATTCCTCGGTGCGCTGAACCGTTACCGGACACTTGGGGAGAGTGAAGCCTTTTATCTGGAAGCGGCGGTGCAGTTCTGGGAGATGGTTGTCCATCATCACAGCTACATCACCGGAGGGAACAGCGAATGGGAGCACTTCGGTGATCCGGATATGCTGGACCGGGAACGCTCCAACTTCACAGCGGAGACCTGCAACACCTACAATATGCTCAAGCTGACCCGCGAGCTGTTCAAACTCACGGGAGATACCCGTTACGCCGACTTCTACGAGAACACGTATCTGAATGCTATTGTGTCCTCACAGCACCCGCTTACCGGGATGACGATGTATTTCCAGCCTATGGCTACCGGGTATTTCAAGGTGTACAGCTCGCCGTTCGAGCATTTCTGGTGCTGTACGGGAACCGGCATGGAGAGCTTCACCAAGCTGAATGACAGCCTGTATTTCTACGATGCGGACAGCATAGTGGTCAACCAGTACCTTAGCTCTACCCTGGATTCTGCCGCGCACGGCCTGATGCTGATCCAGTCGGCCAATCTGCCTTATAGTGATACTGTAGAGTTCAAGATCTCAGTGATGCAGCCTCAGGCTCAGTCCACCACGCTGAAGCTTCGTCTGCCGGATTGGCTGGCCGGAGAACCTGAGCTTCTATTGAACGGGCAGCCTGTGAACTCAGCGGTCAGCGGAAATTACATCGTGACTAGCAGAGTATGGGAAGACGGCGACATGCTTCAGCTCAAGCTGCCGGTGAAGCTGACGCACTTCAGCCTGCCGGATGCCCGCCAGGTGGTCGCGTTCAAGTATGGGCCGGTGGTGCTGAGCGCCGCTCTGGGCGACAGCGACCTGTCCGTATCCGCTACAGGGGTTGCTGTCAGTGTGCCGACCCGCAACATGCTGGTGAAGGACTTCATCACGACGGTGAACGAGAGCCCGCAGGAGTGGCTGGAGCAGCTTGCGGACCGTGTAGTCCGGCTGGAGCAGGAAGAACTGGCCTTTGCGCTGCGGGGAACGGATGAGGATCAGCGGCTGGTCTTCACCCCGCATTATAAGCAGCATAGTGAGCGTTACGGCATCTACTGGCGTCTGGTGGAGGCGGATTCGGCTGAGCTGCAGAAGCATATTTTACAGGGCAAAATCCGGCAGCGTGTGCAGGACGCTACACTGGACAGCCTGCCTGTCGGCAATGACCAGTATGAGCTGGAGCATGGCATTGAGGGAGAGAACACCTCTGTAGCCACCTGGGACGGATATAACATCCGCAAAGCGGAGAACGGCGGCTGGTTCAGCTACCGGATGAAGGTGGCACCGCGCACGGACAACTACCTCTCGGTCACTTATTTCTCAGGAAATAATGGTAAGAAAATAGCGATTTATGTAGACGGGGAGCTGATTGCGAGCGAGGTGCTGCATACGGATGAAGCCCGCAGCTTCTACGAGCGGAGTTATCTGATTCCTGCTGAAGCAATTGGCGGCAAGACTGAGGTGGAAGTCAAATTCGTGGTTCCTGAGAAGGAAAATGGCATCTTCGACCTGCTGCGCATGATGACCGGTTATGATCACAATGCCGGACTGCGCCAGCTTGCCTTCAGTGAAGGAACGCTGTCTACCTCCTTCAGCAGCGGCATAACCACGTATAGCCTGAGCGTTCCGCAAGCGGCAAGCCAGGTACAACTGAACGTTACACCACACCATCACAATGCCCTGGTCTATGCAGACGGGATTCTGATCGAGGATTCACTCCCGCGCGAGATCAAGCTGCCGCATAGCCGCACTGAGGTGAAGCTCACGGTCAAGGCGGAGGATCATGTCACCGTGCAGGAATATAAGCTTCAGATTGTGAAAGAATAACCATTGGCATAATGCAACACACTGTTCCACACAAGGGTTATCTCGGATGCAGCTTCTGCTGTATGCAAGATAGCCCTTATTTGATATGGTAATAGGATAAGACTATTTCCACACCGAGGGGGATGATAACATGACTGCATTCACACTGCTGGTAGATAAGCCGGTACATCTGGAGATGACCGGCAAATTCGTGGCCCCCTCGGCGGAGTGGATTCACTTAAGCCGGATTTTACAGGATTATGAGCTGATTGTTATGACCGAAGGCGTGCTCTATCTGGCGGGTGACAACGAGCAGTTCGTGGTCTCCAAAGGCGAGTTCCTGCTCCTGCCTCCGCTTACCAGACAATACGGGTACAAGTCTTCGGACTGTAGCTTTTATTGGCTGCATTTTCATGCTGCGAACGGTAGTCAGACTGCGGCCCCCCCTCCGTCAAACGGCGACAAGGAAGAATACGTTATTCACCTGCCCCAATACGGAACCCTGCGGAATGTCGAGAAAATCATCGTCATGATGAAGCAGCTCCAGGACTCGGTGCGGAGCTACAATCAGACGGTGCTGGGCAACTATATGTCTACCGTTATTCTGTGCGAGCTGTACAACCAGACCCTGCCAACCGATGCCGATCCGTTCAAAAGAACGAAGCAGGAGCAGCTCTACCACGATATTGTGGACTACATTAAATGGAGCCGCAGCGAGCATATTAAGGTATCGCAGATCGCCGCCTATTTCGGCTATAACGAGAAGTATCTCTCCCATCTGTTCACCGTCATCTCCGGGATCTCCCTGAAGCAATATATTCTGCAGCAGAAGATGGAGCTGGCGAAATTCCTGCTGACCGACACCAACCAGAATGTCAGCGAAGTCTCACTGCAGCTTGGCTATAAGGATTGCCATAATTTCATGAAATCGTTCAAAAAAATTGTCGGCCTCACTCCCACCGAGTTCCGCAACGCTTATGCCAAGCGCCTGCTGTTCTACGAATGAGCGTGAGAGCATCCGCCAGCTCCTGCCTCTTCCTCGCTCCCTCCACAGCCTATTCCAGAGACTAAGAATTTCTCTGGAATAGGCTGTGGATATTTTTTTGAGAGCATAATGAACTTTCCGGGCGGCTACGCACTCTTATCTGTGAAAGGGGTGAGCACATGAATATAAGCCGTCTTGTCAGAGCCGCACAGCGCGGCAACAAAGAAGCATTATTAGAACTGATCCTAGCCGAACAGGACGCTTATTACCGTCTTGCCTATAGCTATATGAGGAATGAGCATGACGCGATGGATGTAATGGAGGACATGATCGTCACGCTCTATGAGAAGCTTGCGCAACTGAAGAAGAGCGAGGCCTTCTACAGCTGGAGCAAAACCATTCTGGTTAACCGCTGCAAAACGGTCCTCCGCAACCAGAACCGGTTCGTTCCCCTGGAGGAGGACGAGGCGCCGGAGCCTGCAATGGAGGCATGGACTGCAACTAACCCGTACCGCGATACCGAGTCTGAAATGGATCTGTCCGTTCTGCTCGCTCAGCTGAATCCCCGGCAGCGGGAGGCGATTGAGCTGCGTTATGTCCACGATCTGCCGTATCAGACCATTGCCGATATCACCGAAGCGCCGGTCGGCACGATCAAGTCCAGAATTTCGCAGGGGATACAGAAACTAAAAGCTATGATTGGAGGTGACCGTTATGAGAACGATCGAGGAGAGATTACAGAAACATCAGCAGATCAAGACGCCGTCAGAACTTGAAGGCAGATTGCGGAAGGCGCTGGAGCAGGCTCCGGTTAGACGGAAATCACGGGCTGGACGGGCACGGTCCTGGGTCGCCACAGCCGCAGCAGCCATGTTACTGACAGTGGGCGTCTATCAGTATCCTGCGCTGGCCTATTACGGGGGGAAGCTGTTCAGTCAGACTGAGCTGAATACCATGGCCTTTTCTGAATTGGCGGACCACGGATACGGTCAAAGCGTCAATAAAAGCAAAACATTAGGTGACGGAACGGTGATTACCATTAACGGGGTAATTGCAGACGACAACGCCTTGACGATGTATTACAGTATTGATCCGTCTTCAGGCAGTATATATACCGGCGACTTCCCTGACGGCAACTATTCACTCCGTTACGGAGTAGATAAACTGGAAGGGTTCATGACGGATTCAGATCCCCTGGGGGGGAGCGGCGGCGGCAACAAGGACAGTAGCCGCTTCGAAGGAGTATACAAATTCGAGCCGGCCAGCCCCTTCTCCAGAACATTGACCGTTACCTTCAGCGAGCTGTTGGAGAACGGGAAAGTGGCACACTATCCTATCTCCTTCAAATATGACCCGAACCTTGCCATGAAAAGCCTGCTCGTCGCAGATATTGACCAGGCTGTACCGGTGGATCAGGGAACCGTCTTCTATGACACGATTACGGCTTCTCCTACGTCAACTATCGTAAAGGGACATTATAAGATGGATAATGGCGAAAATCCAAGATTCTCTGCTGTAACCAAACTATATGTGAATGGGACTGAGGTTGATTTCCGGTCGATGCGGGGTACGAATTCCAGTAAAAAGGGAGCCCCGGAATTTATCATAGAATACGATGTGCTGCCGACAGACAAGCCGCAGAGTGTTGAACTTGTACTGGATAATTTCAGCGGATATCAGAACGTTGAAGAGCCGATCTCTCTGGCCTCGCCTTCGGACCGGTCGGTTCTGGTCGGCGAGGAGAAGCTCTGGATTCGCAGTGTCGCCAGGACTGCTGACGGCTATGCTATCGTGATTGCCGGGAAGCAGTTCACTATGCTGGATAAGGATACTTTGGCTGTTCAAGCCGGAGGAGCCGCCGTTCCCGTCAGTTCGATATCCGATTCCCGCCCGTGGGATCTCAAGAACGGCAATATCCTGTGGGAACGCACATATTCCTTCCAGACCACGGAGAAGCCGGAATTCCTGATGATGGATGGCTTCCACTATATTAAGTTCTATAGACAGACTGTTCCGGTTCCTCTAGGGGACAAATAAGGGGGTTAGTGCAGAATAAAGCACGGCGACCAGCCAGCACGACAATCCTGCACGGAATACAACAATGCGGCTCAATAGAACCGGCCTATGAGAAAATCCTGCACTAAATGCAACAATGTAGCCCAATAAGAGCGGCCCGTGCGGAAATCCTGCACACAATGCAACATTACAACTTAAATCAGCACCAAACTGCTGGAATTCCTGCATAAAGTGCAACAATGTGCCACAGACAGCAACAAATTCAGAAAAATCCTGCATAAAATGCAACAATGTAGCCCAATAAGAGCGGCCTGTGCGGAAATCCTGCATAAAATGCAACGGCAGCTGCCGTACCAGGGCGCTCTGCCACCAGACCATTGGCTAATTCAGAGGCTCAGCACAAAGAGTCCCGCTCCCCTCCAAAGGGTTGCGGGACTCTTTGCATTTCACTCTATGCAGCCGGTAGCCAACCCTCGGAGCGGCCTTCAACGGAACTCCGCAGTTCTGCGTGCTACCCCACTCTCTTCCCGACTGAACTCTGCCCTACTTCGCGCCATCCCTCACAGGCACGCCGAAATCCGGCGTGCCGTCCGCGTTCCAGCGCAGGTGCTGCGCACGGGTGTGGCGGTTCGGGTCGTAGAGCGGGTCTCCGGTGATCTCCTTATAGCTGCGGGCATGGTAGATCAGAACATCCCCGCCGTGCTCGTCCACCGTAAAGCTGTTATGTCCCGGGCCGTACTGCCCGTTCTCCTCACTGGTCTGGAACACCGGTTCGGGATGCTTGGCCCAGGATGAGGCGTCCAGCAGATCGCTGTCCTCCGATGCAGTGAGCAGCCCCATACAATAGTTGTGATCGGTGGCGCTGGCCGAGAAGCTCACGAAGATCCGGCCGCCCCGCTTCAGCACGGCAGCCCCCTCGTTTACCTTGAAGCCGATGACCTCCCAAGGATACTCCGGCGAAGAGATCATTGTCTGCGGACCCTTGAGCGTCCAGCCGTTCTCCATGGCTGAGATATACAGATTGGAGTTGCCGTCAATCTCGGGGTCCTTTTGCGCCCATACATAGTAATGCACGCCCTTATGCTCGAACACCGTAGCGTCCAGGGCGAAGGATTCCCAGGCGGTTCTCACCTGCCCCTTCTCGGTCCACTCTCCTTCCAGCGGGTTCGCTGAAGTATTCTCCAGGGCGTACATCCGGTGGTCGAACAGCCCTTCCTTCGTCTCCGTGGTGCGGGCCGCCGCGAAGTAAATATACCATTTGCTATCAATATAATGGATTTCGGGTGCCCAGATATTGGCGCTGAGCGGGCCGCTCTCATATTTGCGCCAGGCGACTACCGGCTGTGCTTCCCGAAGCCCCTCAATCGTTAACGCTCTGCGTACTTCAATCCGGTCATATTCCGGCACGGAAGCGGTGAAATAGTAATAACCGTCGGTATGCTTGTATACCCAGGGATCTGCACGCTGTTCGACAAGCGGGTTAGTGTACTCTCTATTTGTATTCATTATGGTTTCTCCTTTGGCCTTGAACTGGTGGCTGGCGGTGCTCAGCCGGTAATTCGGTATTCCGAAGGAAGGGTCAGCCCTTCACTCCGGAGATGGCAACAGATTCAATGATTTGCTTTTGGAATACAAGGAAGATAATCAGCATCGGCAGCAGGGCAATAATCGAAGCCGCCATAATCAGCGGATAGTCCGTCTGGATCGCATAGGTCGCATTGAAGTTGGCGATAACCAGCTGGAGCGTCTGCTTCTCCGGTGAATTCAGATAGATAATCGGAGACAGGTAGTCGTTCCAGATACCCATGAACCACAGGATCAGCTGCGCTGCCACCGCCGGCTTGATCAGCGGGAAGGTGATCGAGCTGTACAGGCGGAAGTACGAACTTCCGTCGATTTTGGCCGCTTCGATAATGGCATTGGGCACACTGCTCAGATACTGCCGCAGGAAGAAGATCATGACGATATTGCCGAACAGGCCCGGCACGATCAGCGGCAGCAGCGTATCAATCCAGCCCAGCTTCGAGAACATGAAGAACTGCGGAATCATGACTGCCGGATACGGAATCATCAGGGATGACAGCATCAGCAGGAATATTTTATTTTTACCCGGAAACCGCAATTTAGCAAAGGAAAACGCCGCAAGGCTGGAGGTGAACGTACCTACAATCGTCACCGTCACCGCGATGATCAAGCTGTTCCTGATCCCGCTTAGCAGCGGACCCGCCGTCCAGATCTCACTGTATTTATCGAAATGGAACGGCCGCGGAATCCACACCGGAGGCAAGGCGAACACATCCTGCTTATCCTTGAATGAGGTGGACAGCATCCAGAGCAGCGGGCCGATCATGAACACCGCGCCGATTAAAAGTAGAACAAAGATAATGCTATGGGTAACTCTTCTTCTGCTCGTCATATTTATGGTCTCCTCCCTCTTCAGTTAATCGACATCGAACGATTGCTTCTCGTTCATTCGGAATTGGATAAGAGTCACAACAAATATGAACACGCCGAGGAATACCGCCATAGCAGAGGCATAGCCCATCTGGAAGTTGCCGAAGGCCTTTTGCCAAATGTAGAACACCACGGAGGCTGAAGCATATTCAGGCCCGCCTGTAGGGGTCATAATGTTCATCTCGGTAAAAATTTGCGATCCTCCAATAATGTTGGTCACGATGATGAAAAAGGTTACCGGGCGCACCATCGGCCAGGTGATATGCCAAAAGGACTTGAAGCCGCTGGCTCCGTCCAGCTCCGCCGCTTCATAATAAGATCTGGAGACACTCTGCAGCGCCGCCAGATAGAGCAGCATCGTATAACCGAGGCCCTTCCATACCGCCATAATGATCAGCGCCGGCTTGACCGTATATTTATTCGCCATCCAGTTCGGCCCGCTGATTCCGAAGAGATCAAGGAACTGGTTGACGAGACCATAATCACCGTTATAGGCCCAGTTCCACATGATCGATACTGCGGCCAGAGAAGAAATGACCGGAACATAATAGATGACCCGGAACGCTGTAGTCCCGGGCACCCCCCGGTTCAGCCCAAGCGCCAGCAGCAGCGCCAGCGTAATGCCGATCGGAATGCCAAGCATCATGAACAAGGTATTGAATAAGGCCTTATGGAACAGCTCATCCGACCACAGATCCTTGAAGTTGCCGAGGCCGATGAAGTTCATCTGGCCGAGACCATCCCAATCCGTGAATGAGCCATAGATCGAATAAATCATCGGGTACAGCGTAAAGATCAGCAGTCCCAGCAGCGGAGGCAGGATAAACAGAAACCCGTAGATTTTCTCCTTGCGGTACAGACCCAGCTTAGTGTTCATTAGAATCACCTCAAATTCGGATGGTCCAGCAACAAAGTGATGCCGGCCCGCTGTTACAGGAGACCGGACATCACTTGGTATGCTGGATAAGAACGATGTGTACCGCTTATTTCTTGGATTTCGCCTCTTGCTCAACCGCTTTATCCAGCAGCTTCTGCATCTTCGGCTGTTCCGTCTTCACATATTCCTCCGGGGTAACCTTGCCGTCAAGCACCGGCTGGATGTCCGTGTAGAACAGGTTATACCATTCAGCATTGTACGTGTAGTGGCCAGGCAGCACCCGTCCGTATTCATTCACGACCTGGAGGAATTCTTCCTTGTTCGCCGGTTTGGTCGTAGTATCAGCAGCCCATTCCTTAGCCATATCCATCAGGTTCGGAATTTGCACCTTAGCCTTCACCAGCGCTTCCATTCCCTCCTTGGAGGCCGTCAGATAGTTGATCAGATCCACGGCTTCATCGGGATGCTTGGTTTTGGCGGAAGCACCGATGCCGAGTGAGCCGGTCCATGTGGCGGATTTGCCTGTGGAGCCGGCAGGATATGGAATCAGGTCATAATCGAAGGGAAGCTTCTCGTAAGTGCTCATATCCCACGGACCTACAGGGAAGAAGGCCATTTCACCTTTCATCCAGCGCTGGTAGGTATCCAGAGTCTGTGCTTGTTCTGTGGACGGCGTAATGCCGTATTTAAGCTGCATGTCAGTGAAAAATTGCAGGGCTTCGATGAATTTCGGATCATCAATCGTAACCTTGGTCTTGGTCGCATCCAGCCAGTCCGCCCCGTTGCTCCAGACGAAGGAAGGCAAGGCCCACTGTACGTTGAAGCCTGCGCCGAATTGATCCAGCTTGCCGTCCCCGTCCTTGTCAATCGTCAGCTGCTGAGCGACTTTGATGAATTCATCCCAGGTGTACGGTTTGTCTTTGTCCGGCAGCGGGATACCCGCAGCTTCGAACATGGTCTTGTTATAGCCGAGTGCAAAAGGGCCTACATCCTTAGGCATCCCGTACAGATTGCCTTGCCCGGCCATGGTGCCGTCGTAACGGTACAGATCCACGCCATATTTCCAGATGTTATTCAAGTCAATGTTAGGGTTCTTCTCCACATAGCTGGTCAGGTCCAGCAGCACGCCGCTGTTCACATAAGCCTTCAGGTCACCGGATTCAAAATAGAAAACGTCCGGAACGCTGTTCCCCGTAATAGAGGCTTTCAGCTTGGTCGCATATTGATCCGCCGCAGTCACAACGATCTTAACCTTGACGTTCGGATGATCGGCTTCATATTTTTTCACAACACCCTCATAGGCCTTCTGCTCATCGGTTCCCCCGCGGAACATAAAGGTGAGATTCTTGGTTTCCTTGGAATCCTTGCTGCCGGCATTCGCCGTAGCTTCGCTTCCGCTATTGCCCCCGGACGATGCATTGTTCTTCCCGCCGCAGCCTGTAAGTACAACCGATACCATCAGAACCAACGACAGCAGTGTGAACCAGCCCTTTTTCTTTAACACTGTAACCCCTCCTAGGATTTGCTGAGCAATTCGATTGATACAATCTATATAGAAGAACTAGGGAACCTCACCGGCTCTGTTAGTTCAAGCTACCGCATGACGCATTATGTTTCACTCTTTAATTAAATAATTGAAATTCAATTGAATGTATTCGCTTACAGGTATAAAATAGCATATATAAAGTGGAGTGTAAATATAAAAGTTTAAATCTTTTTAAATACATTCAAACTAAACGTTATTTATTGTCTTTTTACTGAAAAAAATCATTTAATATTGACTTAACCGCGCATTAAGTATTCATAATTATATAAAACAAACAGCCTTTAACTTTTACTTTTAGCTTAAATTTAATCGGTTTCTACAAATAAAGGCAGAATACTTTCCTTTTAGGGTCGGTTAGTTTATAATTTTATAAAATAGTTTCGATTCTCATGACCTCAGTGGAAGAAGGTACTCTAAATATGATTTATATTAAAGATCTGATGAGCGGGATTGATATCTTCAAGGCGCTCAGCTCAGAAATCCGCATCCAGATTCTTGAGCTGCTGGCGACCAATCAGGCCCTGAATCTCAACGAAATTGCCAAGAAGCTGAATCTCAGCAACGGGGCCATTACCATGCATATCAAGAAGCTGGAGGAGAGCGGCTTAATTGAGATTAATACGGCCGTAGGCAAGCACGGAATTCAGAAGGTCTGCTACCTGAATAAAGATAAGCTGATGGTGGATCTGCGCAGCAAGGATGTCGATAATCTGTACGAGGTCGAGATTCAGGTGGGCCATTACAGTAATTATCAGGCTGTTCCCACCTGCGGACTGGCCACCAAGGACAGCATTATCGGGGACTTCGACGAGCCGCGTTACTTCGCCGATCCCCAGCGGATCGACTCCGAGATCATCTGGATGGCCGAAGGCTTCCTGGAGTACCGCATCCCTAACTATCTCAAAGCCAACCAGACCTTCAGGGAAATCCAGTTCTCCATGGAGATCGGCTCCGAGGCTCCCGGGTTCAGCGACAATTATCCCTCGGATCTGTATTTCTATGTGAACGGCATCGAGATCGGCTTCTGGACCAGCCCCGGTGACTTCGGCGATGCGCGCGGCACCTTCAACCCGGACTGGTGGCCTCCCCACCTCAACCAGTACGGCATGCTGAAGCTGATCCGCATCAATCAGGAGGGCAGCTTCATTGACGGCTGCCGCATCTCAGACATTACCCTTGACGACATCAAGCTGGATTACAAAAGCGAGCTGACCTTCCGCATTGCCGTCACCGACAAACCGGTGAACAAGCGCGGCTTGACGATCTACGGCAAGCATTTCGGCAATTACAGCCAGGATCTGCTGGCGCGCGTGCTCTACAATGTGCATGAGGTCGAAGACCCTTCCGGCCGGGTGACCACAGCAGGAGTGGCAGATTGACCGTTTATAACAGACAGCCGCTTCCCTGCCGCCGCTGGCATAAACTCGAAGTATAATTGTCCGGGCCTTAACCCACACTAACGAATGTCTTTCAAACTACCGTGAGGGAGTGTTTCGAATGCGTGAAGGGATGATACCCGCCGTACTGGGGACCGTAGTTACTGCTTCGAGTGCAGCTTTTCTGGGGAGCAGATATAAGATCGCGGCAACCGGCATTCTTGGATTTGGTCTGGCGCATATTGTACTCGGCACCATCGATTTGTTCGAACACCGGTAAGCCTGCTTGGAAGATGGCCGGGCCGTATCTGAAGATACGGCCCGGTTTGCTATGCCATGCAGATTAGAACGGCTGATGCGTCCTTTTGTACAGATGGTACTTGTACATCTGCCTCACTCGCCCTCGCACCAGCACATTGCTCCGATTGTATGCTGTTTTCCACATACATTTGCTCCACGCGGCCTCAGTTGCGCCGATTGTATGCTGTTTTCCACATACATTTTGTCCATGTACCTCAGCAGCGCCCATTGTATGCTGTTTTTCACATACATTTGGTCCATGTGACCCAGTAGCGCCGATTGTATGCTGTTTTTCACATACATTTGGTCCATGTACCTCAGCAGCGCCGATTGTATGCTGTTTTTCGCATACATTTGGTCTATGCACCTAAGCAGCGCCGATTGTGTTCGGTTTTCCGCATACATTTGGTCCATATCAAGATCAAAGAAGGCCCTTACCCAATTTCGGGTAAGGACCTCCATACTACCTCAACCATATATGAAGCTCTAAAGAATTTAACGAGAAGCAAAAAGGAACGGAGGGGAAATTTGGAACTGTAGGAGCGGTAGCGTCCGCCTTTGTCTGCGGATTTCTACCGCGAACAGCGGTATTAAATCATGAAATCTGCAGACAACAGCGGCCGTAAGTCCAAATGTTCTCCGCAGTGACGATTACGCTTCAAGTTCAACTCTGTAGCAGCTTCATTTCACAGCCACATAGAACAGCCGCTGCGCCGAATCATCTGCCGCCACCCACTCGAAGTCCGCATACACCGACACCTCGCTGAATCCGGCGGCAAGCAGCTCCTGCTTCATCCACTCCGGGTCATAGGCACGCTGGGTATGAGTCTCTTCGAAGCGCCGGTACGTGTCTGAGCGGCCCTCCTCGCGGGCGAAGATGGACAGGTGATGCTCAATCTCCCGGCGCGGCACATCCAGCTCACAGGTCCAGATGTAGGATACATCCAGCTCATCCAGTACGAAGGGCTGCTCTTCCTCATAGCGGATCAGCGTGTTCGGATGATGCACATCGAACAGGAAGGTCCCGCCCGGTTTAAGCCCGTCATACGTGCAGGAGAATACCTTGCGGATGTCCTGCTCCTCCAGCACATAATTCAGGCAGTCGCAGAAGGAAATCACGGAATCCACCGGCTCCGGCAGCTCCCATTCCTTCATGTTCTGCTGAACCCACTGCACACTGCCCTCGCGCAAAAAGCGCCGTCCCTGCGGCTGCTGCTCCAGCTTCCGCTGAGCAACGGACAGCATGTCCGAAGAAAGATCAATCCCCGTCATGTGATACCCTGCCCCCGCCAGCGGAATCGTCAGGCTGCCGGTACCACAGCCGAGCTCGGCTACCGTGCGCGGCTTGCCGTATTTGCCCCATGCCGTCTCGGCAAAGGCCAGCCAATCCGGATACGGCATATCCGCCATAAGCGCATCGTATACATAAGCAAATTTGCCATAGGAAGACACTGCGTACACCGCTTTCTCTATACTATTGGTTGTCAGAATCGCTGTCCGGTCCGGCCTGCTCCTCTTCGCGGGAAGCCAGATAGGTCCAGTTCTCCTTCTGGACAACCAGCCCTTCCTTCATCAGCTTGCCAAGCGCGCGCTTGAAGGCTGATTTGCTGATGCCGAAGCGCTGCTTGATAATATCGGGAGGCGTAGCATCCGAATATGGCATTCCGCCGCCCGGACGGGAAGCCAGAAAATCTAGCAGAGCCGCCGAATCCACATCACGGCCCACTTCCTTGCGGTGGCCCATGCTGAGGTTGACGCGGCCATCCTCACGGATATGGGCCACGCGCGCTTCAATCACTTCACCCAGACGCAGCAAGCGAACGCGTTCAGAGGAGTGGACCATTCCGATGATGCCGAAGCCGAGCACACTGGCATCTACAAGCACGAAGGTGCCCATCTGCAGCGGCTTATATACCCGGGCTGTGACCGTCTGCCCCTGCCACGATTCCGGTGCAGGCAAGGCCAGCGGCGCAAGCTCCTGCTCTCCGGCCAGCTTGGCACGGAGACGTCCCTGCTTGTCATGCTCCATAATTGCGAAGACCTTGTCGCCAATCTGCGGACGCAGCTCCACCAGCTCGGGAAGCTCGCTGAGCGGCAGCAGCAGCTGCCGTCCAAGCCCCATCTCCAGGAAGCAGCCCAGCCGCGGATGGATATCCGCCACTTCCAGCAGCGCCATCTCGCCAAGCGTCAGATACGGCTTCTTCATCGTCGCCGCAGGACGGTCCTCGGTATCGAAGAAGAGGAAGACCTCCACCTTGTCGCCGATCTTCGGCTTACTGCCCACAAGCTCGGTGTAATGAAGCATAATATCCTGGTCGCCCGCGCTCAGGAAGTATCCGTAAGGGGATACCTCCCGCATCACTTCAAGCGTAACCGTAGTTCCTGCAATCAGACTCATACCGTCTCCACGACCTTGGCATCCGACCACAGACGCTCAATATTGTAATATTCACGCTCATCGCGGTGGAAGACATGGACAATCACATCGCCAAGGTCCATCAGTACCCAGCGTGCCGCATCCATCCCCTCGATGCCTTTGATTACCCCGCCTGCTTCATGGACTACCTTGCGCACCTCAGTGGCGATCGCCTGAACCTGGGTATCGGAATTACCGTGGCAGATGATGAAATAATCGCTGATCGGCGACACACTACGCAGATCGAGAGCCACCACGTTCATTGCTTTTTTATCCTGAACGGCGTGTAACGCCAGCTCAAACAGCTTGTTTGATTGTACACTCATAGTTTATCCTCCAATGTTCTAACTAAATCGTTGCGCGCCAGCACCGTAAGCGGAAATACGACCCGGCGCTTCTCCAGCAGCACTCGTATAGTGGAATCCAGTCCGGCAATCAGCCCTTCCTCCAGGCTGACCTTCGATAGCCTGCGGATCTCCTCCACACCGGGGAAGTCCCGTCCAGGCTCAATATAATCAGCCAGACAGACGATCCGCTCCAGCAGACTCATGTTCTCCCGGCCCGAGGTATGGTAACGGATCGCATCCAGTACCTCCGAATCCGTAATGCCATAATCATGCTCGGCGGTATAAGCACCAACCTCAGCATGCCATAGCTGCTTGTCATATTTCAAAAGCTCAGCGGATAATCCATTCTGTTCAATGATCTCCCGCATCCGTTCCACCGGCCAATATTTGGCCACATCATGCAGGATGGCAGCGGTCTCGGCCCGCTGCGGGTCAGCGCCATACCGCTGCGCCAGCTTCACAGCAGACTCCATCACACCGAGTGTATGCTTCCAGCGTTTGTCCGGCATCTGGCCGGATACCGCCTCAATCAGCGCTTCACGGCTGTACTCCATACAATCCACTCCTTTGAACATATTCATATACAGCATCCGGAACCATATAGCGGATCGACTTTCCTTCGGCGGCCCGGGCTCTGAGCATGGTGGAGGAGAGATCGACCAGCGGCATATCCGCCAGCAGCACTTTACCGGCAATGAACTCCGGCAGCAGTCCCAGATCCAGCGGAGTGCCCGGACGTCCGACACCGATGAAGGTCAGCCGCTGCACCAGCTCTTCGATCCCCTGCCACTTGGGCAGATACTGAACCATATCCGCACCCACGATGAAAAAGAACTCATGCTGCGGATATTCCTCCTGCAGACTAATCACCGTCTCCAGCGTATAGGATACTCCGCCCCGCACGATTTCCCAGTCAAGAATGCCAAAGGAAGGGTGATTCTTCACCGCTCCCTCCACCATTGCCAGCCGCTCTTCACCGGTTGCCCCGGCCTCATGCTTATGAGGCGGAATATGCGAAGGCATGAACCAGACCTCCTGCAGACCGTAGCTCTCGCGCGCCGTCTCAGCGGCCATCATATGGCCGATATGCAGAGGATCGAAGGTCCCTCCCATTATGCCTACTCTCAAGAGGTCAACCTCCTATCTTGGAAGCTCAATCGTTTTGTTGTCGCGTGATTCCTTGTACAGAACGATAGTCTTGCCGATAACCTGAACAAGCTCCGAACCGGACTGCTCGGCAAGCGCGGCACCAATTTCCTTGGGATCATCAGCGTTGTTATTCAGTACACTGATCTTCATCAGCTCGCGTTTCTCAATAGCTTCTTCAATGTGACGGATCAGATGATCGTTTACGCCGCCTTTGCCAACCTGGAATACAGCATCCAGATGATGAGCCAAAGAGCGCAGATAACGTTTTTGTTTGCCTGTTAACATAAATGTGAAAACTCCTTAATTAACATATATTATTACCCTGTTCAGTGAAAATCATTTGCCCGGCACCTGGCCGAGACAATCCGCAATAGTCTGCCGCATAATCGCTGCGGGAGCCGTAAGCCCCGTCCAATACTCCAGGGCGTAAGCTCCCTGGTAGACGAACATGCCCAGCCCGCCGTGAACGGTGCAGCCGCGCTTCAGGCTCTCTGTAAGCAGCCGGGTATGCAGCGGATTATAGATCAGATCGCTGACGATCATCCCTTCGTGCAGCCCGGCCGGATCGATCGGCATGTCCTCCATATGCGGATACATGCCTACGGATGTCGTATTAATTACAATATCCATGCTGCCCAGCACGCCGGGAACGGCATCCATCCCTGCTCCGGTTAAGCTGCCCCGGCTGCTGAAGCTGTCTGCCAGCTGACGGGCCCGTACCTCATTTCGGTTCACAATCAGGATTCTTGCCGGCTGCTCCTTCAGCAGCGCCGAGACAATCCCTCTGGCCGCACCGCCGGCTCCAATCACCAGGATGCGGGCGCCGGTAAGATCCGGCGCAGCCTCTGTCTTCAGTGAGCGGACATAACCGATGCCATCCGTATTGAAGCCGGTCAGTATACCATTGTCGTTGACGATGGTATTGACTGCGCCGACATCCACCGCACTTGAATCCAGCCGGTCCAGATACTCCATCACGGCAACCTTATGGGGGATCGTTACATTCACGCCCCGGAAGCCAAGCGTCCGTATCGCCTGCACCGCATCGCCCAGCTTGTCAGGCGTAATGTGCAGCGGCACATAAGCCCCGGAGAGACCGAGCGCATGGAGCGCCGCCCCGTGCATCAGCGGGGATTTGGACTGGGCAATCGGGTCACCCATCACGCCCAGCAGCAGCTCCCCGTGACTCTGCGTGTTCCTGTTTGTCTCAGTCATGTCGCCTTCCTCCTGTACAATTAGATCAGCGAAGGACGGGTAAGCACCTTGACGCCGCGCGGCACATGGACAGCTACTACCGCTCCGGCTGTACCGTTCACCTTGATCCAGCCCAGACCGGAGATGAACAGGTCGGTCTCACTATTCCTGGCGATACGGAATTCATGGCGCTGCCACTGCGGCAGCTTATCCATGTCGGCAGTCCCCGGCGGAGACAGCAGCTCGCCCCGGTGGTCTTGATACAGGGAATCTGCACGCTCCAGCTTCGTGCGGTGAATCTTCAGTGTGCCGCTGATGAAGCAGGTGAAGGACTGGCGTTCCCCCTGAATGAAGTCGAAGCGTCCCAGTCCGCCGAAGAACAGCGACTGGCCTTCATTCAGCTGATAGACCGCAGGCTTGAGCGGGTTCTCGGGCATCACTGCGCCCAGATCCTTGCGCTCGACCAGCTCGCTGTACCGCCACGGGTACACGATTCCCGGCGTATCAATGATGGAATGGCCGTCATCCAGCGGGATTTTGACCATATCGAGGGTAGTGCCCGGATAACGGGAGGTGGTCAGCTCCTCTTCCAGGTCACTGTAATCGGAGATCAGCCGGTTAATCAAGGTGGACTTGCCTACATTGGTAGCCCCGACAACGTATACATCACGCTGGCCGCGCAGCTCGGTAACGGCCTCCAGCAGACGGTCGAAGCCCTGATTACGCTTCGCGCTGACCAGGACAATCTCCGCCGTGCGCAGTCCCTCTTCCTTGCAGCGCTGCTGCATCCAGTTGCGCAATCGGTTCCAGTTGGTCACCTTCGGCAGCAGATCAATCTTGTTCACTGCCAGAATGACCTGATTATTGCCGACAAACCGCTGCAGCCCGGAAATCAGACTGCCCTCGAAATCGAACAGATCCACAATATGGATTACCAGTGCATTCTTCTCGCCTACTCCGCTTAACAGCTTCAGGAATTCATCCTGGTTCACCGATACGGAAGAGGCTTCATTGTAATTCTTGATCCGGAAGCAGCGCTGGCAAATTACCGGCTCCCGTTCGAAGGCAACCTCCGGAATATAGCCGGGGAGCTCCTTGTCTACGCTCTGTAGCTTAATGCCGCAGCCGCTGCATTTCTCAGGCCGCGCTGTTCCATCGTTCATTGCATTCATTAAGATTTATCCTCCTCTTGCCACAATCCTTGCTTACGCAGACGGGTCAAGGCTATCTGCTCCACTCTGCGGTTAATTCTTGTTCCTATGCCTTCATCCTTGACGGAGATCGGCAGCACGAGTACCGTGAACAGACCCAGCCGGTTGCCGCCGTATACATCGGTCAGCATCTGGTCGCCGACTACAATCGTCTGCTCCGGTCCCAGCTCCATCAGCTTCATGGCCCGCAGGAACGGGGAATTGCTGGGCTTCTTGGCCTGATGTACAAATTCAATATTCAGCGGGGTGGCAAAACGCGACACCCGGTCCATATTGTTGTTGGATACGATCACAAGCTTGAAGCCCAGCTCCTTCACCTTGGCGAACCAGAGCAGCAGCTCAGGAGTAGCCAGCGGCGCCTTGGCGCCGACCAGCGTATTATCCAGATCCGTAATAATTCCCCGGTAGCCTTGGCGGTACAGCTCCTCCAGAGCGATATCAAACACCGTGTTGACCCGGAGCTTGGGGACTAATCTTTCAAACAATACATTCACCTCATTTTCATACAGGAAACTTGTAACCCGGCTCTATAGGACTGCAAAAATCCCAGGGTCCGCCAGCATTTCACCACCAGTGGGCATTACTTGCCGGACTTCATGATTTTTCGCAGCCGCAAAGCTTCAGTATACACGCTGTGCCAGTCTTTGTCTTCAATAACCTCAGGGCTGTAATTCGCCCGCTCGAACATCTTCAGCAGTGCAGCAAGACTGCCTGCAGCTTGCGGGCGTTCCACGCTCCACCGTGCCACGGATTCACGCAGGGTTTCATGCTCTTTCTTCAGCATACCCTTCCTGCGCATATACCTTACCCAGCGCTCCGTTTCTGCGGCAACTTTTTGCGCCGGAGTGGGCTGGCCGCCGAGGCGGATACGGGTAATCAGGAAGCGCAGGCTCAGCCGGCGCTGCCAGATCAGGAATAGGGTCCAGAGCAGGAGTACAGCCGCTGCTCCAGCCACGGCCCAGGTGCCGGGATGGAATCCGGAAGACTTGTCCGTCTGGCCCGCTGCCGCCGGTTCAAGCTCTTCAGGCTCCTCTACCTCTACTTCAGGCTGGTCCGGATTATCCTGCTCACTCTGCGTCAGCACCGGAACATCGAATCCTGGTGTTGCCTCAACAGGAACCCATCCGTAATCGCCGAAATAGATCTCGGCCCAGGAGTGGGCGTCTGCATTGGTAATCGTGTAATTGTTATTTACATAACCGGCAGCACCCTGCTGAAGCATTACGCTATCCGGAATCTCGGCCTGCTCCCCGGGAGCATATCCCTTCACCCAGCGGGCCGGTATATCCAGTGACCTCGCCATGGTGACAAGCGCCGTGGAATAGTAGTCGCAGTATCCTTCCCTGATCTCAAACAGGAAGCTCTCGACCATGTCCTTGCTTCTGGCCCGTGAGGTATCCGGCTGATTCGTGTAGGGAAAGGTTGCTTGCAGGTATTGCTGCAGCAGGATCGTCTTCTCGTATGGCGTCTGCGCTCTGTCCGTAATCTCCTTGGCCAGCGCGCTCACCCGCTCGGGATAGTTATCCGGGAGCTGAAGATACTGCGGGTCGATATTCTTGTTCCCATAGAGCTGCTCGAAGGTCTGCTTGCTTAACTCCTGAAGGGGAACCACCGGCACCTCCGAGGTTACCACATAGGTCTGCGGGTAAGCCCTTGTCTTGCCTCCGGGATTCCACAGCAGCTCACTGTCTTCACTCCGCCAGGACAAGCCGGTGCTCTGTTCCTGCCCGTCCACCGAGTCTACCCCCGAGATCGAATAGCCGCCGAACAGAACCGGATAACTGTTCCCTCCGAGCAGCTTGACGGTCTGCTTGAGCGTACGCGTCTCTGTCTTGGAGGCGGCAGCACGTTCCAGCGGCTCGCCCACCTGCACCTCGTTATGCGTTCCCCGGCCGGAGGTATCATCGTCTGTCCAGCCTTTGCCCGAATACACGCTGCGGATCTCGCCGCGCATATAGGTGCGCAGATCGGAGGTCACTTGCATGACCGGCGAATAATCGAAGTTGAAGCCCCCGCCCAGATTGTCATCATTCAAGCTGTAGCCCGAGGTCGTCCCGTTCGCCGCTGACCCGCCGCTTGCAGCATCCCCGCTCCCGGAGGAGGGTCTGGAAGAGACGGAGTTCCCATTCCACTTTTGCCAGGCGGTATAAGGGTCGGTCAAGGTGGGACGCACGCCCGGCATATTCACCCCGGCAAGGATAACCAGTGAGAAAACTATCGCTATATTCAAGGCAACCTTCATCGGATACCTCAGCATATAGGTCCAGCCGCGCGGATAATGCAGCTGGAAATTCCTCAGATGCCGGGTGACCAGCCAGCCCATCCCGGCAAAGACCGTCCAGGCTACCTCCTGCCACATTACCGCTGTCGTGAATGAATCCAGCGCGGCGAAGGCTGTGATATTCGCCGCGATGAACATCAGAATCCGCGCCTTGCCGTTCACCCACCAAGCGGACATAAGCAGCAGCGCCCAAGCCCCCAGCACAAACCACATGTACGGAATCATCGATACCGCTATCCCGGGCAGCCGGTCAAGAAATGCCGGCAGCAGAGGATCGGGAATGTAAATCCCGTAGCTGATAATCACGTTGTATACAATTAATACCACTGCCGCGCCTTCCAGCAGTATGCGGTACACTCTTTTGAACGGAAAAATAATTTCAATAGCTGTAACAGCCAGCAGGGTTAGCGCCACAGAAACGGTGGTCTCCTGCAGCCAGAAGGGCACCGTATAGGACACCCACTGCATAGCGATCATGCTCAGCCATAGCAGCGTCAGCCCGTGATGCCATGAGGAACGTATTGCCTGGAACCAGTGCTTCATCGGACAGAATCACCTCCAAGTACCGCAGGAAGCTCCTGAAGTGTGCTGATGCTATGTCCGGTAACGCCATGCGAGTGCAGAATATTCTGCCACTCTCCGGCCCGGTATTTCCCGGAAGGATGCAGAACATGAATATGGGAAGGGGTCATCCCCCGGTTCTCCGCCCAGCGCAGCGTATCCAGTACCACTCTGCCGCTCTGCGGACTGATCAGTACGAAATACGACCCCTTGGGGAACAGCCGCTGGACACTCTCCAGCCTGTCAATCAGCGGCCCCTTGCCTTCTGCGTTGATGTCAATCAGATACTGAATCATCTTTTGCCGCTCGGCATTGCCTTCCGCCGGACTGAACACCTTATTATGCTTATCCAGACAGCACAGGCCGATGCCGATCCGCTCCCGGATGCCGAAGCCGAGGAGAGAAGCCGTGACCGAGACTGCCAGCTCGAATTGTGCAGAGTTATAATAGCCGCTGGAGGTTCCGTCCAGCACCAGAATGGTTCTGGGAACGGATTCATGCTCGAATTCCTTCGATTTCCACTCGCCGGTCTTCGCCGTTGCATTCCAGTGAATGCGCGTCAGCCGGTCCCCGTAGACATAATCACGGACACCGTTGATCTGCGTGGTCTCGCGCCTGGACTGAAGCAGTGATACCTGCGGCCCCGACAGGCGCGCCTTGCGCTCATACAGCTGCCAGCGCGGCACTACGACGGCCCGGGGCATCACCCGGAATTGGCCTTCTGCCTTGAAGGTCCCCTTATGCTCCATCAGACCGAAGATATCCTCGCTGAGAATATCCGTATTCTCAAAAGAATAACGGCCCCGCTCCAGCAGCGGCGTCTGGAACAGCAGCTCGCCCCGTCCGCCCATGTTCGGAATCAGGCTCTCCTCGAACACCCAGGACTCTCCGTTATGGCGCTTCAGAATTTCTCTTACAACCACGTAGGGCAAAGGCAGAAATCCCGGAATGGTCACTTCCAGCTTCACCTTGAGAAAGCCCCCGGCATAGAGCAGATCCGGCTTATCCTGTTCGGAATAGAAGCTGCGTGCGCCTCTGGCCCGCCGGACCCCTTCAAGACCGCCAATGAACAGATACAGAAAAAGAACAGAGACCATGATGAACAGCATGAACGAGGTTTTGCCGCCCTGAAACAGCACGTAGAAGAGTGTAATGACCCAAATTGCCAGAACGCCCGTGAACTTCCTCAGCTGAACCGCAGCGGCAGCCCGCGTAAGTAAGGCCCTCATCTTATTGCCTCATGGTTACAGGCACATTAATGCTCTGAAGCAGCTTCTGCAGCAGGGAGTCCATGCTGACGTTGTCCAGGCGTGATTCCGGCCGCAGCAGGATCCGGTGTCCCAGTGTATAAGGGGTCAGGGTCTTCACATCGTCAGGCAGCACATAATCCCGTTCCTGGAGAAAAGCGTAGGCCTTGCAGGCCATCATGAACGATAAGGATGCCCGGGGGCTTGCGCCCAGCATCACCAGCGGATGTACCCTCGTCTGGCGGACCACATCCAGCAGGTAGTTCAGCACCGGCTCGCTGATGAACACATCACGGATCTCCTCCTGAATGGCCGCAATCGTCTCCATGCTGGTTACGGGAGCCAGCCTGTCCACCGGCTGGCCCTGCTGATGGGTTAGCAGCAGGTTCTTCTCGGTATCGGCATCGGGGTAGCCCAGGCTGATGCGCAGCATGAAGCGGTCCAGCTGAGCTTCGGGAAGGGTATAGGTTCCCTCGAAATCTATCGGATTCTGGGTCGCACAGAGCATGAACGGATGCGGAAGGGGATAGGTCTCTCCATCGACCGTAACATTGCGTTCTTCCATTACCTCAAGCAGTGCGGACTGGGTCTTGGTGGTCGCCCGGTTGATCTCATCGGCCAGCAGGATATTGGTCATCACCGGACCCGGACGGAAGTGGAACATCTCATCACGCGGATGATAGACGGATACGCCGGTAATATCACTCGGAAGAATATCCGGGTTACACTGGATGCGCCGGTATTCGCCGGACATCGACCGGGAGAGCGCGCGGATCAGCTGGGTTTTGCCAGTTCCCGGAACATCCTCAATCAGGACATGTCCGCCCGCTAACAGTGCGGTCAGCAGCAGTTCTATTTCAAAGCTTTTACCGAGAATACAGGATTCCAGATTAGTGCGGACAGCGTTCATAATTTGCGTGGATTCTTGACGTACGGGCATGTATGTTAAACCCTCCTATATCAGAATAAGCAGTAATATATACATTTTACATGATAGGAGTACCGAAAGTACATGTTAGGCCAAGTGAATTTATAGAGCGGCATGCTAGATTTGTCTAAAAGAAACCCGCATCCGGCGTCGTACACCCCCTTCATATAAAAAGGGACCGCCATGGGCGATCCCGGAATCAACATATCTGTATATGCTCCATCTGCCGTCAGTTACCCCTTCGGCCGGACCACCAGCGCCGCCAGGAAAGAGAAGACAATCGCCGAGGAAATCCCGGCGCTGGTCACATCGAAGATCCCGGTGACGACACCGACCCAGCCATCGCGTTCCAGCTCAGTCAGCGCGCCGTGGACCAGAGAATTCCCGAAGCTGGTAATGGGCACGCTGGCCCCGGCTCCGGCGAATTTCACGAGCGGATCGTAGATGCCAAAAGCATCGGCAGCCGCACCAAGCACCACCAGCGTACTCATGGTATGGGCCGGAGTCAGCTTCAGCACATCGAACATCAGCTGGCCGATCACGCATATCGCACCCCCGACCAGAAAAGCCCATAAATAAATCATGCTCCCTCACCTCCGATCTCCAGGGCTACCGCATGGGCTACGCACGGAATACTCTCCCCTTGCTGATAAGACAGCGGCGAGAGCAGCGCTCCAGTCGCCACGATCAATACCCGTTTCAACTCCCCCTTCTTCATCCGGCCGATAATATGCCCGTAGGTTACCGTGGCGGAGCAGCCCGCGCCGCTTCCCCCGGCAATGACATACTTCTGCTTGTCCAGGTCGTACATCATGAGTCCACAGTCATTGAAGACCGTCTCCTCCATCGGGATGCCTTCCTTGGCCAGCAGATCCTTGGCAATCGGCAAGCCGACGGAAGCCAGATCGCCCGTAACAATCAGATCATAGTGACCGGGCGACAGCCCCGTATCGCGGAAATGTGCCGTGATGGTATCGGCGGCGGCCGGGGCCATAGCAGTTCCCATATTGAACGGATCTTTCAGCCCCAGATCCATGATGCGCCCAAGCGTTGCGTACACCACTTGCGGCCCTTGAACCGCCCCATCGTTCACTCCTACCACTGCGCAGCCGGAGCCTGTAACGGTATATTGGGCGGTGGGCGGCTTCTGCGATCCATACTCTGTCGGGTAGCGGAACTGCTTCTCAACTGTACAGTTATGGCTGGATGTACCGGCCAGCGCGTACTTACCACCGCCGGAATCCACAATCATGGAGGCGATGGCGAGGCTCTCCATCGAGGTGGAGCAGGCACCGAACACTCCCAAGTAAGGCACGCCGAGCTTCCGCGCGGCGAAGGAGCTGCTGATGATCTGATTCATCAGATCCCCGCCGACGAAGAATTCCAGCTTATCCTGCTCCAGATTCGCATTCATCAGGGCGAGCTTGGCGGCTTTTTCGAACAGGGCGCGTTCTGCCTTCTCCCATGTCTTCTCGCCCATCTCCAGCGAATCATAGATGAAGTCGAAGCTTGAGGCCAGCGGCCCTTCCCCTTCTTCAGGTCCCACCACAGCGGAGGTCCCAAGGATCACCGGACGGTTCGTAAATTCCCAGGTCTGACTGCCGAGCTGCTTCATCGTTTAATGTGCACCTCCCCAGCCCATAACGGCATACACTACACCCACGATAAAAGCGGCAACGACACCGAACACAATAACCGACCCGGCCAGCTTGAACATGTTCCCCCCCACACCCAGCACCAGCCCTTCAGCCCGGTGCTCCAGTGCGGCGGAGCACATACTGTTGGCGAATCCTGTGACCGGAACCGCTGTGCCGGCACCGCACCACTGGGCGAGCTTATCATACACCCCGAAGCTGGTCAGTATGACGGAGAGCAGAATCAGAATGGCAACTGTCGGGCTTGCCGCCTCCCGGGAGGTCATATCGAATATCGCCATGAACGCTTCCTGGATGCCTTGTCCCAGCACACAGATCAAGCCTCCCGACAGGAAGGCACGTATACAATTCTTGAATACCGGACGGGAGGGTACATAAGGCTTGGCCAATTCCTGATAAGACTTCGGGGTCAGACCGTCAAGGTTCAGCTTGACGCCTGACTTTTTTGTTTTTGCCGGCAATGCAGACACCCCCTGAACTGTTGGATACGAAAGGGAACGGGCAGCGGGTAAGCTGTGCTGTAGTCCCGTCCCTTCGTGCTGTGCGGAATTAAGTTTTCCTTATTGTTCACTTCAGGCGGCCCCGTTATGTCCCTCCTGCTCAGGAAAAATAAAACAGCACAACAATCAGCAGCAGAAACAGCACCAGGATCAGCACTGCCTCATTCTCCCGCCCGTACCGGCGGCGGTACCGCCTGGGCAAGCCCTGCCTGCGGCCCGGCACTTTCCGGAATCCGCTCCGGCTGCCTGCCTGGGCTACGCTCCCCGAGAGCCACATTCTCCTCGCTTCCTTTCTCCGGCTCCTGCCTGCAGAGCCCTTACGGTATAGTATTCGCACAGGGAGTCTCTGTGTTCATTTGCCCTCCCGGCATGGACAAGCGGAGTAAGAATGTTCATACTAGATGTCATAACATAAAGGAGCGATATATGTATGAATACAGACACACTTGAATTGTTCAAAACATTAACAGAATTCCCCTCAGCCTCCGGCTTCGAGCGCGAGCTGCGCGCTTATGTCAAGGAGGCTATGACGCCTTATACGGACGAATTCGTACAGGACCGGCTGGGCAGCCTGTTCGGCGTGATGCGCGGTGAAGTAAGCGGTCCCAAGATTATGGTGGCCGGCCATTTCGATGAGGTAGGCTTCATGGTTACCGGCATTACAGACAACGGGATGATCCGCTTCACACCGCTGGGCGGATGGCTGGCTTCGGCCGTGGCCTCACAGCGCCTGCAGATTATTACGCCGAAGGGTACGCTGAACGGCGTGGTCGGCAGTACACCTATCCATCTGCTGAGCGCGGATGAACGCGGCAAAGCCGGGGAGATCAGCAAGATGTACATCGATATCGGCGCAGACAATCGGGAAGAGGCGCAGAGCTTCGGTGTAGCTCCAGGACAGCAGGTCGTGCCGGTCTGCCCGTTCACACCACTCGCCAATCCGAAGAAGATTATGGCCAAAGCCTGGGACAACCGCTATGGCGTTGGACTGGCTATTGAATTAATGAAGGAACTGCACGGGCAAGCCTTGCCGAATACGCTCTACTGCGGGGCTACCGTTCAGGAAGAGGTCGGGCTGCGCGGTGCCCGGACAGCTGCCAATCTGCTGGCACCGGATATTTTCTTCGGGCTGGACGCCAGCGCCGCTGCCGATATGACCGGCGACCGCCAGGCCTTCGGCCATCTGGGCCAGGGCGCGCTGCTGCGTATTTTTGACCCGACGATGATTACTCACCGGGGACTGATTGAATATGTGCAGGATACGGCTGACACCCATAAGATCAAATACCAGTATTTCGTCTCCCAGGGAGGAACGGATGCGGGTCAGGTGCATCTCAGCGGAATCGGTATTCCTTCAGCGGTGATCGGGATCTGTTCCCGTTACATCCACACGGCAACCTCAATTATCCACAGTGATGATTATGCGGCAGCCAAAGAGCTGCTGATCAAGCTCGTGCAAGGACTGGACCGCACGACACTGCAGACGATTCTGGAGAACAGCTAATCAATCTCCCCGCAAAGTGAGGCTTTAGCTCCGAAGCCTATTCAGGTTCTTTGCGGGGACCCCAGACTTTTAAGAGTCACACATTAACGCAAACAGCCGCAGGGATAAGCTTATAGGCTTTCCCTGCGGCTGTACTTTTATGTTCTTATCTCAAAATCGCGTATTGCTCCATCGCAGACTGATGGATCGGATGGTCAGCAGCAAGCCCGGTGTACTTCGTCAGCGCTGCTTCTGCTCCAAGCTCCGCGATTGCGGCCCCCAACTCCACCGCTTCCGGGTCATCCCCCGCCTTGAACAGCAGCGCACCGGCCATGGAACGAGTCAACGCCGTGTAGCTCAGCCCTCTGTCATACGCCTGCGTTGCAGGGGATACCAGACGGTCATTCGGCGACAGCTTGCGCAGCGGCGAACGGCCTACACGGGACACCTCATCGGTAAGCGCCGGATTGCGGAAGCGCTCCAGGATTTTATCGATATACTTACTGTGCTCCGCTTCATCGAAGCCGTGCTTCTGGACCAGCACCGCGCCGGTCTCCTCAAGTACCTCACGAACCTTCGCCGTTAACGCCTCATCCGCCATAGCCTGCTGTATAGTCTCGTAGCCCTGCAGATAGCCAAGGTACGCCGCAGAGCAGTGACCCGTGTTCACAGTGAAGAGCTTGCGTTCAATATACGGCTCCAGATTCTCTACATAATGCACCCCTTCAACCGGCGTATAGCCCGGGATCATCTGCGAGGCGTCCACCACCCATTCATAGAACGGCTCCACGACCACCTTCAGAATATCCTCATGCTGCTGGAGCGGAACGATCCGGTCCACAGCCGCGTTCGGAAAAGCAACCGAAGATTCAGCCTTCGCACGGGTCTCATCATCCAGCTTCGCATATACCAGCTCCTTGAGCTGTGCACTGCCGCCAATCGCATTCTCGCAGGCGATCACATGCAGCGGCGCGGAGGAGACAGCCACTCTTCTGCGGATGCCCTCCGCCACAGTACCGGCAATATGCTTCAAAATGGACACGCCGACTGCTGTTGTAACCAGATCGGCTTCAGCAATGGCGGCCGCCACTTCATCCGCATGCGTGACACTGCTAAGAGCCGTTACATTCTTCACGATGACCGTTTCCTGACCGTCGCTGGCCAGCGTGACCGGATACTCACCGCGTTCCTTAAGCTGGGTAACAAAGGCCTCATTTACATCCACAAAGGTAACTTCATAGCCCGCCTGCGACAGCAACAGCCCGATGAAGCCCCTGCCGATATTGCCCGCGCCGAAATGGACCGCCTTCATTACTCCAGTCCCCCTTCGAAGATTGCGATAACATCAGCAGCCGTAGGAGCGTTCATGACGCGGTCAATGGCATCATCCTCGGTGAATATCATCGCCACGTTCGTCAGAACTTCCATATGCCCGTCACCTGCGGCTGCAATACCGATGACTACAAACGCCGGCTCATCGCCGCCGAAATCCACCCCGTCCGGAAAGCGGATGATCGACAACCCGGTTGACTTAATAAAAGGCCGCGCTTCCTTGGTACCATGCGGAATAGCCAATCCGCCGCCCATATAAGTGGACACCACTTCCTCGCGCTCCAGCATCTTGGGAACATATTCTTCCGTTACATGCCCTGCATCAACCAGCAGCTTGCCCGCCATCTTGATGGCTTCGTATTTATCGTTTGCGGCTCCGTGCATAATCACTTTATTTTCTGACAGTATACTCATATGGTTTCTCCCGCTTTCAACTTTTATTTTGGAAAAAATGAAGCAGCTCCGAGGACAAATACCCCCGGATCTCTGACTCTGAACGCTCTTCCAGCAATTGAACCAGCTCGGAGTTCAGCAGCAGTGCGCTGATCTCGCTGAGCACCTCCAGGCTCTCCTTGGAGAGTCTGCGCGGAGCCAGCATGAGCAGAATGACTCTGACCTCTGTATCCCCCTCCAGAATTACGGGCTGATCGAGCCGGTACAGGGTCAGCGAGGACAGGTGAATATGGCTGCTTCTGGTATGGAACAGCGCCAATGCGGTATCCGGGATCACCTGGCTGGTCATCCGCTCCCGTTCGAGCAGACGCTCCAGCACAATACCGGCATCCCCGACCACACCGTTTCCATTCAGTGTCTCCAGCATCTCCACTATCGTCGCTGACAGATCCATCCCCTTATTATCAATCGGATGGAAGCGGAACCGCTCCAGCAGGCTGACGATCTCATCCAGAATGCCCTTGTAGCTCCTGAGCCGTTCAAGCGAGGCTTCCTCCCGTGCCGCATGTTCCGGTTCACCGGACATCCCCTTCCCTCGTTCCCGCAGGGTAGTATTCTGGATGTAATTCAGCAGCTTCTCAATCTCCTCCGCTGTGAGCAGGGGACTGATCTTAATGTAACGCTCCTTATCAATCGGCAGATCAATGGTAGATATAATCAGATCGTAATCTTCATCCGGCAGGCGTGCCGCTTCATACCAGGAGATGTTGCCGAGAATCTCAATCTGCGGCATTTCCTTGGTCAGACGGGTGGCGAGCAGACGGGAAGAGCTGAGGCCGCTGGCACAGACCAGAATGGCTCTTACGTTGCGCCTTAGCTGGTTCAGCCGCTCTGCAGAAGCTCCGAAATGCATGACCAGAAATCCGATTTCTTCATCCGGAATCTCAAGCTCCAGTTCCATATCCTCCACGGCTGCGCGGATGATGTTGAACAGATATTCGTAATCCCTGCGGATCGGGCCGAGCAGCGGGTTGCGGATGCGTGTGCCTTCCCGGATCCGCTTCAGCGCCGGATCAATATGCTCCAGCAGCCCCTCGCGCAGGGAACGGTCACTCTGGAAGGGCAGCCCTGTCCGCTTGACCACACTCTCCGTCAGCTTGTAGACAATCTCCATTAATTCAATATCGCCATAGGCGTAGCCCGACGAGGAGAAGGAATCCTGGACCCGGTCGAACAGCCCGGCGATATACAGAATCTCTACCCGGGGGATCTTCAGCTTAAGCACCTCAGCGAGCTGCCCCACAAACCGCTCGGCTCCGGCAATGTTCCGGTGATCGGACACCCTGGAATAGCCCGCTTCCGCCCCGCTGTCGATGCTCCGGTTAAGCTCAATCCGCCGGGTAGTGACAGCAAGGGCCAGGAGCATCTCCATATAGACAATTTCGGGCAGCTCCGCGGTCCATTTCCATTCCATATCCCACAGCGTATTCTCTACTTCCATAAGGTTGGACTTTCCAACTGTAGTTAATAGAAAACGAAAAGCCGGATTGCTCTCAGCCAGAGAACCATGGCCGACCAGATCAGACAAATCCAGATGCTCTGCGGCTAACCGCCCAATCGCCCGGCGCTTGTCGATCTCGCTGCCGGTGATTTCTACGCCGTAGCCTCGCCTGCGGACCAGCTCCAGACCGAACTTACGGACCCAATGCTCCAGTTCATCCAGATCATAGCTAATAGAAGCAACTGTAACCTTGAGGGAATGCGCAAGTGTGAACAGCTTCACCGGCTCTTCTGCCTCCAGCAGCACGCAGAGCTCGAATACCTTGCGGTCTTCGCCGGAATAATCCGCCGGCTTCTCTTCCCGCAGGAACAGGCGCAGCTCCGCAAGACCGGCCTCCGGGCCGCTCAACTGGATGCCTTTGCCTGATTTTTTGATCAGATCAAGACCAAAGTCCTCAAGCGCGGACTCTATATCCTCCATCTCCCGGTGTACGGTTCTTACGCTTACCCCGGTAGCCTCGGCAATTTTTACAGCGGTAATCTCTCCGGTCGCTTCAAGCAGAAGCCACAGGATCTGGCGCTGTCTGGCGGTAATTTTCGTCATTTCCGCTAACCCTCCGCCTTGCATCAAGCAAAAACGGCTATACCGTCCTATAAGGGACGGCATCCGTTTCAGCGAGAACTATATACTTAGATTTTACACTTGTGCCTCTTACTTCAAACGTTCCACCAGCTCATCGTATTTCGGGCTCTTCAGGAAGTTATCGATAGAAATATGCTCGGCATTCGGATTGCTGGCAATCGCCCGGTCCGTCAGCGTCTTCTGGGTAACCACGATATCCGCGTCGGCAGGAATTTCACTGACAGCAGAGTTAGTCACCGTGATGTTAACCCCTGCGTTCTGCAGTTTCTTTCTCAGCACCGATGCCCCCATGGCACTCGATCCCATCCCTGCATCACAAGCGAATACGATTTTGTGGACACTTGCTTTGTTGCGGATATTGGAAGCCACGGTTGCTGTAGCCGCAGTCTGAGCTGCAGTACCGGCCGACTTCATGTCTCTCATTCTGGCTTCTGCCGCTTCCAGATCCATCTCCTCTTCATCATTACTCTTGGAAGATCTCAGAAGCACAGCTGCAATCAGGAACGATACGATGGTAGCCACGACAACCCCGGCAATCATCGGAAGATATCCGCCCTTAGGTGTCATTGCGAAATAGGCAAAGATACTGCCTGGTGAAGGAGAAGCTACCAGACCGGCGCCCAGCATCTGGAAGGTGAATGTACCGGACATTCCGCCGCCGATGACCGCCAGAATCAGACGCGGGTTCATCAGGATGTAAGGGAAGTAGATCTCATGAATCCCGCCCAGGAAGTGAATGATAATAGCGCCCGGTGCAGAGGATTTGGCAGAGCCTTTGCCCGCCAGCCAGTATGCAAGCAGGATACCAAGTCCGGGACCCGGATTCGATTCAAGCATGAACAGGATGGATTTGCCGATTCTCTGGGACTCTTCAAGCGCAATCGGTCCCAGTACCCCGTGGTTGATCGCATTGTTCAAGAACAATACCTTGGCCGGCTCAATGATGATGTTGATGAGCGGCAGCAGGTTATGGTTCACCAGGAACTCCACGCCATTCGAGAGGATATTGGTCAGGCCTTGAACCAGCGGTCCAACACCCTTTAAGGCTCCCAGAGTCAGCGCGCCGCCGATGATACCCAGCGAGAAGTTGTTAACCAGCATTTCGAACCCGGCTCTGATTTTGCCGTCCACAGCTCTGTCGAACTGCTTCAGCACCCAGGCAGCCAGCGGACCGACAATCATCGCACCCAGGAACATAGGAATCGTCGAGCCGACGATAACCCCCATGGTCACCAGCGCACCAATGACAGCACCGCGTTTGCCGTGAACCATCTGTCCGCCGGTGTAACCGATCAATAGAGGAAGCAGATAGTTAATGATTGGACCTACTAGAGCTGCAAGGCTCTCATTGGGATACCAGCCCGTTGGAATGAATAATGCTGTAATCAATCCCCAAGCGATGAAAGCGCCGATATTCGGCATAACCATACCGCTGAGCATACGTCCGAATTGTTGAACCTTCACCCTTGCACCGCCGGATGAAGCTTGTTTCGTTGCCGTTGTGGCCATTTAAGATGCCCCCTTATTGTAATGAACGGGAACCTTCCGCAACTCTTCCTGAAAGGTGTTTCCCTTTGAACACATCGTAAATCAAAGCGCTTTCTTTGTCACCAAATTGAAAACACGGTTTCGGCATGAACATTGTTGACAACATTTAAGAGCTCCTGCCAAGGGGCTTAAGTCCAGTATCCGCCTTGCTTCCAACGACCTACAAGCTTCCTCATAGGATGCACAAATTCCCGTATAATATCA
Source organism: Paenibacillus sp. FSL M7-0420 (assembly GCF_038002345.1). Lineage (NCBI taxonomy): Bacteria > Bacillati > Bacillota > Bacilli > Caryophanales > Paenibacillaceae > Paenibacillus > Paenibacillus sp. FSL M7-0420. The sequence goes on along the minus strand of NZ_JBBOCJ010000001.1, from coordinate 1,552,919 downwards.
TCTAAGGCTTAGAAAGCGTACAAGAACGGAATCAACCTATGTACGCGCCTCATTCGCGGTCTGTACCGCTATCCGGCAAGCGCACCTTAGCAGCTTCATATTTTTGTCTCCTAGAACAACAAAAAAGCCGCCCCCTAAGCGGAGACAGCTATACCATACAGCAGCGGTTAAGCTATGATTAAATCATGTCCAGCGGAATCTTCCACGACGGCTGGGGAAAAGCATCGTCGAGCTGCCACAACTCTTCGTCTGAAAGCACAAGCTTCGCGGCAGCGGCATTCTCATTCACATGTTCGCGGGTGGCGGCTTTGGGGATAGCCAGGATATCCTCGTCCCGGATACTCCAGGCCAGCAGAACCTGCAGCGGAGTGACCTCATGATTCCGGGCAATCTGCTGCACAGCTTCATTCTCAGTCAGCCCTTTTCTCAGCGTGCCTGCCTGGGCCAGCGGAGAATAGGCCATGACAGGAATCTTATGTCCTCTCAGCCAGGGCAGCAGATCATGCTCGATCCCTCTTGAGCCCAGATGGTAGAGCACTTGATTGACTGCGCAGTGATTGCCGCCGGGAATACTCAGCAGCTCCTGCATATCTGCCGTATCCAGATTGGATACGCCCCAGCGGGCGATTTTACCGGAAGCCACCAGTGCCTCCATCCCCTCCACGGTCTCTTCCAGAGGAATGTTGCCGCGCCAATGCAGCAGGTACAGGTCCAGATGGTCCGTGCCGAGCCGCTTCAGGCTGGCTTCGCAGCTGTTAATCAGCTTAGTCCCGCCCGCATTATGCGGATAGACCTTGGAGACCAGGAATACGCGGTCGCGGATTCCCCGCAGCGCTTCACCAACCAGCTCCTCAGAACGGCCGTCCCCGTACATCTCAGCCGTATCAATCAGATTCATACCCAGCTCCACACCCTGGCGAAGCGCAGCAATCTCTTCTGCCCGGTTCGCCGGCTGGTCGCCAATCCTCCACGTTCCCTGCCCCAGTCTGGGCAGCACAGCTCCGTCCTTCAGGCGGATATTCTCAGATACAGGTCTGCTCATATGTGATAAGTCTCCTTATTAAGAATAATGTTCTTACTAACTATACTTACCATAACCGGGGCAGCGAAACATCCGTTAAGTGTCCAACTCCGTAACGTTTCAGCGGAATTCTCAGCCAATCAGCTTCAAGCCGGCTACGGCTCCCAGAATCAGCACGATGCAGAAGATCCGCCGCGGATCGCGGGCTTCACCGTAGAACAACATGCCCATAACCGCTGCCCCTGACGCTCCAATCCCTGTCCAGATCGCATAGGCAATTCCCATCGGCAGACTTTCCATCGCCAGAGACAGCAGCAGGAAGCTTGCCCCGAAGCCTAGAATCAGAAGGCAGACAGACTGCCAGTTGCGGTCCTTGTGCAGCTTGCCAATCATGGCAACCCCGAACATTTCACATATACCGGCGGCAATCAGCATAACCCATGCCATATCAGTTCAGCCCCTTTGTCTGTTCAGATTCAGCCTGAGCCGGGGTAACCAGCTTCAGTCCGACGACCCCTGCCAGCAGCAGGCCAATCAGCAGCAGCTTCAGCGGCCGCAGCGGTTCACCGAACAGGACTCCGCCCGCAAGAACGGTACCTGCGGTTCCAAGTCCGACAAATACAGCATAGACCGTCCCGACCGGCAGCCTGCCGCTGGCCCAGATGAGGGCGTAGAAGCTGATCAGTATCGCCGCTGCCGTAACCGCCCATTCCCATGGAGCGGAGGCATGCTTCAGCCCGATGACCCATACCACTTCAAAGCAAGCAGCGCCTGCAATCATGATCCAGCTCTTAGTGCTCTTCTTCATTTCTCCTGCCTCCTGTTTCATAAAATAAGCCCGGAAGGTTATCGTCATTATTGACGATACCTCCCGGGCTTTTGTCCCTCCGTGTATACACGGATTGGCTTCATCCGTGTGTTCTCCCTCGGACCAGGCCAGCGGTGTGTACCTGCTGCGGAACCCTAGAGAACTATTAACTGCTTATGAACTTACACCGTATGTTAGCAAACTACGCTGCGGAATGCAACCCCTGCATCTCTTACTCCTGTCCGGCCAGCCTGTTCAGCTCCTGCAGATCCGCTTCCAGATCCGCCTCGGTATACTTGCCCTGGCCGAATCCGATCATGGCGCGCAGCGGCATATATTTCATCATGGCCAGCAGCATCTCCGGATTGTCGCCAAGCACATCCTCCAGCCCGAACACGCTGCTGAAGCTCTTCGCCTTCTCCTCCGTCAGCGGATTGGCGAGCAGATCGCCGACTGTGGTGTTGCGGTGGAAGCGGCCGGACAGCTTCACGGTGGACTCCAGCTCAAGCTGCGTGCTCAGACGGATATCGCGTGACGAAGATCCGACAGAGATTGTGAACATCCCGCTCTCTACATGCCAGTCAGCCAGCTTCACATTGTAGTAGGCAAAAGAACGCTTATCCAAGGTGAAGGTTACGATGCGTTCTTCCCCAGGCTGCAGCTCGATCTTGGCGAAGCCCTTCAGCTCCTGCAGCGGACGGATCATACTGCTCTCCATATCACTGACATACAGCTGCACAACTTCCTTGCCTGTTCTGCTGCCGGTATTCTTAACGGTGACCGATACCTGCACAGTGTCTGTATCCTGAATGCGGGTCTGATCCAGCACCAGGTTGCTGTACTCAAATTCCGTGTAGCTTAGTCCGAAGCCGAAGGGGAACAGCGGCTCGATTTCTTTTTTATCATAATAGCGGTAGCCTACGAACAAGCCTTCCTTGTACTCCACCGTATCGCCTTCACCGGGGAAGTTCAGGAAGGACGGATTGTCGCTCAGCTTCATCGGGAAGGTCTCCGCCAGCTTGCCGCTCGGGCTCACTTCGCCGAACAACAGATCCGCAACCGCACCGCCAAAAGCCTGACCGCCCAGGTAGCCTTCAAGCACCGCCTTCGCCCTATGCAGCCAAGGCATCTCGACCGGCGCGCCGTTGCTCAGCACTACAATAATTTCGCTCTGAACCTCGGCCACCGCTTCAATCAGCGCCTTATGGCTCGCAGGAAGCAGCAGATGGCTACGGTCATAGCCCTCCGATTCGTAGCGGTCAGGCAGACCAAGGAACAGCACAGCTGCATCCGCCTTAGCTGCTGTATCACAGGCTTCGCGCAGCAGATCAGCATTGATGTCATCGCTCTCCAGCTCATAGCCCTGTGCGTACAGGAAGCTGGCCGCATCCCCGGCAACGGCTTGCAATTCAACGAAGGCATCATCCATCCGGGATGGATTCACATGCGAGCTGCCCCCGCCCTGATAGCGCGGCTGCTTGGCGAATTCACCGATCACGGCGATCCGGCCGCTCTTCACAAGTGGCAGAATCCCGCCTTCGTTCTTCAGCAGCACCATACTCTCCCGGGCCACTTCGCGCGCAAGCTGATGATGCTTCTCCGGGTCGAAGACCGCGTGCGGGTTGCGGTTTTCGACACTTTTGAAGATAAAGGCCAGTATCCGTTCTACAGCGAGATCCAGCGTCTCCATAGCCAATTCTCCACTCTTCACAGCCGCTACAATCTTGGCGTCTCCGATTCCTGCGCTTGACGGCATTTCCAGCTCCAGCCCTGCTGCCAGTGCCTTTACCCGCTCATTGACAGCTCCCCAGTCGGACACGACGAAGCCTTCGAAGCCCCATTCCTCGCGCAGCACCTTGGTCAGCAGCTCATAGCTCTCGGAAGCATACTCTCCATTCACCTGATTGTACGAGCACATCACACTCCACGGCTGGCTCTGCTTCACGGTGCCTTCGAAGCTGGCTAGATAAATCTCGCGGAGCGTCCGCTCATCAATAACCGCATCCACTGACATGCGGCGGTGTTCCTGGTTATTGGCGGCAAAATGCTTCAGCGACGTCCCCACTCCCTGGCTCTGCACACCCTTCACATGATTCGCAGCCATCTCTGAGGCCAGGAACGGGTCCTCCGAGAAATATTCAAAGTTCCGCCCATTCAACGGAGAGCGCTTGATATTATTGCCTGGTCCAAGCAGAACGGCGACATTCTCCACCTGGCATTCCGTTCCCAGCGCCTCGCCCACCCGGAAGATCAGATCGCGGTCCCACGAGGAGGCCAGTCCGGCCGCTGACGGAAAACAGGTTGCCGGTACACTGTTATTCAATCCAAGATGGTCTGCGTCACCCTGCTGCTTGCGGAGACCGTGGGGACCGTCTGTTACCATCACTGAGGGGATACCCAGACGTTCAATGCCTTTGGTGTTCCAGAAATCCAGCCCGGAGCAGAGTCCGGCCTTCTCTTCCAGTGTCATTTGCGAAATGAGCTTTTGAAGCTCTGTTACGTCCTTTGCCATTATATAGCCTCCTATGAATACGGTTTCTTGACTCCATTCTATAGGACTGTTCCGGCCAATTATGGTAGTTTCATTCGATTTTTGGTATTCTAAGTAGAGAATAGAGGGGGCGGCCTATGGCGAAGGGAATCGGGAATGACGAAGGTATACAATACATCTGCAAGCTGATCTACGAAGCTTACCGGGTCCCGGTCTTGTGGCTTGATGAAGCGGCTGCGCCCCGTCTAGCCCTGGGACCGGCTGTCGTGGACCGGCCAGCCGTGCAGGGAACGGGCGGCCTGCCGGTTGAGGTGATGGAGCTAGTCCGGGGGCACGGAGGAGCGGCAGCGGGCAGGACGCTCAATGTGGAGACGGACGAGTCGTATAGTACGGTTAGCAGCAGGACAGCAGCTGAAGGCGGGACGCTTAACGCGTTGACGGACAGAACTGCTGCTGCGGCCGCACCCGCGTTACCGCGTCTGTACACGACTGGCTTCCTGGAGAATTTCATTATTCTCCAGCTTCCCGGCGCTGAAGGGGCCATCGTCACCGGCCCTGCGCTGAATGCACCTGTTACCGGTGATAATGCAGCCAGCCTGCTGCGCGACCACAACATCCCGCCCGGGCAGCAGGCAAGCTGGCTAGAGTATTACGGCAACCTGCCTATAATTAGCCGGAGGCGCTGGTATCATGCGGCGCTGCTGCTCTACACGCTTGTCACCGGGCAGGCATTATCCGTAACGGAGCTGCTGCTGGCGGCGGGTACGCTGGCGGAACCGCAGCATCCGGCGGACGACAGCCCGGATCTGGACTTGTCCTACCGCCGCGAGCATACTTGGCTGCACCATGACCCGATGCAGGAACGCGAAATGTTCCGCTATATTACCAATGGGGACAAGGCGGGGCTGCTGCGGACCCATGCTTCTTTTGCCGAAGAGAGCTACGGAAGGTTGTCCCGCAAAAGCCAGCTGCGCAGCAAAAAAAATCTGGCCGTCTCCTCCATCACGCTGGCCACCCGCGCGGCGATTGAAGGCGGGCTGTTCTGGGAGATTGCCTATACGCTAAGCGACTTCCATATCCAGTATATTGAGGAGCTCCGCGATATTCCGGCGGTGGACCGGGCTATGCTGGCTGCGCTCTGTGACTTTGCCGATCAGGTAGAGGACAGCCGCAGCGCAAGACATTCCCGCATCTCCGACCGGTGCCGGAATTATATTTACAATCATCTGTATGAGGAGTTGCCACTCGGCAGGCTGGCTGAATACGCCGGAATGAGCGCCAGTTACCTGTCCCAGCTGTTCAAAAAAGAAACCGGCACCGCCATCAGCGACTATATCCAGCAGCAGCGGGTCGAAGAAGCCAAGCGTCTGATCCAGCTGCCCGGTATCACGCTGTCGGATATTGCTACCCGTCTGCATTTTAACGACCAGAGCTATTTTACCAAAGTATTCAAGAAGTATACCGGCCTCACCCCGAGACAATTCAAGCAGCACTCCAAGTAGTTTCCAGAATTATGGTATGATTCTGCTATGAGGGCAATCCTACATTTGGTTAAAGGAGAGGTTCTGCATGATGGGAAGCTTAATATTCGTAGTAGCAGTTATATTCGTTGCGGTGATGGCTATTAATCGAAGCAATCGTAATGCCCGGTACAAAAATTACGGCAATAGAACCCGTTCTCACTCGGGGGATCATTATTTCATCGCAGGTACGGGAGCCGATGCGGGAAGCTTCAACGAAGACAGCCGCCACAAAATTCATCCGGACTCGGACGGACACAGCAGCGCCAGCCATCATCATGGCCACCACCACGGGAATCATACCCCTGATCATCATCACGGCAGCCACGGGGGCTGGGACAGCGGCGGTCACAGCAGCCATGGAGGCGGCGATTTCGGGGGCGGCGGGGATTCCGGCGGTGGAGATTCTGGCGGCGGCGGTGGCGGTGGAGACTGATACAATTGACATTAGAGTCCCCAGGCTGTTGTAGTTCAGCAGCCTGGGGGCTCATCTCATGTAGCGATAGTTTTCACCTCATTCCGCCAACTTTCCCCGAAATCAGGTGCACTTATGCCCCTCATTTGCTCATCCCGCCGGTGCATCCCGGGTTAGGTTGTTACTGGGACGGGCTGATGAACTCCTGCTGTTCGGCACGGACTCTCCGGGCCGGGGAGAGTACAGACTGAAGGCTAAGGGCCAGCAGAAACGCCATGAAGAATAGCATAGTGGAGATACCGAAGATCCATCTGGCGCCAGTGTACACATACAACCATCCGAAGAACAGATAAGACAACATATTGGTCGCCAGCGGGCCGCCTTCAAACACGGAACCGACGCGGCCGAGCAGGTTCTCAGGAACATAGGTCATTAACAGAGTCGACAGCGTAATGCTCAGCAGGGAGATGCCAATCCCGATAATGACACGGCTGAGCAGCATCGACCAGGAGCCGAAGGAGAGCGTGAGCAGCAACAGTCCCAGCGTCATGACCGCTGCTCCCCAAATGTTAATTCGCACATAATTTTTGAATTTCGCCCCAAGCAGGTTCAGACCGAGCGCCCCCGCGAACATACCGATGCCCCCGGCGGTGCTTGCCCAGGCTAAGTAATTCTGGTCTAAATGCAGCTCTTTCACCACGAAATAGATGTTTAACAGATTAATCGCCCCTGTGCACGCCCCCATTACCGCCAACATGATAAATAAGCGTTTGGTGAGCGCAGAAGCGAAGATATACCGGAAGCCTTCCAGGACATCCACCCAAAAGGAGGTTGCCGGACCGGAACCGGAGGGTGCTGCCAGGGGGGCCGGGCTCACCTTAAGACTCAGAATGAACAGGCTGCCAGCGATGAAACAAAAGCCGTCCACAATTAAAGAAGTAGAGGCCCCCCACCACTCATAGACAAAGGCTCCGATCGCAGGACCGGCAAGACTGATCAGCGTATCAACCGTCTTCACTGAGGAACTGGCTGTACCGTAATCCTCGTTGTCCACGGCCGTAACCGTCAATTTACTGATGGCGGGCTGAAAAAATTGCTGAACCGTACACGTGAAGGCCAGCATGACCAGCAAAAGCGGCACCTGCTCCATCCAGATTAATCCGGCCAGTACAAAAGACATCGCAGCCCGGATCACCAGTGTCGCCTGCAGCACCTTCTTTGGTTTCCTGCGGTCAACCCATGTTCCGGCAAGAGGAGCCATGATAAAGACCGGGAGCATCTGGGCAAACAAAAGAGCCGTCCGGTAAAAGACAGCTTGATCCGCTTCCGCAAATACCCAGAACAGGATGGCCCAGTTCCTGATCTCATCTCCTACAGAGGATAAGGTCTGCGTGCACCATAACCGGCGGAACACTCCGTTCTTCAGCATACTCCACAAAGCAAGGCCCCCTCTCTTTCGGTATTGTCACCCTAGGAAGTCAGCAATTCATGCGTATGGAAATGGTCGTACACCCGGCTGATCCATTCCTGCCGATCCTGTTCGCTGGCAGCAAAAGGATTCTCTAACGCCAGGTTGTGTACAACCGTCCGGAAGTCGCTCCCGCCCTCCATCTGTTGAATAATGGCAATGCTTAAAGGGTCCATGCTCATCACCCGGACGTAGCGCCTGCGCCCTTCAAGAGCCGGTGCGCTCTCCAGCACCAGCAGAATCCAATCTTCATGCCCTTCCGCAAGCTCAAGCTCTGCCGGAAGGGGACTGTGCAGCTTCAGCGCAGGGATGGAATAGTGCGGCTGCATCACTTTGACAGGCTTCATAGCAGTTGTGTCCTGCGGTGCTGTATCCTGCTGCATCAATTCCATCACCGCACGCTCATAAGACAGGAAGTCCTTAAGGACCCGCCCGGTTTCCGGCACAAGACCCTGCACCAGCTCATCAAGAATGAGGGCCAGCTCCGCTTCTTGGGGCATTGCCCCATGGATATCCAGCCTGGTTGAGACATAATCGATTGTACGGGTGTATGATACAGCCGCCAGATGATTGAGATAATACAAGGTGCGGAAGAACGAACGAGCCAGCGGGTAGTAGAGCTTTCTGATCCTGTGCAGCGTATGTGTATCCACAGACCGCAAGGAGTAATAGTTGCTGAAGATTTGCGGGTAGCTGGCAATCCAGTTCTTTTCAGTGCCGGATAGCTGGAAATCACTGTTCATATCGTTCGTGCTCCAGAACTGCCCGTCCAGCACCAGGCTGTCCTTCGCTGCGTCAAATAATTGGGTCCCGGGAAAAAGGGACAGCTGATGCAGCTGCACATCCGCTATTCCTATGGAGAGCAGCCGGACAATCATATCCAGCGTCTGATTCAGGTCTTCGGTTGTCTCTTCGGGAAATCCGGTAATAAATGAAGCCGTACATGACAGACCCAGCCGGTGTAGCTCGCGGAGAAGTTCGTAGGCCTGGTTCAGATCGAGCTTTTTGCCAATGACCTGCTGTATGGGCTGGCTGCCGCTCTCAATCCCGAAGAAAACGCCATTACACCCCGCCTGCATCATCACCTCAAACAGTTCTTTATTGACGTGGTCTGTCCGGGAGGAACAGCTCCAGGTGAAGGGCTCGCTGCAATCCAGCAGCTCCCGGCAGAATTGTCTGACAAACTTCTGATTAACCGTGAAATTATCATGCGTTAAGCTGAAATGGGTGATTCCCCAACGATCCCTGACGTATCTCATCTCGGCGATGATCCGGGCAGGACTTTTGGTTCTGTATTTTCGTGAAAAGAAGGTGGAGGTACTGCAAAAGCTGCAGTTAAAAGGACAGCCTCGCCCCGCCTCAACCGGAAAGAAACGGCTCTCCGGAGTGGTAAAATAGGCTTCAATATCCTCTATTAGATGAAAGGCGGGGAAAGGCGTATCATCGAGATTCCTCAGAATCGGCCGCGGCGGATTGGTGCGGATGGTCCCCTCTTCACGGAAGCAGATTCCTTCAACCTCTGAGAGCGGTTGGCCCGACTCCAGGGCTGCAATCAGCTCCGGCAGCGTCAGCTCGCCTTCTCCGGCAACGATATAGTCTATCGCCGGGAAATGGGTCAAGGTTTCGGCCGCTACGAAGCTCGCATGGGGGCCGCCAAGAATAATGATTCTGTCCGGGTCCAGCCGTTTGCATTCCTCCGCAATTCTCAGCGCGATCGAATAATTGCCGCACATCGCCGTGAATCCGAGCACTCTGGATGGCTTGCCGATGATTAACCGGGCAATACCGGCAAGGGCTGCTGCATCGAAATGGCTGGTGCCTGAATAGAGTAATGCCAGATCGGTGAGACACACCCCGTACCCCGCTTCAAGAAGTGCAGCGCCGAGCACAAGCAGATTAAGCGGGGGATCAACGGTATCCACAGCTGCATTATAGGGCGGACATATCAATTGGATCATTTCCCAACACCTCACGTAAGAGAAGATTTAACTTAAGGCGGTGAATGAATCATTCAGCAGCTCCAGATGGCTGTCAAGGTCACGCTTCACATTTCCGCAGTAGGCGCCTAAGATCGAACCGGTGGTTCGGCCGGCTTGAACCGGACAATTCCCGGAGCATAGAAAAGCGATATTGCACGCTTTACACTCCGGCTGATTCAAGACATGGCGTTCCTTCCAGAGCGCCAGCTTCTGTTCATCCAGCTCAAGCTGAGGGTAATACGTTCCGAGACTCCATTTTTGATCCCCTATAATACTGGTGCAAGGGTAGACCTGGTGGTCCGGCGAGAAGGTGAATGTTCTGCCTCCGGCCGCCTCGCAAAAGTAACAGTTAGGGAAATAGCTATCTTTAGCGAGACCTGTTCCCAGCACGTTCTCAAATGGCAGGGAGAGTCTGGTTAGATCACTGTTTAACGTGGTATTTAGCCTTTGTAGTTTATCGTTTGGCACATGCGCTTTGATAAATTCCGTGAGCTGATAGCTGGGCAGCAGGCCCGGGGCGGAATTCCCTGCATAATTCTCAACGGGAGACAGTGAAACCGAGAAGTTAGGGTAAGCATTCCATTGCCGTTCCTGGAAGAAATCCAGAAGTTCATTCAGATGCTCTATATTCTCACCATCCAGATTGACACGAATAGCGATGTCGAAATCATGCTCCAGGAAGGAGTCAATCTGAGCGGTTATTTTCATAAAGGTTCCCTCATTGGCCCGGGTGATCCGCCGCCGGTCATGGACCGCCTGGGGGCCGTCTATGGTTAACTGGATTCTGAGCATGTCCTTGTAAGGCTCTAGCAATTCCTGATAATGTGACAGGAACCCCCCATTTGATATGACCGTTCCTGTGATTCCCCTTGCTTGGGCCTGCTCAAGAATAAGCCTGACGATGGAGCGGTTCAGGGGCAGGAGCGGTTCTCCGCCAAAAATAACAAAATGATGCCGGGTAGACTGCTGCTGCTGCATGATTTGATCCATGGCCAGGAAGGCAGCCTGCACCTGATCTTCAGTCATCCGTTCATGGCTGGAGCGGATCTCTTGGGGCTCAAAGCAGTAGACACATTTCAAATTACAGGTCATGGAAGGGCAGAACACAAAGGAAATGTCACCTGATCCATGCTGATCCTGGTATTCTTGGTACCGGCGGATCAGAGCTTGCTCCTCTTCACGCTCCCTGTACAGATAACCTCTGCCGGCCAGAAACTGTTCTTCTTCAGCGGTGAGAGAATAGGCAGCAGGCTGTTGTTTCTGGAGGAACCGGCTGATATGCTCTTCCACAATATCCATTGCGCCTGACAAGGAATTGAAGATAAGATGACGTCTGTTTCTTAAGCGATACGTAAGAATATATTCTGAAATATACAATGTCTATCCCCCCTGGTATGAACAGCGGGAAGGCATAAGGATGCGCTTCCCGCTATTTCCCAAATATAAGGATGCTGTTAGATGGCTTTTTTGGCAGGATTGTTGATTTGAATGGATGCTTTCTGGCAACATGCCATTGGAACCGTAATTTCTTCAAGGTCTTTGGCTGAGAGATTCGTCCAGAGATCCTTGTTCTTCGTCAGTGATTTCATGTACATTACCTCCTCTCCTCTAAGAATATTTATGGCAAGGTAAATACCTTGACATCAGGGTAATGGAGTTCACTGGCAATAGCTTTCGAGCAGACGGTCCCGGTGAAGATCGAGATAGGTCTTCAGATATTGCCTTGTATCGCTGCAGTTCGATTCGAAATCTCTTAATTCCCCGTCTCTGCTTCCTTTCAGTACGCAGCCGCCCCCGCAGAGAGGCGCAAGATTACAGTGACTGCATTTGTCATTCACCACGATATCCCGGTGCCATCTCTGCCACTTCTCTTCATCCAATTGCAGCCCTTGAAGGTAGCTTCCAATCGAATAATCCGGGAATCCGACGGTTTCTACACAAGGATACAGCCGCCCGTCTGCACCAAATACGAGATTATGACGCTTTGAAGCACTGCAGCCGGACAGATCGAAGTAATAGTGGTCATCGTCTGTGTCAAACATAGCTTTGCGGAGTATCCGCAGCTTCTTCTCCATGAAATACCCCAGGCTGACCTTATACCTGCGCCGGGTGGCTTCCCAATCCGGGAAGAGTACATGAAGCTGCTTCAGAAGATCAGATTCAGGCTGGAAGCCGGCAACCTTCCCCGTATTGAAATTATCATTGATCGGGGCAATCTGGCAGGAGAAATCCGGTGAGCTTGTCCACTGAAGCCGCTCGAACCCGGCGAACATCTCCGGCAAATGCCGGACATTCTCCCGGCCTGTGTTGATTCGGACGGTTACGGGTATATGGTGCTCCAGAAGAAAAGTAATGTTCGAGCAGATAAGATCATAGCTGCCGCTGTTGTTCCTGTATTTACGCAGCTGGTCGTGGATCTCCTTCGGGCCGTCCAGTGTGATTTGCATATGGCGGAAATGCGCCGAATGCTTCTGCAGAAAAGGGAAATACGCACCGAGCTCGGTACCGTTCGTAATGGAGAGAATAGGCCAACTCCGCTCAATAGCCTGCTGTAAAATATACTCCACCTGAGATTGATTACGGGCCAGGAAGGGCTCGCCGCCGAACAGCTCGAACTGGACGGCCGCCTCAGGCTGCTGATAGACCATCTGATCCATCGCCTGAAATATCTCATTAATCTGTGCAAGGTCAAGCGTCGGCGAGTCCTGGTGAATGTCCGATTGGAAGCAATAAGGGCAGGCGAGGTTGCATTTGTAGGTGGGGCAGATTGTGAATTGTAAGGCCGGATGAGAGCGGTAGTAGGTTTCTAGTGATTCACGGACATATTGTTCTTCGTTCATGTCCGTGAGGTACCCTCTGCTCTTAAGCAGGGTACGCGTTTCCGGGTCCAGATCGTTTAATGCAAATGTATCGGAGCTTCTATTAAAAAGAACACGGGCTACCTTGGGCTCAACCAAGTCTACAGCTCCGGTTAATGTATTCATGATCAGCAGAACATCATCGCTTAATCTGTGTTTGAAGTTATACTTAGACACTCTCATACGCCCTCTTCCTCCTCAGGACTGATAGAGTTGCATTTACTAACTTGTAAATAATGTAAAACTTTTCCTGATGGACAACTATGATAAAAGTCATAAAATAGGAAATAATCTATTAAATGATATAAAAAGCAGGAAAATAGAAGTTTCCAATTACTCTTGCAATAAGTAGATAGAAGCGGTTAACCGCACCTGCCGCCAACTTTCTCCGAAATCAGGTGCACTAGTGCTCCTCATTCGCTCATTCCGCCCACTTTCCCCGAAATCAGGTGCACTAATGCTCCTCATTCGCTCATTCCGCCGACTTTCTCCGAAATCAGGTGCAATAATGCCAATGTCATTAAGTTAAGATATAGAGCCAAAAACAAGAAAAAGGCAGGTTATCGAAAAGATAGCCTGCTCTTTTTTTGCACAAAAAAATCTTGACAATCCGTAGAAAACGTGTGGCGAAGCCCCTTGAAAAAACGAGGAGGTTACGCCAATGAATGCTTATGCAAATTCGCTGAAAGACAGACTGACATCTCTCATCCGTGAGATGGCGGCTGCCCCCGCGCCTTACGTCAGAAACCCGGGAAAGGATTTTACCCGAACGAAAAAACTACCCTTTGAAATGGTTATGCAAACCCTGATCTTTATGGGCGGCAACAGCCTCTATAAGGAACTGTTGGAATCGCAGGGCTATGACGTTAACACCGCAACTTCTTCTGCTTTTGTTCAGCAAAGAAATAAAATTTTGCCGTCTGCGGTCGAATCTTTGTTTCACACCTTTACCGCGTCCCATACGGAATTCAAGGATTATCGAGGCTATCGATTATTGGCCATTGACGGTTCCGATCTGCATATTGCAACAGATCCTGCGGACCCGTTGACCTATTCTCAAAGTCAGCCCCACTCGAAAGGCTTTAACCTTCTGCACTTGAACGCTGCTTATGACCTCTGTAACCGGCTTTACGTGGACGCCATCCTTCAACCTCGAAAGCTGCGCAACGAAGGAAGGGCGCTGTCCACGATGGTGGATCGGTCCCCTATTCAGGGGAACGTCATTGTGTTGGCGGATCGAGGATTGGAAAGCTACAATACGTTCGCGCATCTGGAACGGAAAGGATGGAAGTACGTCATACGGGTCAAGGATTTGCATTCGAATGGCATTCTTTCGGGCTTGCACTTGACCTTTGAAGGGGCGTTTGATCAGGAGATTCACCTGACGCTGACTAAAAAACGAACGAAAGCGTTCAGGGATCACCCCGAAATCTATAAAATTCTTCCGGCCACCTCTAGCTTTGATTTTCTGGACATGCAAAAGAACCTGTTTTACCCGATTTCCTTTCGGGTGGTTCGTTTCCTCCTGCCCAGTGGCGATTATGAAACCGTCATTACCAATCTACCGGCTGCTGAATTCTCACCGGATGAACTCCGGGAACTGTATCACCTGCGATGGGGGATTGAGACCTCTTTCCGGGCCTTAAAATACACCATCGGTCTGACCCATTTTCACGCAAAGAAGCAAGAGTCCATTACCCAAGAGATATTCGCAAGAATGATCCTCTACAATTTCGCTGAAATGATTACCTCGCACGTAGTCATTTCCCAAAAGGATAAACGGCACCTCTACCAAGTCAACTTCACGGTGGCCGTTCACGTCTGTAGACATTTCCTGCGCTCCAAGGGCGATGGACCCCCGCCTGATGTGGAAGCTTTGATTCGCAAAAATATGTTGCCGATTCGTCTCACCCGTCCTGGGCAAAGGAATACACGCAGAATACGTAGCAAATCCGCCATTAGCTTCGTCTACAGAGTAGCATAATTCGGTTCGCATGAACATTTTTTTAAGTGGATCTTCCATCCGCTTTGTTTGCTATGCGCTTTTTTCCTTCCTTACACCAAAAACAAACGGCATAGGACGTTTCCCCATACCGTTTTGGATTCTCTTTATTAATTCCAAACTTATCTTTGAACTTATCTTAATGACATTGGCAATAGTGCTCCTCATTCGCCCATCCCGCCCACTTCTTCCGAAATCAGGTGCACTAGTGCTCCTCATTACTCTTCATCACCATCAAACTCTAGGAATTCTGAGGGATTTATCCCTCTTTCCCCTCCATTTCAGTCACTTCCTCTAGATTCAAAGGGATTTATCCCTTCCATTTCAACCGTAGCGCCCGCTTCCAACGGATTCAAATGGATTTATCCCTCTGATCACACCGCCCCACCCATTTCCTCCAGATTCAACGGGATTATTCCCTCTCCTGTTGACCAGACTCCCGCATCCGCCTCCCTCCACGCCAAAGACACCAGCCTCCGAAGATGCTGGTGTCTCTGCGCATGTCCAAGCGAACATGACAGCGCCCACACAATCCTATCTCAAAATCCAGCCAACTCTACTGCGCAGGAGACAGCGTAAGCGTAAATGTCTTGTCAAACGGGGTCACTAGGTTAACCTGCACGGTTTTGTAGCTCCTTGGCGGGCCGGGTTCCGGGGCTGTTCTGCCGAAATGAGCCATCTCTCCACCCGTCAGGTCGATCCATTCCCCACCAGAAGTGTAACGAATCTGCCCGCCGCTCCACAGGAAGTGATCCTCGTCCACGGACTGCAGTTCTCCCAGCGTGAAGTTGTTCTGATCCGCTGGCTCCAGCTCACCGGAAGCGAAGTTGCCTTCCCAGCCGAATTTGAAGGACAACTGAGCCAGGACCTGGGCAGGCTCCGCGCAGTGCAGCCGGATCGTCCAGCCCGTCTCCGTACGGTGTACCTCTGTCTCCACAGACAACGTCTGTTCATGGGTCAGCGGACGGCTCTGATGCGGCAAAAGATACCACGGACTGACAGCCGTACCCGCTTCCGGCGGGAGAAGCGCACCCTCCACCGGACCGTAGTAGCCCTTCTTCTGCACGCCCTTCAGCAAGTAGCCCTCCGGCAGCCGGGTCATCTCCTGCATCGGCACGAATCCGGGGTAGAAGCTGGTATTCAGCTGCACGGCCAGCAGCCTTACAGCACCGTGACGCATCGCGAAGAACGAAGGCGTCTCCGTGATCAGCGTCACGCTGGTCGCCCCGTCTCTGAGCCGGGCCACAGGCGCCCCGAAGTCGGTATGCAGCCGGCTGTGGTAGATCCGCCCCTGGTGACCAACCGACTCCATTCTTTGCAGATAGCCTTCCCGCAGGAAATCACCGTTCAGGATTTGCTCATACTGCACAGGCAGCTCTGCTGTAACCTCCGGCGGCTGCTGCAGCTCCGGCTCCAGCAGCATCCGTACGAGGGCGTTCACCGAGCAGACACCCGGATTCGAAAGGGAGCGTCCAGCCCATTCTGCCATACCCGCCAGCACGGCATCCTTGTCCGAACGGGCAAGAATCGCATACGGCAGATAATAAGGAGACAGATCATGGAGCACTCCCAGATCCTGCCGCCCGGAATAATCGGTCACGACTTCACCGGACGGGTGAACAAGGTAGACCATCATGTGCAGGTTCCGGCGCACCGGGTCCAGCAGCTCCGGCTTATCCAGCAGCCGGGCGGCATGAATCAGCATAATATCACTTACAGCGCTGTAGATGCCGTTGCTCCGCTCGGTCCATTCCCCGTCCGGTGTAATATCCATTCCTTCCGCCAGCCATTCATCCGCCCGCTGCCGGGCCTCTTCTCTGCCGAACAGCTCATAGAGAAACCCAAGCGCCGCGCACATCACCCAGCGGTGATTCGGCGTATGGACCCCGCCCGTAAGTATAACGGGGAGGGACTGCTCCAGGAACAGGAGCATGTTGTCCAGCACCGGCTGAAGCGGCGGCCACTCCTGCTTCGCCAGCAGCTGATATAACTGCGCGTAGCCAACCACAACGAAGGCCGTATCCGGCGGCGAATGATAATTCGTCCAGCCCGGGGAGATGGAGCCGTCCTGATGCTGGAAGCGCAGCACGAACTCTGTCGCCAGCTTCAGCCGGTCCAGCAGCTCCTCATCCCGGTAATACTTCGAATCCGGGTTCACCAGCGCCGCACCCCAGTAACACATATCCGTCGGGGTACCGGTGGTGTGATTCACCCAGGCAATGCCCGTGTGGGGATCGAGGGTTCCTCCATAATACAGGTTGCTCTGATCCAGCACCTGCCGGGGAATCCCCAGCTCTACAGCCTTGTCATTGCTATCCACCAGTTGCTTATACATTAGGGTTCTTCCTCCTTGCTCGAAGCTCTCTGGCTAATTTCTCTGATTCCTCTGATGCCAATCAGCCTTCTGCCCTATCCCCTGCGCGCCAGCTTGGCTGTAAGCAGACGGTGGCTCTCATGTATCTCTTCCGGGCGGCAGGCAGCCTTCAGCTCGTACACCTTGACCTGCGCCCGTTCAATCATCGGCAGATAGGCATCGTAGAAATCCGGATCTCCGCTGTTCACATAAGGGCACCAGTGGTCGGAGAGGCCGATCGTCTCATGAATATGGACGCCGACGATATCATCCATCAGCCCTTCCATTTCCCCGATACTGTCGTACAGGCCCAGACGGTCCATCATAATGGCATGGCCGGTATCATACCAAATGCCGACCGGCGCTCCTTTTAACGCATTGATGATCGTCTTCGCTTCGGCGAGCGTTGGAATCTGCTGCGGCTTGGAGCGGGTCTCGATGCCGAAGCGGATATTCAGCCCCTTGGACACCGCGCGGTTACACACCTCGTCCAGACTCTCGATAATGGTCTGTACATAGCCTGCACTGTACGCTTCACGCCGCTCCATCAGCTCCGCCCACTTGCTGCGGTAAGCCGCCGAATCCCTGCCCTGCCCCTCGTAGATCTGCTCCAGCTCCCCGGAGATATCATACGGGAACGGTACCTCGCCCGGATGCACTACCACAGCTTCGCCGCCGTAACGCTGAGCGTACTCTGCCGAGCGGACCAGCAGGTCTATCGCCCGCTTCCGTTTCTCCTTGTCCTCGAAGCCCAGCAGGACCGAATCCGTGCCGTAGTCAGGGTCCGGGACATGGGGGAACGTATTATGAACGCTCGATATGCCGATCTCCCCGCGTTCAATCATCGGCTCGATGGTAACCAGCATTGCCTCCGTCACATTATAATTCAGCTCCACCCTGCGGAACCCCAGCTCCCGGATCTCATTAAGTAATCCATCACCTGTAGAATGACGTCTCATATTCCAGCAGGTGGAGAAGGAGAATTCTCCCTTATCCTCCATGACCGTGTCTCCTCTCGCAACGCTTAAGTATGTTGAATTAGCCCTTCACAGCTCCCAGCATAACACCGCTGACGAAATATTTCTGCAGCCAAGGATAGACGACCAGAATCGGTACCGTGGCGAAGACGACAGTAGCGGCCTTGAGGCTCTCCGGCGGAAGCTTGGTGCGGGCCGCCCCCTCCAGATTCGTCAGCTCAGTGATCATATTGTTCTGAACCATCTGGAAAAGCTTCAGCTGAAGCGGATACAGATCGGGATTATTGATATACATCAGGGAATCCTGGAATCCGTTCCAGCGTCCCACCGCATAGAAGAGCGCGAGTGTAGCCATAACCGGCATGGATAATGGCAGAACAATTTTCATGAGGGTGCGGAAATGCGAGCTGCCGTCAATCTCTGCGGACTCTTCCAGACTCGGCGGAATGCTGCGGAAGAAGGAGATCAGGATAATCAGGTTGAACGGGCTGACCAGACCGGGCAGAATCAGCGACCACACGGAATCGATCATATGCAGATCACGGATCAGCAGATATTCAGGAATAATACCGCCGCTGAAGAACATGGTGATGATGATCAGGTACATGAACATCGTACGGCCCTTCAGCTTGCTTTTGGTCAGCGGGTAAGCAGCTGCAACGGTGAAAAGCATACATAATACCGTAGTCGCAATCGTCAAAATAATGGTGAAGATCAGCGAGCGGATCATCGCATTGTCGGTGAAGACCTGCACATACGCCTTCCAGTTCAGCTCAATCGGGAAAATCGTAACTTCCCCGGAAGTAATAGCCCGCGTGGAGCTGAGGGACACCGCAATAACGTGTATAAACGGAGCCAGGCAGAACAGCACGAACAGCGCAATAAAGGTAACGTTAACGATATCGAATATCCGGTTAGAGGTACGTTCACTCATCGTACTCCGCCTCCTTTCTGTATAATCATAGAATGCCGTCGCCGGTCACTTTTTTCGATATATAATTGGAACCAAGGATGAACACCAGTCCAACCACCGCCTGGAACAATCCAACTACAGTTGCCAGCGTATACTGGCCCGACTCCAGACCAATCCGGTAGACGAAGGTACTAAGCACATCGGAGTATTCGCGCACTGCCGTATTCCCGATGATGTAAGGACGATCGAAGCCGATGCTGACCATTTTCCCCAGGTTGAGAATGAGCAGGGTAATAATGGTTGGTTTGATACTCGGGAGCGTAATGTAGAAGATCTTCTTCATCCGGGTAGCCCCATCCACTTCAGCAGCCTCGAACAGCTCGCGGTTGACACCGGTAAGCGCCGCCAGATACAGGATGGTCCCCCAGCCGGCACTTTGCCAGACACCCGTGAACAGGTAGGTAATCAGCCATGGATTTTTTTCGGTCAAAAAAGGAATAGGGTTCAGCCCCATGCTCTCCAGCACACCGTTTACCATACCGGATTGGTTGCCGAACAATTGATAGACGATCCCCCCGATAATCACCCAGGAAATGAAATGGGGAATGTAGAGGAGGGTCTGTGATATTTTTTTGAACCATACCGACTTCACTTCATACAGCATAATAGCCAGAATAATCGGGGCCGGGAAAGACACGATCAAATCGAGAAAATTCAGCATAAACGTATTGCGCAGACTGCTGTAAAACTCCTTCATGCCAAACACTTCGCGGAATGCATCGAGGCCGATCCACTCACTGCCGTTGATGCCCTGGAACAGGTTGAAATCCTTAAAGGCAATCTGCACCCCGTACATCGGGCCGTAGCGGAAAATCAGGAAATACATAATGGGCAGTGAAAGCAGCGCGTATAGTTGCCAGTACCTTCTGATGTAAGACGCTTTGCTCAAGTTCCTCTCCTCCTATGGAGAAAAAACCGGGCAGAGCAGCATGCCAGCTCCCCCCGGTTTTCACTTTTTTTAGTTTATTTGGCTGAAATCTCTGTAAGCGCCTGCTCCAGCTCCGCTTTCAGCTTGTCTCCGCCCAGAGACATGTAGTCCTTCATTTCCTGTTCGAAAATAGTATCGAATTGATCCGGCTTCGCCATCGCAGTCTTCACGATAATCACGTTAAGCTTGTCGCTGAGCGTAGTGCCGTATTTCGATTCCGATTCAATCGGCTTGCCGAAGACGATAGGGCCCACAGTATCCGTGTTGGCAATGTCAATCGACTGCTTCAGCGCCTCCTGGTTGTTGGCAGGGAAGCCCAGAATCCAGGCTTTCTCATTGGTAGCCTGATCGCCGAGGTTCTTACCGTTAGAGATGATCGCGGTGTCCCCGGAAGTGAACAGACGGTCTTGGAATTCCTGGGACACATCAGCCTTAACGACAGGGATGCCGTCCACCATATCATAGTTCTCGCCTTCAACGCCGTTGTAGATGTCGATCAGGTTGTTGCCAGTCGCCATCCAATCGAGATATTTCACCGCTTCCACCGCACGCTTGCTGCTCTTAGGGATCATGATGTACATGCCGTTCGAGGCATAGCGGGATTTGATATATTTATTGTCCACCTTGGCATTGGTGAGGATATCCGCCGGCAGCACCTTGCTGCCCGGCACATTCTTGTAGAGATTATCAAGAGTGCCATCTGCATAAAACATACTATCCACATCCTCCGACCAGAAGCCGACGTTGCCGTTCTGAATATCCTTGGATACCTGGGCTTTGTCTTCATCCAGACTGAAGTCCTTGCTGACCAGCCCTTCATTGTAGAGCTTGTTGAGGAACTGTGCCGCATCCTTGAAGCCCTCATGCAGCGGCAGCTCGTAGCGCTGGCTGTAAGTAAGGTCGCCGCTGATCGGCTTGATGAAGGAGTAGATCAGGGTTTCCAGCTGAGCGGAGCCGAGGGACATGCCCATCGGAATGGTTTTGCTGCCAAGACCGCCCGGGTCCTTCTCTTTAAACGCTTTCAAAGTAGTGTACAGCTCATCGGTGTTCTTCGGTACCGGCAGCCCCAGCTTATCCAGCCAGTCCTGGCGGATGTATGAAGCGTAGCGGCCTGTAATCGCCCGTTTACCCGGGATCGCGAACTGCTTGCCGTCGAGCTGGCCGAAGGCCATCGTCTCGTCACCAATGAATTTCTTCAGCGTCTGGCCGTGCTCCTCTAATAAGGAGCCCACGTCGGTCAACCCGCCCTGCTGGGCGTAACGGTAGAAGACACTGGAATCATAAGTGAAGACAATATCCGGCACATCCGTATTACTGGCCATCAGCACGTTCAGCTTGGTCACTTCCTCCGAACGCTGCACCGGGACGAATTCTACATTGATATTATTCGGATCACCGAAATTTTTCTGAATCATCTGGGACATGAAGTTATTGGTAATGGTGTATTGCTTCGGCGTTTTACCGCGGTCGAAGATCTCCACCTTCAAGGTTACGCGTTCTGCGCTCTTCCCGGGTGCGTCTGTACCTCCGGCTGCCGAATTCGATTTACCGTCCGAGGAACAGCCTGCAAGCAGAGTAGCTCCCATTACTGCGGTCAAGCCGATGCCGATTGCCTTCTTCAGAACTCTTTGGTTTACGTTCACTGTCATTGTTCCATCTCCCTCGCCTTAGCAGGCTATAATGGTGACTTCATGATACCCCCGAGCTTGATGATGCCCGTATTTCTTATTCGTTCATCCCGTTCATGTAGGCTGGCCCCAGTGTTTCAAAGCTGCTTGCTGCTGCGGGATGACCACAGTATTCCATAACTTTCGCAGGTCTGACAATAAACCTGTTTCGGATGCGGTAAAGCGCCTGAATTCGGACATCCGGTTTATCCGACCAACGATTTTCGTACAATAAACCGCTTTCATATCGGCAAAAATACAGGCCGCATCGCTATTCGCCCCCTTGTTCAGAGGTTGGCGTAAGAGAAATGCGGCCTGGACCTTACACGAATGCGGCAGATGAATCCCATGCTTCACCATCAAACGGAATTTCTTCATTGCCCCAGCTCACTCTAGTCCTGCGGCTCCAATCTGGAGGCTGCTTCGCGGCGTCTGGAGGAGCGGTAATCACCCGGCGTGATGCCGGCAATCCGCTTGAAGACTCTTCCGAATGAAATGGCATTCGCATACCCTACTTGAAGTGCGATATCCTGGAGGGAACAATCCGTATCTATCAGCAGCTGCTCCGCTTCCTTCATCCGCAGCTCGGTGAGGAAATCCACGAACTTCATTTTGAATTCGGTCTTGAACAGATAGCTGGCGTATTTGCCGGAGACCTGGAACCGGTCGCTCAGATGCTTCAGCGAGAGATCGGGATTAGTGAAATTCTCTTCGATATAATCCTTCATCTCATTGACCATGGCCCGGTAGCTCTTCGTCTCGCTGGCAGAGACATAGGTGCGGAATAAATCGGTGACATATTCGAATAGAACCGTCTTCACTTCATGGAGCGCCTCGGCCTCCTCCAATTGCTTCAGCCGGACCTCGGCATTCTCTGCCGACAGCTCGTCCTGCAGCTGCTCAGACATCACCGCCACTTCCCGGCTCAGCATCTGCAGCATAGCCTGGATCAGGGAACGGATCTCCTCGTCCTTCAGGAAATCCTGTTCAAACGCCTCGAAGATCCGTTCCAGCTGCTCCCGCCACTGGCCGCTCGACATGCGGAAATACTTCACGAATTCAGCAATCATCTGCAGATATTTATACGTCTCAAGCAGCGGCTGGCGCGCTTCGCCGCTGCCTGCCAGGACAATATCCTCATGAATCAGCAGCTTGTGCTGCATTACATATTCGGCTGCCGCATAAGACTCCCGGATCATCCCCGGTCCGGCGGCAGCGGAGCCGATGCCGAAGCTGAGCGAGATCCGCAGATTCTGCTCGACCCAGGAGCGGCAATCCTCCGCGAAGACCCGGAGCTTGGTCTCCATCTCCTGATCGCTGCCGGTCGCCAGGAACAGAATCGCTGCACGTTCGGTTCCCACCCATTCTGCCCATCCCTGCAGCTCCGCATTCCGTGCCAATTCCTGAAATACATTCATCAGGGCAAACTTCAGCGTATTCTGATCCCCCCGGGTATACCGGTCCTCGAATACCTGCTCATAGCGGTTAATCTCCCCAAGCACAACGATGAAGCGCGAGGAAGCATTCGCACCGGTAAGCGGAGACAGCTCCTCCAGCCGCCGGGTCACCTGCTCCAGCCGCTCGCTGTGCAGCAGATCGGTGAACAGCTTGCTGCGCTGCAGCAGCAGGTTCTCCCTGGTTTTGGTATCATAATCGGTCATGTGGTTAATCAGATTCTCCAGCACGCCGTCTATCAGCATCATCTCGTCCGGCCTGTCGGTAGACTGATCCATCGTGCGGATCTGATGGCCCTCAATCCGGTTCATAATCACCTGGATCGGCTTATAATTGCGCCGGGTGACATAGATCAGATACAATACCGCACAGACCACGGTCCCCACCGCAATCGCTACCCAGAGATAAGAGATCACAGAGACCCAGCTGAACAGATTCCCCGCCTTGATTCCACTTGCGAACGTCCAGCCGTTTCTCTCCAGCTTAAGTGTGTTCAGCACCTTGCCGTCAGCAGCACCTTCTGTATCGGAATGAGCCTGGTATACGGTGTTGCCATTGCCGTCCAGAATAGTCATGAACGAGAGCTGCTGGTTAACCATGCTGTCGATGAGCTGCTCCAGGGCACTCATTTTGATATTGATGACCAGTATCCCCCCGGAGCCGAAAGGAAGCGGCATTGCTTTATTGGTAGTCAGTACGCGAATTTCTGTACGCTGGGACAGACCCGAATGATAATCCCTGACCGGTTGCCAGCCTTCCGGTACTGCCGGAGTCGAAGTCATGGCCCTGATCCAGTCCTCATCGGCGAATCCCTCCAGCTCCTTCAGCCCCGTATCGGTTAGAACGCTTCCACGCACCCGGTCATACAAATAGACTGACTGGATATATGAGGATTCTTGTATCAGATTGCGCAGACTCTGGGCAACCGCATAGATCGTCGCCTGGTCCGGCTGGCTCTGCGTATTGAAATAACGTTTGTAGACCTCGCTCCGCTCTACCGCATCCAGCACCGACAGCTCGGCTTCTTTGATCGTCCGGTCTACACTATCCCTGAGATAGCTGGCGGAGATGCGGTCTGCCTTCTTCGTCCCCGTCCGGGAGATATCATTAATGAACACAAATGAGGCAAAGATCAGAATCGTCACCGTCAGCAGAAATATAGGGAAATAAGACAGCAGCAACCGGCGATACCAGGAACGGGACATTCGTCAACCTCCTCCACAACCATCAGGATACCCGGCCGTATCCGGCCGCTTCAAACACCCGTCATCCAAAGGTGCTCTGCGGCAATCCTGGACATCAGGCCTATTTCAACTGTGCAACTGGCAGAACTAACCGCCGTTCGAATTCCTGCCATTATAGCACATGCGCTTCCCCTCCAGCTAACCAGATAAAGTCATTCCACCCGCAGCCCGTACAATAACAAAATCACCCCGAAGGGTGAGATGTTCAAACCATATACTCTTTTATACATCAACTATCCTAAGGCGGTCACCCTAAACCCGCAGGCTACAAACCGCTATGCTCCCGGATATACCGCCGCGCCTTGATTGCATATTCCAGCGGATCGGCCAGCGCCGGGTCCTGCTCCGCTTCAACAACGAACCATCCCGTATAGGGCGAGGCAGCCAGTTCGGCAAAAATCTCTCCGAACGCGAGGCAGCCATCCCCCGGTACAGTGAAGGCTCCCGCTTTTACCGCCTGAAGGAAGCTTAGGTTCTCTGCCTTCACCCGCTCGACTACCTCCGGCCGGATGTCCTTCAGATGAACATGCTTAATCCGCGGCAGATGCTCACGCAGCACCTCCAGAGGATTCTCGCCGGAGAAGGCCAGATGTCCCGTATCGTATAGCAGTGATACTTCATTAGAATCTGTAAGCTCCATCAGCCGGGCAATCTCCGCTGCGGTCTGCACCCCGGTGCCCATGTGATGGTGATACACCAGCGTCATGCCCTTCTCTGCCGCCAGCCGCCCGAGTCCGCCCAGACCCTCTGCGAGCGTGGTCCATTCGCTATCGGTGAATACCGGCTTATCAGCGAACAACGGCGTATCCATCTGCCCCTGAATGCTCCGGCCCTGCTCGGATACGACAATGACCTTGGCGCCCATCTCATGCAGGAAATCCCGGTGCGCACGGAAGGCTTCCGCTGTCTCCTCATATGGGCGCACCGTCAGGAAGGCGCTGAACCAGGCACTGGCGATACTCAGACCGCGCAGCTCCAGTGCCCTGTGCAGCCGCTCCGGGGAACGCGGATACTTGTTGCCCACCTCGCTGCCCTCATATCCGGCAAGCGCCATCTCGCTGATACATTGCTCGAACGTATTGCCGCCCCCCAGCTCAGGCATATCGTCATTCGTCCAGGCAATCGGAGCGATCGCCAGCCGGACGGCATTGTCTCTGAACATGCTCATGTTCTACCCCTTCCACTATCCCAAGTGTGGCATAATCCTTGATTCACTGTGCGCCGTCTGCCCTGCTTCGCGCACATTCAGCGCCCGCTCAGTAGCTCCGGGCTGTCTTAAGTCCGCTGCGCTTCCGGTCGTAAGCCTCCTGCACCGCTTCCTGGCCGGACACTTCCGCAACCCCGACATTCCACCAGGCCCCATAGCCGTGGGTCATCGTCTTCGGCAGCACTTTGATGTCGATCAGCGTGGAGCGGTCCGACTGGCGGGCCGCCGCCAGGGCCGTGCGAAGCTCCTCAACTGTAGACGCGCGGAAGGTCTGCACCCCATAACCGGCCGCACTCGCCGCATAGTCGATCCGCATCAGCTCACCGCTGAGCTGGCCGTCCGTACCCCGGTGGCGGAATTCTGTGGCCATGCTGTCCATTCCCTGCTCCATCTGCAGGTTATTGATACAGCCGAAGCCTGCATTATCCAGCAGAAGAACGTTGATCTTCCGGTTCTCCTGTAAGCTGGTTACCAGCTCGGAATGCAGCATCTGGTAGCTGCCGTCCCCGACCAGCGCGTAGACTTCACGCCCCGGCTCAGCCAGCTTGATGCCCAGCGCCCCGGCAATCTCATAGCCCATACACGAGAAGCCGTATTCCATATGATAGGTATCCGGCACCTCCGAGTTCCACATCCGCTGCATATCTCCCGGCAGACTACCCGCCGCTCCGATGACAATCGCATCCTGCGGAATAGCTTCATTAATGATCCCCAGCACCTGCGTCTGGGTCAGCGAAGTGCCTAGCACCTCTGCATATTCCGGGAGCTTCTCATCGAGATGACCGGCTACCTCCGGGGTGAACGCACCTGTGTTGCCGGTGTTTGCCGGATACTCCACACCAGCCAGGCGTTCCCGCTCCGCAGCCCACGATTTCTTCGCCCGGGTGATCTCATCCGTATATGCAGAGCGGTATCCCCGCTCTTCCAGCGCTGCGGCTAAGGCGTTCAAGCCTTCGGCAGCATCGCAGACCACCGCCAGCGCATCCAGCTTGGCCGCATGATATGGCGAAGCGTTCAGCGTCAGGAATTCCACCTCAGGATGACTGAACAGACTCTTCGAGGCGGTGGTGAAGTCCGTGAACCGGGTGCCGACGCCGATCACCAGATCGGCCTCCGGGGCCAGCGCATTCGCGCAGCCGTTGCCGGTGACGCCGATGCCGCCGAGGTTGTACTCGAAGCTGCTGGCTACGGCGCTTTTGCCGGCCTGGGTCTCTCCGAACGGAATGGCGAATTTCTCGGCAAAAGCACGCAGCGCCGCTCCGGCATCCCCATACCGGACGCCCCCGCCGCAGACCAGCAGCGGCCGCTGCTTGCCGGCGATCAGCTCAGCTGCAGCCGCGATCTCCTGCGGATGAGGCAGCCGGGCGATGACCCGGTGAATCCGCTTGCGGAAGAAATCAGCCGGATACTCCCAGGCTTCGCCCTGCACATCCTGCGGCAGCGCAATCGTAACTGCCCCGGTATCTCCCGGATCAGTCAGCACCCGCATCGCGTTCAGCATGGCCGACATTAGCTGCTCCGGCCGGGTGACACGGTCCCAGTATTTGCTGACCGCCTTGAAGGCGTCATTGACCGTGATCGACAGATTATACGTATGCTCCATCTGCTGGAGCACCGGGTCAGGCTGGCGGGTAGCGAAGGTATCTCCCGGCAGCAGCAGCACAGGAATCTGATTCGCCGTTGCTGTTGCAGCAGCCGTCAGCATGTTAGCAGCCCCCGGCCCTACTGAAGCTGTACAGGCCATAATCTTCCGTCTGCGGCTCTGCTTGGCAAATGCGGTTGCCGCGTGAACCATCCCTTGCTCATTGCGTCCCTGGTAGACCGTCAGCTCTCCCGGTGCCTCCTGCAGTGCCTGCCCCAATCCAAGTACATTGCCATGCCCGAACACGGTGAATACCCCGTGCACGAAGCGTTCCGGCCCGCCGCCGTAATCCACATACTGCTGATTCAGAAATTTAACCAGCGCCTGCGCTGTCGTTAATCGGATACGTTCCACTTCATGTCCTCCCTTCGCCTTGTCTACTGCCAGCGGGCAGTGACGACTTTTTTGCGCGTATAGAATTCCACCCCGTCGCTTCCGTTCGCATGAAGATCGCCGTAGAACGAATCCTTCCAGCCCGAGAACGGGAAGAAGGCCATTGGTGCAGGCACTCCAACATTGACTCCCAGCATGCCGGACTCGATATGTTCGCGGAAGTAACGGACTTTACCGCCATCATTGGTGAAGATACAAGCTCCGTTCGCAAACCGCGAGCGATTCGCAATCTCCACCGCCTGGGCTACATCCTTCACCCGGATCACCGACAGCACCGGCGCAAAAATCTCCTCCTGCCAGATCTTCATCTCCTCTGTCACCCCGTCGAACAGCGTAGGTCCGATGAAATAACCGTCTCCCTGTACCGCCGCATCCTCACGGCCATCCCTGAGCAGCTTCGCGCCTTCGGCGATCCCCTGTTCAATGTAGCTAACTGTCCGCTCTTTATGGCCTTGACGGATCACCGGCCCCAGGAACGTATCCTCCTCCAGCCCATTCCCGATGGTCATGCTGTTGCACTCCCGCAGCAGAATGGAGATCAGCTCATCGGCCACTTCCTCCTGAACCGTTACCACTGAGCAGGCCATGCAGCGTTCCCCGGCAGAGCCGAAGGCCGCATTCACAATCTGGGAGGCTGAGGCTTCCAGGTTCGCGTCCGCCAGCACGATGGAGTGGTTCTTCGCTCCGGCCAGCGCCTGGACACGCTTCAGGTGGTCTGTTCCTTTTTTGTACACATATTCCGCCACCGGCTGCGATCCGACAAAAGAAATCGCCTTCACATCCGGGTGCTCCAGCAGCCCGTTCACCACCTCATGCGCGCCGTTCACCACATTCAGCACACCGTTAGGCAGTCCGGCTTCCTCCAGCAGTTCCGCAAGGCGGGCCGCCAGCAGCGGTGTACGCTCCGAAGGCTTCAGCACAAAGGTGTTGCCGCAGGCAATCGCCAGCGGGAACATCCAGCACGGCACCATCATCGGGAAATTGAACGGGGTAATCCCGCCGACCACCCCAATCGGATAACGGTACATCCCTGATTCGATACCAGTCGCAATATCCGGCAGCTGCCGGCCCATCATCAGTGTCGGAGCACCTGCCGCGAATTCTACGCATTCAATGCCGCGCTGAACCTCGCCGTAGGCTTCTTTGAAGCTTTTTCCGTTCTCCAGAGTGATGATCTTCGCAAGCTTCTCCCAATTCTCGACCAGCAGCTGCTGATATTTGAACAGAATCCGTGCTCTGCGCGGCACCGGTGTTGCGGACCAGCCTGCAAAAGCGGCCTTAGCCGCCGCCACCGCCCGGTCTACATCCGCTCTGCCGGATAGAGGCGTTCTGCCCAGCAGCTCACCTGTGGCCGGGTTCACTACCGGCTCCGTCTGTGCCGTATCGGCTGTTACCCATTGCCCGCCGATATAGTTTTTCAATACTTGTGCCGTTTGCTCTGTCATTTATGTCCACTCCTTCTGTTCTATATAAAGTCTGCTGACTAACCTTACTTATTGCGCTCCTGCTGGAACCTCCTCGTTCGTTCGCAGGAAATCCTCCAGCTCCTCCAGGGTTGGCATAGCATCGGAGCAGCTGTGGCGGGAGATGACAATCGAGGCCGAGGCACTGCCGCGCCGCATCGCCTCACTGACACTGTGCCCGCTCATCAGACTGTGGATGAAGGCTGACGCATAGGAATCGCCTGCGCCGAACGTCTTGAGCACTTTTGCCGGGAAAATCCCGCTCCGGTGGCTCTGCCCATCCGCTGTATAGCCGATCGAACCGCTGCCGCCGTGCTTGATGACCACCAGCTCTGCCTGATGCGAGAACCAGCGGGCTGCCGTGGCCTGATCATCAGCGCCAGCCAGATTGTACAGATTCTCCATCATGTCGAATTCTTCGCGCGTGCCGATGATGCAGTGGCTTTTCTCGGCTGCGAGGTTATAGTAGACCGCCGTTTCAGCGGCTGATGTCCAGGTATAAGGGCGGTAATCGAGATCGAAGAACACGGTCACATTATGCTTGCGGGCAAACTCCAGTGCCAGGAACACTGCTTCACGCGAGGGGCTCTGCGCCAGCGCCGTACCGGAGATGAGCAGCGCCTTGGAGCTGGCAATGTAATCCTCCGAGATCTCCTCCGTGTTCAGCAGCAGATCGGCCACATGGTCGCGGTACATTAGAATGCTGCACTCCTGCGGGCTCTTAATTTCGGTAAAAGCCAGCCCCGTCACCGCACCCGTCCGGTCCACGCACACCTGGCTGTCGTCAATGCCATCCTTGCGCAGATAGCTGCGGATGAACCTGCCCATCTGGTCGTCGGCCAGCTTGCCGATGAAGCCGGTACGCATCCCGAGCCGCGCTGCACCAATGATAATATTGGCCGGAGAGCCGCCGACATATTTGGTGAAGGTCATCGTCTCTTCCATCGGCCGCCCGGTCTCATTAGCGTTCAAATCAATACACAACCGGCCAACAGCAACTACATCCAGCCGCCGGTCAGGGTCGAACTGTAAACCGTTCATAGTGATGCCTCCTTGATCAAGCTAGGGAAAAGGTAGTTCGTTCGGTAATACGAATGGCTGTAAATCGTCGTCAATTGGACAGTGAGGCTGTAAATTACACAGTAAAGTTGTAATTCGTACAATGAAGCTATACATCGCATTAACGTAAGGTTAGATTGATATGCTGCTGTAAGAGTCATTTGGCGTATAACTTGGCGTGTAGGTTGAGTATTTCAACGATTGATTGTTGCCTTTGGATCAGAATGTTTCATTTCATCTCTGGGGGGAGGGTAAGCGCTTAACCTAATTTTCTACTTTAGTATAGTTTAGAAGCGCGCTTTTGGCAATCCTCAATTTGAAAGCGATCTCAACAAGCCGGTAGAATGAATTGAAGGGGAACATTTCCCCCCGGAAAAACAGGTGGGAAAACGTAGCTTAATTCCTCGTTTTTTGACACTTAGGAGCAAGCAAGTGGAAAAAAAGCAACTACCGTGATTGATTTTGCAGCCAAGGTGGATGTCGGGATTATTTAAGTGCCATTTTTCCAACTACTACTCCTCCGGCGGGCAATCGTTCGCCAGTAGCTGTAGTAAATCCACTTAGCACACTCTGCCGCTAAACGGGGAGACTGGGTTAGCCCAATGTGTTCGGTTTTTCGCATACATCCGGCCCGCGTCCCCACACACTGGCTCTTCGCCCCACTGTAGCACGCAAAAAAGACCCGCTCCCAGCCGCAGCCGGAACAGGTCTTGAATAGATAGTGTGTGGTTAGTGCGGAACCGGACCCGTCGAATGGCGGATGACCAGCTCGGGCATCAGCATGATTTTGCGCTTGGGGCTGGTGGGGTTACTGATCGATTCATTCAGCAGAAGCATCGCCTGCTCGGTCATCTCGCGCAGAGGCTGGGCGATACTGGTCAGCGAGGGATGGCAGATTTCTGCCAGCATCGTATTGTCGAAGCCGACTACGGACAGGTCGCGGGGAATGGACAGGCCCGCACTGCGCGCCTCCTTGAGCACCCCGATCGCCAGTAGATCATTGCAGCCAAAGATGGCGGTCGGGCGTATGTTCTGTGCCTGGTTCAACATTTCTGCTGCTGCCGTACGCCCGTTCTCCAGCGTTGCCGAGGTGTGGATCATATTCGCCGGATTGTCAAAAGAAATCCCCGCCGCCTTCAGCGCATCCAGGAATCCCTCCACCCGCAGCCTGCTCCCCGGCAGATTGTCAGAGATCACTCCCAGCCTGCGGTGACCGAGGGACAGCAAATATTCCGTGGCCTGATAGCCGCCTTTGTAATCATCGACGGTGACGCTGTTGCCCTCCAGCATACGGATATCGGCTGAGAACAGCACAAGCGGCACATGATCAGCCACCATTCCGCGAATCAGCTCAGGATTCCCCGTATGTGAGGCAATAATCAGGCCATCGACCCGTTTGCGCAGCAGCAGCGAGATGTACCGGGCCGCCTTCTCATCGCTGCGGTCCGTACTGCATACGATTAAGTCGCTGCCCTGCTCCTGGGCGTAATCCTCGATGCCGCGGGCCGTCTCCGCAAAGAACGGATTGGCAATATCGGGGATCATCAGTCCGATGGTTCCCGTCCGGCGGCTGGTCAGGGCAGAGGCTACCAGACTGGGCTGGTAGTTCAGCTCCTCCATGACCCGCCCTACCTTTTCCCGCGTCTTGTCGCTGATCCGGCCGCTCTTATTCAATACCTTGGACACCGTAGCGATAGAGACGCCTGCTTCCCGTGCCACATCATAGATCGTAGGTTTCATCGTTATTAAGCCCGCCTTTGCGTTCATGCCTTCTTATCCTTCGATTATAAGGAAGTCCTCCCATGCTGTCTATCTATCGGGTATGTGTGTCTTCTCCAACGCAGCTATTAATTAACCCTTACAGGTGAATGAGATTACCTACGCGCAAGCAAATGTATGCTGTTTTCCGCATACATTCGGGCCACACGCCTGCGCGTACCAGCAAATGTATGCTGTTTTTCACATACATTCGGGCCACACGCCTGCGCGCCAGCAAATATATGCTGTTTTTCACATACATTCGGGCCACATGCCTGCGTACCAGCAAATATATGCTGTTTTTCACATACATTCGGGCCACACGCCTGCGCGCCAGCAAATGTATGCTGTTTTCCGCATATATTCGAGCTACACGCCTGCGCGCCACTTATCCACAATTTCCTCTATACTAAATAAGGCTCCCGCTGCGCGGAAGCCCCATAATCATCCATTCACTTGTCTGCCAAGCTGGATAACCTTCTACCCTAATCGACTCTATTCACTCTGCTGCTGACGCAGCCGCAGGCACGCTCTGTCCCGGCTTGAACAGCCACTCATGATCGGGATCATTGTGGAACACCCATGTGCGCACCGGTCCGGCCATCACGTTAAGATAATACGAATCATATCCCGGCGGTGCTGAGACAGGATGATAGCCCTCCGGCACAAGCACAATGCTCTTATCCGGAACAGCAATAGTCTCGTCGAGACTGCGGTCATCATTATAGACCCGCTGCACCACGAAGCCGTGGGCGGGATTGACCCGGTGATAGTACGTCTCCTCCAGATAGGATTCGGCCGGCAGGTTATCCTGGTCATGCTTGTGCGGCGGATAGCTGGACCAATTGCCGCCGCCCGTGCGCACCTCGACCACCAGCAGGCTCTCGGCCACACTCTGCTCAGGCAGGATATTAACAACCTTGCGTGACATACTGCCATAGCCGCGATCCTCGATTGCCGCATCTGACGGGGTAATCAGCCGTGCCGGATATTTGCCGCTTCCCGGAGCAAGACAGACTCCAAGCTCCAGCTCTGTCAGTGCAGTAACCTCATAATGCGCTCCCGCCGGAACATACACAGCATAAGGAGCCATATCTTCAAAGACTGACATGCGTCCGCCGATATCGGCGAACCGCTCGCCATCCACCTCTATATCTGCTTTGCCCGCCAGCAGTACCAAACAGACTTCATTCTCTTCGCTATCACGCTCCAGGGTAGCCCCAGCTTGCAATTGGTACACCTCGAACCCGACATACTTCCATCCGGCACTCTCGGGGCTGACCGCAGCGATACAGCCATCCTTATCCGGCGCTCCGGCCTTAATCAGTAGATCAGACATCCTCGTTCAACCTCCTCTGTCTTCAGAATCTGTATCCGCTTACAAGGCCTGCAGTTCAGAAAATCCTGCTTCCGCAGCAGTTACAGACAGCTTGACGGGAAGTCCGCTCAGATACGATTCTCTGGCTGCTTCAGCAATGAGCTGTGCGGCTTCGCCGTCACGGCCGCTGCAGATCACCGGCTCCTGTAGCCTTACCGAACGGGCAAACGCAGCAACCTCCTCCGTGAATGCCTGGTTATAGCGCTCCAGGAAGAAATGCTCCGGCTGATCGCGGGTAACCGAAGCCGCGGTGGATACCTCCACTGTTGTCGGGCGGCAGTTGTCTGCCGTCGCCGAACCCAGCGTTCCGAAGACCTCTACCCGTTGATCATAGCCGTATACGGCCTGCCGGCTGTTGTCGATCACGCAGATCGCCCCGTTCCCGAACGTCAGTGTAATGACGGCAGTGTCCACATCCCCGCAACGGCCGAACATCGGATCAATCAGGTTCGCCCCCCGGGTGTAGACCTCAGCCACTTCACTGCCTACCAGATAACGGGCCATATCGAAATCATGAATCGTCATATCCATGAACATCCCGCCCGAGGACCGCACATAAGCCTCACCGGGAGGCTGCGGGTCACGTGAGGTAATCTTCACAATATGCGGATTCCCCAGCTCTCCAGATTGAACCAGCCGCTTCAGCTTGCGGAAGCTGGGGTCCATCCGGCGGTTGAAGCCGACTTGCAGCAGCACACCAGCGTCCTCTGCCGCCTGCAAAGCCCGCTGGGTCTCTTCCGAGGAGAGGCTAATCGGCTTCTCACAGAAGATATGTTTGCCCGCGTGCGCAGCCCGCTCAATCCAGGACGCATGCGAATCAGTCGGCGTGCAGATGAACACCGCTTCAATCTCAGGATCATTCAGTATATCTTCACCCGCAGCAAAAACAGAGCCAAGCCCCCTGCTCTCTGCCCAGGCCAGCAATTCCTCACTCATCATAGCTTCAGCTATGGACTTCAGCTTGAACGACGGCATCGCACGCAGATTGTCTGCGTGGAGGCGGCCAATTCTTCCCGCTCCGATAATGCCAACTACAATCGGTTTAACCATGTTCGCTTATCCTCCTCAGAGGGTAAGCGCTTAACCTTCCCGAGAATAGTATACTTCATGCCCGGGAAAGCTTCAAGCAAATCTTTTCTCAAAAAGATCAGATAAGCGTAGGCCGAAATAAAATAGGAAATAGATACCGTGAGATTTCTCTTTAACAATTAAATGAATCCTATATTATGCAAATTAGAACAGGAAAAGAGGTGTTGTCTCATGAGCAAAATTAATTTTACCGAAAGCCTGCTTCGTGTAATTATTTCTCTGATCGGACTTCCATTCACATGGATTCAGGCCGCTCTTTCCAAATATCTTCTACATAAATATAAGGCTCCAGGAGAAATGATCTCAGTGGGAACACGCCGTCTTCATGCGATTGTTGATGGCAATAACACAAGTAATCTTCCGACGATTTTATTAGAAGCAGGAATGGGCGGTTGTGCTCTGGATTGGTCATTGGTTCAGCCCGCATTAGCCAAGCATACCAAGGTCCTCTCCTATGACCGGGCCGGTTTCGGTTGGAGCACTACACCTATAAGTGAGCCGACTTGCGAAGGCTATGTTCGTGATTTGCGGGAATTATTGACGCAGCTTGAATTAGTACCCCCATACATTCTTGTAGGGCACTCCTATGGTGGAATGATCATGCGGCTGTTTGCTTCTAAGTATCCTGAAGAGGTCTCCGGGATTATTCTTGTGGACTCCACACATGAGCAAAGATTCATAGAATCCACTTTTAATCAAATCAGATATGAAGAACGGCTGCGGCACCTGAGACGGCTAAGACTGGGTTATCTTTTATCCCCTATTGGGTTGCCCCGTCTATTAAAACAACCTATTGGTGCCAAACGGCTGCCTCCACCAGTTCAACATACAGTGAATACACTCGGATATCGAAATAATGCGTATAAAGCGGCATATCTGGAATCTCTCTGCACTATAGAAAGTGCCCTCCAATTAATAGAGTCAGAGCCTTTAGTTCCGGAATTACCAATCATCGTATTATCTGCCGGAAGGCAGAATGAGGATTGGCAACAAGCGCAGAAGAAGCTCCTCCAGTTAACCGCAAAAACCCGGCAGATCGTGATAGAGGACAGCTGGCATTCCATTCAACTATATTATCCGCAAGCTGTCGTAGATTTAGTACTGAGTTTATTAAGAGATAATCATCGCAACCAAACAGACAAGCAGGCGTCTATTTAGTAGGAATATATATCCATTAAGAAAGGGGAGCTAACATGATCGGGAGATTCACAAGAGTTCTGGAAGGAAGTTCCAGACTCGTTATTAGTATTTTTCATCCAGCCATCGGGGGAGAACCGGTGAAGGGTATCGACCTGTACTCACCTTGCCAGGCTGAGGCAGCTAAGCTTTTGACAGAGATGGGCGTGGATCTGGACAACTTAAATATTACCAGTGTAACAACCAACGGGGCCATAGCTCCAAAACAGGGAGGGTATCCCGTCGTCCTCTTCTCCCCTGGATTTGGTGTTGAACGCGATATGTATCTCGGAGTGATTTCCAAGTTAGTCTCCAAAAACTACGTGGTAATTACGATTAGCGCCCCGCATGAGTCCGTGTTCACCGTATTTCCAGACGGCAGCTATCTCAAGCAGGCACCGGAAATGGCGGAGCTGGCAAGCAGCGACTACACCAGTTGGTCCCGTCTGCTCCTCAACCGGGTTCAATACATAAACGCAGTTATGGACATTCTTGAGACGCTTAACTGCTCCGATGATGCTGAGCTCGCCGGGCTGTTCGACCTGGATAAGGTTGCTGTCTTGGGACATTCGCTCGGAGGTGCCGCCTCCCTGGAGGCCGCCAAGCAGGATCACCGGATCAAGGCGGCTGTCCTGCTCGATCCCAGTTTTCACCTCATACGCCGCGAAGACGTACAGTCTTCTGTTCCAGTTTTGCTGCTGCGGCAAGAAGCTTCGGCGTACCGGGCGATGGCAGCATCAATGAATGAGACCATTGCATACGATTACATCGATGGGCAGCGCTATGCCTTCAACTCTCTGAATAATGCCCATTTCTATCGGGTAAAAGGGGCTCAGCACATGTCGTTTTCGGATATTCCGCTTCATTACGGTGATCAACACGCAGTTCCCGTTCATGCCGTTACCGCAGAAGCTGCAACCGCATTCATGGAGGCGGTCTTTTGTAAGGGTGAGGCGGGCCGAAATTTCGCTTTACAGTCTGGAGAAACCGTTGTTCCCATCAACGCAGAGGGTGAACCTGTAGGAACTTAGCATGAATTGATAAACGTAGTTGCAGGGGCAGTATTGCTTAATTTTAAATGTTCTTTACAGCTAAATACGGGTACTCAATGATACACTTAAGCTATCATAACTCTTGCTTGAAGGAGTGTTCCAAATGCGATTTCATCAAATTAGATACCCTAAGCTTTCAGGCATTGGAATTTTACTTAAAGTAAGGGTAAGGAGTGTTCGGAACGATACATAATGCCGGCAGCCATACTCATTATTATTTGAAGAAAGAGATCTCCAAGTATAAGCTAACGCCCATTGATTAGCATGAAATGATACCCAAACGCCATTAACCTGGAGGACATTTGATGAAGATCAGACTTAGCGACTATAATCCAGACTGGATCAGACTTTATCAGCAGGAGACTGAGTTTTTAACTACTATTTTCACAGATGAAATTGTACGTTTTGAGCATTTTGGCAGCACCTCAGTACCCGGTTTAAAAGCTAAACCCGTCATTGATATGATGTGTATTGTAAAAGACATAGGCAAAATCGACTCGTACAACGATAAGATGACACTGCTCGGATATGATGTTGCCGGAGATTGGGGAATTCCTGGCAGAAGATTATTCCGAAAAGGCGGTGAGGCAAGGACGCATCATATTCATTGTTATCAGGCAGACAACCCTCAGATTGAACGGCATCTCGTGTTCAGAGATTTTTTAAGAGCCCATCCGGCGGAAGCGGCAAGATACAGTCAGTTCAAACAAGAATTAGCGGATCACTTCGAGGATACCAGCCAGTACGGCCCGGCCAAAAAAGCATTTGTGAGCTCGATGGAACAACAGGCGCTTTCCTGGTACGCAAGCCTGCGTTCTGATGCGAGGTGAGCCGATGAATTTCAGATGTGAATGCGGACACCGAATCCACGACAATACGGATTATTTGCCCTATAAAGGATACTTCCTTGCGGACCAGGATCAGGATGATCTTATGGATGAGATTGACGATGCTATTGAGAAATCGGGTCCGACGCCGCGGGATAAGGAAGAAGCTGCTATGAGGATTAGATCCTTAATCACTAGACTGTTCAAATCCGCTTACCAGTGCTCCAATTGCGGGAACCTCTTCATGGATCTTGGTCCTGCCGGACTGGAGATGTTCAGGGCAGTTGATCCTGTGAATAAGAATCTGTTACGGTCGGCTTTAGGGGAGCAGTGGCGGGGGCATGTATTTGGAGAATGGAAGGACATCCTGCCTGAATGGCAAACTTCCCATGGCATCCTGTACAATGAGACCAATGTCAGCTGTCCAAGCGGAGAATCGGCGGGGAATGGACATTATAGCGATTGGGAAGCCTTGGAACGGGACTATTATCAGTTATTTGATGAACTCAAGAACAGGAATGCTATACGTTACAGCCAATTGGAAAAGAACGGGGCCCTAATTCATTCATGGAGCTTACCTAAATAGCTTGTCTGTATAGGCTGAATGAGATGAAATAAGCTAAAAAACTCTAAGGAGGAACTCCAATGAAGACAATCGTGCGCATGATGGACCATCTGTACTGGGCGGACGGACGGATTTTGGATGCGCTTGAAGCGAGTCACACGAAGGACGCGGAGCTGCTGAAGCTGGTGCGGCATGTGGCGGTGGCGGAGCAAGTCTGGCTGTCGCGCTTGCAGGGTAAGCGCAGCACACAATACGCATTATGGGAAGAAGCGGAAGACCTGACGGCAATCCGGCAACTGTTCGAAGAGAATGCTGAGCAATACCGCAGCTATATCGGCAAGCTGGAAGAATCTGCGCTGGATCAGATGATTAGCTACAGCAGCCAAAATGGAACCTCGTTCCAGACCTCCGTCCGGGACATCCTGCTGCAGGTGCTTTTACATGGGCAATATCACCGGGGACAGATCAACCGGGCCCTTCGGATGGAATCGGCAGAACCGGCTCCCGTTGATTACATCACTTTTGTGAGACTCTAACAGGACTTCACGAATGTTAATAGGGTAGCTTTCATATCGCGGACTGGCTGCATCTGGCCTGTTAATGAATAAGGAGCGAATGCTAGAATGGAAATTAGAGCGTTACACACAGATGAACCGCCCCCAACCGGATTGCTTTTATTGGCAGACCCTGCACCGAAGCTGGTTAAGGACTATATTGCAAGAGGACAATGCTTCGTTGCTGAGGCGGATCAACAAGTGGTCGGAGTCTATGTGTTACTGCCTACCAGACCGGAGACCGCCGAGCTGGTCAATATTGCAGTGGATGAGGAGTTCCAAGGCCGGGGGATCGGGAAGCAACTGGTGAATCACGCGATTCAGGAGGCTAAGCATCTCGGATTCAAAACGCTGGAGATCGGCACAGGCAACTCTAGTATCGGCCAGCTTGCGTTGTATCAGAAATGCGGATTCAGAATCACGGGGATCGACAGGGACTTTTTCATCAGACATTATAGTGAAGAAATCTATGAGAACGGGATGCAGGTGGTGGATATGATCCGCCTGTCTCAGGATCTGTAAGTCAAATGGAGGTTAACCAACCTATGCAAGCACAAATATTGCAATTTCTGAATACTACCTATCCGGTTCAACTCTCCAGTGTGGAGGCGGTCACCAACGAAATGTACCGTTGTCACTCGGGAAAGGAGACATTTTTCGCCCGAATTACGAATTATAAGACCTATGAGGAACAATTAGCTGAAGTGAACTGGACAACCTATCTGTTCAATCGGGGCGTACGGGTGCCGGAGGTTATACCTACTGAACATAATTCGCTTATCGGCACCCTGCTGCTGGATGAAGAAGAGAAGTTCGTGGTCTTGTTCCGGGCGGCAGCCGGAATCCACCTGCCCCGGGCCAAATGGGACAAAACCATCCTCAGAACCCTCGGACAGCAAATAGGCAGAATGCATCAGGTGAGCAAAGAATATCAGCAGTCTGACGCTGCCCAGCCGATTCCGCATTGGTATGATAACGATGAATATGATTTTCTCAAGTACATTCCTGCTGAAGAGCGGGCCATACGGGATATTGCGAAGGATGTGCTCAAGCAGATCCGAATGCTGCCCAAAGATGAGGCGAACTACGGGTTAATCCACGGGGACCTGTGGCTGAACAATACCCTGGTGGACAGTGACTCTGCGCTGACGATGATTGACTGGCAGGATTGTGAGCGACATTATTATGCCTACGATTTAGCTGTACCGATCTATTCTGCGCTGGAGTACTCATTCGCGGGCGGACAAAACCTCATGGACTATAAGCGCACGATTACCAAGGCAATCACGGACGGATATAAGGAAGAGCATCCCCTCTCCGCTGAGATGGCCAGAAAACTGCCGCTGTTTATGAGACTGAAAGAGCTGTTTGAATACAACCTGATGCATATGTATTGGAACTTCGAGGAGCTTAGCGAGGAGCAGGTGCGGATTCTGAATCTGTACAGAAGCAAGATTGAGTATATGCATACGTGAGGTGAGTGAAGTGTATGACTACATTAGCCTCCATTCTGTGGACTACGCCAAGACGGTAAGGACGGAGGTACTGGAGCGATTTTTTATTAGTACGATGAGGTTTGAAAAAATCGGTCCTCTATCTTTCTCCAAGGCGCTCCATGGAGCACATATCGGGGTAAAGGGAATCTCCGCAAATTCGGATGGCAGTTATGCTTACTACACCCTGGAAGGGATTGAAGCGGTGAACCTGGTAGAGGTCATTCTGCCAGCAACTAAGATAGATGAGCCATTGGAGCGTGCGATAACCGGGTTGGTGATGGCCATTGTTGACGAATTCCATTGGTGTATCGATGAGGACCACGGATTGGATACTTGATGTGATCGGTTTTCCGATTACATTTGGCCATACGCTCTCGCCAACACCAATTGTGATCGGTTTTCCGATTACATTCGGCCATACGCTCTCGCCAACACCAATTGTGATCGGTTTTCCGATTACATTCGGCCACACGCTCTCGCCAACACCAATTGTGATCGGTTTTCCGATTACATTTGGCCACACACTCTCGCCAACACCAATTGTGATCGGTTTTCCGATTACATTCGGCCGCACACTCTCGCCAACACCAATTGTGATCGGTTTTCCGATTACATTCGGCCGCACACTCTCGCCAACACCAAATGTATTCGGTTTGCGCATACAGGCCAGCCCCCGTCCCCTGTGCGTTCCCCCAACAATACGACAAGCGGCAGCCTCAGACGAATCATTCGTCCCTGGCTGCCGCTTGTTCAATTCACACACCTGACCCCTCAGCAGTAATGCAGCGCTTCGCCCAGCGCGACCAGCGCCATCGCCTGTCCGTAGGCCATAGGGGCAATGATGATCCCTTTGTAGTCCTCCTTGGCTGCGCCGATGGGAGTACCGCCGGACACGCCGAGCACTGTGCCTTCGCCGTCAATTCTGTCCAGGATGGCGCGGATTGCCCGTAGTGCAGGTTCGCTATAGGCCTCCGGGAGCAGCCCCCGGCGCACACTGTTCAGAATTCCGGCGGCAATCGCAGCCGAACCCGAAGTCTCGGTATAGCTGCCGGGGTCATCCAGCAGGGTATGCCATAGTCCGTCCCCGCTCTGACAAGCGAGCAAGGCTTCGGCCTGGGCCTGTAGCGTCTGCTGGAGATAGCTGAAGACTCCGTCTGCCAGATAGGGCCGCATCAGCTCCAGATATTCCGGCAGACCGAGCGCGAACCAGCCGTTGCCACGGCACCAGAAAGCTTCGCTGAAGTTGTGGCGCTCTGCAAAATGCCAGCCATGGAAGAAGAAGCCGGTCTTTTTGTCATACAGATATTTAATGTGCAGCAGCAGCTGATGCAGCGAGGTCTCGCGCCACTGCGGGTTATCGTACTTCACCCCCATTTTGGCAGTGAACAGAATCGCCATGAACAGCGTATCAATCCAGATCTCGTTCTCATGGAGCGAAATCTCATGCTTCTGAGTCCCTGTAGTCACATGCTGATAGCCTTGCTCCAGCGTCCGGGGTAGCCCCTGCATCAGCCATTCTATCCATTCGAGACTCAGCTCTCCGGCCTCTTCCAGCTCCATCAGCGACAGCATCGGGGCAGTCGTATTAATATTCCGGCTGGGCAATCCCTTCTCCAGCTGCCGGTCCATCCATGGCTTGGTGTATGCCGCATAACGGCCGTCCCCGAAATGCCGGTCCAGCTTTTGCAGGCCATACAGCCCCACTCCCTGCGGCCAATCCCACTCTTCCATCCCGAAGTCCCTTGCAAAATACCCCCGGCGTCCCGCGTCTTCCCCCAGGTTCTGCAATTCCGCTTCATTATCCGGCCGGCCCAGCTTCAGCAGCTTATTCGTGACCAGGTCCAGCTTCTGCATAACCTCTTCCTTGCTCACACAGCTAACCGGCACCGCTTGCTTCTCTCCTGCTCCCATCCTAGCCTCTCTCCTCTCAGCTCTGCGTCCCGCGCAGCTTGATTCTGAACGTTCTGATCTCATAAGGCTTCACCTGGAAGCTCAGCTCCTCTGCTTCCTGCCAGTCTCCCAGCGGCTCCTCCATCAGGTTGCATTCCTGCCAGGAAGCCATAGAATAGGCGCTATCTACAGTAATCTGTGTCCGGGAACCGGCGTACTCATGCAGGCGCACCACCACATCCTTGCCGTCCTCCGAACGTTTGATAGCATCCACTGTCACATGCGCACCATCGATATAAAGCAGCGGGTTCCCTTCCAGCTCACCTGCCACACTGCGCAGCGGATTATTCAGCTCCCACGCCTCCTGGACCACCCTGCCTTCGACGAAATCACCGGTATGCGGGTACAGGGCATACGTAAATTCATGATGCCCCTGATCCTGCTGCGGATCGGGATGCACCGCCGATTTCAGCAGCGTCAGCCGGAGCACGCTATCCTTGATATCGTAGCCGTATTTGCAGTCATTAAGCAGCGCAATGCCATACCCCTTCTCGCTGATATCCGCCCACTGATGGCCCACCGTTTCGAAGCGGGCGTAATCCCAGCTCGTATTCCAGTGTGTAGGACGCTTCACGTTACCGAACTGAATATCATAGGTAGCCTCCAGCGCATGAATATCCACCGGGAAAGCCACCTTCAGCAGCTGGTTATGTCCGTGCCAATCCAGCTCAGTATGGAAGTCAATCCGCACAGTATCACGGTAGAAGATGATATCCTGGGTAACCGCTGTGCGGTGATAGGTCCAGGTCATACGCAGCACCGCCCGCAGCGGACCATTCTCGGTCAGCTCACATCCGGTCAGCTGCGAGATCTCGGTCATCTTTTCCTGGTAGAAAATATCGATATCCCACGCTTCGAAATCCAGCGGCTTATCTTCAAACACCTGTAGTACATTCCCGCGCTGCCCGGGAGCCAGCAGCTCACGGCCGCTCTTCCGGTCGATCATCGAAGTGAAATGCCCCTGCTCATTCCACACCACTTCCACAAGCGGTGTGCTCAGCGTGTTGCCGGATACAGCTGCAAGCGGCTGAACCTGTGACTCCTGAGGAGCCTTGCCTGCTTGCCCGTGAACTACCTTCAGCACCGCCGTACCCAATGCAGGCACAGACGGAACGTAGACCAGCACTTCCCCGTCTGCCGTCCGCTGCTGCCACAGCCGGTTCCCG
The DNA here is from genome assembly GCF_038002345.1 of Paenibacillus sp. FSL M7-0420. Lineage (NCBI taxonomy): Bacteria > Bacillati > Bacillota > Bacilli > Caryophanales > Paenibacillaceae > Paenibacillus > Paenibacillus sp. FSL M7-0420. The sequence goes on along the minus strand of NZ_JBBOCJ010000001.1, from coordinate 1,509,985 downwards.
TCTGCGTCATGAACACTTGCGGAATCTGCTGCAGCTATAGGAAGCAGTGCATAACGCGGACGGTTCCAGTTCGAGCTGTTCAGCAGCGTGAACCTGCTGTCAGCTTTTTCTTGGACAACACCGTTAATCAGAGCCAGTGAGCGCGCCTCGCCTTCTGCATATTCAGCATCACTGTCCTCATAGACCTCAGCGATCGACGAACCGGGAATGATGTCATGGAACTGGTTGCGCAGCAGAATCTCCCAGATCCCGGTCAGTTCAGCCGCAGGATAAGCGGTTTCAAGATTCCCCTGTCTTACACCCGTCAGCGTATGCAGCCACTCGGCATCGCGCAGCAGCAGCTCCAGGCGGCGGTTATATTTCTTGTTGCGGGCTTGTGAGGTATACGTACCCCGGTGGCATTCGAAATACAGCTCCCCGTTCCAGGTGTGTACGAACGACTCCGCCTTCCCGATCCGTTCATGCAGCCCGGTGAAATATTCCCCGGCACTGCCCATCTCAATCTTCGGAATGCCCGGAAGCTTGTCGAAGCGCCGCCGAAGCTCCAGCATCTCCCGCGTCGGCCCGCCGCCTCCGTCACCCCAGCCGTATGCAAACATCAGGTGATCGTTGATCTCCTTATCCTGATAGGAATTCCAGATTCCGCGCAGCAGCCCCGCCGTCATCCGGCCGTTATACGTGTACTCTGCCCCATCCTTCTCGGAGGTCGTGATGAAATGTGTCAGCACCTCCGAGCCGTCCATCCCCCGCCACCAGAAGGTGTCATGCGGCATCCGGTTGAACTGATTCCAGCTGATTTTGGTCGTCATGAACGTGTCGATGCCCGATTTACGGAGAATCTGCGGCAACGCCCAGCTGTATCCAAAGACATCCGGCAGCCACAGGTACTTGCTCTCTACGCCGAATTGTTCACTGAGATAGCGTTTGCCCAGCATAATCTGGCGGACCAGCGACTCACCGGACGGGATATTACAATCCGACTCCAGCCACATCGCCCCTTCCGCTTCCCAGCGCCCTTCCTTCACCTTCTCGGTGATCCGCCCGAACAACTCCGGATAATCCTGCTCCAGATATGCGTACAATTGAGGCTGCGTCTGCAGGAACTGGTACTCCGGGAACTCCTCCATCAGCCGCAGAACGGTGGAGAAGGAACGGGCTGTCTTTTCACGGGTATGCTTCAGCCTCCACAACCAGGCAACATCAATATGGGTATGGCCCACAGCCGTAAGCGTTACGTCAAAAGTCTGCGGCATCGCCTCTATCGCCTGATTCAGACTGGCGCCTGCCTTATACAGCGAAGCAGTATGCTCTGGCGAGCCCGGCTCCGACCAGTCAATCAGACGGAAGGCTTCGTTCAGCGCTCTTAACAGCCACTGCTTCTCCGGCTGGTCTCTGCCAAGATAACGGAAGGTGTCGAGCGCCGCCTTCGACATATAGAACAGGTCATCAATGCTCTCGTCCAGATAGCCGATGAACGCTTCGCTGAGCCGGTGCTCCTGAATTCTGGGCACTCCGCCGCCCTCAAGTCCCGACCATAGCCGGAAGGCCAGCTCTACCGTCTGTCCGCCCCATTCATCGCCGAAGATTACCTCTCTATGGTTGTTATCTACGCCCTGATAAGGCGATCCGTTCACGAACAGCAGCGATTCGAAGCCGGAGTTATTGAAGTCCCCTGTTTTGCCAAAATCAAATCTGCCGGCAATTTTGAAGCCTGCCTGACCAGGCGGCAGCACGATCTCTGTGCGCAGCCAGATGTAACGGTCCCGCCCGCGCCAATGCTCCTGAAGCCTGATGATGCCATCAAAGGAGACCGACTCCGGGTATACACCGTTAGCCCCTTCCTCATCCTCAGCGAACGCGAACTCTGTAAGCTCCTGAACCTTAAGATATCTATACTTTTCCACTTCAGCCTGGCGTTTGATCAGCTTTTCTTCTGTGAATAACATCTCTATCACTCCCTGTATCCGCTTTCATATGGTCACTATAGCAAACCTTTCACTCCAAAAACTACCCTACTCTTGCTGTATTCCGCCCTATTCATTGCATATTTTGCTTTTTTGGGCCTATAATATACAGGTGGAAACGGCTTGGACTTCTATAGTAAACGGCAACGGTGAGGAGAGAGGCTATGCTTGACAGCGACCTGTTATATGACCAAGGATATAGCATACGTATCAATACCCCGGCTGATCCGCTCTTTTACTATTTCGACTACGATCAGCGCTCTCACGACATCAATATGGAGTTCCAGCACGATCATGACTTTTATGAGATTCATATTCTGCTGGATTCCAGCGCTACTCATATTATTGAAGGTAATGTACATGCCCTGCAGCAATATGACATTGTTCTGCTTGCTCCGTACCGGCTGCATATGACCCAGTATCCCGCAGGCCCGCCGCATAAGCGACTAATTATCAACTTCAACCTGCCCAGGAATATACCCGGATTTGAGACCGCTTACAATGCAATGCTGCAGCCGTTCGCCGAGGAGGTTCCGATCTACCGGTTCACCGGAGGGCTGCGCAGTGCCGTGTTTGAGCCGCTCAATGCTATTTTCAACTGTTCCCGCAACACTTCACCGCTGAATCCGGTACTGATTCACAGTCTGTTCCAGCAGTTCTTATGCAGTCTGTCCCAGCAGAATGACAAGAATGCGTACGTGCTTGAGGAGATCGGCAATGCCATGATGCAAAAAATCTATTCAATCACCGCCCACATTCACAGCCATTACGGCAGCGAGCTGTCCCTGGACTCCATCTCCAAGGAATTCTATATCAGCCCTTATTATTTATCGCACCAGTTCAGAACCGTCACCGGCTTCACCTTGACCGGGTACATCCAGATGACCCGCGTCCGCAAAGCCCAGCAGCTCCTGCTCCATACCCGGTACAAGATCTCCGACATCGCCGGGCAATGCGGCTTCAACAGCTTCTCCCAGTTCAACCGCATCTTCAATAAGCAGAGCGGCATGTCCCCCTCCGCATTCCGCAAGGCGCAGGGGGCATCTGGCGGGGCTTCGTCTTTGAGTTCGTATTGAATTAAATATCGAGGAGGAAAATGGAACATGGAAACGCTAAACTCCAGCAAAGATAACAGCAGCGGTGTCACGTATACAATCAGCACCCAATATGAAACCTTTGCAAACTACGCCATTGAAGCCTCGCTTATCACCCATATCGTTAACGGCTTCACCGAAGATCCGGATGATTTCATCGTCATTGATCCCAGTACGCCGGTAGAGGGAAGTCTGTATATGCAGGCCGCCCCTATCCGCCATACTCCCCGCAGCATCGTCGTTGAATTGCGCCTCGGCTATCCAGACGGGTCCTTCAGGCATTTCTCCCGGGAGATGACTGACAGGGACAGCGTGATCCGTATACTGCTGGATTATTGGGGCTTGCAGAAGCTGCCTGCTTATTCCACATGGTCAGATGTGACGGATGAATTAAGCTAGACTTATCCGGGGACCGGATACACAGCAGAGCAGCGCTTCTCCCGTTACAGGAGAAACGCTGCTCTGTTAGCTTCTTGCATGTTGGACAAGTGGAAACGGCTTTGCCGTCCTTTTAAAGGATGGTACCGTTTCAGCGAGAAATTTACATTTGAACAGTAACAGGGCTGACTTTTACACCGTAAACTGCACGCGGCTGAGCAGAACCTCACCCCGCAAGACAAGATATACATCTGTGGTCCCTGCATCCACACTCGCTATAGCGGACTGGCTGTGCCACTGCTGAACGCCGCCGGACGGAACTGTAAGGGTAGCCGCCAGCTTGCCGGACGGGCTGCCGGTCCGGACTTCAACCATACCTCCCTGGACGGAGGATACCAGCATCTCGACACCTGCTGCACCCTCTGCAAAACGGACATTATGGAAGGCGATCCATGCCCCTTCCTTCACCGGATGCACCGCAGCGCCGCCTGCCTTGCATTCATCAAGGAAGACGCTATCGTAATCATCGTAATTCTCAGCCTTCACTGGCGTATACAGATCACGCGGCGGAACTGTCTCGCCATGCACCCTGATTGTGGCGGACAGCCGGATATCTCCCGAGGAACGGCCTGCCATTAGCATGTATTCCCCATCCTCCACACAGTACTGTTCGCGGCTGACGTCCCAGAAGGAGAGTTCAGCGGCCGGTAAGGTGAATGTGACCGTCTGCTTCTGTCCGGCAGCCAGCCGGATTTTGTCAAACCTCTTCAATTGCTTAAGCGGACGCCTGATCCGGGTAGACAAGCACTGGACATAGAGTTGGACTACCTCGTCACCGTCAACGCCGCCGCTGTTCTCAAGCTCTACGCTCAGATTGATCGTGCCGTCCTGCTGCACTTCCTCTGCTGCCAGGGACAGCTTGTTGTAGTCCACCTGCGCATAGCTCAGACCGTGACCGAACGGATAGAGCGGTTCACCGTCGAAGTACATATAAGTTCTCTTGCCTTTGATAATATCGTAGTCCATGAATTCAGGCAGCTGGCTGACACTGCGGTACCAGGTCATATTCAGCTTGCCGGACGGGCTGTAATCGCCGAACAGGACATCTGCGACGGCATGGCCCAGCTCCTGTCCGCTGTGCGAGGTGTACAGCACGGCCGGAATATGCTCGTCGATCCAGGTGGAGGAAATCGGATAGCTGCCGACGATCACCACGACGGTGTTCGGGTTGGCGGCATAGACAGCCTTGACCAGATTCTCCTGCTCTACGGGCAGTACAATATCCGGCCGGTCAATCTCCTCCTTGCCGTTCAAGAGCGGATGGTTACCGACGAAGACAACGGCAACCTCAGCGGCCCGGGCCGCTTCTACCGCTGCTTCTACGCCGTTCACGACAACTTTCTTATGGAATTGGGCTGCTTCGGCAGACGTTTCTTCTTCAGCAACGCGAATGGTTCCGTCCTCAGCACTGATAACAAGCGGCTGATCATTCCAGGTGCGCAGGCTGACAGTTCCTTCGCCTTCCTGAACCATGTTCAGCGATTCCTTCACATACCAGCCATAGATTTCATCCGCGGAAGCGGTCAGTGTGCCGGCATCTGTCAGGGTAACATATTGTCCCCTGCTGGCGGATTCAAGGGTATGAGCGGTCCAGCCCCACGCCGTATGGCGGAACATCTCTCCCCGCTCCGGCTGATCATGCAGCACTGCGAGCCGTCCGTCCTCACCTGTTAACCCCACCGCTTGTCCGCTGGCAGCGGAGGTCAGAATGATCCGGTCATCCCCGCTCTCGAAGGTGACCTGCTTGCCTGACAGCTTCTTGGTGATTCCCTGCATAGGGGTCACCGCATACGGCAGCGTACCGGAATACCAGTCTCTGAATGCTTCGTCCCCCAGCGTGCCGATCACAGCCACCTTGGAGAGCGCGGCTGCATTCAGCGGAAGGGCTGCGTTATCGTTCTTCAGCAGCACGATGGATTCCTTCGCGGCTTCGAGTGACAGCTCGCCATGCGCTTTGCTGAGAATGGCTGAGTCGTCTATCATCGTATACGGATTACCTTCCTCCGGGTCGAACTCACCGAGCCGGAAGCGGACGCGGAAGGTGTTCGCCAGCGCGCGGTCCAGATCCTCCTCCGTCAGCAAACCTTCACGGAGCGCCTCGTGAATGACCTTAATGGTCTCCTCTGTCTCTTCAGTTACACTGTCTATGCCGTTCTTGATCGACTCCGCCATAGACTGGGCGAAGGAATCATAATACTTATGATCCTTCACAATCCCGAACAGGTCTCCGGCATCGCTGACAATGAAGCCGTCCATCTCCCATTCGCCCTTCACAATCTCCATCACCGCCGGATGGAGGATAACCGGCACGCCGTTCACCGAATTGTAGGCGGTCATCATGGATTGTGCGCCGCCTTCCTTGAAGGCAGGCTTGAACGCTTCCAGATAATATTCGCGCATATTGCGCGGGTCAATGCTGGACGAAGCCACGCCCCGGTCAATCTCATTGTTGTTCCCGAGGAAATGCTTCAGGGTTGCGACCGCTTTCAGATACACCGGGTGATCGCCTTGAATTCCTTGAACAAGCGCTGTACTCAATCGGCCTGTCAGCTCAGGGTCTTCCCCGTAGGCTTCCTCTGTTCTCCCCCAGCGCGGGTCCCGCTCCATATCCACAGTCGGTGCCCACAGGGTCAAGCCGTTAATGGTGGGATTCTTACGGTAAAAGGCTCTGGCCTCATCGCCGATCGCCGAGCCGATTCTTTGCAGCAGCGCCGGGTTCCAGGTGCAGGCAAGGCCGCTTGGCTGCGGGTATGAGGTGGCTTTGCCGAGCCAGGAAATCCCGTGCGCTCCCTCCGTTCCATGCTTGTAACCGCCTACACCCAGCCGTTCAATGGCAGCCTGATATTGCGGCATCAGACTGACCTTCTCCACCAGCGTCAGCCGGGAGAGCAGATCCTGAACACGTTCATCTAATGGCAATTTCATTTGTCTAAAAGGATACATAGCAGCGTCCATATATAATCTCTCCTTCATTCTTCATGATAACGGTTTCATCTCCAGCCAAACCGAACGTCCGCACAGCCCGGCTGTCCTATCCTCCTCCATCTTAGAAGATTCTCCCGGACAATAACACCTGAACAATTGGCCCAAAAATCAGTTCATTATTAGGGATTCCGTATGGTAAAGATACTAATCAGACACATCATATGCTATTGACGTTATACTATAATTAAATCAAAGATAAGACTACAAGCGATGCTGAAAGGAAGTCCTCACACTCTATGCTCAAAAGAACCTATGCTCTGCTCCTCATTCCAACCTACCCTATATTCCTGCTCTGCATGCTGTTCCAGGGAATGGCCATCTCTATCAGCGCTCCATTCCTGGCGGTCTACTTCACAGAAGAACTCGGTGTCAGTGCCGGAACCTTCGGAATATTTACAGCGGTGACGCTCCTTAGCGGAGTAGCCTTAAGCATGTTCATTGCCAAACGCTCCGACGCCGGGCTGAACCGCCGCAGGCTGATGGTGATCTGTATGATGTTCAACGCCGTTGCTTTTGCCGGATACATATTCATCCATGACTTCTACCCGCTGCTGGCTTATATGACCATATTCACCGCATTAGGCGCCCCGGCGATGCCGCAATTATTCGCCAGTGCCAGAGAAGCTGTGAGCGCCAGCAGCTCTCCTGATCATGCCTTGGCTAACTCGGCTCTGCGCTCGATGTTCTCCCTTGGCTTCATCAGCGGTCCGCTGGTAGGAGCCGCACTCCTGAGCCGCTTCGGATTTCAGGGGATCTTCTCATCGACCACTCTGATCTTCCTGCTCAATGCCCTTCTGGTGTTCAGCTTCGTACGGCCTCCAGCCGCTAAGCAGCAGGTCCACAGACGTATCCAGCAGCCGTCCGGGCTGCAACGCAGCGCCAGGGTACTGGTTCCTTTTCTCATCCTGACCCTGCTCTATACCGGACACTGGGCCAATAGTCTGAATATCTCCTTGTTTATTGTCAATACGCTGGGAGGTACTACACAGAATGTAGCTTCGGTGGCCAGTATCTGTGCGTTAATGGAAATTCCGTTCATGCTGGTGCTGGGGCTGCTGTCAGCCAAATACGACAGCAAGGTGCTGCTGGGCTGGGGAATGGCAATGGGGGGAATCTATTATGCGCTGGTAATCGGAGTAGGTGAGCTGTGGCAGCTCATCGCCGGACAGGTGCTGCTGGCTTTTTTTGTCGCTGTGATCTCTGCAATTGGCATCAGCTATATTCAGGATCTGCTGCCGGACCTTCCCGGCTATGCCTCCACGCTGTATACCAATGCTACAACCATCGGCAGACTGGCCGGAAGCCTGGCGGGAGGAGCCGCAGCCCAGTGGTTAGGATACCGCCATTCCTACCTGCTCTGCGTAGTTCTGGTAGTCTGCTCACTGGGATTGCTGCTCTGGCCCCGCCGCTCACCGGACGAGAAAATCACCACACCACTTGCCTCTTAACAGGTGAAGTGCTGGAGATGCCCAGCTAGATATCCATATCCTCACCCGTGTAATCCACGAATCTGAAATGGCCGGACGGCTCGGCTCTCTGCCCGATCAGGTCCAGAATGCCTTCGGCACTGGTGCGCGGGTGAAGCGGTGCCTTAGCTCCGCCCATATCGGTAGGCATCCAGCCGGGATGGACGCTGAGCACATGGATGCCGCGGTCCTTCAGCGTGACATGGAGCTTCTGCGTGAACATATTGAGCGCGGTCTTGGAGATCGTATACGGATAGCTGCCCGGGTAAGCATTGGTGATACTGCCTGCCTCTGATGAGATATTGATGATTGAAGCATCCGGCCCGGTCAGCAGCGGCAGAAGGTGCTTGACCACCCGCATCGGCCCGTACAGATTGATATCCATGGCACGCTGCATCTCTTCCATATCCAGCGCTTCAAGTGCGGTGTCCGTGGCATTCAGCACTGCGGCATTATTGATGATGACGCCGAGTGTCCGGGCCTGCTCTGTCAGGCTGGCAGCAAGCGCTGCTATTCCGGCCTCGTCCGTCACATCAAGCGTCACAAGAGTAAGCTTATCCCCGTATACTGCCGCCAGATCAGCTAATGCTGCCTGCCCGCGCGTCAGATCCCGCACCCCGGCAATAACAGCATGTCCACGCTCCAGCGCAGCTGCCGCCAATTCAAGGCCCAGTCCGCGTCCCGCCCCTGTAATTAGAATATTCATTGTATTGTTCCTCCTGTCGTAATTCTATTTGTATTGATGACTTTTATTATTCGGTATTGTTAAACCATACCCAACCCATGAAAGGGCTGTCAAGTTTACCGCCAGGACGCCCGCCCAAAAATAAAGAGAATGTCTTCACGACACTCTCCCGCTGCTATGTCTCATTCCCTTAGCCCCTCAGTGCGCGATATAAGCCTCAACTTTATAGCCTGGCCCGCTGCTGGTTAATGTGGCGTTATAGTAGCCCATATTCCCGCCGGGCTTGCATTTGTAGTCCCCGGAGCAGCCGGTGACGAAGAATTTGGTCTTGGTGTACCCCGGATAGATGTTGTTCAGCTTCCGGTAGAATTTGTGCCCGTGATGAGTGAAGATCGCCAGCACCTTCTCTCTGGCTTTTGCCGGAATGGCCGTGAAGAACTTGGAGGTCTCGGCCGCGCTGAGCACATGGCTGGAATCCACCGTAATGCCCTGCACCCGCAGCGGCCAATGGAAATCAATAATATAGAAATACCTGTCATCCAGATTACGCAGCAGATTGAGGCTGGCCGGCGTGAATTGCCCCAGTGCGCAATCCAGCCATACATATCTCACCTTGCCCTGCGTTCCCGGGAAATTCATCTGTCCGGCCACCGCCCCTAAATACTGGGTGAACAACGACCGTGTGCTGGCCTCCCAATTCCCGATCGACGCCTTGTAAGGGATGCTTCCCAGCGTACTGGTAACGGTGTCCTTGAATTCCTTATAGTACGTCCCGGCGTTATTCCCGTGATCCGCCCCCGCCTGGGTGTTATCTCCCCCGAAGATGATAAACCGTTTGTTCCCGCTGCCCACTGCCTTAGGCAAAAGACTCTTAAAGATGCTCAAGCTGTTCCCATATCCCACGTGACTGTCACCAAACACCGCAAATTCAACTGTCTGCACCTTGATTCTGCGCTTCACTCCGGGTACAGCCTGCCGCTTGGCGCGAAGCCCCCGCTTCCGTGCCGGTCTTGCCCGTCTCTTCATCTCGCACCACCCCACCTCATCAAAATAGCTTCAGAATACATAGTAGTCTCTACTATTTATATGCGGGAGGAATTGGCTGCTCTTGGACCTGTGGAGCCTTCCTGATCTGCCTCCGGCAATCAATTCGCCCGTAGCGAAGTGATCTGCTTGGCCAGATACTGCGGCGTATACGGCATATCCTCCCGAAGCCAGGCGATGATGGTACCAATGAGGGCCGCCGAGCCATACCACACAGCAATGTCCTTCTGTACCGTTACTTCAGAAGCGTCATGCGCGCTAACCCTGCTCTCCACCCGTGCAGAAATAATGTCTGCCATCAGTTTAAACAGCCGGTCGGTAAATATCGTGCTCTTCCGCGATGTAAGTACGATTTTGTAGAATTTGGCGTTCTCTGCAATATGCACAAGCAGGTGCTCCAGCATCGGCCACTTCTCTTGCTGTGCGGCTTCCATAAAGTCCGGATCCTCTCTCACCACTTCCAGAACCTCCTCAGCCATATCATCCGCCATTTTCTCCAGCATATCCGGGATATCCCGGTAATGCAGATAGAAGGTCACACGGTTAATTTGGGCCCGCTGCGCAAGGCGGTTGACGGTAATTTTCTCAATACTCATCTCTTCCATCAGCTCTATTAGAGCCTCTTTAAGAAATTGGCGTGTACGAAGGACACGCGGATCTGTCCGCTCGGCGGAATTCGTCATTTCTGTTCTCTCCAATCTGTGCTGCCCAAGTGCAGGCTACAATTTCACTCGAAAGTGTCGTTTTTTTACTACATACACTACACATGTCCTCTAAGTGTAAACTAATTTACATTTTCCCGAAAATCGTTGCTTGATTACATGATATTTTCATCTATAATCTACTTTATACATTGTAAACTATACGACACATTGTAAATTTAGTCCATGAGTTGGCGGTTTGAAAGGATGAAGAATAGTGAGTAACAAGACAGCAAGCAAAGAAGCCCCATCCATTTCCAAGGGACCTATTCTTTTCGTAATGATTCTGGGTGCCTTTCTGGCTACACTAAATCAGACCATCATGAGCGTGGCTACACCGGAGCTGATGCATGACTTCAATATTACGGCGGCCACGGCCCAGTGGCTCACTACCGGCTATATGCTGGTTAACGGTGTGCTGATTCCCATTACGGCCTATCTGATGCAGCGCTTCACTACACGGGAGCTGTTCCAGGCCTCGATGTTTATTTTCTTTGCGGGTACCCTTGTATCGGCGCTCGCGGGAAGCTTCCCGGTGCTGCTGACCGGACGGATGATTCAGGCTGCCGGTGCCGGCATTATCATGCCGCTGCTCACCCAGGTTATTTTGACCCTCTTCCCGCGTGAGAAAAGAGGCGCCGCCATGGGGATGGTCGGGCTGGCTATTATCTTCGCCCCGGCCATCGGCCCTACGCTGGCCGGATATATTATGGAGCGTTATTCTTGGGAGATGATGTTCTACGGCATGCTTCCGCTCACGGTTATGGTCATCGTATGCGGTTTTATTTATCTGAGAAATGTGGCCGAGCGTTCTTTTCCCAAAATCGATATCACCAGCGTAATCCTGTCCACCATCGGATTCGGCACCCTGCTCTACGGCTTCAGCCGGGCAGCCAGTGCTGGCTGGTCCAGCGCAGAGGTGCTATTGTCGCTGGCCGCCGGCGCCGTGTCGCTAGGATTATTCATATGGAAGCAGCTCACCTCCGTGAGCCCGCTGCTGGATCTGCGGGCCTTCCAATACAATATGTTCTCCTTGACCACCGTCATCAGTGTGGCGGTTACGATTGTGATGTATGCGGATATGATGCTGCTGCCGCTCTATCTGCAGAATGCTCGCGGCTTCACCGCTATGGAATCCGGCCTGCTGCTGCTGCCCGGCGCGGTGATTATGGGGGCGCTGATGCCGGTCACCGGCAAGCTGTTCGACCGCTTCGGAGCGAAATGGCTCGCCATTATCGGCCTGACGATCACGATTCTGACTACACTCAGCTTCGTGAATCTTACAGACTCGACAAGCTACAGTTATCTGATGCTGATGTCCACCGGCCGCCGGATCGGAATGGCCTTGCTGCTGATGCCTATTCAGACCCTCGGGCTGAATCAGCTGCCCTCCAGGCTGAATTCACATGGTACAGCGATCTCCAATACCGTAAGGCAGGTTGCCGGCGCAGTAGGTACCTCTCTGCTGGTCACCGTGATGACCAGCCGTACCGCCACCCACTTCCAGGAACTCGCAGCCAGCGGCGGAGCTGCCGGCGAGACTCAGCAGCATATGGTCATGGAGGCTTCCATCCAGGGCATCAACGATTCCTATCTGATTATTGTGGGCATCGGAATAATCGGGCTGATCCTCTCCTTCTTCATTAAGCAGGTGGGGCAGGCCAAAGAACCGGGTGTGAAGCAGAAGATTGTTGTCGCTGAGGAAGTCTAAGGAGAGCACCTGATGCTGTGCTGTTTCAGAGGCTGCAGACAGAAGAAGACCCGCGGAGCGCACTCCACGGGTCTTCTTCTGCACCCTCGCATATACGTAGCGCTTATAGTACAATGATATCCTGACTGCATATTATTAAGAAAAGTAAGAGGTGCCCGAATGGCTATTAATTTCACAAGACCGGTGCTGGAACGTTTAAACCAGGAGATCGCAGAGATGGAAGCTGGTATTACAGAGCTGCAGAAGAAGACCCGCAAGACCAAGCTCAAGATCTACCAGCTGGAAAAAGACTGCAAGCTAAGCTCATCCCCAAGCTCCCTCAGCAGTAAAATGAGCCGCATTACCAAGCTGCAGGCCGAACTCAAAAAAATCTCCCAGCAGCAGCTAGAGCTGTCCAAGGAGATTAACAAAAAGAAAACGCTACGCGCCCAGCTGCCTTCTGCGGAGTAATCCCAGACTGCTGTTCCGGCTGCTTCCAATGCAAGCGGCTGCCGTTATCTTGAGAGGCTTAGCCGGACACGCATCCAGATTAACAAATAAATTACGCATAAGAACATCCAAAAGCCATTAGCAAATATACTCTGCTCCAGAACTACGGACAAAAGGATATGGTATGCGCAAGTGAATATCAGCAGTGATACTAACGCTACTGTCATCGTTCTGCCGGATACCTGCTTCGGAAGACTGATTTTGGAAAGAAAATAAGCAGCGGCTACCGCTACAGTGATCGATAATACGATTCTCAGCGTCTGATTCTCCAGCACATCGTGCAAGGTAATGATAGCCGCCAGCATAAGAAAACCTGCAACGACCTGCAACTTGCCTCTGGTCTTCATTTAATCCCTCCTGGATACATGATTAAATCTCTATTTCCTGTTATTTTATCCCACAATATCCCTGTATGTCTGTGATCTATGGCAATTTATCATGCGGAAATTAAATGCAGAAAGAACCAAAGGAACGGATTCCCTTGGTTCTTTGTTATTTCGTCATTTCATTATTTCAATCTGGCGGATCTGGACTGAGGCTGGTTATTCACTGCGCAGGGCAGTCACCGGGTCCTTCTTCGCCGCCATCTTGGCCGGAATAGCTCCGCCCAGCATAGTGAGCAGGACGCTGATGACACCAAGAATGAGCGCGTGGAGCGGATTCAGCTGGGCGACATTTTTCAGCTCCGTCAGGTTGTAGAGGATTGCATTGACCGGGATGGTCAGCAGATAAGTGATGCCGATGCCCAGAATCCCCGAGCATGCCCCGATAATGAAGGTCTCGGCATTGAACACCCGCGTGATATCCTTCTTACGGGCACCCAGTGCACGCAGTACGCCGATCTCCTTCGTACGTTCCATTACGGAGATATAAGTAATGATCGCAATCATGATCAGGGAGACCACCAGGGAAATCGCCGCAAAAGCAACCAGCACCATCGTAATCCCGTCCATAATTCCGCCGGAAATATTCGTCACAATCGCCGCAAGATCGGTGTACTGCACCTGATCCTCCGCCGCTTTGCCTTCATTCCACTTATCGAGATAAGCCGTTACAGATTCCTTGGCGCTGAAATCAATCGGATACAGCGAGACTGCGCTTGGAATATCCGTGGCCCCCAGCGCTGCAAGGGCATTCTCCTTCGTCATGGATGACATGTTGGCTGCCGCTGCCATTCCGGCGTTCACGAGCGGCATCTCGCCCATTCCGGTACTGGAGCCCCCGCCTGCGACCCCCTCCGACAAGGCTTGCCCCGTCAATACATTGATATCGGATTTCTCTTGTGCGAGTACAATTTCCGACTTCTGTGCATCTGCAATGAAGGAAGCCGCCAGCTCATCGGAGTAGACCAGGCCGGGCGACAGCGTTGAGATTGTCGACCCCTCCTGTGCGCGCAGCACACCGACAATATTAAGTGTTACTGCCTTGGGGCTGTTGTAGAGGTCATTCAGATTTCCTCCGGTTGCATTGACTACAAACTGTTCACCATTTTGCTTATAATAATCATTGTTCATGACCAGCTTGAGCGGAGTTCCGACCAGATCACTCAGATTGATACTCTTTGCTTCATAATCCAGTCCAAGCGCATTCACTGCTCCATCGGTCAGACGGTTGTACTGATCCACGATCAGCACAAGATCCGTCTTCTCTGTCGGGAATTTCCCCTCCAGCAGATCATAGTATTGCTCCAGATAGCTGCCCGAGGCACTGCCCTGTTTGCTTGGATACGGTGCTACTGTGATCTTGCTTTTATCCAGAACCGACGCCTTGTCCCCATTCTTCACCAGCCAGTTCATATTCACGGTACGGGTGTAAGAGACGCCGTCAATCAGCTTGGGATCGATTCCGTCAAGGTACTCGATATACTCCTTGGTCAGCACGTTCGTGTGGATGGCTGAATTCACCGTAGGGTCGTATGGATACAGCTTTTTCTCAGCCGGATAGGAGGGGAGCTCCGTTGTTTCCTGCCCTGGAGGACCTGCATTCTGCAAATTCATTGCCGTCTGGTTGATGGAGATCGGGAAGTTGGATAAGGCCCCGGTTTCATAGGAGCTGATCTGTTTGTCGAAGCCATTGGACAGGGACAGGATCAGGGCAATACCGATAATTCCGATACTGGAGGCAAAAGCGGTCAACCCCGTGCGCCATTTCTTGGTGGCAATGTTTTTGCCGGATAATTTGAGGGCTGTGAAAAAGCTCATGCTTGTCTGCTTCAGCTTATAAGCACTTGAGGTCTTCTGTGTAGGCAGCGGATTGCTGTCCGAGATCGCATGACCATCCGAGAAGCGGATCACGCGGTCTGCATAGTTCTCTGCCAGCTCAGGGTTGTGGGTAACCATGATGACGAGCTTATCCTCGGCAATCGACTTGATCAGCTCCATGATCTGCTCACTGGTCTCCGAATCCAGAGCTCCGGTAGGCTCATCGGCCAGGATAATATCCGGATTGTTCGCGAGCGCACGGGCAATCGCCACACGCTGCATCTGTCCGCCTGAGAGCTGGTTCGGCTTTTTGTGCACATGATCCTTAAGTCCGACCTTCTCCAGTACCTCCAGCGCCTTGCGGTGCTTCTCGGCTGAAGATACCCCGCTGAGTGTCATCCCCATCTCCACGTTGTCCGTGATGCTTAAGTGCGAGATCAGATTATAGCTCTGAAAAATAAAGCCGACACTGTTATTGCGGTACGCATCCCACTCGCTGTCCTTGAAGCGCTCCGTCGATTGGCCGTTAATGATCAGCTCTCCGCTGTCATACTGATCCAGTCCGCCGACGATATTAAGCAGCGTGGTCTTACCTGAGCCGCTCTGGCCCAGAATCGCAACGAACTCACTTTCTCTGAAATTGAGATTTACTTTATCCAGTGCAACTTGAGTGAATTCACCGGTCTTATAGCTCTTGGTAATGTTTTTTAATTGCAGCATTGTCCAGTCTCCCTTTCCATTCCTATACTCTTATTCTCTGTAGGTGCGACGCACTTCCTGTCCTGCTGTTCCCCAGTATAATCGTCCAATATAAACTAAACCTAAACTCCCGGTTGAGATTAAGTTGATCTTGATGAGGTATACTTAAAAAAAAACCACAGAACATCTATACAGGCTATACGTTCTATAACATGGAACCGTTCCAGGAGGAGAACCTATGTTTACTATTCTTGTAGTGGAGGATGACGCCAAGCTGCGGCAGCTTTTCTGTACTGTACTGACCAGACACGGCTACCGCACGGTTCCGGCTGTGAATGGCGAGGATGCGCTGGCGATGCTGGATAAGGATTATATCGATCTGATGATCTGCGATATTATGATGCCCGTGATGGACGGCTTCGAGCTGACACGGATGATCCGGGACAACAACAGTCAGCTTCCGGTCCTGATGGTGACGGCGCGGGAGAATTTTGCCGATAAGCAGCAGGGCTTCCTCGTTGGCATTGATGATTATATGGTCAAGCCGGTCAATGTGAATGAGATGCTCCTGCGTGTCGGGGCGCTGCTGCGCCGGGCCAAAATCATCAGCGAACGCAAAATCGAATGGGCAGAAACGGTGCTCGACTATGATACGTTAACCGTGATTCAGGGGCCAGAGCGCATCGTGCTGCCGCAGAAGGAATTCTATCTCCTCTATAAAATGATCTCTTATCCGAATAAAATTTTCACCAAGCAGCAGCTCATGGATGAAATCTGGGGGATGGACTCCGAGTCGGATGAGCATACGGTGGTGGTTCACATTAACCGGCTGCGGGAGCGTTTCAGGGACAATCCGGATTTTGAAATCGTCACGGTCAGAGGGCTTGGCTATAAGGCGGTGAAGCAGGGATGATTCGGAGAAGAGACAGGGGGCTATGGTGGTATTTCGTCTCAATGGTGTTCGTGATCATTCTATTCTTTGTCTTCATCCTGGGAATCACAGCCTTCTTGTATTACCGGCTGGGCAATCATACCAGGGAGCACGGCAATCCGTTTCCGCCTGTTCTCACGATGATGCTGTTCAGCCTGGTCGTCGGGACCACGATCACTATCCTGGTAGGCAAGAAGATCCTGGCCCCGATTACAGACTTCAGCAAGGCAGCCAAAGAGATTGCAGACGGCAACTTCAATATCTACCTGAATGAGTCCCACCGGATCAATGAGATCAGTGAGGTGGCACATCATTTCAACCTTATGGTTCAGGAGCTACGCAGCATCGAGACCCTCCGCAATGACTTCGTCGTGAATGTGTCTCATGAATTCAAGACGCCCATTGCCGCAATCGAAGGGTACGCCATGCTGCTGCAGGAAGAGAATCTGAGCAAGGAGGAGCATGACGAATACACCGGAATGATCATTGAAAGCTCACGGCAGCTCTCCAACCTGTCCGGTAACATCCTCAAGATATCCAAGCTGGAGAACCAGGAGATGCTCTCCGAACTGGCCGAATATCCGCTGGACGAGCAGCTCCGCCAGGCCCTGCTGCTGCTGGAATCCCTCTGGTCCGCCAAGCAGCTGAATCTGGATATTGAGCTGGATGAGCAGCGGTATTATGGCAACGAGGAGCTGATGATGCAGGTGTGGCTTAATGTGCTCGGCAATGCGATCAAGTTCACGCCGGAGGGCGGAACGATCTCGGTCGCGCTCCACCCGGACGGGGCCTGGATCTCGGTGGTCATCGCGGACACCGGCATCGGCATGACCCCGAAGGTGCGCAAGCACATCTTCGAGAAGTTCTACCAGGGCGACCCCGCCCGCGCCGCCGGGGGCAACGGCCTCGGCCTGCCGCTCGCTGCGCGCATCATCAGCCTGAGCAAAGGCACCATTGAGGTGCGCAGCGAGCCGGGCCAAGGCTCGGCGTTCACGATCAAGCTGCCGCGAGGCGGGGCTTGAGGGGAAGGCGGCCGGGGGGCGCGGCTGACCGAATGGCCGCCGGGGGGCGCGGCTTGAGGGGTTGGGCGTGCGCCCTTTTGTGGCCGCTTGCGGGGGATCAGAGGGATTTATCCCTCCTATTTCCTCCCCGCGCCCACTTTTGGCGGGATCAGAGGGATTTATCCCTCTTATTTCCTCCCCGCGCCCACTTTCGGCGGGATCAGAGGGATTTATCCCTCCTATTTCCTCCCCACGCCCACTTTTGGCGGGATCAGAGGGATTTATCCCTCTCATTTCCTCCCCACGCCCACTTTTGGCGCGATCAGAGGGATTTATCCCTCTCGTTTCCTCCCCGCGCCCACTTTTGGCGGGATCAGAGGGATTTATCCCTCTCATTTCCTCCCCACGCCCACTTTCGGCGGGATCAGAGGGATTTATCCCTCTCGTTTCCTCCCCGCGCCCACTTTTGGCGGGATCAGGCGTTACTATCTACCATATCTCATTATCCATAATAGATGGAACAAGCTCATACCGGCAGATTCTATTACTTCCTTGTAACAAGACAGGCGTAAGCTTGCCTTTGTCACACAAACTATTCAAGTTTTTCTTCACCGTTCGCGGATCAATACCAAGCCCCTTCACCACATCCACCGGCCGTATCATGCCATTCATCCGGCTCGCCATCCGCAGCATGTCACGCTCTATCCTCGTAAACTGGCCGCTTCCCTCCGAACTGGTTTTCAACAAACTTGGGGTTAGCAAAGCTTTCAGCAGGGAGATGGTCTGCTCCGGTGCAGACTCCAGATCATCGTACGGGATGGCGATGACGCGGTATCCGGCAATCTGCAGATACATCTCCCGGTTCAGCTCCTGGCGGTAGCGGGTCCGGTCCGTGTTCTGAACATGCGGCCCATATCCTTTGATCTCAATAGCGAATTTAACCTGTCCCGGCTTCCACACAAAATCCACAAAATACGGCCTGCCCCGCCAGTCTGCTACCTCGTACTCCGGATGAAGATCATCCAACTTCCCGAAAATCGGCCACCATACCCGCTCCACAAACATTTGCTCCCCATGCCGATGGCCCCGGTCCAGCCGGTCCAGACGTTCCCCTGTCCTGCGTTTCTTATGATACTCCAGCCATCTCTGATGCTCTTCAGCAAATCCCATTTCTCTCTTCCTCCTCTATAAAATCAGGCATATTCGCGCACAAAAAATCCCGCACCCAATCAATCAAGGTGCGGGATGTGCTTCATCCGTTTTACAAATTATAGTATCGCCACACTGCAACCGTCAATAACATCCTTCACCGGTGGTAGTGTAAGTTGGCATACATGTGGACGTAATGCGAGCATAGCAGCATAACCAGCAGCTATACTCCCCGCCGCAACCCTACTTCCCCTCCGCCCAGCACATCCGCTCTGCTCTTACGGCTTCGCCGGACTCTATGGCCTTCTCGATCATCTTGCCGAGGTATACATCCTGCGAAGCTTCCTCCAGTCCATAGAAGCCGGGGCCGCCAGCCGCATAGAGGGCCATCTTGTCCAGACAGGACGCAATGGCGAGCTCGTCATCGTACAGCCGGGCAGGGATGAACGGATTAGTATAGTGCCATTGCTCTCCGCAAATAATTCCCTGGAGGTAATAGCCTTCGGCATTCTCCTGTTCTCCACGGTTGATGCGCTTCAGCTCCATTTGCAGAGGCACCAGATTCTCCTGCTGGATCAGCACCCGGTTGTCGAAGATCTCCCCGCGTTCTCCGCGCACGCTAAGATGATTCGAGCGCGTCCAGGAGCGGTGCTGGTCCTTGGTGAAATCGTAAATGCCTAAGCAGTCTCCGAAATCCAGCCAGGCCAGTTCCCTGTGCAGCGGAATCAGCTTGTCTTCAGCCGGAGGGCCGCTGCGGGTTGGGCCGCCGACCCAGCTGGAGTCGAACCGCATCCCCCGGATGACCGCCTCCCCGAACCCAATGCCAAGCATCCTGCGCATCAGGGCTGCCCCATGATACAGATGGGATACCGAAACCGTCGTCTCGGTGATTCTGCCCAGCCTGCCGGAGCGGATCAATGACAGCCGTGCTTCTTGAACCGGATGGTACGGGTACTGCTCTGCGACCTGTATCCAAGCCCCGTGCACGGTCAGCTCCTTGTGCAGCTGCTCCAGCTCTTCCAGACTGGAGGCAGGCGGCGTCTCTGTAAGTGCCGGAAGGCCAATCTCGGCCAGCCGGTACAAATAGTTCATTGCCGCCCCGCCGCTGACGGAGACTACTGCGAAATCCGGGTCCTCACTGCGCAGCAGCTCGTCAAGGGAGCGGTATGTCTGAACACCCCACGCCGTTTCTATCTCCTGTCCCTGGGCCCGGTCCCTGACTACAAGGCCGCCGATCCGGAACAGGTCCGGCAAGGCCCGGGCAATTCGTAAATAATACTGTGCGCGGAATCCCCCTCCGCCGATAATGCTGAAGTTAACGGGCATACCCCTGTCCTCCTTGATGACTCATTGATGTTGATGCAGCTCAGCCGCAAGTCCCTGCTCCGTCATCGCGGCTTCTATCATCATACTTGTCTCTAGCGGATTATATGTGTCATCATTTGATCAGCTCCGTGGGATTCATCCCGGTGATCTTCTTGAATAGCGTGCTGAAATAAGGAATGTTCTTGTAGCCAACCCGCTCCGCCACTTCATAGACCAGCATATTGCGTTCCATGAGCAGCTCCCTGGCCTTCTCAATCCGTACCCGGGTCAGATAGTTGTTGAAGGTCTCCCCGGTAATGTTCTTGAAAATAATCGACAAATGATTCCGGGAGATGA
Source organism: Paenibacillus sp. FSL M7-0420 (assembly GCF_038002345.1). NCBI lineage: Bacteria > Bacillati > Bacillota > Bacilli > Caryophanales > Paenibacillaceae > Paenibacillus > Paenibacillus sp. FSL M7-0420. The sequence goes on along the minus strand of NZ_JBBOCJ010000001.1, from coordinate 1,489,765 downwards.
ACACTTTATCCGACAGATCAGCCAGCGTAAGCTCCTCGGCATAATGCTCATGAATGTAGTTCGTCATGAAATCAACGACCTGCCGGTGCTTGCTGCTGCCTTTCCATTGGCGGCTGGCACAGATGGCTGTGATTTTGGCGGACAACCAGCCTGCCAGCTGGTCGGGTATGGCCAGGTTGCCGATCTCCTGGGCAATCTGGTCATTGGTGAACAGATCATCAAGCACGAATCCGGACTCATACAGGGAGTAGGTGATAATGCCCCATAGCTCGCTGCCGAGCATCTGTACGTAGCTGGCGGAGACCCCTTGCTGCGCTTGCAGCTCGGTAATGTATCCGTATACAAGCTGCTGCGCCTCCGCCTCCTGTGAAGCCTTCATCGCGGCGGCCAGCTTGTAGGAGAACTTTACCGGGAAGAGCACCCCGCGGTCCTGCCCGCTGCTGTGGCTCTCCCGGTAGCAGTACACCTCATAGGCCGGACTGATCCGTAAGGCTCCGTGATCCATAGCGCGGAACGCCTCCTCCGTCGATTCTGGAATCTTCGTCCAGGTATCCTTCAGTCCTCCAATCCCTATGCGGACTACCAGCCTGAGATACGAGTGGATGCTGTCGACCAGCCGGGTCCCCAGCTCCTCGAGCTGCTGCGTGCATTCTGCCTCAGGATGAATAATCAGCAAGGCCCGGTAGCTGTTCAGCTCGGTGTATTCCATATTAGCGTAATGCTTGCGCGTAACCTCACAGGCAATGTTACTGACTGCGAAGCGCAGCAGATTCCAGTCCGAGACCGAGAAGGAACTGGCCCGGTCATCACGGATCAGCTCGATCCCGATGCTTGCATGCCTGCCTTCCAGCCAATAATGATACGAAGGCGGAAGATGGGAATTGTTCCGGTATGAAGGCTCCAGGGTGCCGACCGCAGCGGACCGGACCCATTCCTTCTCGACAAAAGGCTCATACAGCATCATTTTCAGCTCCAGCTCGCCTTGTCTGATCACCTTCTCCTGCTCTCTGAGCAGCTCTGCAATAACCTTGTGAAGGATCGTTCTAAGCGTAGGCAGGCTGATCGGCTTGGAGACATAGTCACTGACCTGAAGCCGAAGGGCTTGTCTGGCATGCTCGAAGTCTGAATAACCGCTCAGAATAATGATTTTGCCCTTGAAGCCCTCGTTCCTTAATTGCTCCATCATCTCCAGGCCGCTCATTACCGGCATATAGATATCCGTGATTACAATGTCCGGGCTGGTTGCCCGGATCATCGCCAGACCATCTTCCCCGTTCAGCGCCTCACCGGCCCATTCCGCCCCCAGCTCCTCCCATGGAATCGCCCGTTTCATCCCTTGAAGTACCTGGCGCTCATCGTCAATAATAGCGATCTTCCACATCATGTCTGCCTCCTTAAGCTTCTCTGGCCCGCAGCAGCCTTATCAGCCTTCCTTCGCAGCGAGAGAAGCAGTCAGTATCTGTGCCGGAGCCTCTGTGAGCAGCGGCAGAACAATCTCTACCCGGGTCCCTCCCTCTTCACGTTCCTGCAGCGTAACCCCGTAGTCTTTTCCGAAATATCCGGCAATCCGCTCTCTCACATTCCGTATGCCATAGCCGCCGGTATGCCGCCTGTGCGGCCGCGCCTCCGGCTGCTTCAGGCCTGCCCCGTTATCATCAATTATAATCTGCAGCGTCTCCTCTACCTTAGTTAAGGAGATCGACACATGGCCGCTGCGCTGCTTATTGAAGCCGTGTACAATGGAATTCTCCACGAACGGCTGCAGGGTGAGCTTGGGAAGATAAGCCTCCTGAAGCCCCGGTTCCACCTCGATGGTGTACTCCAGACCGTCGCCCCAGCGGAGCTGCTGGATTTCGAGATAACACTGGATGTGCTGCAATTCCTCCGATACCATGATGAAGCTCGCCCCGTTGGATAAGCCGATCCTGAACATCTGGCCCATCAGCTCCAGAATCCGGCTCAGCTCATCCTGCCCGGCCTCAATGGCCATCCAGTTAAGCTGGTCCAGCATATTGTAGAGAAAATGGGGATTGATATTGGCCTGCAAGGCCTCAATCTCCGCTTTGCGCTGCTGCTCATACCGCCGCTCCAGCGACAGGTACAGCTCCTCGATACGCTCGGTCTGCTTGCGGTAGCCGGAGAATAAATAACCGAATTCATTCTCGTAGTCGCTTGGCAGCTCCTCCTTGTGCCCGCCGACTGAATATATTCTCATAGCGCTTACAAGCTGCTTAATCGGCTTGGAGAATTGCCTGCTCAGATAATGCGTCAATAGCAGGACCAGCAGAATCGCTCCAATCCCGATCAGCCCGATCCATTCCGCCAGTTCCAGACTGCTTGCCGTAATCTGCTTCCAGGAGGTGAACTCAATCAGCGTCCAGATGGAATTATCCATTCTGGAGTAGACCAGCAGCGTATTGCCGGTATCCTTATCGCCGGGAATGTGGACATAGCCGGATTTGTTGCTCTTGAGGTCGATCCATTTCGACCACTCGCTCTGCTCCAGCGTCTCCCCGATGCTCAGAATCTGCTTGCCGGCGCTGTCCGCCATGATCCGGTTCGACCCGGAGGAGTTGCCGGTCAGCAGCGCACGGATTTCCCTGGCTTTGATATGAACGACAAGCACACCGAGATAGTCGTTCTCGTTCATGATTTTCCGGGCGAAGCTAAGCACTGGAATGTCTCCCTGCACACTGGGAATGGAATGTTCCCCCGACCAGGCGAAATCGCTTTTCACCAGATTCCTGGCCCAGGACTGCTTATCCAGATCGAGAATATTGCGGAATTGAATATAGCTCTGCCCGCTGCTCGGCATCGGCTGATCCATATAGAGGTCAATCCCCTGAATTAACGGAATGGCATAGGTTAGATTGCCGAGCGCACTCTCAACGCTTATACGCTTGCGGTACCGTTCGAAATCATCCTGCCTGTTCAAGAGAAAGGTCGTCAGCTCGTTGTCCCGTGAGGTGGAGAGTGAGATCTGCTCGATCATATCCAGCCGGGTGGTAATCTCATTGTTCAACTCATCCAGCAGCCGCTGCTGATAGTGGGAGGTGGTCTGCACAAGGGCTTTGGAGGAATTGCTGTAGCTGGTCCAAGCCGTAACCGCTATCACCAGAATAATTATAATGGCAAAGCTGTGAAAAAACAGACGGTCGATCCTGTACTTTTTAAAAGGATTGGTCAAGTGATCCCCTTCCTTCGCCTCCGGCTCACAAGAAATAAACGGTAAAGCGTCGAATAAGGCTCAGGCGCTTTACCGTTATCGGACGGATGTTTTTTAAAAATATAAGAATTTATATGTTGCACACGATAACTTATCCTTCTATTTCTCGCTGAAACGGTACCGCCCTTTAAAAGGACGGCAAAGTCGTTTCCACTTGCATCTTATCCCTTTATGCCTGTTGTCGCAATCCCGTCCACAAAATACTTTTGCAGGAAGGTGAACACAAGCGTTGCCGGAACAATAGAGACAAGCGACATGGCCAGAAGCTGGCCCCACTCGGCTGCAGACTGGGAGTCATTAATCATACGCAGCGCAAGGCCCACCGTGTATTTGTCTACCGTGTTGATGTACAGGAGGTGTCCCAGGAAGTCATCCCAGTTCCACAGGAAGCAGAAGATCGTCACCGTAACGACCGCCGGGAAGGCCAGCGGCATGACCACTCTCCAGAAAATTCCGAACCAGGAGCAGCCGTCGATTTTGGCCGATTCGTCCAGCTCCTTGGGCACACCGCGGATGAACTGGATCAGCAGGAAGACGAAGAAGCTTCCGCCGGCCCCGCCCGCCAGCAGATGGGGAACGACAAACGGCAAATACGTGTTCACCCAGCCCAGCTGATGGAACAAGGCGTACTGGGGAATGATCAGCACCTGGCCCGGCATCATCAGTGTCAGCATCAGAATCGAGAACCAGAATTTCTTCAGCGGAAAATCCAGTCTGGCGAACCCGAAGGCAACCAGCGTGCAGGATAACAGCGTTGCGATCAGCACCATAATTTCCAGCCAGAAGGTGTTGAGGTAGAAATCAGTGAACGTATGTCCGGGCACCGAGTTCCAGCCTTTGGTGAAGTTCTCCCACTGCGGAACGGACGGGAAGATTCCCGGTGAACTCAGCTCGGTGCTGTCCTTCAGCGAAGCTCCGATCCACCAGACAATCGGATAGACCATGATGAAGCTGAAGAGAATCATGAACACATGCCGGAATGCAGGCTTCCAATTCAGAGTTGTCATTTGCGTTTTTTCCCTCCAGTGTCAGTCTCATAGAATACCCAGTACTTCGAGGTGTAGGAGATCAGCAGCGTTGCAGCGACGATCGCGACCAGCATAATCCAGGCCAGTGCAGAAGCGTAGCCCAGCTCGTACCGGCTGAAGGCCCGTTCATACAAATACATGGCATATACATATGTAGCGTTCATCGGACCGCCATTCGTAATCACGAAGGCCGAGGTGAACATCTGGAAGGCGTTGATCACGGCCATGATCAGGTTGAAGTATAGAATCGGCGACAGCATAGGCAGTGTAATGCGGAAGAATTGAATGAACCTGTTCGCCCCGTCTACCGAGGAAGCTTCATACAAGTCATTGGGAATCTGCTTCAACCCTGCCAGGAAAATAACCATGGTGGAGCCGAATTGCCAGACGGTCAGCAGAATCAGTGTGCTAAGCGCGGTGTCGGGATTGGTAATCCAGCTTTTGCCCTCGATGCCGAAGACAGCAATCAGCTTGTTGAAAATCCCGTCTACCCCGAAGATGTTGCGCCAGAGCAGCGATACCCCGATACTGCCTCCGATTAGAGAAGGGAAATAGATCGCTGTGCGGTAGACGCTGATCCCTCTGACCGCTCTGCTGAGTATCATGGCCACGAGCAGGGCCGCAATCAGCTTAAGGGGCACGGAGGCCAGCACATACATGACTGTGACTTTGGCGGATTGAATGAATTTGGGGTCTGCGGTGAAAATCCGTTCGTAATTGCGGGACCCGATCCATTTCATCGGCTGCATCAGGGTGTAGTCGGTAAACGAATAGTACAGGGATAAGAACAACGGATACGCCGTCAGTACCAGGAACCCGATCAGCCAGGGCGAAATAAACAAATAGCCTGCAAGCGGAGCGTTCCACCGGCTTTTGAAATAGGAGCTTTTTTTCGGCGCTGGCGAGGCTTGGGCTAAAGTGGTTGTGGAGCGGTTCATCTGTGGTCACCTCTTGTGGTCAATTTGTATAGCTTAAGTATAGTATTGGCCCACACTCCGGCTAAAGGAGGGCAATGCTCGAATTCTTTCAAAATATAACGATTAATTCGAAAACACGAGTATAGCCGCGTTATAAAAAGATAAAGCCCGGAACATTGCTGTCCCGGGCTTACAGTTCATACCTTATTTCTCGTAGGATAGCGAGGCTTCCTTCAGCTGCTTGAACGCCTCTTCCGGTGTGGATTTACCGAAGCTGAGCTGGTCACGGACCAGTACCCAGTCTTTATCCACGAAGTTCGTCCAGCCGCCGGCTCCGGCCGACCAGGTCTGGCCATCCGGCTCCGTAGCACGGAGCAAGCCTAAGCCTACCTTATCCAGATCGCTCATATTCGCTTCCAGCAGAGCGGCGTTATCCTTGTTGGCCGGGAGGCCACGGAAGGTCTTGGTGATTTGGGCAGCCTCAGCATCATTCACGAACCAGTTGATGAATTTCTTGGCTTCTTCAGCATGCTTGGAGTTCTTGGAGACTGCCATGTACATCGACGGCTTCAGCCAGCCTCCGGCCTCTTCGGCACGTGGCATGGTTACAAGTGCGTAGGCTCCTGGCTTAATGCTGTCCCAGGTTCCCAGATTGTTGGAGAAGCTGTAACGGAACAGCACCTTGCCTGCTGCGAGCAGATCCATTTGCGGATCATTCTCCTTATCGGAGGCATTCACATCCGCCGGAGGAACAAGCCCTTCCTTGCGGAGCTCTTCGAACTTGCGGGTCCAGTCCAGATAGGTGGCTTCATCCACGTTGAAGTGACCGTCATCCGTGATGACCTGCCCTTTGCCTCTGGCATACTGATACGCCGAGTACATGAAATAGTTACCTGCATAGTCGAGGGTGAAATATTGACCCTTCGGCAGCTTGGACTTGGATTCCTTCGCTAAAGCGAAGAACTCATCCCAGGTCCAGCCGTTGGCCGGATTCGCAATCCCCAGCTTATCCATAGCCGCTTTATCATATACCATACCGAAGGCTACGGAACCGAGCGGAACAGCGTACTGCTTGCCGTCAAGCTGTCCGCCGGACAGCAGCTTCGTATCGAATTTGCTGACATCCACCTCAGGAGCCAGGTCGGCCAATTGCTGGCGGGCCATCCAGTCCGGCATCCAGCCCGGGTCAAGCTGAACCACATCGGGTGCATTGTTGGCCGCAGCCTGCGTGGATAATTTGTCCAGATAACCGTCCATACCGGAATACTCCGGCTCAAAGGTTACGTTCGGATTATTCTTCGTGTACAATTCCAGGGCGGCGAGGGTAGCTTCGTGACGCGGCTGGGAGCCCCACCACATAATCCGCAGCTTGACCGGCTCATTGGTGCTTGGCGCTTCCGTTGCAGCAGCCGTCGCAGCAGCATTGGTGCCGGCAGGTGCTTCTGTAGCCCCTCCTGCATTGTTTACTTTATTCCCTCCGCCGCCGCAGGCAGCCAGTGTACCTAATATCGCTGTCATCGCCAGGACCGAAAGAGAACGCTTCCATTTCAACATCTTTAACCCTCCTGTATACATCTGTATTCTCTTGCTACATTGCTATAGTAACAAGACAGGTTGGAAGTTCATAGGAGAGCGATGCACGAATTCTTATAAAATCTTACGAATATGCCGTCCTGCAGACAGGCCATAAACATTCAAGGGCTGCTCCGCTATGCTAAGATAGCGAAACAGCCCTGAGTGTCAACTCTGCGTTACTTACTTCATCATACTGGCAGCAATGCCGATAAGCTCATCCTTCGTTAGCTCCGCATTCTCCTGGCCGGAGATCACAGAATAGATAACCTTTGCACCGGGGTCAGACCAAACCAGCTTATACTTATACCCCAAGTCAAGTTCCTTGTTGCCGGAGTCATCCGAAAAAACGGCTTGTCTGCCTTCGATTTCAATATTTTCCATCTTTGTATGTTCACTCCACGACAGCGGATCTGCCGGGTTTTGGTTGTCATCCACACGCGAGACACTGATTCTTACCTGGACCTCCCCCTTCTTGTATACCAGTGAGGAATACGGGTAGGCAATGTTCTCCGCCTTCTCCACTCTCCAGGTTAACCGGAAGCTGTCTCCCAGGTCTCTCTCGTTTCCGCCTTCCAGCTCCTGCACATCCGGAACTTTTAAGAAAGAAGGCTTGATGATTGCCTCGTCCAGGGCATACCCTTCCGGCAGATACGCCGGCTGCTCCAGGACCAGAGCGTTGTACTTCTCTACACTGGTCTTATAGGCGGTATAGTCCTTGAACGTGAGGGGCGGACGGTACATGTTCATACTCCCCTCTCCCTCCTCGTCTTCACGCGTAATTACATAGGTGGCATACTCTCCAGGAAGCAGCAGCTCCTTCATAAGCTCTGCCCCTTTTGAATACTTCTGGTTATAGAGAATACTTAGCTTCTGGTTGGCTTCATCCTCTATACCCGGCTGTGCTTCTGGAATATAAGGCTTCAAGGGTTCTTTCGCCTTCTCAATCAGCGTTCCGCCGGAAGCCGTCGCCGGAAGCGGCTGATACGGCAGCACCTTATACCGGGCTCCGGCCCCTTGCCGGACCTCATCCGAACTCTGGGCTTCAGCCCCTTGCTGAAGTTTGCCGGAGAACTGGGTGTAGCCGCCGCCCAGCAAGACCAATGCCAGGACCGCCGCCGCCCAGCTCTTCACCGGAATCCGCTTCTGTCTCCGCCCGGTTCTTGTTTCCATTCTGCGCATTACTTTTGGTTCTTCTCCGCTTGGCGGAAGGGTCTGCAGCAGGTTCTCGTCTTCTTCAGCAGACAAGGCCCCCTCAAGCCCGAGCGCCTTCATGACTGGTTCATGAACATCAACGGTGTTCCAATGTGCTGAACGGTCACCCTCCTTCAGAAACTGCTCCTCCGGCGTTAATTCACGCTTGCCCATAATTGTTTCTCCTTTCTCTCAATCGCTTTTTTCAGCTTTCCCCTCGTCCGTTCATATCTTTTGCGTACGGTAGCCGTACTCACACCCAGAATTTCACTGATTTCCGCAAATGATTTATCTTCATAAATCCGCAGGATCAACAAATTCCGGTCGTCCACACCGAGCTTCGCCAGGGCGGCCGCGACAGGCTCGCTGAACAGCCGGTTATGGGCCGTCTGCTCGGCGCTCTTCACCGTAACCTCCTGCAGGAGCAGCTTCCGCACCTGTTGCTGGAATTTCTGCCGCCGCAGCAGGTTCAGACAGTGATGGTAAGCAATTTTGTAGAGCCATGATGCGAAATCTGCCTGCGGCTTGTACTGTCCGATATTCTGGTAGGCCTTGATCAGGATGTCCTGTACCGCATCTTCCGCCTCTTCCTTGTTATTCAGCAAGCGATAGCAGTAGAGGTAAATCCGCTGCTGGTATAGCCTGATCACATCGGAGTAAAGGCCTCCTTCCCCGTCCTGTATCCTCTTAATCTTGTCTCCAATAGCGTCCACGATAGTCTCCTTTCTGCGAAACATATAGATATAACACATGAGCAGTATGTAATGTGACAATGATCTTATTTACGGCTCCACAGCAAAAAAAGAGACCCCCAGATGAACTCTGTTGATCTCTCCGTTGCAGAACCTATGAACCTGTAAGCTTCCAAAACCGTCTGTCTGTCTACTCTATTCCAGCTCGACCGTCTGATTCAGATTCAGCTTGTCCGTGTCCTGGCCGGTCATCCGCTTGAACATGTATACCGCCTTCTCGGCCAGGTTGCCGCTCTTCCAGTACTCCGCCGCTTCGGCATGGACTTTAATCAGAATCACATCCGGGTCATCATAGCTTGTCTTCAGGAACGTATCGTACCCTGCACTCCAGAGCTCTTTCTTCTTGTTCACGTCGGTTACAATCTCAGCCGTTCCACGGATGGAGACATAGGACTTATCTGCATAGACCACGTTCACCCGGGGATCATACAGAATCTCCCCGAACTTGCTCGTATCCTTCTTGGTCAGGAACCACAAGTCTCCGTCGAATTCAACCTCCTGTGTCTTCATGGGCCGGGAGACCAGCCCTTCCTCCGAAATCGTGGTAAGCATAGCCATATCAATACCCTTGATCAGCTTGCGGACCGTCTCAACGGCTTCCTCGTGACTATGGTGTGTAGTTGACATCTTAACCGCCTCTTTTCTTCCAGGATAGGGAATAGGTTGTCCAAATGCATAGCATTTATTAACCAGAAAAGACGAAGCGTTACCGGATGTTCACCTATCCTTGCGGACTAACATCTCACATGTTTGCGTTTGAAGCCGGTCCGTCCTTTGTCCACAGCCTTCATAATATTATCGTAAGCGCTGATAAGCTTGCTCTTCGGCTTGTCCTTGCCCACCTCGACCGGACCCACCCGCTCCGCCGTCTCACATGCCAGATCATGCAGCGGTGAATAGGACACGGCTACGGTATACATAAAATTGTTCATAGAGTACCGGGTACGCTCCGGGGAGTCATGAATGGTCTTACCCACAAGCTCCAGCATCCCGGCCAGCTTGTCGCGCTGGAACTCCTGATCCGGGCGGCTTCCCAGCAGCCAGCAGTAACAGCTCCAGCCTGCCGACATTCTAAGATCCTCTCCGCTCCTGATCCACTCATCCGCCACCTGCTGGGCAATATCTGCTTCAGCCAAGGTGACAGCCACCACGAAATCGGACAGCATATAGAAATAAGCCCCGTCCATCCAGCGGTTATAGTCCGCCTCTGTCATCCCGTTCGGGTCGGCAATGATCCCGGCAAAATACATCGCATCATAATTACCTGTGGCATACAGCTCCTCAGCCAGCGCCTGATTGATTCCGGTTTGCTTGAAGATCGGTTTCATGGCACCGGTAGCCACACCAAATAGCGGTTCCCGTGCGCCGTTTGCGGTATATATCTTCTTGGTCCGTTCCTTGCCAAGCGCTTCAAGCTCCTGCATGACCTGTTCTGCATTCATTGAACGTTCCTCCTTTTAGCTACCTCTCGTCCTCCGCCGGAATATCCGGCAAGTCGGGCCGTCCCTCGGGGTACGTCTGCTGCCCGAGCTGGTCGCCAATCCACGCTTTGCCGTCCTCGCCGGTTTCTTTTTTCCAGATCGGGACGATTTGCTTGATCCGCTCAATCACGTATTCATTCGCTTCATAGGCAGCCTTACGGTGGGGCGAGGAGACTGCGATGACCACGGCAATATCGGTAATCTCCAGCCTGCCGATCCGGTGGGTGACTGCAACCTTCGTATCCGGCCAGCGCTCCAGCACTTCCTGCCCGATGCGCTTCAGCTGCGTTACAGCCATGGACGGGTATGCTTCATATTCAAGATACAAGGTTTTCTTCCCCTGCGTGAACTCACGCACCGTCCCGATGAATAAGGTAATCGCCCCGGCTTCTCTGCGCAGAACTTTATCGGATACCTCAGCGGGTATAATCGCGGACTCTGTAATTTCAAATAACGAATGGCCCATTCGCTCACTTCCCTTCGATAGATGCAGCAGCTGCTCATATTGCTCGGGTGTATCTATATCTGCCGCGAAATCTTCCTCTAACCCCGCACCGGCCAGCTCATCCCTTCCCACCCCTAGCCAGTGCATTGATTCTAATAAACCAGCCAGCCGGTACTCACGGTTCGCAAGTCTTGCTGTAATGTCCGGCAAGATCCGGTGCGCCCGGTATACGCCATGCAGCATCTGATGCTTGCCGCCAATCACCGGCAGAACCGCATCATAACCGCCTGCTTCCAGCCGGGCAAGCATCCATGAGGCGGCCGGAGCTGATATATCAGGGCTGTCACAGCTTACCACCCAGGCATAGTCCGTCTCCGCGCTGGCAAAAGCGGCATGAAATCCGCTCAGCGGCCCATGCCCGGCATAGACATCCGGTATATATTGAATATCCAATGGAAGATGTTCCAGATACGGGGAAGGATCGTTCGTGACTACAATCACGCTGGAGCACAGGGTCTGCAGCTCCCTCACCTGCCGGACAATGAACGGTTCCCCGTGGTAAGTCAGGAGGGCTTTATTGCGGCCCTGCATCCGGGAGTTCTGTCCGCCCGCCAGTATAATTCCTGTCAGCACCAAGGGCACCTCCTGTAGTAGAATTTAGGACTGAAGCAGCGCCAGCGCCAGCGCGATGACCGCCTGATCCGCAAGCGCCTGCTCCCGCAGAGACAATACCGGAGGAGTATCCTGGCTAATCCGGGAATCAAACGCTGCACTTTGCCATTCCGCAGCCTCTTCCCAGCTTAACCACAGGCGTATGTTCGTCGCTTCCTTTTGCAGCGTTATCTGGTCCTCTGTGCGGCGAATTAGGGCGATCTTGGGATAATCTGCAGCTTTGAACCCTTCAGCAATTACCAGATCTACTCTGCCGCGCATCGACTCGGCGATTTCCCGCAGTGAAGCCGCAGATCTGCGCATGATCCTGGTCGCCTCCGGCGAGGTCAATACCGTCTCCACTGCACCGTGCAGGAGATGCCTGCTGCTATCCGTTCCCGGATCATCCAGCTGAAACTGATGGGCATCATGCTTGGCAGAGCCAACCCGCAGTCCCTGCGCAGACAGGGCGTGGATTAACCGGCAGGCGAGAGTTGTCTTGCCGCTGTTCTTGTATCCGACGATTTGCAGTACAGGAACTGGGCGCTGTACCGCCGCATGCTGGGATTCCATAGTCACTGTGTCTGCTCCTTCGCTTGAAGATCTATTCCGATTATACACTATTCCATTCTGCCCGCTTCCCATTCCCCGACCAATCGTCTGCCAGCGCCACTGTGCTTCAAATCACCATCATTCTCCGCCGGATACAAGTATAGTTAAAGAGTCTGGCAGCTTACATGCCATGATATATCCGCGAAGGAGGTCTATGGCTGCATGAAAAAATACATCCCCAACCAGCACGGCGCCTGGGCGATGCTCGTTCTCCCGTTTCTGTTGGGCGTCGCCGCTTCCAAGGGGCAGTTCATACATATTCCGCTGTTTATCTGCTGGCTGCTGATCTATCTGTTCAGCTTCCCGCTCTTGCAGGGGGTGAAGACCCGGAAGTTCGCACGGTATGCCCAGCCGCTAAGTTTATATGGGCTGCTGCTGCTTCCGTTCGCCCTCTATCTGGTAATTGTCCAGCCTGTACTGCTGGGATTCGTGCTGCTGCTCTTGCCGTTATTCGCTGTTAACCTCTATTATGCCCGGACCAAGAATGAACGTGCCTTGCTTAATGACATCTCCGCTATTGTGGCGTTCTGTCTGGTGATTTATCCGGTCTTCTATGTAGGGCAGGGGGAGAATTGGAGGGCCGTGAATGAGCTGTTCGTGCTGGCGGTGCTGTACTTCACAGGAACTGCCTTCTATGTCAAAACCGTCATCCGTGAGCGGAATAATATCCGCTTCTATTACGGCTCCGTGCTGTATCATCTGCTGTTCGCAGCAGCCGGGCTGTACCTGTTCCCTTCACTGCTGGTCCCGCTGCTGGTTCTGCTGCTGCGGGCAGCCATTCTGCCGAGGACAGGAATTACGGCCAAACGTACGGGAATCATCGAGATCGGCTTCTCCGTCATGCTGTATGTGTCTGTGCTGATGCTCTATTTCTAAGAGAACCACAATACTTATTTGGACAAAAACCAGGAAGCTCCTTCGCCAACCCGCGCGTGAGGAGCTTCCTTCAGGTCTGCAGCCTATTCTACGATCATATCCTGATTGCTTGAGCCCGGCGGCACAATGGGATAGACATTATCCTCCAATATAGGACATGCCAATCTTGGCCTTGCTTCTGCGGGTCTCTTCCGTCCGCTCATCGGAATAACGGTCGCTGCGCTGCTCCCATACCTGCTTAATCGCTGCCAGCAGCTCTTCATCGCCAGCCCCTCCGCGCAGCATGGCCCTAAGGTCAAAGCCCTTGGAGGCAAACAGGCAGCTATACAGCTTGCCGTCAGAAGACAGCCGGGCACGCGAGCAGGTGGAACAGAACGATTCGGACACGGAAGTGATGAAGCCGATCTGGGCCGGACTGCCAAGATAGCCGTAGCGCTGCGCGACCTCGCCGCTGTAATTCTGCTCAAGAGCTTCCAGCGTATAGACGCTGTGCAACTGCTGCAGGATTTCTTGCTTGGTGACGACCTTATCATAGCTCCAGCCGTTATCGTTGCCGGCATCCATGAACTCGATGAAGCGCAGCGTGATCTTCCGCTTCTTGAAGTAGGCGGCCATCGGAAGAATCTCTGATTCGTTCACGCCCCGCTGGACAACCATATTCACCTTGACCTCGAACCCGGCGGCCGCCGCCTGATCTATAGCGTCCAGAATCATTCCCGGACTGAAGCCGCGCCCGTTCATTCTGCCGAACAGCTCCGGGTCCAGCGCATCCAGGCTGACATTCAGCCTGCGCAGGCCCGCAGCATACAGCGGCGCAGCCTGTCCGCCCAGCAGAGCCCCGTTCGTCGTCAGTCCCATATCCCCGACACCGGGAATGGCAGAGAGGCAGGCAACCAGCTCCGGCAGATGGCGGCGCATTAGCGGCTCGCCTCCGGTCAGGCGGATCTTGCTTACGCCAAGCGAGACGAACAGCCCCGCCAGCCGGCCAATCTCTTCGAAGGTGAGCAGCTCACCGGATGGAAGAAAAGCATAGTCGTCACCGAATATCTCCTTTGGCATGCAGTAGGAGCAGCGGAAATTACACCGGTCCGTGACCGAAATCCGCAAATCGTGGATAGGCCGCCGCAGCTGATCTTGTAGTGGATGATAATTCATATGCGTCTATCTCCCTTCCCGTACACTTAACCTTACAGTACCCAATCATTCATGCCCTCTTCCACCCCGAGCAGCAGGACATCCACCTGATCTCCTGCGGCGAAGCCTCTTGTTCCGCCCGGCAGTACTATTAGGGAATTACCGCGTGCGATGGAGGAGACGGCGTTCGATTTGTTGAAGCCGGCCGGCCGGACCGCAGTGCCGTCATATACCGCCCGGATGAACCGGGTGAACGGGCTCGCCTTGGTGAAATCCTCCGCCAGAGCGGCTGTGGTACGCGGGAGATATAATTGTTCCGCCCCCATCATCTTAAGCAGCGCAGGTCTTACGAACAGCTCGAAGCCGGTGAAGCAAGCCGACGGATTGCCGGACAGTCCGAACAGGAATTGATCCCCGGCTACTGCCACTGTAGTCACACTGCCGGGACGCATCGCTACCTTGTTGAACAACACCTCAGCTCCAAGGCGCTTGTAGATCTCCGGCAGGTAGTCATAATCGCCCACTGACACTCCGCCCGTTGTGATCAGACAGTCGGTCTCAGCGAGCGCCTGACGGACGGTCTGCAGGCATTCCTCCAGCCGGTCCGCTGCTGTATCATAGATCCGGTAAGGAATGCCCATCCGCGCGAGCTGGGCGGCAATCATCGGCCCGTTGCTGTTACGGATTTTGCCGGGTACGAGCGGGTCTGTCACTGCCAGCAGCTCGGTGCCTGTAGACAGAATCCCCACCACCGGCCGCTTCCCTGCCTTAACCTCCCCGTAACCGAATGTAGCCAGCAGCGCCACAACCCCGGGATGAATGAAGCTCCCGGCCGGAATGACTGTCTCCCCCGCCTGCATATCCTCCCCTTGCAGAGAGAGATTCTCCTGCGGCGCAAACGCCTTGCGGATCGTAAATGTCCGCCCTGCGGAGACTGCTTGTTCAAACATAACTACCGCATCTGCCCCGGCCGGGAGCGCTGCCCCTGTCATCAGCCGTACCGCTTCACCAGGGCCGATTACAGCCTGCGACACTTCCCCTGCGCCGATATGATCCACCACGGTGAAGCTTACCCGGTTACTGCCGGAAGCACCGGCCGAATCTCTGGAAGCGATGGCATAGCCGTCATACGGGGACCGGGTGAAATGCGGTACATCATGGGTTGCGGTGAGCGGCCCGGCCAGAATACGTCCATAGCTTGCATGAAGCGGAACGTTCTCTGTACCTGTGCGGCATACTCTTCCGGTTACCCGCAGCACAGCTTCCGCTACAGTAACCGAGATTCTGTTCATCTCCACCCTCATCTGCTCCTCAGCGGGTACCGGACTGAGCATCCGTACATCCGTTTATTTCTGCGTAATATCGCTGAAGGTGCCTACATACCGGACATCTTCACCGGTCTCATCCTTCACGGCGCTAATATTCAGCCACTGCAGGTATTCTTCCCCGTTCTTGCGCTTGTTCCAGATCTCGCCCTGCCACATGCCCTTTGACTTGACCTCACCCCACATCACGCGGTAAAAGTCCTTCGGCTGGCGGCCGGATTTCAGCAGGCTCGGCTGTTTGCCCAGCACCTCTTCTTCGGTGTAGCCGGTAAGCCTCGTGAAGGCCGGATTGACCGTCTTGATGTGGCCGGACACATCCGTAACCAGAATCCCCTGGCCGGTCGAATTGAACACCTCAGAGGTAAGAGCAAGCCGGTCCTGGAAGTACAGCCACACCACAAGCACCAGACTGGCCAACGCTACCTGGGACAGCAGCATGAAGCCGATGGAATATTGTCCGGTTGCCGCATGAATCACAGATAGCATAATCGGAGGGAAGAATCCGCCCAGACCGCCCATCATCGACACAATCCCGTTGGCAATCCCCGCCTGCTTATTGAAGTACAGAGGTACCAGCTTGAAAATAACACCGTTGCCGATTCCGGCACTTACCGCAATCGCCAGGCAGCCTGCCGTATACAGGCCCATGTCCGGCATGAAGGCCAGAATAATAGCAGCCACCGTATATACACTGAAGGTGAAGATAAGTAAGAATAAAGGCTGGAACTTGTCAGCCAGCCAGCCGCCAATCGGACGGAAGAAGGTCGCTACCGCGATGAAGCCGGCGGTGCGCATCCCGGCATCTACCTTTTCCAGACCAAAACTGGATACCAGAAAATTAGGCAGATAAATGGTAAAGGCTACGAAGGAGCCAAAGGTAATGAAATAGAACAGGGAGAACAGCCAAAGCTTCTCGTTCCTGGACACGCTCTTGATCTGTTCAATAATCGGAGTGCGGAGCTTGGGCTCCTGACGGTCACCGAAGAAGAAGTTAAGAACGATGAATACCAGCAGCAGAATCAGATACATTTTGACCGCAGTCTGCCAGCCGAACTGTGCTGCCAGGATTGGCGCTGAGAAGGTCGTAACCGCTGTACCGAGATTCCCGATTCCATAGATACCGTTAACCAGACCATGCTTCTCCTTCGCATAGTACTTCGGCAATGAGGTTACGCCTACTGAAAATACAGCTCCTCCTACCCCCAAAAACAGGCCTCCGATAATAAGATGTGTGACTGTGGACGCTTCACTGATGAAGTAGACCGGGAACAGCAGCAGCACGAAGCTCGACATAAAAATAATCCGCGCCCCCAGAATATTCGCATAATAGCCCAGCGGAATTCTCAGAATCGAGCCAAGCACTACCGGAATCGCCGTGACCATCGCCAGCCGTCCGGAAGGAATGCTGATATCCTCCGAGATAAAGGGCATCAGCGAAGAGATAATCACCCACACCATGAATCCGGTAATCAAGTTTAAGGTTTGCAGCGGCAATTGCATTTTTTTAATCATTCGTTTCACCTTTCCGCCGTTTTTTCTTGTGATGATTTCCTGTTATTGATACTTCCTGTACTCATTGTATCCGCCGTTCCCCGGCTCAGATATAGGGGAGTCCCCTTTCCCTGACAGGGTAAACCCTAAAATAACCCCACAAAGTGGGGCTTTAGTGTAGGTGATGACTCAGGTACTTTGCGGGGACCCTAAAACATATACATTCTTGTAAAAAATAACGCCGCCTAATTGAGTGTATGCGTTACAGAGTTTTAGGGACAGAATAGCATTATATGTATCCAAAAAGGCTGATTTTGTCTACAACGCGTAATTCTGCCATGATATAATAAGCCGAGCTTGAGGATCAGGCCATACCGTTAACAGGCGGTTTAATCAACTGGTTATTATTCCTGAAGGGTGTTGAACAACCAAACTGGGAGGTGCTGACCATGAATGAACCCATGTTAAAAAAAGCAATGGATACACTTGAATTTCTGAGCCAGGATGCCGCTACACGTATGGAGTATGATGCCCGGATGAAGTATTTGCGTGATGAGGCTTCACGGATGAATGGTGCTAAAGCAGAAGGACGTGCGGAAGGACGTGCGGAAGGAATTGCGGAGGGAATTGCTAAGGGTGAACAAAAAAGGGCAGAGGCTATAGTACTTGAACTTCTTGCGCTTGGAGTAGAGACCTCAGTTATTCTTAAAGCTTCAGGTCTCACAGAACAACAAATCCTAAGGTTGAAAGCACAGATGGGGAAGCACTGACCGAACCCCTGTTGAAAAGTATAAATTCCTCTATTATCAAATATCAAAAGTATCAAAAAAGCCGCCCCAGTTAGAATGGAGCGGCCTGTTTTTTGTCACGTAATCAGCGTATTCAACTGTCCGCCTAGGCGCTCCTTGTCCTTCGGACTCAGCTGGTTCTCGCCCATCGGGAAGATCACGGTCTCTTCTTTGACAAAATGGACCGTCAGCACCTCAAAGGCCTCTCCCGCATCCTGTACGGCTGAGCGGATTCCCGCGAGTGTCATCTGGCTGATATCTCCCTCGGAGTGATGCAGGAAATGCCCGATGTACCCGTCAATCTCACGGTGCTCCTCCTGGATGCCGGCCAGCGGACCCTGGTCGAAGCCGATATACTGGCCCAGCAGCGGAAAGAAATACGTCTCTTCCTTCTCCGTGTGCCGCTTCAGCGGAACGCTGAACGCAAGCACTGCCTTACGCAGCTTCTCAAGCTGGGCCTTAGCCTCTTCCAGCGTAATCTGCTCCTGCTCAAACCAGAGGACAATGGCATGCCATTCCTCCATCAGAAAAGATAGATAGCGGTGTTCATTCTCAAGGATGCGCATCGCGGGCAGCGTAAACTTAAGGTCTGTATGTTCCGGCATACAGCTAACCCTCCAGTGGCCGGTCAGAAATCCAGCATTTTTTTCCTCAAAGCGTATTCGACCAGCTCGGGCCGGCTTTTAAGGTTAAGCTTCTCCATAATTTTGGCCTTGTGGGCTTCCACGGTCTTAACGGAAATAAAGAGCTTCTCTGCAATCTCCTTATTCCCGTATCCCTTGGCAATGAGCGGCAGAATCTCCAGCTCCCGCTTGGACAGCAGCTCGAACAGATCTTCCGTCCCGCCGGTCTTGTCTTGCTTAATGAACTCACGGACCAGCGAGGTAGCCATCTTGGGATGAATATAAGTACCGCCTTCGTAAATCGTCCGGATCGCCAGCAGCAGCTCCTCGTCCGGCGCACTCTTGAGCACATACCCGGAGGCCCCGTTCTTCAAGACATGGAAGAGATATTCATCATCGTCATGCATCGTCAGAATCAGGATCCGGGTGTCGGGATAATCCTCTTTGATCTTGCCGGTTGCGGTCAGACCGCTTTCTCCCGGAGGCATGCTTAAATCCATGATCAGGATATCCGGCCGGAGCTTGGCGACCATGGTGTAGGCTTCCCTGCCGTCCGCCGCTGCTCCGATCACTTCAATATCATCCTGAAAATTAAGAATCATGGAGAACCCGCTGCGCACGATCGCATGGTCGTCCGCAATGACGATCTTCATCAGAAGCTCATTCCTTTCCTTCGGCCCATCATACAGGAACCTGCAGCATAATCCGGGTCCCCTTGCCGGTCTCTGAATCTACGCTGAAAGTTCCACCCACCAGCTCCGCCCGCTCCTGCATCCCGAACAGGCCGAGTCCGGTTCCGGCAGGCTCATCTCCCAGCTGGAAGCCGATGCCGTCATCCTGAACCAGAAGCTGCAGCATGCCGCCGTTCTCGGTAAGCGAGACCTTGACGCTGTCTACCTGGGCGTACTTCAGGGCATTCAGCACCGCTTCCTGGCATACCCGGTACATGACCGTCTCAATCTCACTCCCGTACCGCTTCTCGGGCAGCCGGGATTCATACTCAATCACGAGGCCATACGTTTGCTCCACCCGCTTGAAGTGGGAGCGGAAAGCCGCCTCCAGACCGAAATCATCCAGGGCAGCCGGCCTAAGCTCCACCGACAGGTTGCGGATATCACTCAGCAGGCGGGTCATCGACACTTCGGTTTGCTTCACTTTCTTCAACAGGCCGTCATCGGCTGTCATATATTTCAGCACACGCAGATCAATCACGGCACTCATCAGCTCTTGCGCAACGCTGTCGTGCAGTTCACGGGAGATCCGCTTGCGTTCATTCTCCTGGGCTTCAATAATATGCTTCATCATTTTGTTCTGGTAGAACTTCTCCTGCGTCTTGAACTGTCTCGATAGATCCCTGAGCATGAACACCCGGATTCCGTTCTCTTCATCTATAGTGTGAAAGGTTGCCGCATACGGGACAATCCCCTTGTCTCTGGTCTCCAGATAGACCTGATAAGAGGTGAACTCCTCCGAGTCCGGGGTGTGAAAATAACAATTCAGGCAGGTCCGCAGCTCCGTCTCGCTGGTATATCCCCGGCAGGTTCCGCAGAGCGCTTCAGGATTCCCCTGATACAGCTGCCTCAGAATATCCTTGTCGACGATCGTCTCGGCAGCCGGATTCATCGCCAGGGCTTTCCCTTGCCGGTCAAAAAAGAACATCGCCTCCGAGCTGTTCTCGAACAGCTTCGTCATTAGCTCACTGCGCAAATCCGTAGCGGGGTTCATCAACTGAGCAACAATTCCTTCCCGTCCAAGTCTCCAATGCCGCCCCGCGCCGTCGCTTCCAGGTCACCCAGCATCTCAGCGGTCACCTGCCGGTCCCCTCTGAAGCCGCCGAGAAGCACGCCTGCCACGCGGGCATCATTCCACATCGGCACCGCCCCGATGCTGTTCAGATTCTCCATCTTGGTGATGGGATAATTGAACAGGCTGTCGGGCTTCACCATAAGCTTCACCGAAGGGATCAGGAACGGCTTGCCGGTCTTGAACACGATGCCGGCAATCCCTCTGCCGGATTGCAGCACAATCCGTTTGTATCGGTCACTTATATTGCCTGAGGCGTATTTCCAGCGGATCGCATAGTCATACTCCGCCGGTTCGGCGAACGCCAGCGACATGAAGTCATATCCCAGGCACTTACGGATCTGGTCAAGCCGGGTCTGGTAATCCACCTTATTCATCATCGCTTTCTCTCCTCGGATTGAACAGGGAAAGAAGTCCACGCTGCTCTTCCGTTAATTTGATTTATTTCTTCTGTATAGGATATAACTTCTGCCTACATAATTCAACGGAACACTCCATACGTGAACCAGCCGGGTGAACGGCCAGAAGGCAAAGATCGCGAACCCTGACAGGATGTGAAGCTTGAAGGAGAACGGCACTCCGCTCATCAGCGACGGGTCCGGGCGGAACATGAACAAGCCGCGGAACCACACGGAGATTGTATCCCGGTAATCGAACTCAGGCTGTACGGCATTCGTGACAATAGTGGAGTACATCCCCATGAACACAATGAACAGCAGGAGCGAGTTGACGATCAGATCGGAGGCGCTGCTGAGCCGGCGGACGTTCTTCAGGGTGAAGCGCCGTGAGGTCAGGATCAGCATTCCAGCCAGGGTGGCCGCACCGAAGATCCCTCCGATGTATACGGCGCCAATGTGGTACATATGATCGCTGACGCCGACAGCCTCCAGCCAGGACTTGGGCACGGCGAGACCGCCGATGTGACCCAGAATGACCGGCATGATGCCGAGGTGGAACAGAATGCTGCCGAATTTCAGCTGTTTTTTCTCAATGAATTCACTGGATTTGGCGGTCCAATTGAATTGATCCTTGCGGTAGCGGGCAATATGCCCGCCGATAAATACGACCATACACATATACGGGAAAATAACCCATAAAAACTGACCCAGCATATTCATTGACTTAGGGCCTCCTGTTCCGCACAAGCTTTGAAGGTTTCTCGCAATCCTTTAACCAGGTGATAATAAGGACTCTCCCGCTGCTCCAGCGCCTTCACCAGATGATACGAGCCATCCTCCAGAATCGCCATCAGCATCCGGAAGTTCTCCGGCGCGCCGGGGACGTCCAGCCACTGCGCGGCATAGATGAACTCACACATCAGCGGCAGGTAATCCGGCAGCTCATTCTCCGGCATTTCAAGGCCGAACATTTCGTACAGCAGCTTCAGCTTGGCGAGCATTTGCCCGCGTTCCTTGGCATCCTCGAATTTGAAGTAGGTCATATAGAGTGCGCAGTCCTTATGAAAATCAAACGTAGCCGCATAATTCTCCTGGATCTCTTCCAGGCTGAAGCTCTGCATGAGCTTCCAGTAGGTCTGGACATGGGAATATGCCGGGTGGCCGGGGTCAAACGCCTCTTCCAGAAAAGCCGGATGGAAATCCAGCTTCTCCGGGTACATGAGCTGCAGGGCGAAATAACCGAAGGATTGCTTGTAATGATGCAGTTTGCTCAGATCAATCACGCCAGATCCCCCCGTAGAAATTCTCTTCATACATCTCCTTGCCGGTCTTCAAGGTGTCGCCGGAAGGGCTCGCCGGTCCGCAGCCGTCACAGCCGGATCCGGAGCCCATATCGCCCATTCCGCTGCCGTAACCGGCAGAGCCTTGGGCACGGTAAGGGTTCATGTGCTGCTCCTTGTGGGAGGTCGGGATCACGAAGCGGTCCTCATATTTGGCAATGGCCAGCAGGCGGTACATTTCCTCGGTCTGCTGCGCCGTCATGCCGACACGTTCCAGACGGCTAAGATCGAACTCCTGGCCGGTAGACTGGGCGCGCATGTAAGAGCGCATCATCGCCATCCGCTGCAGAGCTTCCTTCACGGTCTCCGTGTCGCCAGCCGTCAGCATATTCGCCAGATATTGAATAGGTGTACGCATCTCTTCGATCGCAGGGAAAATCATATCCGGGTTCTTCAGTGAATCCTTGCCCTCAAAGTAGTTCATGATCGGGCTAAGCGGCGGTACGTACCATACCATCGGCAGCGTCCGGTACTCCGGGTGCAGCGGGAAGGCCAGCTTATGCTCAATCGCCAGCTTGTAGACCGGCGAGTTCTGCGCAGCCTCCAGCCAGTCCTCGGAGATGCCGTCTTTTCTCGCCTGCGCTCTGACTTCCGGATCATGCGGATTCAGGAACAGATCACACTGGGCCTGGTACAGATCCTTCTCATTCGGGGTGGATGCGGCATCCAGCACCTTGTCGGCATCATACAGCAGAACGCCAAGGTAGCGGATACGGCCCGTACAGGTCTCGGAGCATACCGTTGGCAGGCCTGCCTCCACACGCGGGAAGCAGAAGGTGCATTTCTCCGCCTTGTTGGTCTGCCAGTTGAAGTACACCTTCTTGTACGGACAGCCGGTCATGCAATATCTCCAGCCGCGGCAGGCTTCCTGGTCCACGAGAACGATGCCGTCCTCATCGCGTTTGTACATCGCTCCCGACGGACAGGAAGCCACACAGCTCGGGTTCAGGCAGTGCTCGCACAGACGGGGCAGATAGATCATGAAGGATTTCTCGAAGTTGAACTTGATCTCTTCCTCGATCTTCTGAATGTTCGGGTCCAGCGGGCCGGTCACATGCGCGCCCGCCAGATCATCCTCCCAGTTCGGTCCCCATTCCAGATCCATCTTCTCGCCGGTGACAGCAGAGTGGGCCCGGGCGACCGGGGAATGCTTCTGCTCCCCGGCACTCGTCAGATGCTCATAGTTATAGGTCCAAGGCTCATAATAATCCTTCATTTCCGGCATATCAGGGTTGTAGAAGATTTTGCCGAGCGCGATCTTGGACAGCTTGTTGCCGGATTTCAGCTCAAGCCGGCCCTTGCGCAGCTGCCAGCCGCCCTTGTACAGCTCCTGGTCCTCCCAGCGCTTCGGATAGCCGATACCCGGCTTCGTTTCCACGTTGTTGAACCACATATATTCCGCACCCTTGCGGTTTGTCCAGGTGGTCTTACAGGTCACGCTGCAGGTGTGGCAGCCGATGCATTTATCCAGATTCATTACCATTGCCACTTGCGCTTTAATTTTCAAGCCAGTTGACCTCCTTCATTTTGCGGACGGCTACGTAGACATCACGCTGGTTGCCGATCGGACCGTAGTAGTTGAAGCCGTAGCTGAGCTGTGCATATCCGCCGACCATCTGGGTAGGCTTCAGGTGAATCCGGGTTGGCGCATTATGGCTTCCGCCGCGCGTATCCGTAATCTCGGAGCCCGGCACCTGAATATGCTTATCCTGGGCGTGGTACATGAACATGGTGCCTCTCGGCATCCGGTGGCTGACCACGGCGCGCGCAGTGACGACCCCGTTACGGTTATAGACCTCAAGCCAGTCGTTATCCGCAATGTCATGAGCCGCCGCATCCTCGTTATTGATCCACACCGTCGGACCTCCCCGGAACAAGGTCAGCATGTGCTGGTTATCCTGGTAGGTCGAGTGGATATTCCATTTGCCGTGCGGCGTCAGGTATCTCAGAACCAGCGCATCGGTTCCGCCCTTCACGGCCTTGTCGCGCGGCCCGAAGACTATTGGAGGCAGGGTCGGCTTGTAGACCGGCAGCGCTTCGCCGAACTGCTGGAAGATCTCATGGTCAATATAGAAATGTTGTCTCCCGGTCAGGGTACGGAACGGCACGAGACGTTCGATGTTCGTAGTGAACGGCGAATACCGGCGGCCTTGCTTATTCGAGCCGCTGAATACCGGTGTCGGAATCACCTCTCGCGGCTGTGCGGTAATGCTCTGGAACGTAATTTTCTCGGCGGCCCGGTCTGCCGAAATATCCCGCAGCTCGACCCCGTGATCCTTCTCGGCCGACTCATAAGCCTTCTGGGAGACGCGGCCGTTGGTGGCGGAAGACAGATGCAGAATGGCATCCGCCGCCTGGCGGGCCGTCTGCAGCTTCGGCAGTCCGTGCCGGATCGTTTCGTCGTAATGCACACCGCTGATCTTCTTCAGCTCTTCGTATTCTTCGGCAACCGAGAAGCTGACGCCGTGTGCGCCTGCTTTGCCGGTAGCCAGATTCGGTCCGAGCGAGCTGTATTTATGGTGAATTTGCGTGTAATCCCGCTCGACAATGGTGAAGTTCGGCATGGTTTTACCCGGAATGGCCGGCACCTCGCCCTTGGCCCAATCCTTGACCAGACCCATCGGCTGTGAGATTTCGCTGATGGAGTCATGGCCCAGCGGAGACATTACCACATCTTTATAGACGCCGGGCAGCTGCGATTTCGCCATTTCGGAGAATACCTCCGAGAGCTGGCGGTAGATATCCCAGTCGGAACGGGATTCCCATAGCGGATTCACGGCCGGATTGAACGGATGGACGAACGGATGCATGTCGGTGGACGACAGATCTGTTTTCTCATACCAGGTTGCGGCCGGCAGGACAATATCGGCATACAGCGGCGTCGTGGTCATCCGGAAATCCAGGGCGACCATCAGATCCAGCTTGCCTTCCACATCCTCCCGCCAGACGATCTCCTCCGGCTTCTGCTCCTCATTCGGCTCGGCCAGCAGACCATCCGAGGCTCCGAGCAGATGCTTCATGAAGTATTCCTGTCCCTTGGCGGAGCTTGAGATCAGGTTCGAGCGCCAGATGAACAGGGAGCGCGGGAAGTTCTCCGGTGCGCCGGGATCTTCTACAGCAAAGCGCGTCTTCCGCGATGTAATCTCTTCTACGGCATGGCCGATAATCTCCGCATTCGTCTTCTTGCCTTGCTGCGCCGCTTCCTCGGCGAACAGCAGGCTGTTCTTGTTGAATTGCGGGAAGGACGGCAGCCAGCCTAGCCGCGCAGCCAGCACGTTGTAATCTGCCGGGTGCTGGTAAGCAACATCCCCGCCGGTCGGCGATTTCAGGGAATCGGTGCCACTCTCCTCATACCGCCACTGCTCGGTGGCAAAATAGAAGAACGAGGTTGCATTCTGCTGCCGCGCTGGACCCTGCCAATCCTTCGCGAAGGCAACGGTGGACCAGCCTTCAATCGGACGGCATTTCTCCTGGCCGACATAATGCGCCCAGCCGCCGCCGTTGACTCCCTGAGATGCGGTCAGCACCACCAGATTCAGGATGGAACGATAGATGGTATCACTGTTGAACCAGTGGTTGATACCTGCGCCCATGATAATCATGGAGCGTCCGCCGGTCTCAATGGAGTTCTGGGCGAACTCGCGGGCAATCTGCACAACGACGCTTGCTTTTACTGTAGTAATCTTCTCTTGCCAGGCCGGAGTGTAATGAGACATTTCATCCTCATATCCCTTGGCGTTCAGCAGACTGTCTCTGCGCTTAATGCCGTACTGGCTCATCATCAGGTCGTATACGGTAGCGACATAACGTTCCGTGCCGTCCGCAAGCTTCATCTTCCGGGCCGGGATGATTCTGCTGAAGGTGCCGTTACCGGCATTATCGAAGTACGGGAATACGATCTCCGTCCACTCTTCCCCATGGCCTTCAATGGTCAGGGCCGGCTCCACCTTGCTGCCGTCCTCCCGCTCAAGAATCAGGTTCCACTTCTTGCCTTCCTCCCAGCGCTGCCCCATCGTCCCGTTCGGCACAATCATCTCGCCTGTGGCTTCATCGAAGATCACCGGCTTCCAGTCCGAGTGCGGAGAAGCATCGCCCAGATCACTGGCCCGCAGGAAGCGTCCGCCCTTCAGGCTGTCCTCATGCGGATCGAGCAGAATCAGGAACGGCATGTCGGTATATTGCTTGGCATAATTCAGGAACATCGGCTCCTGGCGTTCCTGGTAGAATTCCTGCAGGATAACATGCGTCATCGCCTGGGCAAGCGCTGCATCCGAGCCGGGATTCGGAGCCAGCCAATTGTCGGCGAACTTCACGTTCTCGGCGAGATCCGGGGCGACCGATACGACCTTGGTGCCTTTGTAGCGCACTTCGGTCATGAAGTGGGCGTCCGGCGTCCGGGTCAGCGGCACGTTCGAGCCCCACATCATCAGGTAACCGGCGTTGTACCAGTCCGAGGATTCCGGGACATCCGTCTGCTCGCCCCAGATCTGCGGCGAAGCCGGAGGAAGATCGGCATACCAGTCATAGAAGCTCAGCATCTGACCGCCCAGCAGCGAGATGAACCGCGCTCCTGAAGCGTAGCTGACCATCGACATGGCCGGAATCGGGGTGAACCCGGCGATCCGGTCAGGGCCGTATTTGCGGATCGTATAGATCAGCTGCGCTGCGATCAGCCGCAGGGCATCATCCCAGGCTACCCGGACATGGCCGCCCTTGCCGCGTGCCTTCTTATACTGGCTGGCCTTCTCGGGATCTTCCACAATGCTGGCCCAGGCATCGACATAATTGTCATGCTCCTGGAGCGCCGTCTGCCACAGCCGCCACAGCTTCCCTCTGATATACGGATACTTCACGCGCAGCGGGCTGTATTCGTACCAGGAGAAGGTAGCTCCGCGCGGACAGCCGCGCGGCTCGAACTCCGGCATATCCGGTCCGCAGGACGGGTAATCGATCTGCTGGTTCTCCCAGGTGATGATCCCGTTCTTCACGAACACCTTCCAGCTGCAGGAGCCTGTACAGTTCACGCCGTGGGTGGTGCGGACTACTTTATCGTGAGACCAGCGCTGGCGGTACATGTTCTCCCAATCTCTATTTTTCTCTTCAAGAATGGACCAGTTCCCGGAATAGCTCTCCACCGGCTTAAAAAAGTTAAGGCCGAATTTCTTCTTCATCTGTCCAGAACACTCCTTTGTACGAATCTATTCAATTAATCTCATTATGGATCTCCCCGGCCGCGCTTCCCATTAGGGAAACACCTATTGAACCTCGGGAATTCCCTTGATCTCACCCCGCAGCAAAAAAGCCTTCCCCCTTGAGGAGAAAAGCTCTGATTCTGCATGTGTACTGCCGGACAGGGGTCCCCATTAGGGAGTTCCCTCTTTATGCCCAGGGGAAGCTCTTAGCGGGAATTCCATGGCAGCTCTGTATGCTATACTGACCAGTAGATACGTCTGTGATAGTTATAGTACGGGAGGATGAAGAAGAATGTCAGGATCCTCACTGCGCCAGCTGCATGCCCATCATGCCATACATCAGGGCGGGCTCTCCGGCGCTGTAGCCAAGACAGAAGAAGTGGAAGAGCTGCTGGCGCTTAAGGAAGTGGAGGTGGCCCGCCAGGCGGCTGACCACTTGATTGAGTACTGGGAGACGCGGATACTCAGCCATGCCGATGCGGAGGAAGACGGATTCTATCAGGAGATGATTGTGAAGAATCCGAACCTGGAAGAACCCGTTATCCGGCTGAAGCGGGATCATGAGCTGCTGCGGATCATCGTGCAGGATGTCAAAAGCATGCTTGCCGAAGACGGCCTCACCCCTGAGGTGCTGCACCAGTTCCATGCCCTGCTGGTTGTGAATGCGATTCATAGCCGGGATGAGGAACGGCTGCTGTTCGGGGAGTAGCATGACTGCTGCCGCTCTCCTGCAGAATAGCACGCAGATCATCTCTATTCATCAGCAGATCCTCAAGTGTATACTCTTCAAGCACCTTCAGATAGGCGTGCAGGGCCTTGCCCAGCACGCCTTTGAGTCTGCACACCGGTGAGATCGGACAGCTTCCGCCTGAGGGATTGAAGCACTCAACGAGATAGAAATCATCCTCCATCCGGCGCACAACCTCCCCGATATTGATCCTCTCCGGCGCAAGCGCAAGCCTGATCCCTCCCCCGCGACCTCTCACCGTTTCGAGATAGCCCGCCTTGCCGAGTTCATGCGAGACCTTCATCAGATGATTCTTGGAGATGCCGTAGGCACTGGAGATATCCTGGATTGTAGTCAACTCCTCCCTCTGCTTGGCTCCCAGATACATGAGGATTCGCAGGGAGTAATCGGTATATAAGGTCAGCCGCATAGTCATGCTCCGTTCTATATTAACTTAGCTTCACGTAAGTGATATTTATTACAAAGTTTATCATATTCTTTGTCTAATTTGTTAAAGTGGTATTTTAAATATATCTTTTATCTTCAAAACCGTATATATTAATTTTGTACTATATGGAGAGGGGATGATTCATATTTTAACACAAGAGACTCGTGACATTGTCAAATCCACAGCGCCAGTATTGGCGGAACACGGCACCACCATTACAACGGTATTCTACCGTAACCTGTTCGAGGCCCACCCGGAACTGCTGAATGTGTTCAACCACGCCAACCAGGCGCAAGGCCGCCAGCAGGCGGCACTGGCCAATGCGGTCTACGCAGCGGCAGTCCACATAGACAACCTTGAGAATATACTCCCTGCGGTGGTCCAGATCGCCCACAAGCATGTCAGCCTCGGCATCAAGCCGGAGCATTACCCGATCGTCGGAGAATTCCTGCTGAAGGCCATCAAGGAGGTGCTGGGCGATGCTGCTACGGATGAGATCCTGAGTGCCTGGGAAGCAGCGTACGGAGTGATTGCGGGTGCATTCATCGGCGTGGAAGACAGCATGTACAAGGAAGCGCGGGAGCAGGAGCACGGCTGGAACTTCTTCAAGCCATTTACCGTGGTGCGTAAGGTTCAGGAGAGCGGCAGCATTACATCGTTCTATCTGAAGCCGGCAGACGGCTCGAATGTACCAGACTATAAGCCGGGCCAGTATATTTCTGTCCGTGTGCTGATCCCTGGAGAGCAATACACCATGATCCGCCAGTATAGCCTGTCCCAAGCACCGAAGCCGGATGAATTCCGCATTTCGGTGAAACGCGAGGAGACGAATGACCCGAATGGCGTGGTATCCGTCTATCTTCATAACGGGGTGAATGAGGGCGATACCGTTGAGGCGAGCGCCCCTGCCGGCGAGTTCCTGCTGGATACTTCCTTAACTACCCCTGTAGCCTTCATCTCAGGCGGTGTCGGCATCACCCCTATGATGAGCATGCTCGAGACAGTAGCTAATGTAACACCGGACCGGCCGGTCGTCTTCCTGCACTCTGCACGGAACGAATCGCTTGCTGCCTTCGGTACAGATATTGAGAAGCATGCGGCCGCGCTGAGCAACGTCAAGACCAGAACCTTCTACTCCGGCGGACCGGATGGCGTGATTACAGGCGAAATTCTGAAGAGCTATGTAGATGTTACCGGAGATGCTTACGTGTGCGGGCCTGTTCCTTTTATGGAAGCCATGATTGGCGAACTGCGGAAGCTGGGAATGACTGAGACCCAGATTCATTATGAGTTCTTCGGACCGGCACTGCAGCTAAGCAACGCGTAGATTGTTCATCTAAAAGCAAAGGGGCCGCCTGCCGAACCCTTACCGGTTCGGAGGAAGCCCGCTTTCTTCAACGTGAAATCAGCCATTCATAGAGTACCTTCGCATGGTTATGGACCGGGTCCTTCGCGGCATAGACCAGTGTGACCCTCTGATTAAGCGCCCGCTCCCGGATCACTTCCGCATGCCCCGCGCATTCCGGATTCTCCTCCAGCTCCAGGGTATACCGTTCCTTGAATGCCGTGAACCGCTCCGGCAGATGTCCGAACCACTTGCGCAGCGCCGGGCTGGGCGCGATCTCCTTCATCCACTCGTCAATGGCTGCCTGCTCCTTCGTCACTCCGCGCGCCCACAGCCGGTCCACCAGAATCCGGTATCCGTCCCCGGGGTCCGCAGGTTCATAGATTCGCTTCAGGCCAATAGAGTACGGAGCATCTTCGGCTTTCCCGCCGGATGGCTCTCCCATGCTGCATCCCTCCTGCTCACCACTAAATACACCCAATATACCACGGGGTCTATTCTGCTTCCAGCGGCATGACAAGCTGCCGGTCTGCCGCGCTGACTATGCCGCTTCACAGCTATGCTACTCCGCGTCAAGAATGTACCGGTTCCACCGCTGCTGCCAGTCTACATCCTGCCAAAACGGATGATGCGGCGCACAGTTGGAGCACAGCGTCATGCCCCAGAAGCCCAGCGCCATCCCCTTACGCAGCGCATACTCGGCAATGAATTTCCCGACCGGGCCCTCCTCGAAGCCCGCAAGCAGCGGGGTATAGCCGACATAGCCTTCGCCGATCACCACCGGCAGGCCCGAATGTATAGCCCATTCCTGCGCTTCTTCCAGGCGCATGGCCGCTTTTTGCAGCATCGCCAGCTTGTGGGCTCCATAGCGGTCATACAGGTAGAGATCCCATAGATCAGGGTCGGCCCAATCATGCAGATAGATCAGCTTCATCCCGACCGGATTGCCCTCCATCCGCCACTCCTGCCCTGCGGGCAGGGTCCATTCCCCGAAGGGCGGAGCATCTTCCCTCAGCATAGACCGGACAAAAGCATTCGGAAAAGACACCCCCTCATCATTCAACCCCGCCGCGTCCATAAGCTCATTCAGTACGCCCTTGATATAGAGATGATAGTGGGCCACCTGCAGATTACGGGCTACATATGCCTTCGGATAAGCTTCGTTCAGCGTATAGCTGGCCGTGATCAGAACATCGGGATGCTGCCCCCGGAGATAGCCCACCGCTTCCTCGATATAAGGCTGCATGGCCGCCACCAGCCTTGGCGTATCCGCTGGGCCGATTCCCTGCACGGTACCCACGGCGGTAAGCTGCCCGAATTCCACTTCATTATGCAGCTCGGCATAAACAATTCGATCAGCGAAGCCTTCCCCCTTGATATACCGGATGAGCTGGTCCATCGACCGGGCCAGGGTCATGAACCGCTCTGCGGGAGCAATTGCAGCCAGCTCATCACGCAGTGCGGGGTAGGCCAGGAAGCTGGGGCTCTGCTGATATTCCCAGGAAGACAGCATAATGTAGAGTCCGTGCGCCTTGGCCTGTCTGAACAGCTCCAGCAGATGCGCATGTCCGTCCAGCTCGGCACCGCCGCGGCAGTTATACCAGCGGGTACGCTGTCCCACTTCCCCCAGACTGCCGAAGTGCAGCGGTCCGGGGCGTTTGCCTTCCGCTGTGAATAACAGGAACGGCATGGCACAGATCCGGATGCTGTTGTATCCTCTGTCGGCTGCCTCCTTGCATCTTGCCGCCAGATCATGATAAGGCTCGTCCGGCAAGGTCATTGTGTACCAGGAGAAATCCCACATGGTGAGGGTAAGCTTGCGGGGCAATCTGCTCAGCACTGCATCCATTCTTTTCACTCCTTAGGATTAGTTGAATTACCGGGTCAACTACTGGCCCATTTCCAGCTCCAGCACGCTGAAGCCGTTCGGACGATAGACCGTTAGGGTCAGCTCCGATCCAGGAGCAGCAGGCAACTTGAGGCTCAGCGTACGGACCTCTCCGGGCTGCATATCAGGAATCACCTGTACCTGCGCTGCTTCCTCTGCGCCATCTATTGACACCCTTACATAATAGCCCCGGACGGCATAGCCGGGAATATCCTTCCGGCATTTCAGGGTGACCTCAAGCTCCCGTCCGTTCCGCCGCACAGGGGCATCTGCGAGGAGGAGCGGTGAAGCCACCTCACGCAAGTCTGCAAACGAAGGCTTCACCCGGTTATGTACATCCACCGAACCGTGCACCCGCTGCTTCCATCTCCCCTGCCCGTCTTCTCCCATTTGCGTGCGGTAATCATTCAGACTGAAAAAGATCAGCGCAGCAAACTGGGGATACTTGCGGTAGAGCTCTGTTTTGTGCAGAAGAATCGCTGTTCTTCTGGGATCTCCGCCTTCGTACACCGGCTCGCAGAGGCCATATTCAGCCACCACCACCGGCTTATCCGGGTAATCGGCCAGCATCTGCCGGATGACCTCTTCCTCATCCAGCTCGCCATGCCAGGTTCCGATATAGTCATTCCACATCAGCAGGTCCCCGGCTCCCGTAGCATCACTACGCGGATTCAGGTGGACCGTGTTGCTCACATAGTTAATCAATCGCTGTGAATCCAGCGTATGGATCTCCTGCTTCAGCTGCTTCATGTACCGGAGGGTGGTCTCCGACTGCCCGTTCAGCTCATTCCCCATCCCCCAAGCGAAGATACACGGATGATGGGAATGATCGCGGATCATCTCCTTCGCCTGGGACAAGGCTACCGCGAAGGTGTGCTGATCCGGCTCCTCCGGCTGCTGCCAATGCGGAATTTCCTCCTGGACAAGAATGCCGTTGCGGTCACACCAGTCCAGCAGCTCATTCCCCTGTTGCCAGTGAAAACGGGTGATCACAGCGTTCGCCTCCTTGAGCCGTTCCAGCATCGCGCCAAGATCCTCCCGCTTCTCGGCCATGCCAACCGCCGGATTCGAACCCGGCATCCATTCGACACCCATCAGGCGGACCGGCTCACGGTTCAGCCATAGCTCCTGCCCTCTGACCACAATCTCACGGAACCCGAAATTGACGGTTACCTCATCATGAAGCTGTCCGCCCTCACGGATGGTGATCTGAAGCTGATAGAGATGCGGATGATCGAAATGCCATAAGTCCACCGGGAGCCACTCCATCCCTGCAAGCTGCCAGGTCCCGGATTGCGGGGGCAGGGGGCGGTGATCCTCCCATATTTGTGTACCATTCTTGAAAATAGCGGCCCCTATTGTTGCTGAAGCAGAGGGTCCGCATAGCTGTACGTCTGCCAGTAACCGGCCGGACGCCTGCTGGCCCGCTGGTCCGAACCGGACCTCCGGGGAGACGCGGATATGCTTGACGGCCGTTTGCCCGGTTACTATAAGCTGTACGGGCCGGATGATCCCCCCGTCGTCCGCCCAGTCGAAGCTGCGGCCTTGCGGGAGCGCCTGAGCGGCCGGGGAATTATCCGCTTTTACCGTAATCCGGTTCTCCTTGCCATGCAGAATATGCGCGGTCACCTCCAGCTCAAAGGCAGTATACCCGGAGTTGACATGCGAACCGGCCTTCCGGCCGTTGACCCAGACCACCGCATCACGGTAGACGGCTTCAAAATGCAGACGGAACCGGCTGCCGCTCCACTCCTCAGGAATGCTGAGAGTATACTCATACCACCCGGCCCCCCGGTGTTCCTCCAGACCTTCCTCCACATTCCAGGTATGCGGAACCGCAGCCTCCCTTGGAGCAGGCAAGCCTGTAATCTGCCATTCCTCTCGCTCTCCTATGCCTGCTGTATCTGCCTGATAACACCAGTCTTCGTCCAGGCTTATATTATGCCGTCCTGTTGTATGCATACTCTGTTGTCCTCCTTCTGCTTAGAGATGTCCCGGTTCAAGGCATGATCGGCCATCCGTCTGTGAACTCCGGCTCCCTGATGATTGGGGTCCAGGGCAAGAGCGGAATCAAGCTCCGCTACCGCTGCTTCATACCGGCCCAGCCCGAGAAGCCCGAGCCCCCGCATGTAGCGGCAATGTATGACATTACGCCGGTTGAGGTCATCCTCAAACACCAGGAAATCCGGCAGCGATACGGCGAAATAGTCCAGCTTGATATCATCGAAAAGATGACGCTCGGCATAATCGATCAATATATTGAAGCGGCGCTTGGCCTCCTTCCCGTTACGGAGCTTCAACCAGGCCAGCCCCTGGTAGTAGATCATCTCCGGCGGCTGGTCATTGTAGAACATCGCACTTGCCGGCTCGGCCAGTCCTTGTGAAGCTATGGTGTAGCTGGTGACGGCTTCTTGTTCCCGCTGAAGACCTTCATAGGCTGCGCCCAAATAATAATAGATATTATTCTCCTGGGCGCCTTCCAGCCTGCCTTCGCCCAGATTCAGCGGATAGACCAGCGCTTGCTCCAAGTGCTCAGCTGCTGACTTATAGTTGCCCTTTTGCAGTGCCTGCTTGCCAAGCTCGGTATGAGCGAATTTATATTGTCCGGTCACCTTACCCTCTCCGCCTTCCCAGGGATGGAAGTTACGCTGAGACAGTGAAGCAATAGCATCCTGATAGCGTCCAAGATTGTTAAGAAGGGTCACATATTCCACATACAGATCATCCCGCTTCCCGACCAGCGCCCGCCGCTCTTGCAGAATCTGAAGGCGTTCCTCCGGGGACCAGGCCAGCTTCTTGCGCAGCTGATCCAGTTCATACAGAATCCGCGCATCCTGCGGCGCACAGGCAAATGCCTGCTCCAGTGAAGCGAGCGCCGCCTCAGGATTGTTCTGCTTATTGTAATAGGCCAGAGCCAGATTGCGGTGAACGATGGCGAAATCCCCTCTCAGATCACGTGAACGTTCCCAGCTTGCCGCCGCTTCCTCCGGCCGCTTCTTGTCATAATAGAGATTGCCGAGATAGTAATAGGCCTTATCATCCAGGGGATTCGCCCGGATGGCGCTTAACAGCCATTCAAGCTCGGACAGGGTGTTCGGGAAGCAGTACAACGGACAGGCTGCTTGCCCCTGGCGGCGGGCCTCCCGTGCCTGCTCATCTTGTCCCGTACGCTCATAACATTCGCCAAGGGCATAATGCAGCATCGGGTAGACGGAGTCGGTGTCGGTGTCGGTGTCGATTTCAGATTCGGATGTTCCGCATTTGACTGCCCTCCGCCCTACAGCAAGAGCTTCCGCATACAGCCCGCAGTCCATATAATCCGCCATAAGATTAAGGTAGTTGTGTGCGTCACCACGCATAAGACGTTCTAATTCTGTCAGCGCATCTTCGGCCGCAGCAGGATCCTCCAGTGCTGCAAGGGCCAGGGCCAGTTCGTTGTATGCGCCAAAATCAGCAGGATCAATCTGCATAGTCTCACTGGCGAATCTCCTCGCCTGCTGCAGCCGGCCAAGCCTGCGCAGCAGAGCAGACTGGAGATTCCTTGCCCTATAATTACGCGTATTGCGGGTCAGCGAACGCTCCGCCAGCTCCAGCGCTTCGGCATAATGGCCTTGCTGGCAGGCTATCTGAGCGAGCGAGAAATACCCCGCAGCCTGCCAGGCTGCCGACCATACCGCTTTGTAATAAGCGGCAAAAGCCTCATCCAATCGGTTCTGGCCGCGCAGAGCAACCCCCAGCTGATAATAGGCTTCGCTGTCATACGGGTTAGGATTACGCGAGGTTAGACGTTCAATGGCGCGGCGGAACAACGGCTCACTCTGCGCGTATTGCCCGCGGCGGAGCAGCAGCGTTCCATATGCTACATTCAGCCGGATATCCCCGCTGTCCCGCTTAAGCCCTTCCATATAATAGGCCTCCGGCTCAAAGGTGGCATGCCGGTACTGCTCCAGATGCAGGCCTGCCAGGTACAGCTCCTCTGCTGAGCGCAGCTCTTCCGGGACTGCCAGCGGCTTCGCCGCCCCAGGGATGCGCTCAATCTCCCGCCGCTTCGGCTGATAGGCGACCAGCAGCCTGCCCTCTGCACTATGAACCGTCAGCTTGAGGTCATGCTCCTGCTCTCCATGGTTCAGCATAACCGCACGCTCTATAGCCTCTGCCGGAGACAGATCTGCAGTCTCCCGCAGATATTCGCCTGCGGCTCCGCTTAAGCGGATAACAGCCTGCTCCAGCCGTGAGGTCACGTATACCTTCACCACCGCCTGAGCCGATACTGCATCCGCCTCCAGATTGACCGCAGCGTCTACCGAGGCATTTTTCACCAGACCGATGCCCTTATACGGCATGAAATACTGGGTGAAGCTCTTCTCCTCATACGGCTGCAGCCAGGTGAAGTCAGGCTGATTATCGGTGTACACGCCTGTCATGAGTTCAATATAAGGTCCGTCTTCATCGGTCAGCTGGCGGTCCCAGGCCTGCCCGAATTCCCCGTTCCCCCAGGTCCATTGCTTCTTCCCCGGTGAGATGTGATGATCAGCCACATGCAGCAGCCCCGCCTGGACGCCGTGATCATATCCGCCGACGAAATTATAATCCGACTTATAGACCATATAGGAGGTCGGAACCGGAATATTCTTATAGCGGGAGATGTCCACGCCTTCCGAATAATCCTGTTTGTAGTAGGTACCGGTCGCAATGGGGAACCGCGATACATCCCTTTTACCATGATCGAAGACGGCTGTGACATCGGGCGGAAAAACAGACTGCGTCTGATCATTCACCGCAACCGCCGGGTTGGCCCACCAGAGGAAGGTCTGCGCCTGGGGCGTCCGGTTATAACACTGCGCATAGACCTCCAGATAGGCTCTCCCGGGATAGAGTCTGAACGCAGCCGTAACCTTCGTCCCGTACATCCGGTCAATCTCGCTCACCCATACGGCAGCGCTTCCATCCGCAGCAGCCTCAAGCTTATATTCAACAGGGCCGAACGTATTCGGGCGGTGATGCTGCGGCCAGTTGAACTCAATGCCCCCAGAGATCCAGGGACCTGCAAGGCCGACCAGCGCAGGCTTGATGACGCGGTTATAATAGACAAAATCATAATGATTCGTCTTGTCGAGCGCCCGGTAGATCCGTCCTCCAAGCTCCGGCAGGATCTCTATCCGCAGATATTCGTTCTCCAGAGTAATCAGCTTGTACTGTCTATCCTGCTTCACATCCGAGATGCTCTCAATCACGGGATGCGGGTATACACGCCCTGAGCTTCCCTGATAGACTCTTTTCTCCAGAAACATGGGGTTCGGATCAGCGGCGCCCGCCTCATAGGTTGGTATGATCACACTGGTCTCCCGTACCTGTACCCGGTCTGCGTTGTGCGTGTTGTCCGCATTGTCCCCATTGCCACCGTAGTCAGCGTTGTGCGTGTTGTTCGCGTTGTCCGCGTTGTCTGCGTTGTCTGCGCTGTGCGTGTTGTTCGCGTTACTCCCGGCCAGCTCCGGTGTATAACCACTAGCTGCTCGCTTCATGACTTCACGGCCCCCCTTAACTTGATACTTCTACTCTAGCCTCTGGCCGGGGAGTTTCCAATTGACGAAATGCGGGAAGTGATGGATTATATTCTTATTCTGTGCAAGCTTGGATTCCCGGCGTCACTGCGATGAGGATACGATTTCCCGACCGATGGTTGGGGTTGGGGTTGGGTTGGGTTGGGTTGGGTTGGGTTGGGTTGGGTTGGGGTTGGGATAAATCCTGCCCATAATGCAACATTCCGCTCCTGAATTCAGCCTTAAACCGGAATTGTTGCACAAAAATCAACATCTGTCCTCCTTCCTGAGGCCAAACGGGGAAATTCCTGCATTTTGTGCAACAATCCGCCCCGGCACCACTGTACCAGAGAATCAAAATTGCAAAATGTGCAACATTTTCATCATCTCAGCATCCCAGCACCGAGCACCGAGCACCGAGCACCGAAGCACCGTAGCATTCCAGCACCCAAGCATCTCGCATTCCCTATATTCAGCCTCTACAGCTCCCAACAAACTCATTGCACTTCTTTTGGAAGGGGCTATTCCGTTCTAAGCCTTCGGATGAATACGCTGATGCCTGCGAGAAGAGATTGGGAAGTTACTTGTTGGGCCAGGGTGTCTAACGTTTGGTTTATATACGATCTGTCAGGAGGGGAAGCGGCATGAATGATGGCAATATCCGCAAGCCGGAAGGGTTTGTGGAGGAGAAGCTGTATGTGCTGCCGGAGTACTGGATGAAGGAATTGGAGCAGGAGGAGCTGACCGCCTCCTTGTTCATTACGGACATTGGTTATTTCCCGAATGCCCGTTATCATTTCAGGGAACGCCTGGAAGGCAGCCCGTCGCATATCTTGATCTTGTGTGAAGCGGGGGAGGGCTGGGTGGAGCTGAATCATGGAGAGCAGATGACCATGCAGCCGGGGGACATGGTGATTATTCCTCCACACACCCCACACCGGTACGGGGCCATGCAGGAAGAGCCATGGAGCATTTACTGGTTCCATTTCAAAGGAAATCATGCGGACCGGCTGGTGAAGCTGTTCGGATTGTCGGGCGCTCCCCTCGCCCTGGCCCCGAGCGGCAAGGCCCGGCTCATTGAATGGTTCGTCCCTGCCTATGAGCTGCTGGCTGAGCGGACCTACGCCCTGGCTACCCATGTGCACATCGCCCAGACGGCCAGACAGCTGCTCTCCGGCATCGGCATTACGGCAGGCCCGTCCGCGCAGGAGAAGAAACGCGGGACCTATCTGGAACAGGCGATCCAGTATATGAACGGACGGCTGGGCAGCAACCTCACCCTGCCTGAGCTGGCTAAGCAGGTCGGCGTGTCGAAGCAGCATCTGATCTATATCTTCAACGCCGAGACCGGGGTCTCCCCGATCGGGTATTTCTTGCGGCTCAAAATCCAGCGCGCAGGCCATCTACTCGATCTTACCGAACTCAGCATTAAGGAGGTCGGCTCCGCTATAGGGATCAACGACCCTTATTACTTCTCCAGGCTGTTCAAGAAGATTTCGGGGTTCTCTCCTTCAAGCTACCGGAAGATCCCGAAGGGCTGAATCTGTACTCGAACGAAAAGGGCCTTCCAGGCTAATTTCTCAGCTGCAGGAAGGCCCTTTTGAATATCTTTGAATATCTCTGAATATCTCTGAATATCTCTGCCGCGTAAGCTAAGCGGCTCTGCTACTCAATCTCCTTCCCGGTAAACAGCGAGACTCTCGCTTTAACCAGCTCTGTATATTCCTTCTCCATTTTCTCTGCACCCGCTTTATTCAGCTCCGCAATAAAATCGTCGTAGATTTTATCGAAATCGGCTGTGCTGGAGAGGATGGCTTCGGGAATCCGTTTGTGGACGATATCCTGCGTCTTTTGATAGATTACCTGATAATCCCCATCTGTCGGCACCGGCATATTGTACAGCGCGCCCCATTCCTTGACCGGGAATTCATCCTCCGCCGGGAACAGGTCTTTCCAGGTTGTTGCGTTATACGCAGCCAGGCTCGCTTTCTCCGCACCCGAATATTCGGCCAGAATCTGTTCCGGGAAGTTCGTTGTATAGTAATTGCCTGTAGAATCCTTCACACCGTCCCCGTAGCGGACTCCCAGCGTGGAATACAACCCCACCCCTGTCGCCTTGGTGAAACTTGCTGCATCGTTGACCTTCTGATCCAGAATGTCGGCAGGGATGACGCGCTTCCCGTTCTCTACATTATAATGCTTGCCTTCGATCCCCCAGTTTCTCAGCACCTGGCCTTCTTCCGAGGACAGCCAGTCCAGGAATTTAATCGCGCGGACCGGATCTTTACAAGCCGCGGTGATACTGATCCCGTAGCCGTCCACTCCGACAGACTGCATGGCGTGATCCTTGTACTCCTCACTCAGCGTAACCGGGAAGTGGGCGTACGTATATTCGTCTTTGCCCGCAGCCTTCAGGGCGTTCTCCGCATCCTGATACTCCCATTCCACTGAGGTAAGCCCCAACACCCGGCCGCTGGAGATTTTGGATTTGTACTGGTCATCCTTTTGAACAAAGGATTCCTTGTCGAGCAGCCCTTCATTGTACATATGGTTCAGCCAGCGGAAGTACTCCTTCTCTTCAGGCTTCTTATAATGCAGCATCGTCTCGTACGTCTCAGGGTTCACATAATATTCGCCGTCATTGGTTCCTCCGGTAGTGATATCGCCCTGGTTGGTCACCGTAATCATGATCTTCCAGCCGTCAGCATTGACGGTCAGCGGTATGGTCGGCTGCCCGTCCGTCGTTGG
Organism: Paenibacillus sp. FSL M7-0420; assembly: GCF_038002345.1. Classification (NCBI taxonomy): domain Bacteria; kingdom Bacillati; phylum Bacillota; class Bacilli; order Caryophanales; family Paenibacillaceae; genus Paenibacillus; species Paenibacillus sp. FSL M7-0420. The sequence goes on along the minus strand of NZ_JBBOCJ010000001.1, from coordinate 1,450,221 downwards.
ATGCTTAGCCACATACGCCTTGAGGACATTCTCGAAATCCTTCACCGTCCGGACTTCGGGATATCCAAGCTCTTTCAATACGCGGTGCTGAATCTGAAATCCGTTCGTCGCATCGAAGCTCTGCTGATCAATGCCGACATTCGTCGGGATCGAATAGATCGCCTGATTATCGTTGCTGTATTTCATCCGGTTCATGTTCCCGCCCATGACCTTCTTTATATTCGGGGCATATTTATCAATCAGCTCGGTCAGGTCGATAATGGCTTCCGCATCCACCAGCTTGCCCAGCTCTCCCTTGGCATAAATCATATCAGGATACTCTCCGCTGGCTGCCATCATTGAGATTTTGTCCTGTCCCCCTCCGCTGCCCACATCATATTCCGCGTTCAGGGTAACACCTGTTTTGGCAACAATCTCCTTGCCGATATCATCCTCCATCCTGTTCCAATTCGGACTGGCATCGGCGCCGAAGAAGGTAAACGTTACGGGAGCTGTATCATTTGCGCTGTTATTTCCGTCCGTTATATTCTTTGTGTTATTTCCGGCACTGCTGCCGTTGCTGCAGCCTGCCGAAATGAGCAGCATACTTGCCAGCAGACCCATCCCTAATCTTCTTGGCATTTGTTTTTTCATCCGTCTCATCCCCTTTGGTTGAATGCGTTTACAGTTATATTTTAGCGTCACCTTTGGCGGATAACCTTGATTTTCAAGTCGCAGACTAGCATTATATAGACAAATACGTATTTCTGAGGTGGGAGCTTTGTGAGCAATGTATATTTGAACTGGTTCACGACTGACGAGCATTTTCCTTTCTTTATCCAATATGGCGGGCACGAAGAAGACACCTCCCTCCATCAGCATGCAGACTTCTCCGAGCTTGTCATTGTGCTGAACGGACATGCTGCGCATATCGTCAACGACGAAGAGGCTTTTATCAAGAAAGGCAATGTATTCGTGATTAACGGCGGCACTCCCCATGCTTATAAGGACCCTTATGATTTCAGAATTTGCAACATTATGTACAAGTCAGGCATGCTTAAGCTGGCCGGACCGGACTTAAGAACGCTGAACGGCTATCAGGCGCTGTTTGTCTTAGAACCCTTTTACCGCAGCATTAACGCCTATAAAAGCAAAATGAACCTCCCCATCGTCAGCCTGGAGGCTGTCTCATCGCTTGTGGCCGGCATGATTACCGAATATGAACAGAAGCAGCACGGCTATCAGACCATGCTCGCCTCCAAATTCATGGAGCTGGTCGTGTATCTGTCCAGACATTATGACATTCAGGAGAAGGGCGTGGACCACAGCCTGATGCACCTCGCCAGTGCGATCTCCTATATTGAGGATCACTATCATGAACCGGTTACTCTTGATGCCATTGCCGCCAAATCGGATATTTCCGTCCGTCATTTGAACAGAATATTCCAGGCGTATTATCTGACTACACCGATTGCTTATATTCAGCGTCTGCGGCTGGAACATGCCTGCTCACTGCTCAAGCACACCAGACACCCTATTACAGACATCTCCTATAGATGCGGATTTAATGACAGTAACTACTTCGCCCGTCTCTTCAAAAAAACGTACGGCAAGTCCCCGAAGGCCTACCGCAATCAGCAGTAGTTGTGCAGCAGCCAGGTCCATACGCCGTTTAACGCAAAAAAGAGCAGCATGTCCCAAGGAACTGCTGCTCACACCTTATACCGCCGGCTGATCCAGCGGCTCATAATCGAACCAGTCATACGCTGCCGGAGCGGCCTGTCCCGTCACGGACGTTGCATACATGGCAACGAATACCCCGGTGAACCCTCCTGAGATTTCTGTGCTGAGATAATGTGTCTCTCCAGACCCCAGCCCGATCACCCGGGAATCCGGTGCCTCAACCGAGGCTTCTATGCTGCCGGGCAGCGCCTTGATTCTCAGGATGACCGGCCCGTCAGGACACTCCTCCACATGCTCCACCCGGAGTGAACCGACCGTCCGCCGGAATACGGCGGCTCTCCGCCCGCTGACAGAGCGGATCACCAGCTCATAATGATGCTTCTCGTTCTTGTACACTGCAATTCCGGCTTCTTCCCCTTCATGCTGCGGCTCATAATCCAGCTCTGCTGCTATATTGGTCGTGAAGTGGCTGAGGCGGCGGCCTACAAAGGCAGGTGCCGCGGCTTCATTCAGCGTAGCCTCGTAGCCATGCAGAACGAGATGGCCCGGCCGTTCTTCGAGCGACCAGCTTCCTTCTGCCGGATTACGCAGACAAGTCCAGTCCAGCCCCAGCTGGGTATCATCGAAATGGTCTCTTACGGGCTTCGCCGGCCAGCGGACCTCCGGCAGCAGCGGGGAGTCCATAACCGGCTCGATGCGGCCGCCGTTCCCGATAACCGGCCAGCCCTCGGATGTCCAGCTTACGGGAGCCAGGAAGCTCTCTCTGCCCAGATGATGGCCCATCGGATAGGAGACCGGACGGATACCTAAGCACACCGCCCACCAGCTCCCGTCCTGCGCCTCAACCAGATCGGCATGGCCTGTAGCTTGTATGCTGATTGCCGTACTGCGGTTGGACAGAATCGGATTATGGGGACAAGCAGCATACGGGCCATAAGGCTGGCGGCTTCTGGCGATGGTCTCCATATGTCCGTACTCCGTTCCGCCTTCGGCGATCATCAGATAATACCAGCCGTTCTTCCGGTACAGATGCGGAGCCTCGGGATGAGCGCCGCCCGTTCCTGTCCAGATCAGCACGCTCCCGGTCAGCATTTCCCCGGTCCCGATATCAATCTCGCACTGGTAGATACCGTTCCCCTGTCCGCCGTCCATGGCGGACTGGAAATATACGCGCCCGTCCTCATCGAAGTACAGGGAAGGATCAATGCCGCCCTGTGCAATCAGGTAAGGCTCCGACCAGGGTCCCTCGGGATGCTGTGTTTTGACGAAGAAATTGCCCATCCCGCTTACATTCGTGGTCACCATATAGAACCAGCCGTTATGGTAACGGAGGGTCGGCGCGAATATTCCGCCTGAGCTCCACGAATTCTCCAGCGGCAACTGGCTGGGTGTGGTAAGGCAATGGCCGATCTGCCGCCAATGAACAAGATCCCTGCTGTGAAAGACAGGGACGCCCGGATAATATTCAAATGTGCTGGTCACCAGATAATAATCATCCCCTACCCTGCAGATGCTGGGATCGGGATGGAAACCGGATATGATGGGATTGGTATAATGCATGAAGAGGCGCTCCTGTCCATTTTCAATTGAATTCTAGGTTCTATATCGATTATAAATGGAATCGCTCTGCCAAACCTTCACTTTCAAGTCACGGGAATAGCAAAATCCAGACATGGCCGCGCTTAGTTCCGTGCAGATGTTATATAGTTACCTTTTCAAATGATTGAAGCCGCTCCGCCTCTGCTTCCGCCGACGCCATAACCGGTACCCTCTGCGGACCGTCTCCAGAATCAGACGGGGAACCGGAAATACCCGGCGGGAAGCCACCGGCTGGTACAACCGGTAATACAGCCGCTTGTAATCCTCCCACATGCTGCAGTCGTCATCCTTCAGGAAATCAGAGACATCTACAATCAGTCCCCGTCCGTCCCGGAGCATCACATTCTTGGCATGGATATCATGCGGACGCAGCCCGCGGGACCTTGCATATTGAAGCGCGTTGTCAATGTCTTCAATAGCCTGTCCGGTAATGAGAATGCCGCGTTGCATGGAATCGTAGAAGGTGACTCCGCCCAGCCTTTTGAGAACCAGGAAATCCGCTCCGGCATAATAGCACTCCGAGAAGGCTGGATGGTACCCGAGGCGGCGGTATACCTCTGCTTCTTCCTCAATGCCCGGCCTGCCCGGCGCGTAGATCTTCACTGCGAATTCCTCAGCTCCCTGTCGGCAGAAGACAGCTGCATAATTTCCGGTTCCGAGCACACTCCAGGGCTTTGGTACACCGCTGACCTTCACCGGCTCCAGCGGATTCACGCTCTCAATACTAACCTGTCCCAGCAGCTCGCCCGTGATCTGCTCCAGCAGCTTGTCCATCCTTCTCACCCCGCAGCTTAAGTTCAGTAATGACTCTATCCACCCAGTGTACGCTATTCCCCGGCGATCAGCCAATCTTGCCGGTAAGCATGGCGAAGAACCGGACAACGGCTCTCCGGCTCTTCGTATATTTGAACGTATAGGTACACTCGCCCATCATCCCACGCCGCCACCTTGGAGTTAAGCTAAATGAATGACCTCATGCTCCTCCGCACTTCGGTAGGTCCCGAATACAAGCTCAAGCGTCTTCAGATTATCTTCGCCGCTCGTCTGGAATTCCCTTCCAGTGTCCAGGCATTCAATGAAATGCGACTGCAGCCGGTAATGGCTCTCTTCAAAATCAAGGCCGTTATCCTCCGAAATCGCCGTCTCCAGCCCGTTATTATCAATCAGGCTGAGCCTGCCGCTGCTGTACAGCTTGATCGTTGCCTGATCGCCTTCGATAATCAACTGCTCCTTATGGTCCGGCAGCACCGGCAGGATTAGCGGGCCGGGCAGATTCTGCCGGGTGGCCCAGCTCATATCCATAAGGCCCATATAATCCTCATAGCCAAGGGTGATCAGCCCGGCGTCCTCTCCGGCAATATACGGACTGACCTTCCGGGTCTCGGCATACAGCCGTTTCGGCTCCCCGAACAGAAAGCGCCACGTATCGTACCAGTGAACCCCCATCTCATAGAACAGCAGCTTCGGCATCTCCCGGAAGAATGGCTGCGGAAGCTCATTCTCCGGGGCAAACCGCGGTGAATAATAATCCGTGTGGATATAACGGATCGTCTGGAGCCGTCCTGCCGTTCCCTGATCCAGCAGCTTGCGGATGGCCTGAATCGGCTGCAGCCAGCGCCAGTTCTCTGTAACCATCAGCCGGACGCCCGCAGCACGGGCTGTTTCCACCATCTCACAGGCTTCCTCCATGGAGCGGGCAAAAGGCTTTTGGCACAGGATGTGCTTCCCGGCCCGTGCGGCCAGTCCGACCAGCTCAGGGTGAGTATCCGGCGCAGTAATGATATCGACGATATCGATGTCTGCGGAAGTCAGCATGTCTTCCAGCGTGGAGTACAGCATGTCCCCGGGAATCCCGTATGCTTCCGCTTTCCTGCGCATCTTGTCCGAATCCAGGTCGCACAGGCCTTGAAGCTGAACGCCGGGGATACGCTGCCATGCCTGCAAATGCTTATCCGACCAATACCCGGCGCCCACAACACCAACCTTCCACATCTTATTTCGCCTCCAGGTCATACTCATCGCGCAGGCGCGTCATTCTCACCGCCATATAAGTCCGTCCCGGAAGATCGACCCTGAAGGTTCCCTGATAGCTGCCCGCAAGCTCCTCCACCGTCATATTCCAGGTATCCAGCAGCTCCACCTTATAGCGGATCTCCGGGTTCATCGTGAACTGGCGGAACTGCGGCCGGTTAAACCCGAAATAATAGAGAACATATTCATCCTCCACCCCGGCTCTGGGCAGATCCCACTCCGAAGGCAGCGGATTCAGCCCCTCTGAAGGCCCCTCCTCCAGCACGCGGCGCAGAAAAGCAATCCGCTCAGGGCTCGTGCCATACAGCCGGCCGCCCTTGGCCCACCAGAGCTTATCTTCCGGGTGCAGATAGGTTTCCCCATGTCCGACATATCCTCCACGGACCGCGCCTTCCCAGAAACGGCGGACCATCTCTTCCCCGGTAATATTTCCCCAGCCATGCTCGACATTGCCCTCGTAGGCACATTCATCGATCACGACAGGCTTATTCCAGCGCCGTCTCCATTCGTCCGTATTCTCGGAGGTCTTGTAAGCATCTACACGCTGAATGCTGCAATGCGTAACCCAGGGCTGGTTGAAATCATAGAAGGCAATGCCATTATGATTAGAGATCAGGTGCCCGTAAGGATCATACGACGTTACAATGTGGGCATACCGCTCCCAATCAGCCGGCATCTTGTTTCTCATAAAATCATATTCATTGGCCAGCGACCACCAGATATGGCGGTAAGCCGAGAGCCTGGCTACAAGGTACCGGAGATAGCGGTCATCCGCCTCCTTGCCCATATCCGCGAAGCCCCAACGGTCATAAGGGTGGAACAGAATCAGGTCAGCCTCGATGCCCAGCTCCCCAAGGTCTGCAATCCGCTCCTCCAGATGCCGGAAGAATGCCGGGTTGAACCGGCTGTAATCCCAGCCTGCTTGGGCCGAGCCTTCATAGGGATAGTACTCCGGTTCATTCTCGTTATAGGAGTAGGATTTCGGGAACACACACATTCTTATTTTGTTAAAAGAAGACGCTTTCAGCGTATCCAGCGTCTGGCGCTCCATTTCGTCCCCCTGATGGGTCCAGGCGTAGCAGGTCGTGCCGACAGGAAGATAGGGCGTTCCGTCCGCATAAGCAAAATGAAAGGTATTCCGCACCCGGACCGGACCGTGATTCCCGCCTGCCGCAGCCGTGCATTCCAGTTCCCCTTCAAGCTCATGCAGCGCAGGCTCATTGCTGCTGGTCCGGAACGTCCACTTCCCCTGCTGCTCCGGCATGAAGCGGATGCGGTATACCCCGTCTCCATCATAGAAGCCCAGAACAAGAACCGAACATTCTCCCATCGAAAATTCCGCCTGCAGCGCTACCTCCGTAAACGGATTGCCCCCGGCAGGGCCTCCGTGCAATACAATTTCACATACGCCCCACTGTGAAGTCTGGTCAGGCACCGATACGGAGGCCCTCCCCTGAAATGCTTCAGCCCGCCCGGCTTCCTTCGGATTAGCCATAAGTCCTGCTCCCTTCTGTATGAATCCTAAGATATACAATAAGTAACACTGAACTAAACAATAACTAAACAAAATAAGATTAAATAACTATACGACCATGATAAAACCATCCTACATCACCTTATAATTATCGTCAATGTTATTATTAATTGCTAAACAAAACTAAACAGATACACTCAATCCCTGCTTCATTGCTAAATTCACCACCTTCCCTTACACTAAACATACTTAAGCTACGATGCTGAATGGAGGTCTTGTCATTGAATATGGAGGAGCTTGCCCGGCTGGCCGGGGTCTCCAAAGGGGCCGTCTCGCTGGCGCTGAACGGGAAGCCGGGGGTCGGGCCGGAGACACGCGGGCGAATCCTGCGCCTGGCGGAGACCTACGGATATACAGGCAGGGGAAGAGCAGCAGCCGCTGAGGCGAACCCCACCACCCTGCGGTTCCTGGTGTTCACCAATGCCGGACTGGTCCATCAGGAGTACTATCAGCAGCCCTTCTTCCGGGAGCTGATTCATCATATCGAGGAGCGCTGCCGGATGGGGGGCTACAGTCTGATGTTCTCCGCGATTGAAGAAAAGCACTATGAGCAGGGCATTCAATCCGTGATGGAGGAGCCCGCCAGCGGCGTGATTCTGCTCGGCACCAGCCTGGATGCGGCCAGAATAGCCGATATCGCGGACAAGCTGCCCGGCTTGATCGTGCTGGACACCTGCTTCGATGCGCTGCCTGTCCATTTTGTCGAGATCAATAATTATATGGGGGCTTATCAGGCAGGCACCTATCTGACCGGCCACGGGCACCGGAGCATCGGTTATATCGCATCCGAGGAGCGGATTCATAACTTCGGGGAACGGCAGCGCGGGTTCATGGACGCCATGGCAGAGGCGCAGGTGGAGATCCCCCGGAGCAGCCTGCTGGCGGTGCCGCCGACTTTATTTTCCTCCCAGGGACCGTTACGGGACAAGCTGCAGCGGCTGAAGGACAGCGGACAGCCTTTTCCCACCGCCTTCTTCTGTGAATGTGACTACATCGCCATCAGCGCGATCAAGGCGCTCAGCGAGCTGGGCTTCTCCATCCCCGAGGATGTATCCGTCATCGGCTTCGATAATATCAATGAATCACAGATTGTAACCCCGGAGCTGACCACCGTTCATGTGGAGAAAGAACAGATGGCTGCATGGGCCGTGGAGCTGTTCACCGCTTCTCTTCACCGGCAGTCTACAGTCAGCACCAAGGTCAAAGTCGACACCCTCTTGATTGAGAGAGCTTCCTGCCGGCGGCTCGAACCCTCTGCGGATCAGTAAGCTGCATTAACCGCTTATACGCAAAAAACAGGAGCCAGCCCTAACCGCCTGATCGCGGCTAAGGGGTTGGCTCCTGTTCCTGTCTGCATAGTCCTGTCCTATACGTTCTGTCCTATTTGTCCAGCCAGGTACGCATCATCGATAACAGCTGTCCGCTGTTCACCGGCTTGGTAATATAATCGGAGCAGCCTGCTTCCAGGCACAGCTCCCGGTCCCCCTTCATCGCCTTGGCGGTAAGCGCAAGAATCGGGAGGTCCCTCCATTCCGGCTTCTCCCGGATCGCCCGGGTTGTTTCGTAGCCGTCCATTCCCGGCATCATGATGTCCATCAGGACAATTCCGATATCCGGCGTCTGCTCCAGCAGCGTGATCGCATCCTGGCCATTCTCCGCAGGGATCACCTTCATCTGATGACGCTCCAGAATAGAGGTAAGCGCAAAGATGTTGCGGATATCATCATCCACGACAAGCACCTTTTTATACTCGATCATCTCATCCGATTGATACAGCTTCACCAGCTTCTCTCTGGAGAGCGGCGGCAGATTCTCTGCCTTGCGGTGCAGGGCGAGCGTCGATTCATCAATCAGCTGGGCATCTGATTTCACCTCTTTGAGCACCGCCATCTTGGCCAGCTCATCCCATTCGGTTTCTTCCTCCGGCGTCAGCTTCCGGTTCATCTGCACCAGCACGGGAATTCTCTTGTTCCTGGCGTTCTTGTACATCTCCCGGAGGAAGCGGATCAGATTCATATCTGCCAGGCTGCTGTCCAGCACGATCGCATCGAACGTCTTGCTGTTCAACTGGTTCAAGGCTTTGCGCCCGGTCTCTACAAGAGTGAGTGTAAGATCCGGATTGTCCAGCAGCTCGGCTATATGCTTGCGCTCCTGTTCATCCTGGACGGCGACCAGCAGATTAGCCGTGGTGTGATCCGCGAACCGGTTCAGCCGGTCCAGCGCATTCTCCAGCTCCTCATTGGTCACGGGCTTGCGGAAATAGTCGTAAGCCCCCTTCTGCAGCAGCTGCACCTCGTCTTCATCCACGGTCATTACGCAGACCGGAATATGCCTTACCCCGATATCGTTCTTGAGCTGCTGAAGCACCAGCCAGCCGTCCGTATCTCCGCCAAGATGCAGATCCAGCGTGATGGCCGACGGCTGGTATTTCTGAACCAGCTCCAGGACATCCCAGCCGCTGGTGGCGATAACCGCTTTAATTCCTTTTTTGTGGAGCATCCCCAGAATGATCTCGTTGAACTTCTGGTCATCCTCAACGATCAGGAACACCCGGTCTCCCGGTTCAATCCCATCGCGGTCATCCGCGAAGGGCTCCTCTTCCGGCTTGACAAGGCTGCTTCTGCGTTTGGCCGGGGTAATGTCAATGACCTCCGGAACATGAGCCTTCGGAGGCTCCGGTTCAGTGAATTCCGCATCTGTCGGCAGGTACAGGTTAAATACGCTTCCCTTGCCCACTTCGCTGTACAGGCTAATCTCTCCGCCGAGCATCTCGGCGATCTCGCGGGAGATGGCCAGACCGAGACCCGTTCCGCCATATTCCCGGTTCGTACTGCCGTCCGCCTGCTGGAACGCTTCGAAGATAATCTGCTGCTTCTCCGCCGGAATGCCGATTCCCGTATCACTTACCGAGAAGCAGATGACCGTTGCCGCCCGCTCAAGCGACTCCTTATCCGGGTGCCACCCGTCGGCCGCTTTGCGGATCTGCAGCATAATCTGTCCCTGCTCGGTGAACTTGAAGGCGTTCGACAGGAGGTTCTTCAGGATTTGCAGCAGACGCTTGGAATCCGTAGCGATGCTGGCCGGTACACCGGGATCAATCTTGATCCGGTAGTCGAGCTTCTTGGCATCCACCATATGGCGGAAAGAACGGTCCAGCCCGTCCGTCAGCTCCGCCAGCGAGACTTCGCTGAAATCCGGCGTGATTGTGCCGGATTCGATTTTGGACAGATCGAGGATATCATTAATCAGGTTCAGCAGCTCCAGCCCGGAATCCTGAATCGTCTTGGCGAACTTCACCTGCAGCTCATGCAGATTCTCATCCGGATTCTCGGCCAGCTGTTCTGCCAGGAGCAGCAAGGAATTGAGCGGAGTGCGCAGCTCATGGGACATGTTGGCCAGGAATTCGGATTTGTACTTGGAGGTCAGGGCAAGCTGCTCCGCCTTCTCCTCCAGGTAACGCTTGGCCACCTCCACCTCATGGTTCTTGCTCTCCACCTCTGCCTTCTGGAGTACGAGCAGCTTCGCCTTATCCTCCAGCTCGTCATTCGTGCTCCGCAGCTCCAGCTGCTGCTTCTGCAGCTCCTCGGTGAGCGACTGGGACTGGATCAGCAGCTCCTCCGTACGCTGGTTCGCCTGCATCGTGTTAATTACACTGCCGATGGATTCAGTAAGCTGATCCAGGAAGGCGATGTCGATATCGCTATAAGGCCGGAAGGTCGCCAGTTCCAGAATCGCCAACACCTGATCCTCGAAGATGATCGGCAGCAGAATGATATTAAGCGGCGTCGCTTCTCCCAGTGCGGACGAGATCATGACATAGTCGCCCGGAACGTTGGTTAATAGAATCCGCTGCTTCTCAATCAGGCACTGGCCGACCAGCCCCTGCCCCGCCCGGAATTCATTCGCCAGATGCTTGCGGTTCTGATACGCATAGCTGGCGAACAGCTTCAGCACCGCTTCCCCGCCGGAGGGTTCATTAATGTAGAAGACGCCATGCTGCATCGATACCAGCGGAGCCAGCTCGGACAGGATCATCCGGCTGACTGCATACAGATCACGCTGCCCCTGGAGCATCCGCGAGAACTTGGCCAGATTGGTCTTCAGCCAGTCCTGCTCGGTGTTGATGCGGGTCGTCTCCTTCAGATTACGGATCATCTCGTTGATGTTATCCTTGAGCGTGGCAACCTCCCCGGAGGCGGACACATCAATCGCCCGTGACAGATCGCCGTTGGTCACTGCTGTCGCCACATTGGTGATTGCCCGCACCTGTGTGGTCAGCGTACTCGCCATGTAATTGACGTTGTCGGTCAGATCACGCCAGGTGCCCGCAGCCCCCGGCACGCTGGCCTGCCCGCCCAGCTTCCCTTCAGCTCCAACCTCGCGGGCCACGGTAGTCACCTGATCAGCGAAGGTGGCCAGCGTCTCGATCATGTTATTTATCGTATCCGTCAGCTCGGCAATCTCGCCCTTAGCCTCAACCGTCAGCTTCTGCTTCAGGTTACCGTTCGCCACTGCCGTCACGACCTTGGCGATTCCCCGCACCTGATCGGTCAGATTGGTGGCCATGATATTCACGTTGTCAGTCAGATCCTTCCAGATGCCCCCGACACCGCGCACCTGGGCCTGTCCGCCCAGCTTCCCGTCCGTGCCGACCTCGCTCGCTACACGCGTCACCTCGGAGGCGAACGAATTCAGCTGATCCACCATCGTATTGATCGTGTTCTTCAGCTCCAGCAATTCGCCTTTGACATCCACCGTAATCTTCTTGGACAGATCCCCGTTCGCGACCGCCGTCGTTACACCGGCAATATTGCGCATCTGAATCGTCAGGTTGCTCGCCATGAAGTTCACCGTATCGGTCAGATCCTTCCAGGTGCCGGAGACATCCTTCACCTCGGCCTGCGCGCCAAGCTTGCCATCAGTGCCTACCTCGCGCGCTACACGCGTCACCTCGGAGGCGAAGATGGAGAGCTGGTCCACCATCGTGTTGATCGTATTTTTCAGCTCCAGAATCTCGCCCTTGACGTCTACGGTGATCTTCTTGGACAGGTCGCCCTTGGCTACCGCCGTGGTCACATCTGCAATATTACGCACCTGGTCCGTCAGATTGCGGGCCATGTTATTTACGCCTTCGGTCAAGTCCTTCCAGGTGCCGCCGACTCCCTTCACCTGCGCCTGGCCGCCGAGCTTGCCGTCTGTACCGACCTCGCGCGCTACACGCGTTACCTCGGAGGAGAACATGGAGAGCTGGTCCACCATCGTATTGATCGTGTTCTTCAGTTCCAGAATCTCACCCTGTACATCCGCAGTGATTTTCTTGGACAGATCCCCGTTCGCCACCGCTGTCGTTACCACCGCGATGTTGCGCACCTGATTCGTCAGGTTAGACGCCATATAGTTCACGCTCTCGGTCAAATCGCGCCAGGTCCCGGCTACGCCCTTCACCTGCGCCTGTCCGCCCAGCATCCCTTCAGTGCCGACCTCACGCGCCACGCGCGTTACCTCGGAGGCGAAGATCGACAGCTGCTCCACCATGGTGTTAATGGTGTTCTTCAGCTCCAGAATCTCGCCGGTCGCATTCACCGTAATCTGCTTCGACAGATCCCCCTTCGCCACGGCTGTCGTTACTTCGGCGATATTGCGCACCTGATCCGTCAGCGTGCCCGCCATGAAGTTCACGCTGTCGGTCAGATCCTTCCAGGTCCCGGAGACCCCCTTCACATCGGCCTGTCCGCCGAGAATCCCTTCCGTAGATACCTCGCGCGCCACACGCGTGACCTCGGAGGCGAAGTTGCTGAGCTGGTCCACCATGATGTTAATGGTGCTTTTCAGCTCCAGAATCTCGCCCTTCGCATCGACGGTAATCGTCTTCGACAAGTCGCCCTTGGCTACCGCCGTGGTCACTTCCGCGATATTGCGCACCTGATTCGTTAAGTTGGACGCCATATAGTTGACGCTTTCGGTTAAATCCCGCCAGGTGCCGGACACGCCCTTAACGTCAGCCTGCCCGCCAAGAATGCCTTCCGTACCGACCTCGCGCGCCATCCGGGTCACCTCGGAAGCAAAGGTCGATAACTGATCCACCATGATATTGATCGTGTTCTTCAGCTCCAGAATTTCACCCTGCACATCGGCGGTAATCTTCTTCGACAGATCGCCGTTGGCTACCGCCGTGGTCACGACCGCGATATTCCGCACCTGGTTCGTCAGGTTGGACGCCATGTAATTGACGCTCTCGGTCAAATCCCGCCAGGTGCCTGAGACATCCTTCACATCGGCCTGTCCGCCGAGCTTGCCTTCGGTCCCGACCTCGCGCGCCACCCGGGTCACCTCAGAGGCAAACATGGAGAGCTGGTCCACCATCGTGTTGATCGTATTCTTCAGCTCCATGATTTCGCCCCGTGCATTGACCGTAATCTGCTTCGACAGATCGCCGTTCGCTACGGCCGTGGTCACCGCCGCGATATTGCGCACCTGATCCGTAAGATTCGTCGCCATATAATTGACGCTATCGGTCAGATCCTTCCAGGTGCCGGAGACCCCCTTCACATCAGCCTGTCCGCCCAAAATACCTTCGGTACCCACCTCACGCGCTACGCGTGTAACTTCAGAGGCGAACGTGCTGAGCTGATTCACCATCATATTGATATTGCTTGCCGTTCGCTGGAACTCGCCGGTAAGCGGCCGTCCTTCAATCGCCAGCTCCACCTGCTGGGACAGATCGCCCTTGGCTACGGCGTTAATGACCCGGACCATCTCGCTGGTCGGCTGAATCAGGTCAATCACCAGTCCGTTCAAGGAATCGGTCACCGTCTCCCAGGACCCGCCCAGATTCTTTTGCACGAACCGCCTGGACAGATTCCCTTCCTTGCCGACCACTCTGGCCACCGTCTGAACCTCGTTCACCAGGCTCTCCTGAATATCCATAATCTCGTTGAACGTATCCGCTACCTTACCGGCGATTCCCGTCCGGTCATACGGCATCCGGTGGGAGAAATTGCCCTTCTTCATCGCCATCAAGGCGCTCAGCAGTTCACCGGCGTCTATTCCATCGCCCTGGTTTTCTTTAATTTGGTTGTCATCGCTCATAGTATCAACCCTGCCCCTTATTCAGCACGTATTTTTGCATGACCTGTTGTATAGCCTCCAGCCTGACCGGCCTGGCGATGACATCTTCTACGCCACCGGTCCATGATACTCCTGAACGACAATTGTAAAAACAAACGTAGCCCCGGGTTCATCCGACGGCTCCACCCGGATACTTCCGCCCATCAGCTCCACCAGAGCTTTGCTGATCGATAAGCCAAGTCCCGTACCTTCGAACCTGCGTGTGGTAGAGGCGTCGAGCTGGGAGAAGGGCTGGAACAGCTCGCCGATTTTATCCGGGGGAATCCCGATCCCTGTGTCTCTGATTGTGAATTCAAGTGTAAGCTTCTCCGCCGGTCCCTCCTGCTTGTTAACCATTATGTATACACTGCCTGCATGGGTGAACTTCACGGCGTTGCCTACGAGATTATTCAGTACCTGGCGGAGGCGGTTCACATCTCCCACCAGATCAGGCGGCACAGCAGGATCAATCTCCACCACCATATCAAGCTTCCGCTCACGGGTCCTCGCGGTGAATAGAGCAACTGTCTCGCTCAGGCAGTCTTGCAGGGAGAACGGCGCCGCTTCCACCACCAGCTTCCCGGATTCCAGCTTGGAATAATCGAGAATGGGATTGATCACCGACAGAAGGGCATTGCTGCTTGTATGGATAATCCCCGCCATCTCACAATATTCCTCCGGCAGATCCGAGGCGAGCAGCAGATCAGACATCCCGATGATCCCGTTCAGCGGCGTGCGGATTTCATGGCTCATCATCGCCAGGAACTCCGATTTCACCTTGGAGGCAATTTCTGCGGCTTCCTTGGCTTCCCTCAGCTCCTGATTCGTCTTCTCCAGCTGCCGGGCCTGCTGCTTCAGCATCTCGCTCTGGAGCTGCAGCTTCTTATTCGCTTCATACATGCTGACGTAACCCTCAATTTTGGACTTGAACAGCTGCGGGACGAAGGGCTTCGTCATGTAATCCATCGCACCGACAGAGTAGCCGGCGAAGATATCCTCCATCGTAGTACTGTTCGCGGACATGAAAATAATCGGCACCACATGATTCTTCTCCCGGGTACGGATAAGGCTCGCCGTCTCCAGCCCGTCCATGCCCGGCATTTGCACATCCATCACAATGACGGCGAATTCCTCCTCCAGCAGACAACGTAAAGCTTCAATCCCGGAATAGGCCCGAAACAACCGGTAAGGCTCTCCGCGGAGAACGGCCTCAAGGGCAAGCAGATTCTCGGGATGATCGTCTACGAGCAGGATGTTGACCGGAAAATCCATGAGAACCCTCACTTTCCAGCTTGTGGCATGCCTTGCGTTTATATTTCGAAAATATAGCTTATATACCCAAAATTTCAAATCCCGAAACTCAGGTCTGCTGGTAATTCACCGCTGTAATCAGGCACTTCCGGCACAGAAAAGCATAATAAATCCCCTCGTCCTCCGCCACCTGGCCCATATCCGCCTGCGCCGCAAAAGTCATCGTCTGTGCGCAGCAGGGACAGGGCGGATAGTCCGCATCCTGAATCCAGGCCGGATGACCTCCGATCTGCGAGGCCGGTGCCTCCAGAACCCAGTATGCACTCTCATATGTGCCTGCCGGCTGTTCCGACAGCTGCATGACATGCCATGTGTTGAACGCCAATGCTCCTCCTGTATTGTCAGGCAGATATCCGGGAACAGCATTATATTCACTCCATGAATACCCGCCCTCCAGGTCGGCCTTCATATATATAGTGCCATAACAGTTGCAGTGCATACAGGCTGCAATCCTCAGACGCTTGCCGGGCAGCTCCATGAACCTAACCTGCGGATGCTGCAAATCATAATCGAATAAGACAGTTAGCGCACCTCCGCACCAAGGACAGGCGTCCGTTCCTGTCTGGAGCATTTGAACTGCCGCCGGAGCGCCGGGGGCTTGCGGAGTGTCTTCCCTGCTTACCAGGAAGGGGTAACATTCGGAATGGTACAGCTGCCTTTTGCCGCCTCCGGCATCCAGCTCCCAGCCTGCTTCAAGGGCATATGTCTCGGGCGCCTGATATAACGCTGCTGCCCACTCCGGCGGGGACTGCCGCCATGCCGCGAACAGCCTGACCACCTCTTCATCGCCAATCCAGGCCAGCCCCAGCAGCAGCAGATTACGGTTAACCGGATCCGACTCCACCTGGGCAATGAGCCGGTCCCGGACCTTCGCGTCAGCATCCTTGAAAAGAATCGCGGGTGCATAATTCCCTGTGCGGAGGAGCATTTCCAGACCCGGCCCAAGCTGTGTATCCGTGAAGCAGAGGAGGGACACCAGAACCATCTCTGCCTGGTCTATATCCTCTTCTTCCAATAAATGAACGGCATAGCTCTCCATCCGTTCTCTCTCTTCCTCTGTCAGATCATGATACAGCTCCTGTGCAGTCCGGGGGTAAGGAACTTCCTTGATCAGCGGGTCAGGCTTCCGGGGGCTGTGCATAATGGTGAGAATTTCAACCGGATCATGGATACCCGCATACCTGTTCACCTCTTTGCGGTTCTGTTCAATATAAGCCTGTCTTTCCATCGCTTTCTTCTGCTGGTAGCAGGGCATACAGATGCCTCCGGTCTTCAGTGCGGTTGCTGGAAGAATCTTTCCCGTGCAGCCGGGGGTCTGACAAGGCAGACGTTCGCTCATATCCTCTCTCTCCCTTCATGATCAGTACGCAGATTATGCCCTCATTATAATAGATACGGACCTTCCGATCGAATGTAGCCCCGCTCCCGCCTGCAAGGGACGAACTTCCAGAATCTAGATTACAAATTCAGCCTTAACCCTTGACTCTTCGCCCGCCATCTAAGATAATAACAACCTCTGCCGTAATCCATGCAGGACAAGACTAACATTGACAGGACAATTGACAGGAAAAGGGGCGGTCGTCATCAGCTGGTTAAATGATCTCTACAAATTACAGAAGAAGGAGCCGGCCAAAGACGCCGAGCCTGCTCTAGTCAATGCGATCTTCCGCATGTATGACCGGTTCAAACGGCTCGGTCTCACCGAACGGCTCGGCCAGCAGGATATGTCGCTGGATATTGCCGACGCTTATATCCATGGCCGGAATGCCATGATTGAAGCCGGTGTCGGCATCGGCAAATCCTTCGCCTACCTGATTCCCGGCCTGCTCATCAACCAGTTCTCCCGGCAGCCGGTCATTATCGCCACCTCGTCCATCCAGCTCTCCGAACAGATCCATAAGGATCTGCGGTTCATCGGCAGCCGGCTCGGCTTCTCCATGGTCCGCTCTGTAGTCGGCAAGGGCATGGGGCAATATGCCTGCCGGTACCGGGCAGCGGACCTGTTCCCGTCCGGGGAGTCCGGCTCCCCGCTCACGGTAATGGCAGAACGTATCCTGAATGCAGAAATCAACGAACGGGCAGACCTGAAGGGCGGGGTCAGTGATGCCTTATGGTCTAACGTGTGTGTGACGGATTGCAAGTTCGAGCACTGCCACTACAAGCATACCTGCACCTTCTACGACATGCGGGCCAAGATCAACGCCGGCCCGGGCGAGATGGACTTCATCATCGTGAACCAGGACCTGCTGATCCGTGACCTGATCAAGAAAAAGGAAGGGACCAAGGGCCTGATCGCAGAACGCCCCGCGCTGATCATTATAGATGAAGCGCATAATCTGGAAGCCAAGGTTAGAGATGCCCAGACGCTCGAATTCACCTTCCGGCAGATCTCCCGGGTGCTGGAGGATGCTATGCAGCTGCTCTTTAAGCAATCCGCAGACCGCAGCCTGATGAAGTCCTTCCAGTTTGTCCGTCGCTGTGCCAAAGAGGTATTCAGACAGATTGAAGCAGACCTGCTGCACACGGCGAAGCAGGACACTGACCGGATTAAAGTATCGGAGATTACAGGAGTCCCGCTGCAGCAGGCCGTGCAGCTTCTGCAGGATTTCCGCCTCAGTCTCTCGGTGCTGACTTCCCGGCATGAACGGGAGATTGACAATACCTTCGAAGCGGTGAACGGAATGATCGGCCTCTTCCAGGTGCTTGCCGGGACGGAGGACAACTATCTGCTCTGGGCCAGCCAGCCCCGGGGAGAAGCTGCCGTCAGCATCTGCCCCAAGGGGATCAGCCGATTCCTGAAATACAGTCTGTTTAGCGGCAAAACCTCTGTCATCCTGACCTCCGCAACCCTCAGCCAGTCCGGTGACACGCTGGAGGAGCAATACGCTTATCTGTCCCGCTCGCTGGGCTACAGGGGGGAGTATATGGAGCGTCAGGCTTCACCGTTCGATTATGACAACCACACGATGATGTATATTGCCAAAAACGTTCCTTACTATAACCACCATAACCGGGAAGCTTATCTGGAAGCGGCGTATAAGGAGCTGCTGCGGCTGTGCAATGTAACGGACGGGCGGACGCTGGTGCTTTTTTCGGCCAAAGAGGATATGAAATACATTCACAAGAAGCTGAGTGGGGAGAAGCTGAAATGGGCGCTGCATATGCAGCGGGAAGGCTCGTCCCAAGACGGGGTGATCGCTGAGTTCCGGGCGAGTAAGGGCGTGCTGCTGAGTACCGGTGTATTCTGGGAAGGCGTGAATATCGAGGGTGCAGATCTGTCGCATCTGATCGTCTTCCGGCTGCCGTTTCCGGTTCCGGCGGATCCTGTCTACGAATACAAGGCGGAGCAGGCGGCGAATCCGCTCATGGAGGTCTATGTGCCGGACATGCTGCTCCGCCTGCGGCAAGGCACCGGGCGCCTGATCCGCAGCGAGACAGACCTCGGCGTGCTCAGCATCCTGGATTCGCGCCTGTCGGCTGGAGCCCGCAACCCGTACCGGGAGCAGGTCCTTGCCGCGCTGCCGTTCACCAAGGTGACGGAGGAGTTCGGGGTGCTGGAGAGGTTTGTGCGCGAGAAGGGAATTCACCGGTGACCGTCAATCACCACTTCATCAGCTTCCTGATCTCTGACGCCAGTCTATCCGCCGCTTTGCGATGCGTCACCTGCGAAGGATGATAATCAACAGCGTGGCCATCCGCCTCTAGCTGCACCTCGAATTTCATCACAGAGATCCTGCTGTCGCCGGTTTCCTTGGTATAGCGGCCAACCGCCTGCTCCAGAACAGGATACAGCCTGTCCCCCATGATTCCCAGCGTACATAGTATGGCCGAATCGGGATTATTCCGTCTGACCATTTGTAGAAAAGCGACATAGTTCTCTGCATAATCCGCCTGCTTGGCAGGGTCATCCTTCGTGTACGAATCGTCGTTGGTCCCCAGATTAATGACGATCAGCTCCGGCGTGAATCTGCTGAAATCCCAAGCTATCTCCTGAGGCAGCAGACTGCCGCCGAACCTCCCTTCTGACTTGCCTACCTTCTCGTAGTAATCGGGCAGAAGATGCGTGGTGAGCTTCTGATCATTTTCGGTATAGCCGGTAATAATGCCGTATCCGCTGTAACACACCATACTGTAATCCGCACCAAGCTGCTCTGCGCTCAGGTAGGCATAAGCTTTCGTTACATCTTCTGTAGCCGTAGAAAAGGTATGCAGCGCTTCTTCATCATCCACACCATACCCGCAGGTAATGGAATCACCGATGAATTCGATCGTATGCTGCGGAGATGGAGTCGGCTTAATCCCTTCCTCAGCCAGCACCGCGATCTCCGCAATGCCAACCGTTGACATGGCTGCTTCAGACAGCTTCGTAATTCTTACAGTAACCTCTTGCCCGGTGTCGCTTTCGAACACTGTATACGTTTTGCGTAGCTGATCCACCTGATCGTCTATCACCCGCTGGCCGTTAACGCTGATTCCGATCCGGGCCAGATTGTTGCCGGTTACAGCGATATCATCGCCTTGCAGAGTGATCCGGGCCGCCCGGCCGTAGAATGAGAATTCCACTCCGCTCCCCGAAAGAGCCAGCCACAGCACCTCCCCCATCCAGTGGGTCCGTCCGATGAGTCTGACCTGATTAGCTGCCGGTTGGTACGTTTGCATCTGGGACATTCCATAACCTTCCTTCTCTCGTTTCTATTCGTAACAGTAGCAAAGGCGCTTTATATTAGCAATGATATGTTAAGATATTAAGTACTTGTCAAGAAAAAGGAGGCTATCCATGGACATCCCCAGAGGGACCTATGGCTTTCGCTTTGCCGAAGATAAGGAGCTGCAGCTGTGCGTATTGTTCGCAGCCGGTTATGATTCCGTCTCCGATCCCGCATACCGCTGGGACGGGATGGAGCGCAGCGACGGCCCGCTGCTGCTGTTCCAGTACACGCTCTCCGGTGAGGGCGTATTCGAGTCAGAGAACCGGACCTACCGGGTCCGGGCCGGACAGGCTCTGCTGGCGGAAATCCCGGGATCTCACCGGTATTACTATCCGCCGGATGCGGCAGAGCCCTGGGAGTTCCTGTTCCTCCTGCTGCGCCCAAGCCTGATCCTGCCCCACTGGCGCAGATTCCTGCGCGAAGCGGGCGAGGTGCCCCGGCTGCCCGCAGATTGTGCCCCTGTCCGGCTGGCGCGGATGATTGTCATGGATGCCGGAGCGGGCAGAATCTCCGATCCGCTGATCGCCTCGTCCAGCGTCTATCAATTCATGACCGAATTGACCCGAATGCAGGCGGCTACGCTGCGCGACAGGGACAACTGGTCAGAGAATATCAAGCGCGCCGCCGCATACATCGAGCAGCATTATTCGCAGATGATCAGCATCGACCAGCTGTCGGAGCATGTCTCCCTGTCCAAGTATCATCTCATCCGCCGCTTCTCGGCCAGCACCGGCCATACGCCCGGCGCTTATCTGACCCGGGTCCGAACGGAGAAGGCGATGGAACTGCTCCGGGGGACGAGCTTAAGCATTGAAGCTATTGCGCAGCAGATCGGCTACTCCAGCGGAAGCTACTTTATCAAGGCGTTCCGCAGCCTGACTGGGCTGACCCCGGGCGATTTCCGCAGTGGGGGCGAGAGCCTGACTTACCGCCAGCTCTTTTTTGACTAAGCGCAATATAGTGCTATCCGGCTTATAAGATTACTATAGATATTGGATTTATCCTTGATTATGATGGACTTATGAGGAGCAATAATCCATCTGATAAGGAGATTACACAATGAATCATAAGCTTGCAGCACCTGTCCCCCCGCTGGGCTGGAACAGCTGGGATTGCTACGGCGCAGCCGTAACCGAAGCGGAAATCCGCGGCAATGCGGAATATATGGCCGAGCATCTCAAAGACTTCGGTTGGAGCTACATTACCGTTGACATTCAGTGGTATGAGCCTGGTGCCGTGTCCTCCCTGTACCGCCCCTTTGTCCCGCTGGTCATGGATGAATACTCCCGGCTGATGCCTGCCGAGAACCGCTTCCCTTCCGCAGCAGGCGGTCAGGGCTTCAAGCCGCTGGCCGACTATGTCCACAGCCTGGGACTGAAGTTCGGCATTCATATTATGCGCGGTATCCCGCGCCAGGCCGCTCATGCAGGCACCGCTATTCTCGGTACGGAAGCAACTGCCCGCGAGATCGCGCACACGAACTCCATCTGTCCGTGGAATACAGATATGTACGGTGTCGATGCTTCCAAGGAAGGCGCTCAGGCCTACTATAATTCACTCTTTGAACTGTACGCGCAGTGGGGCGTCGATCTGGTCAAGGTGGATGACATCGCCGCTTCCAGACTATACGATACCCATCAGCCGGAGATTGCCCTGATCTCCCGGGCAATCGAGAACTGCGGCCGCCCCATGGTCCTGAGTCTCTCCCCCGGCCCGGCTCCGGTAGAATACGCACAACATTTCACCGAACACGCCAACATGTGGCGCATCACGGATGATTTCTGGGACCGCTGGGAGCTGCTGCTGGACATGTTCAGCCGCTGCCGCAGCTGGCAGGGCATCCCGCAGGCCGGCTCCTGGCCGGATTGCGACATGCTGCCGCTCGGCCACATCGGCGTCCGCTCCGTTGACGGCGGCGGGGATGACCGCTGGACCCGCTTCACCCGGGACGAGCAGCTGACGATGATGTCGCTCTGGAGTATTTTCCGTTCGCCGCTGATCTTCGGCGGCGAGCTGCGGGACAATGACGACTGGACCCTGTCGCTGCTCACCAACCGCGAGGTGCTGCGCATGCAGCGCGAGAGCCATGGCGCCAGGGAAGCCCTGTACCGCGATGAGCTGATCGTCTGGACCGCAGCTCATGACGACGGTACCCGCTATGCAGCCGTCTTCAACACCAGCAACAGTCCGCTGCCGGTTGACCTGAGCCTCGAAGAGATCGGCCTCGGCGGCGCAGCCGCAGGTACGGAGCTGTGGAGCCAGACGCCTGCTGAGCTTAGCGGCGGCGGCGTGCTGCAGACCACCGTGCCTCCGCACGGGGTGCGGCTGTATAGCCTTTTATAGTAGAAGCCAGGAAAAAGCCGGGAGTCCCGCATGATCAGGACTCCCGGCTTTTATTTGCTCCCCGCATGGTTTCATCAGCCCCCGCAGCGGTTATCGTTACATAGAACGGTTATCGCAGACACATCCTAAGACAGAACCTGCACTTAGAAGGGAGACATACAGATGAAGGATGATACAAAAGCTCCGCTTGACGGACGCACCGCAGGTGTCCACCCGATCCCGGAGGGCGAATCCAGTCCGGCGGACGGTCAATCGGAAACAGACAAGCTGGATGAGCTCGTAGGCGCCGTGCTGGGGAATGACCCGGAGGTAGCGGCTCCCGGCCTTGCACCAGACCCGGAAGAGAAGAAGAACCGCAAGAATCCGTAGCCTTGTGACGAGGCAGTACACAGCCGGGCCGGACAAGAGTATCTCTTATCCGGCCCGGTTATTTTATATGCTGATCCTGCCCCCTACTCCTCTAACTCCTTACCATACCCGCGATTCAGCGCTTCACGATAATATAGTGATCCTATGGCAATATCAAAGGCAGCCATTCCCATCGGATTGAACATGACCGCTTCCTCCTTCGGGAATTTGGCCAGCGCGTTGCCGCAGACCACCTCGACGATGGACGCCGTGTCTTCCTTCCGCAGCCCTCTTTGATGATGCATATGTTCAATATCCGTATTCGCACGGCACACTTCATCCCAGTCATCGACAATAATGGCAGAGGTGTAGCTTAAGATAGCCGGGGTGAAATCGCGCAGTGACACGTTCAGCAGCAGACTCTGGTCTTTGGGTTTACGGTCAATATAACCGGAGCTGGAAATTGTACAGGTGATGAACAGATCAGCCCCTTCGTAGGCTTCCTCCCAGGAATTCACGGGACGCACCCTTGTCCCAAGCTCTTCCGGGATATGCTCCAGAGCACCCGGATTCTGATCAAAGATCCGAACCTCCTCCAGCCGGTCCCCGAGCAGCTGATTCAGCATCGACAGATGGAGCTGACCGATCGGTCCGAACCCGACAATACCGGCAATCATTTTACCGGCAAAAGGGTGTACCTTCTCGTATTCCTGGATCATCAGTCCACTGACTGAAGCTGTGCGAATCCCGGAGATAAGCGGACTGTTGATGATAGCCACCGGCTTCCCGCTGCCGGAATCATTCAGTATCGTAACCGAGTGGGCACGGGGAAGCTGCCTGCCATGGTTACCGGGAAAACTGGCGATCCACTTGATGCCTGCCATCCCGATCTCTCCGCCCACATAAGCGGGCATGGCAATAATCCGGCTGCTTGGATCTTTATCAAAGAGCAGATAAGGTTTAATCGGCTGGGAGAATTCATGCGCTGCCATCACTTGGACAGTACTCCGTATCGTATCCATGCACAGTGCCCAGGGAAGATTCATCTGCTCCAGGTTTGTGGTATTCAGATATAACATGCTCAAAGGCCTCCTCAGCTTATAGGTCTGGCTGCAATATGCAAGCCGATCGTATTCTGGATTTCACTGCACTTCTGCTCAGCCTGCTCTGCATCGTCCCCTCCAACCATCACTCTGCCAATCCAGTCAAAATTAGATCTCGGAAAGGACACCTCGCGCCCGGCAGCAATGAAATGCGATCGCAGAATGTCCGCACGCCCCTCTAATTCCTTAAGCCCCGTAACCTCGATCAGCCTCCCGTCAACCGGGGAACAGAATTCCCGTGAAGCAGCACCACGCGTGACGCTCGGCGTCAACTCCGGGGCCTCCCCCATATGCATACGAAGCACTTCACGCGGCAGGTCAATGCCGGTTGCGTATTTAATCATCTCCGGAACAGGCCCGCCTACCATCCGCGGATTGAATTCGATAATCTTGGGACCTTCAGGAGTGAGAGCAACCTCTGTATGTGTGGGGCCAAAGTCAACCCCAAGCGCATGCAGTCCCCGGCGGACCACCTCCACGATCTCCGCCTCATGGTTTAGCCGAACCGGAAAGCTGGCGCCAGTCTCTACAAAATAGGGAAATCCAACCAGACGGCGGTCCGTAATCCCGATCAGGTGATCCTGCCCTTGATAAGTGACCATCTCCACACTGACCAGAGGCCCGGCTGCATATTCCTCAATGAGCACATCCGTACTTCCATAGAGATTACGCCCAAAATTCCTGTTGTTCACATAGCTCTCGTAAGCCTGGCGCAGCTCTCGCTCATTGTTGATAAAGACCACCCCAATACTCATAGCCCCGTCACACGGCTTAACGATACAGGGATAACCCATGGAATGGGCATGTCTGCAAGCTTCCTCCACACTGCCTGCGAGCAGTGAACGGGGAACCGGAACGCCGCTCTGAACGCAGATTTCTCTGGATTTATATTTATTCCGGGCATTCTTGGCCGCCAGCGGCTGCATGGTCGGCACACCAATCGCATGCGCCGCAGCTGTTGCCTGAACCACATAGAATTCCGCAAAAGACATCACTCCGGTCAAAGGGTTCGCTTGATGGTACGCTTTGACAAAGTCAACCACAGCTTCTTCATTAAAGGTGTCCACTTCATGAATGTAATCTACCAACCGGAGCGGATGGGACTCCAGCGGCTGACCCTTCAGGTAATGCTGAATATTCTGGGTCAGCAACGTTACGGTGTACCCCATCTCCTTGCAGGCCTGGATACCTGCGATAGACTCATTGCTTTCCACTAATAACAGGTGCTTCATGGGTTGTATCCTCCTTGTAGGCGGGCAGAATTTGCACTTCTTGCTCCAGATACCGCAGCAGCTGTGACAGCCTGGCTTGCAGCGAGGCCGAATTCTCGCCAACGATGATTACGGTCATCACGGCATCCACGCTGGAATGAGCCGCGTCCAGCTGTTCGCCTGCTCTGACGCGGGGAACATATTCCTTCACCCATTCAAAGGGCAGCGTCTGCGGAATGGTCTCTACCGTTCCCGGACGTTTCGGCATTAGATATACCCCTGCTACCTGTGACGGCCTTGGCACCGGCAGCTTCAGCGGCAGTCCGCATTGCCCCCGGACCCACTCCCGGTTCAGATCAACGTCATACATGGCGCTGACCGACTCACTGATCCGCCCGCCTGCGGTCCGGCTGGCAATTTCACAGAATACCCATTCATCCTCCGGGGTATGGAACATTTCACAATGAAAGGTTGAGACGCCCGGTGAGGGCAAGGCTTCAATGACCTGCTGAACTTCATGAACCAGCCGCTCATACACCGCGCAGCCGGGGCTGAGCAATTCCACGAAGCAATCCTGCCGGAGAATCTCCAGCGGCTTGCAGGAATATTTGCCCACAGAAGCGAAACGGATCTCCTGGCCCATCATGAGCCCATCGATCTCATACATTTCTCCCTCAACATAGGCTTCAACCATTAAGCCGCTGCCGAGGCCGCGTTCCCATACACCGTTCAATTGCTCCTGGGTCTGTATGATGTCCGTATTCATGGAGCCCATACCGTCCACCGGTTTAACCACAACCGGCAAGCCGTGTTCCAGCACAAAATCATACAAGTGAAGCGGTGAAGCCAGTCTGCGGAATGCCGGGCAGGATACCTGCGGGCTGACTAAGCTTTTCATCACGGCCTTATCCCTGTAAGCCACTGCACTCTCCAGCTGTTGACCAGGCAGGTGCAGCCGTTCACGCAGCCGGGCTGCACGAATGAGATCACTCTCATCGAGAGCGATGATCAGACGGTAAGGATGTTCCTCATACAATCGTAACGCATCGATCTCTACCCTGTCATTGCTCACCCAGTTGTCGAACACCTGCACAAGGGCAAAGGGTTCCGTTATCTCACCATATGCCGGCGAAGTATACAGGTATACTTCTTCATCCAGATCCTCCAGCCAGGTCAGATAAGGAGCGAAGGCCCGCCTCCTCTGATTCAGAATTAATACCGCCATAGTTTCTCCTCCTCCTTGTGATGAACAGGTGACCGGTTTAGCATTACGTATAGTACAAGGGACAGCCCAGACAGAAGAGCTAGGGACAACCAGAAATAGGACAGCTTTCCGTATATGCTCCACATATGTATGAATTGCAGCCCGGTATATACACCGATTCCTTCTCCAAGGGCTGTGGACAATCCGATGACACTGAAATATGTGATACGCAGATCCGGGCGGGCAGCGTTAGAGACATACGCATCTATCGTGGGGATGAATAACATTTCCGCAAGGGTGAACAACGCAACGAATACGTAGTAGCCCCAGATCGAGCCAATTATCGCATTCATTGAGAAAGAAATGCCGAATAGCAGAAACGCCAGCATCAGCCGGTATCCCTCACGCTGGCCGGACAACGCGGTATTCATCCAGCGCCCGACGGGAATCTGCAGGAGCACCACAAGGATTCCGTTCAGCATCAGCAGACTCCCCAGCCTTTCCGGTGAGTTATAATAAGTGCCGATTAAATAAGGAAAGGAATTGAACAATTGGGTGAAGAAAAAGCAGCCGATCATATTGAACAGCAGCACCTTACGGAAGCTTTTATCGAGCAGAACGGTCTGATATCCTTTCCAGAAGCTTACCGGCTTCCGTTCCCGGTCCTGCAGATTGCACCCGGGCGGGAAGATACTGAGCAGGATGGCACCCACAATATAAAACCCTCCAACGAAGGACAACGTGAAGCTCTTCAAGGAGCTTGTCAGAAGAAAGGAGCCGATTAAGGGCCCGGCAATGGCTGCACCGTTCGTATACATATTGGAATTCGCAAAATAAAACAGGGCATTGCCATCCTTACTCCCCACGAAGGATAAAGAGGCCTTGGAGGATAAACCTCTGACAGAGTAGCCGATCCCTGCAAGGATAAGCTGTATAGTAATCAACACCGGAGACTGCCAGAAATCCACCATAGCGATGGAGACTCCTGTTAGCAGGCAGCCGAACCACATGCATTTGAACGGGTCCATGTTGTCCAGCAAGGGTCCGGTAAGGAATCTCGCACTGCGGTAAGACACAGTGAAGATCATGGTAACTACAGCGGTAACCGAAAGCGGCAGCCCTTTGACCTGAGACAGATAGACCGTTAATATCGCCGTCATAGCGTAGAAGCCAAGATGGGTAACCAGTGTGTTCAGACAAATGGAGAATATCGGCCGGGGCACCTTTAGCTTTCGGAAAAGGTTCATGTCCCTGCCCTCCTTTCAACTGGCACACCCATCTGCGCCTGTCTGTAGGCTGTCAAATCAGCGGTCATGCGGCCTATTAATTCCTCCGGGGAATGGCGCCGCTGTGATCCGCACACTTTGGCAGATTGGCTGCACAGATAACAGGAGCGCGGCGGGGCCCCGATCTCCCTCCTGCCCACCGCTCTTCCCGAGGGACTGTAAATATCCATATCCCAATAAGCGCTCAGCGG
This sequence comes from Paenibacillus sp. FSL M7-0420, assembly GCF_038002345.1. NCBI lineage: Bacteria > Bacillati > Bacillota > Bacilli > Caryophanales > Paenibacillaceae > Paenibacillus > Paenibacillus sp. FSL M7-0420. Next base: position 1,422,582 of record NZ_JBBOCJ010000001.1, on the reverse strand, counting down.
ATGTCCCTGTTCCAATAATAAACAGAACCGTTTCAATGCTCTAGCTTCCCAGGATACCTGCATATAGGCTACGGGACCAACATCTAAGTCGGTCCGCTCCAAGGACAGCACCGCACAAGCTGCTGAAGCCAGCTCCTCCTGCAAAGCCCTGATACAGAGCTCGAACAATTCATAGGTGCAATCCAGCTTCTTGCATGGTCCGGGAATATTCATCATGATCTGTATCAGCGAACCTGCCGCCGGAACCCTCGCCTCTCTAAGCTCAGGGAGGCGCTCACGGTCACGAAGAATGGCAGACATAGCGGAATGGTTCTCCACACACTTCCCCCCTTCGATGCCCGTCCCACAAGTGCAGGGCAACCGTCATGGCCAGAAGATCGGCTGATCCCCCGGGCGACAAGGAACGAAGCTGGAAATCCTGCTCCATATTGCGGATATAGGCCCTGCCCTCAGAGGTGAACAGACTCCCCCGGTCCAGAGCCTCCAGCGCACACGCTTGCGTATAACTGATCCGTGCCTTGTCAAAGTCACGGTTCAGAAGCGTTGTATCCTGAACCACAGACATCAGTGAGAACAAGCAATGAATAACCGCCGTTCGCATATCGGCCCCCTGATCAAGCGCAGAACGGAAGGAAGGCAGGCCCTGCTGCAGAATGGAAGGAAATCCGTCGATCACTTCACCACGAATACCTCTGATCCGCCATTCCTTGTACGCGCGTCCGCCTGTACTTGTAACCTGTGTCTCCTTCAGGATGTCCGTAAGCTGCTTGCGAAGCGGACTCCCGGCGATCCCTCCGGCCAGCCGGCAGATGTCCCGTGGTTCTGCGCCGCCGGATGGTCCTTGGCTGGTCATTCCCGCAGCCGCACATAGAATCAGTCCCAGAAAGATCGTTCCCTTGTGGGTATTCACTCCCCCGGTAGCCCTCAGCATGCCAGCTTCGGCACGCCGCCCGAGCTTCTGGAGCATCCTGAACAGATCTTCCGTTCCGGTTCTGTCCGTGGATTCTTCTATGCCCAAGCGGGCTGCTGCCTGGTAATATGGCTGAATGCGGAGTGCGCTTCTCAGAAAAGTGTAGATATCCATATCCCCGTGACAACCCGTGCTGACGGCGGAGACCAGTCCGGGAGAAGGCCAGCTTACAGCCTCCGCCAGAACACTATAGGTCATCGCCTCTGCCAGCGAATAGGATGTATCCTGTTGCGAAGCTGTCACTTTACGCTCTCCGGGATGGCCGCAGGCCAGTGTTCACTCTGTAGACCGTACTGCTGAAGGAAGCTCCAGACCACCCGTTCCAGGCCAAGCCCGATGCAGCCCGACCATGTCTCGGAATGATCCTTAAGCCCGAAGTTAAAGGTCTTCGCAAAAAAATCACCGTGCGTGTCATAGGAAGCAATGGAAATCGTATCGTTCTTATACGGAATATCCGCACGAACCTCATATTTGACATGCTTTGGCACTTTGAAATTCTGTTTCACCTTACCCGGCAGAAAAAAAGGATCATTGGCTAAGGCACACCCGCCTTTCAGCCCTACCTCTTCCATCCACTCGATGGTCCACCCTAATGTCAAGTCACGCATCCGGGTAACATATTCGGGAGTACCCAGAAATACGAATTCACGCATAGTGAAATTCAATAACCGTTCAAGCAGATATACACGTTTCCCCTCATTGCGGAAGGACTGGCCTTTGAGTACAAAAGCGGTATTATCCTCAAACACCTGATCCTCCATCTCCATATACACTTTATAGCACGGTGCGGATTGCAGAATATAGGGAGGCGTCTCCAGATAAGGTCCGCAGTCCTGGGGAAGCTTGCCGTTATTGGCTGAGACGTCCTCCGCGAAGGATATCATTTTGTCCTGGTCATGGCTAAGATGTGTGGCCAGCAGCAAATGCATCGGGGCACTATGGAAGTAATTCATCTTCTCGGCAAAGGAAGCAGGCAACAAGACTGAATACTGCCGCTCCTGACAATCCCCGATCCTCCGGCCGACATAATCCACATAACTCTGGTCAAAATACTCCAGCAGACGGATGATCGGGCGATGGTAGGCCAGCTCCTGATTCTTCAATAAAGTCAGCCACCTCTGCTCCAGCAGATCATCCGAGACATTCCGCTGATTGCCCGGTGTGCAGCAGGAGCACAGCCGCTCAAGCGGCGGCTCATGCAGCTCCACCACATTTAGCCCAGGCTCCTGCACTTCAGCGGATGATGCGGATGCCTCATCATGCTCCGGGGTGAAACGCTCCAGGAAACTAGCGACCTCCCGCTCGATCTGCTCTCTGGGATAAGACGATAAATAAGTGACGCTGATGCGCTTCCCTTGAATCGGATCGACCTGCACCTTATGGGCAGATACATGTTGCAGGAACATATGGGTGAAAACAGGGATTTGCAGCTTATTCAGAGTCACAGGCTCTGGCAATTCCAATCGGTATGTTGTGAACATAACAGCCTCCTACGCTATTGAAATTCCGTATATCTCTTGGACAACGGCCACCTGGTCCGGATGGATTACAGAACGCCCCGTGAAGCCGTATTCCCTGGAGAGCAGACAATCCTCGCGGAACCCCTCCATATCACGAAAAGCCATGTAAGTGGTGTCAAAGCATTGAAGGCCCACACTGCGGCAGTATTCCCCCAGCTTCTGCTTGGCCTTCCGGACCTCCAGGGCCGGGTCCACAAGCCCCTTAGCCACACAATCATTGAAATAATCTGTTCCTCCAAAGGTAAACGCATAAATATTCCGGCTGGCCTGGTGAATCTCTCCGAGATTGAATATAGCCTCACAGCATTCAATCATGACTTCATAGCTGGGAGAATAGTTCAAGCTGCGCTTGTGTATAATATCCTGCACCTTGCGTTCCACTTGCCGTAAATCCTCCGCCGTCCGGACCATGGGCAGCCGGATTCGGGCAGGGCGCTCTGGCACAAGCTCCTCCAGATCTTGCTCCCAGTGAGAGGTATGAACACTATTCACGCGGACAATAAGAGTATGCTCCGAGTCACTGAATTCCTGAAGGGCGTTCTTGACCACGTATCTTGCTTCAAGCTTCTTATCCTCCGGTGTACCGTCTTCCAGACAGAGAATAATATTCATAGGATAGAAGGTCATAGCGTACTCTATGTAATTCGGTTTGTATCCCGGAACATAGAAATAGACTAAGGGTTCGGCAGCCTGATTCATCCTGTAACCTCCTCCCGCTCTAAGGCAGCGTTCAGCATGCATGTCAAGGCTTCACAGCGGCTGCGGATGACCCACTCATTGGCTCCATTGAACCAGATCTGGGGGGACAGATCCGCCAAGCCATACTGCTTCAGAATGGGAACAACATATTCATAGACTTGGCGGTCCGTAAGCTCCGGCACCATATTCATGCATTGCATTGCAGCATGACCTTCTTCGATGACAATTTTAATATCGCTAGATTCTATCGATCCGGCACTGACATTCATTAAGAACCGACCTCCAATGAGTAATATAGAGCCTCCAGCAGAAAATAATCGCCCCAGATCTGGGATTCGCCTGCGGCTTGAACGACATGCAGAGGCGTGCTGGCGTGCACCAGCAGTCCTTCATGCTCCGGACCCGGGGGCGCATACTCCGCAGAAATCAGAATATCGAGCACCCTCTCTGCTTCTTGCCGGAACTGCTGGTGCAAAGGATCATTAGGGCTTAAGGCTGCGGCAAACTGGTAGAATGCAGAGCAAGCGATCGCAGCAGCGGAAGCATCCCTCATAGCCGTCTCCTGATGGGACAGCATCAGATCCCAGGCCGGAACCCCATCCGAACAGACATGGGCTAAGTAGAAGGCGGAGAGCTGCTCAACCTTTGTCCTCCACTCCTCTTCATGGCCCAGCACATACATTTGAACTGCTCCATAGAGTGCCCATGTGTGGCCTCTGGCCCACACCGATGCTGAGCTGAATTTGGCGTTCTTGTTGTAGGGCTGCTCCGGGGCTCCCGTAAGTGAGTTCATTCTCATATATTCGTAAGTGAAGCCGTCTTCCCTCATCAGCGCAGCACTTGTAATCTGTGCTGATCCGATGGCAGCGGCGCGATAGCGCTCCTCACCGGTTATCCGGTAGGCCCATAGCCACAACCGGATGTTCATCATACTGTCAACGCCTGCATAGTGCTTCCCCTCGGGCAGCCAATTGCATTCCAGATAACCGCCCGGGAGACGCGAATCAAAGAGGCTGTCCGCAGCTTCAAGCGCAATCATTCTGTATGCTTCCTTACCGGTCAGATCGTACCCGAGCGCATAAGAATAATAGAACAGGAAGCCAATGTCCTGATAATCCCCCTGATTCTTATAAGGCTCAATCCCGCCCATCCAGCGGTCAGCTTCCTCAATATAAAGAGTATCGCCAGTCAACTGATAGAGCCGGTAGAGAAGTCCAATGAATAATCCTGAAGACCACTTATCCTCCAGCATATATCTTCCGTTGTTCGTAACATAAGGAAGCCTAATCTCACCGGAGGATTGCATAGAAGCAAGCTTGTCGAGCTGCCTTCGGGTCTGTCTGACAGCACGGTCGATAACCTCATTACGTGTGGAAACGGTAATCTCCAGCACCTCCGATCATATTTTCACAGGGTTCTTCCCCAGTTCAATTCCAATCTGCTCCAGCCATTCATCCGAAAAAATAGTATTGTAGTACCGGTCTCCGCGATCTGGAAGAATCGTAAGCACTTTGTCCCTGCTGGGCAGACGTCGCGCAAGCTTAAGGGCCGCGAACACCGCTGCTCCTGCGGAGCCGCCGACCAGCAGCCCCTCTTCCTTAACCAGCCGGCGGGTGGTGGAGAAGGCCTCCGCATCCGAGACATGCGTAATCTCGTCATACAGCTCTCTTCGCACATTGCCCGGTACTATAGCGGAACCAATGCCAATCTGATGTCTGACACCTGGCGGCTTCCCGAAGGTAACCGAGCCGGCAGCATCAACAGCCATAATCTTTATGTGCGGGATATGTTCTTTCAGCCCCAGGCTGCACCCGGTAATGAGACCGCAGGTCCCTGCCGGTATCACCGCCCACTGAAGCTCATTACCGAACGCCTCATAGATTTCAAGCGCGGTCGTTTGTCTGTGTGCCTCAGGATTACTCGGGTTATTATACTGATTAGGCCAGAATGCTCCCAGTTGCTTGACGAGATCCTGTACCTTGTCCAGGCGGGCTCTAAGATAGTTGCCATACTCATCAGCCTGATCAACCATTACCGTCTCCGCACCATAGGCCTGGATAATACTGAGATTGACCAGACTGATCTTGGGATCGACCACACAGATCAGCTTGTACCCCTTTTGCCGTGCCACAAGCGCCAGCCCGATGGCCAGATTCCCGGAGGAGGATTCGACAATCGTGCCGCCCGGCTTCAGTTGTCCCGCTGCCTCCGCTTGGCTGATAATGTAGAGCGCCGTGCGGTCCTTCATGCTGCCGCCGGGATTAAGCCCCTCCAGCTTGATGAATACCTGCGCCCCATACGGGTCCGGAAGATAATTCAGTTTAACAATAGGCGTGTTCCCAATTAATTGCAGCACATTGTCGTAGATCAAACCTATCACCTCCCAAGGCATATTCTCATAAATTTTTCTATAAAAAGTAAAATAAATACATTTGCATCATACACTTCTATCCTAATAAATGTAAATATATTAAAAATTTTTATCACTTTGATTCAAATTTTCTATACAAAACCATAGCAAACCCCCCAATGAAGTTTTTACCTTCATTGGGGGGCGGGGATAAATATAGAACTATTAACCTTTAATTCATAGATGCTTCATCCCGATTAACATGTTCATACTCGAAAATATAGCTGCTTGCTTGTCTCATCTCTCCGCTGAATACATCAGCTAACCTTTCGTTCAACATACTTTACAAGATTGCCAAATGTCTCAAAGCTATCAAACCCTAGCATATCAATATCAAACTCTATGGAGTATTCTGTTTCCAAATCAAGCACTGAGCGGATAAAGTTTATAGAATTCACTCCAATCGTATTAAGATAGCAATTGCTATGAACCTTATCTATATCAACTGAAACGTCTACATGACTTGTAATAATTTCTCTCACTTTTTGTTCAATAGAAACCATTTTTCACACTCCCTGATCGGATATTACTTTATTATATCTGCAAGCATTAAAATCTAAGCTAGCTAAATATTTTCGATCAACTTTGAAATTCGGAGTGTAGGGCAGCTGCTCCAGCTGAGTCAACTGTTCCGGTATCATATAACTGGGTAGAACGTTTCTTAGACTATCAACCAGCGTCTGTTTGTCCACCAATTCATCCGATACATAATATCCGCTTAAATACAAATTTCCGTTTTTACCCATTCTTGGCACCACAGCTGCGTGAGTAATTCCTTCTTGCCGCAAGAGTACAGCTTCAACCTCACCGGGTTCGATTCTGAATCCACGAATTTTTACCAGGTGATCACTTCTACCCATAAATTCGAATTTTCCTACCTCAGAAAGTCGTACTAAATCACCAGTTTTAAAGATTATTCCTGCTTCAATATTCGAATAATTCTTAAACTTCTCTGTCGTATGTTCTGGACTATTCCAATATCCCCCAGCCACTTGAGGGCCTCCAATATATAACTCTCCTACTCCCCCAGGCTCTACCTCATTCATTGCCGAGTCAAGCACGTATACCTTTACACTATGAAACGGAATTCCGATAGTAACAGTATCTTGGTTCGTTAAATCTGAAACCATGCACCAAATTGTTGTTTCTGTAGGGCCATAAAGATTATAAATGTTAACGTCTGTGTAGTTTCGTATATGCTCGAGTACCGGTGACGGAAGTGCTTCTCCACCAAGCAGTACATGGCTTACCCGCCGCAGACAATCTAGTTCTTTATCATAATTAATTAGCAGTTGCATAGCAGATGGAGTCATTTGAAGCATGTCTATATCCTTCTCAGTGATAATTTTCTTCAATAGGTATGGATTTCGTTGTCCCCTCTCATCAGCGATGACGATCTTCATACCATATAAAAGTGGAATTAACAACTCTAACAATGAAATATCAAATGAGATTGTAGTTAGAAAGAGCATCGTCTGGGCTTGTGAGAATTGAATTTCTTTAGTAACTCCGTAAACAAACGAAGCTAACGCTTGCTGGTTTATAACCGTCCCTTTAGGTAAACCGGTCGATCCAGACGTGTACAATAAATACGCTGCCGCCACCATACTCACTGTTGGCAGCTGATAGCCGATTTCTTCATACTGGTGGATTTCCTCATAGGCAACTACAGTATGTCCATAGTAATCCAGGCTAGTTTTGAGCGCTTGATTTACAATTATCAGTTGACAGCCACTATCTTCAATAATATGACGAATTCGCTGCTGGGGATAGTCAGGATCGAGCGGGAGGAACGAAGCCCCCGTCTTCATTATGCCTAGAAGTGTAATAGGTAGGTCTAAAGTTCTTTTCATAAAGAGTCCAACGATACTCCGGCTAGTAACAGCATTGTGACTCAAATATGCAGCCACCCGGCTTGATCGCAGGTCCAGTTCTTCGTATGTTATTTCATCTTCGCCGTAGAGAAGAGCAGTTTTCGTCCTATTTTTTTGAAGACTCTCTTGAAACATTTGGATGTATGGGATGAGAGTGCCGGTATCTAAGTCGTAACGATCATTATACATGGACGTCAACCCTTTGCTACATAATTAACATTGTTATCTGTATTCTTCCCATCAATACCTTTCAGTCTACTGGTTGTAATTCTCTCAGTTGATTTTGGCGATAAACCGTCCGCTTTAAGATAGGAGCAAAAGTCGTTTATTCCTTCAAACACCGCGTCAATTAATTGGCCCGTTATCGTGATTCCATCCTCCCACCACCAATTCTTTACATTAAGTGGTTCGTTAGCACGATGTTTCTCAGGTTCAAATCTCGCCACTAATTGGTTGCCCACAAGTACCGGCAGCACATAGTAACCATACTTTCGGCTGGATACCGGCTTGTACACTTCCCAACTGTACTCAAAATCAAAAATATCTTTAATCAGCTTTCTATCCCACAAAAGATTATCTAAAGGGGCTAGAAAGAGCGCTTTGGAGACAGGGATCTCCATACTCATCTGATTCAAAACTTCTTTGTCCTCAGAGCGCATATAGAAAATCTCCTTCGAGCCCTTAATCTTAAGTTGAACTAATTCGCCATCTTCAAACAATTCATTTAGTACATGGATTCGAAGTTTTTTATCTGATACAAAGTGTCCTAGCCACCCTCCTCCGTTACGAAGCCAATAGGCTCCCAGACTCCCAATTCTTCTTTTAAAGTACCATTTATAAAAGGAGTAATCATCCACAAAAGGATCTTCTTGTTCTAAAACATGAGAAGGAAGTAAATTTTCAGTAAGATCATATATTTTTTGAGTATTTTTCTTTTCCTTCACCGACAAAATCCCTACGTTCCACATGTAATCCATCGTAGCACTTGACAGCTTTCCATGGCCCCATCGTCCTTTCTCAGCGCGGCCAAAGTCTATAAAGGCAGGAGAAATTGGACCTTTATTTACAATGTGTTCCTTTACTTCTTCTACATACTGAAGAGCACTACTTGAATTTCTATATGTCAGAATCCCTTCGATCTCCTCACGCTTTTTAACTCGCATTCTTCTAAAGTACGGCCAATCCTCCGTTAAATATATCGCCATCATCTTATCCCATCCGTCAATCACATCTCTTGTTTCATAAAGAAGTCGATTTAAAATGGATGGGTCGTAATTGTAGAAGCGTGATTGGAGCATAAGATCCGGGTTGTGCCCAACCATGTTTAAAGGGTCGTATTGAATACACCCCACTCTCTTAATAAATTGAATAATCTCTGATCTGTCAGCCTTAGGCTTGTTTGGATGCAAACCTTGATAGGTGACTAAAAATGACTTTAATTCTTCCTTAGAAATTTCTATAATCTCCATCTTTACCTCCTTATCACAAAACATTTTTAAGGGTGTTAGAAATGTTTCTTAGCGAACATACCATTCGGCTTGGGACATATACATTTCATGATATTTACCTTTGAGTGCCATGAGTTGTTCGTGACTCCCTTCTTCCAGAATAGCTCCTGAATCCATTACAATAATTCTATCTGCCGATTTGACTGAAGCCAGACGGTGAGTAACGAAAATCGTTGTTTTGTCCTTTGATATTTCATTAAAACGCTTATACACATTTGTTTCCTCGATGGGGTCGATCGCTGAAGTAGGCTCATCCAGTACGATGAGATCATTCGTTTTATATAGTCCTCTTGCAATAGCCAAGCGCTGCCACTCTCCTCCGGATAGATCTATTCCTCCGAAAGAGCGACACATCATCGTCTCAACACCCTCTGTCAGCCCGTCTTTATTTCTGTTGAATCCTGACTTATCTAGCGTGGTATTTAGATATTCGACATCATATGGTTTTTCAATCTCACTAAGGATGACATTCTCTCTTAATGTCAGCTTATATTTACCGAAATTCTGAAAAACAGCCGATATTTTGCTGTATAGATTTTTCTGCTTACCAGACAGATTAATATCGTTGTAAAAAATCTCCCCTCCGGAGGTTTGAAATAACCCTGTAATAATTTTGACCAGAGTGGTTTTCCCCGATCCATTGGCACCGACAATCGCCAGTTTAGAACCTTTATATATTTCCAAATTAATATTTTTTAGTGATTCTTTGTTTCTATAGGGATACGTAAATGAAACATCATGCAACGTAATTTTTTCCAATGGGGGGAGCTCTACCGTTTCCGTCGGATTCTCTGGAATTTCTAAATAATCATAGAGCTTACCGGCCAGGTTGGCATTTTGATAGATACTACCAAACAACTCCATCATGTCACTCATACTATTCATCAACTTGTTCAAAGAATAGTACACAGCGGCAAATATCCCGATGGATAACTCTCCTTTTAGAAGGAAATACGTAATTAAAACAAAAGAACCTATATAGCCCAAATATGTAATGAAACTGAGCAGCAGATCGATCATGCCAATTTTTAAATTAGCTTTCCATTCCTTCTGATTACATTCTCGAAGTTTAGATTGATATAAGCTAAAAAAATACGGTCTTGCTTCCAAGGTTTTCGTTTCCTTGTAGTACTCCTTATCGGTAAGACATTTTTGATAATATTCCATCTCCCTTGTAGTCTGTACAAGATCCTCCTGCAGCTTGTATAAATTGGACCCTTTAATCAGTTGGGAGATAAATTTAGGAATGAAAAATAAGAAACACAGCAGAACAAGAATAGGCTTGATCGAAAAGAAATAGACGCTGATACTTATAAAGAATACCAAGTGAAAAATCACACCGTTTAGCAGCAGGATAGTTGATTTAATGGCATGATGAACGCCCCCGATTGCCAAACTTATTTTTTCATACAGCTCTATCGATTCGAATTCTATAAGCTCAAGCCTGCCTGCTTTGGCATTCATATCTTTTAGAATTTTGCTAATAAATTGAAGAAAATAGTCTTCATTCAGAAAACTGTGATAACCACTAATGAACTGGAATAATACTAATACCAGGCCTCCCAACAAAATGATAGATATGGTTCCCTCCCATACTCCTGTAGAGAATGCAAGCGAAACCGTATCGAACATTCGTTTGATAATATCAATAGACAGGAAATTCAGCGCAGCCAGACATAAAGAAATTAAGATGTAATAAACAAAGTATCCGGGTAGCTTCTGAAATCCATAAGATAAGGTTCTCTTTAAAATTTTCGGAAAAGACATGGATTTAGGCTTCATAGTACCATTCCTTTTGTGAATTAAACATATCATTGTAAATCCCTCTACTCTGCATTAAATCCTCATGGCATCCGCATTCCGCTACCCGTCCGTCATCAATAACCAGGATTATGTCTGCAAGTTTAGTAGAGCCAAGGCGATGTGAAATAAAGATGGTCGTATCCTCTGATGATATTCTTGAATAATGTGTGTACAAATTACTTTCTTCCAGCGGATCAAGCGCCGCCGTCGGTTCATCCAAAATTCGCACGGTGTCTTTCTTCATCAGCGAACGGGCCAATGCAATTTTTTGCCACTGCCCACCTGAGAGGTCAATTCCGTTTGGTAAAATTTTTCCCAGAGGGGTATCAAACTGTTGCGGAAGCTGCTCCACATTTTCTTTTAATCTTACATAATCGGCAATTTCAATGATTTTAGCTGCCTCCAACTTCTCTTTACCGGTAAATTGGCGGGTATCGCCCACTGCAATGTTCTCGCCGACAGTTACAGAATACTTAGCAAAATCCTGGTATACGACGGAAAAAAGCATATGGAGTGTTTGGGACTGAATATGCCTAATATTGATTCCGTTAATAAGAATTTCTCCTTGATCAGGTGTGTACAGACCTAATAATAATTTTGTAATCGTGCTTTTGCCGGAACCATTCTTACCCACCACTGCATAATGCATCCCGCTCTGTATAGTAAAAGATAATCCTTTCAGAATATAATTGGACGTCCCCGGGTATTTAAAGTACACATTCTTAAATTCAATTGTCTGCACCCGTAGAATAGGGATGTTCTTTTCTTGGGAGCCAGTTATATTTTCCTCTTCGTCTTCGAGCTGGACAAAGCGGTTGAGATCCTTCATATATTCATTGTCCTTTGATAAAAATCCGATAATTTCCGACATTTGGTTAGCCATTTTCTCCTGTAGCTGAAAGATTGCTGTTACAAGTGAAATGAAAAAGCCCAGAGTAATTTCGTTATTCTTTAAAGGCGTCAACAGCATAACGGCAAAACTCACACAGGTGATAATAATAAACATGACAGAAACTTTGTTTAATGCCAGCCATTTAAATTTAACTTTCTTCGATAAATTGATGGCACCGGTAAAGTATTGCTCGAATTTTTCGTTGAAATAGCTTGTGAAGCCAAACAGTCTGCGCTCTGCAGCTAAATCACGGCCGCGGAGGACGTCAAATTCGATGTATCCTGATTTCCGGTCCAGATCGCTGGTGGATCGCAGAATAGTATAAATTTTTTGTTGTGAGACGTAAGAGATCAGAACAAGCGGAATGCATACCAGAAACAGAACCGCACCAAGCCACCATTTCAGTTCAAATACCAGCCAGCCTACGGCAACAAAATTGATCAGAATTCCAATTAGATCCACAAGATGCCTGAATACTTCATTAATGGAGTAAAATCCGGGATTTTTAACGATACGGTTCAATAATTCATTTGTTTCTTCATTTTCAATATGTTCGTACTTAATCGACAGTTGTTTTTGAATGATTGCCGTATTAAAGCTTTCTCTAAGGCTGATCGTGACTCTGGAGAACAGAATTTGAGAGATTACAGCGTACATCTGAACATAACCGATTAAAAGAAAAATTGTAATTAGCGGCCCTAACACATCACTAAAGGATGATTTCTGATTCACATAATCAATCGCGGAATTGATAAAACTCGAATTCATAAGAATGAGTAGAAATGGAACAAAACCGTTAGCTCCAGCAAACAGCAAAATGCAAAGTACAATAACCGGGTTTGCTTTATACGCAATAGAAATGGAGTCGAGTAAGGTATACTTTTTTTTCTTCAAAACCATCATAAAGCTCCTTTATAGTACTAAAGTCTATAGAACGCGGTTAATCTCGTCTGATATAATGCAGGAATTCGTTTTTGCGGTCGGAATCAGTTTTGAACACGCCCCGGCTGACGGAGGTAGTAGTTACTACCCCTGGTTTCTTGACGCCTCTGGCACACATACAAAGATGCTCACCTTCCACAATCACCATTACACCAAGAGGCTTTAAATGCCGCTCAATCATATCAGCTATTTCTGTTGTCAACCGTTCTTGAACCTGCAGCTTGCTTGATAGTGCATCAACCAATCGCGCCAGCTTGCTCAGACCAACGATTTTATTATTTGCAATGTAACCAATGTGGACCTGTCCGTAAAAGGGAACCATATGATGCTCGCACATGCTGAAATACTTAATATGGCTAAGAGCGACCAGCTCGTCGTAGTTTTCGTTAAAGGTGGCCGACAAGAGTTCCGCACAATCTGTGGAATAACCCTTGAAAATTTCATTATACATTTTGGCTACTCTCTTCGGTGTATCCAGCAGGCCTTCCCGGTCGGGATCCTCTCCGATTAAGCTTATAATTTTTCGAATATACTTAGAGATCTCCTCCGTATTAGCTTCGGTACGCTCTGGAATGCAGACATCCTTAAATTCTCCCATTCGCTAGCCTCTCTCTCCTTTTTTGTCGCCCTTCGTTACCTGTATGGATTGTCATATACTTAGGGTAAACAGCCCGGTTATCTGCGTCATGCTCCAGCACAAGGACATCCCCACCGCAATTACCGGGCAATTCGGTGAATCCTGCGAATTTATAGGTCGCATACATCATACGGTTTCGTTCATTCGGCAGGAACTCAGCCAGCAGCCTTACCCCTGATGATTCTGCTTCCTTTTGGATATAACTAAGCATTACGGTTCCCACCCCTCTGGAGATGACCCGGCAGGACATGAGCAGCAACTTGATTGTCCATTCTTCTGGACCACATTCCACCAGCATAAGTCCGATTTTTCCATAATCCCCGTAACGATCTTCAAGATTCGCTATTAGAAGAAGATGGTTCGGTGATCTCCTGAGACTGTCAAGCTCTTCTAAATCGTATGTAATACCCGTCGAGTTCAATTGATGTGTCCGGACTGTCAGTTCCTCCGCACGCTGCAGGTCCTCTAGCTCTGCCTCAGAAATGGACATCACCATGCCCAGCCCGGCAAGAAATTCTTCTTTGGTCCCCGTGAACTCCTGTTCGCTCTCGTTCCTCTGTTGATCTTGCATGTACATTTCCCTACGGCGGAGAGAGTCTTCCGTAATAAACTTAGGATTCATTTCTGGAAAATCAGGAATTCTGCTAATAAAAGCAGCATCTATTGTCATCACATCCGGAAGATGAGCCGCTACTTCATCACGCTCAAAGGGTTGATCGTCAATAAAGGCAACTGTATCCTCCGAAATGTTTAACCGGTTGATGATAGCCTGCACCGCTTCCGACTTAGGATTCCAATGTATCTGGGGATAAAGGAAGAAATGCCTTAGGCCAAACTCATCCAGTTTCTGCATCGCTTTGTCATAATCATTTTTACTGCTAATGGATTGGAGAATCCCCCTTCTGTCAAGCTCCCGTATCAATTCCAAGGCGGCATTATCCGGCTCAACAGGGTCCCCTTCGCTAAGCACACCATTCCATAATGTATTATCCAAATCCCAGACCACACATTTTATATTTTTGCCCACCGTTTAATTCCCCCTTCCCATAGCTGCTCCGAAATTTTACATTCTCCGGAAAGCGTTCGTAGCGATCATTAACTCGTGAATTTGGGAGGTACCCTCAATAATCTCGTAAACTTTTGAATCCCGATAATGTCTTTGTGCAGGACTATTCGCACTGAACCCGACAGCACCTTGAATTTGTAAAGCATCAGCGGCCGATTTAACGGCCACCTTGGAAGCAAAGTACTTTGCATTCCAAGTCTCCATGATGGATTCGGGATCTCCCTCATCCTTCAGGCGCCCTGCATTTGTGCACAATACTCTGGCCGCTTGAACACCTACTACCATCTCAGTTATCATTTTTTGAATAAGCTGGTGATTTCTTAGCGAGTTCCCAAACTGTTTTCTTTTACGGGCGTAGAGCAGCGATTCATCCAGACAGGCTTGCGCAAGTCCGACGCAACCACAGGCTACCGTATAACGTCCGTAATCCAAACAGGACATCGCAACATTGGTCAATCCCGTTCCCTCAGACCCTATCATGTTCTCCAGCGGTATCCGGCAATTGTTCAGTTGTAGTTCAGCCAGCATGGATCCTTTTAGACCCAACATTCCGCCGATCGGCCGGACTGTCAAGCCGGGAGTATCCCTTGGCATCAAGAAGGCTGTTACCTTCTCGTTATAATTGGCAAACACAATGAACACATCGGCCAGTTGTCCCATTGTAATCCATTTTTTATGACCATTCAGAATATATACGCCATCTTGGACAACGGCAGCAGTTTCAATACTCTTGGCATCTGTCCCGGCTCCTTGTTCAGAAAGGGCAAACGCGCCAATGGCCAAACCTTGTGCCAACTCCGGCAGCCATTCCTGTCGCTGCTCTGGTGTTCCCCAGCGGTCTATGGCTATTTCAACCATACCTTGCACTGTCAAAATTCCCCGTGTTGAAGAACAGCCTCTCCCCAATTCTTCGTTCAGACATCCCACATCAGACATACTCATTTCATGCCCTCCATACCGTTTTGGCAGAAAGGCTCCCAGATATCCCGACTCGCCCAACTTACGAATTAATTCCCTCGGCATCTGTTCATCCCGGTCAATCTTGTCTGCAAGCGGGAATACCTCTAACTCGGTAAAACGTCTAAACTCTTCTTTACGCAAAGCCTCCTGAACTCCAAATGTCCCCATAAATGCCTCCTTTATTCTCCAGAAGATTTAAGAATAAGACGTTTTCTTTCTACCAGCTCAATAATAGTTCCCAGTGTCTTAAACTGGTTCAAATCCATATCCTTGCTTTCAATCCGAATTTGAAACTCCTTCTCAAGAAAAAGAATTAATTGCATCGCGAATAAGGAATTCATTGAACCCAGCGCAAAGATATCATCATTCAGACCGATCTGTTTGACACGGAACATGCGAAGCAGAAAATGCTCAATTTTCAATTGCACATCATCCATCGGTTATTCCTCTCCCATTCTTAAATTCTGAAATAGGTTTAAGTGTATTGATAAAATCCTTGTCCCGTCTTCCGCCCCAGAAGGCCTGCGTCTACCATTTTCTTTAAAAGCGGACAACAACGGAATTTAGAATCCTGGTAACTTTTGTATAAAACGTCCAGGGAATTTTTTACTGTATCAAGGCCGATTAAGTCGGCTGTTTCCAGGGGTCCCATTTTATGTCCATAACATTTCTTAAATATTTCATCGACTTCCCAGGCAGTTGCTACCTGATCCTGAACAACAAACACGGCTTCATTCATCATCAGATGGGATATCCGATTAGATACAAAACCAGGTAAATCATTTACTACGATTGATTGTTTTCCAAGTCTCTCCATTAAGGAGGTGGTTATATTCAGAGTATCTGCTGACGTATGATAACCCCGAATAATTTCAACAGCAGGGATCAACGGCACTGGATTCATAAAATGCACACCAATAACCCGTTCCGGCCGGTGTAATCCGGCAGCCAGTTCAGTAATGGAAACACAGGATGTGTTAACAGCTATAAAGCACGATTCTGGAAGATACGGAGCTATCTGTTGATACAGTTCCTTCTTCACGTGTGTCACTTCGGGGACATTTTCCACAATATAATCGACCTGGGTCAGAACATCTAAACGGGTTGTCCATTCTATGCGTTCCATGATCGCCTCAGGCTCCTGAGCCGTTATTTCTGATTGGCGAATAAGTGCCCGGATCCGCAGATCATCCTGGAGCTGGTCTCTGGATTGCCGCAGTACATCATCTTTCCGGTCAATCAGAACGACTGAGATCCCTGCTGCCGCCAATACCTCCGCCACTCCTCTGCCCATGATACCGGCGCCAATAACCGCAACTCGTTTTATATCCATATCGGAAATCCTTCCACCTTTAGACTTTTGCTTACGCTATACAGTTCATAGTAGAAATTTTTCTCCAGAGAGATCTGACGTCTCAATAAATCGATCACCTGCTGAAATAGTTCGGTTCTTTCCGAGAGTGATGCCTTAATCACGATGGAGGAGAGCTTCTTCCACTCCGTGATTGTATCCTCCAAGCACTTGATACAACCATACAATTTGGATGATGGCCACTCTCGGGCTGCTGATTTCAGATAAAACTTCAGAAAGGATTTTCGCGGTGCTGTAAAAAATAATTTACCATGCAGGTCTTCCATAAACTCCTTTTGTCCCTTGGTTTCTTCCATCATTTTCTCAATTGTCTCCAACAATGCGTGGAGAGCGTAAACGCCTCTCTGCGCATTACCTCTTTCTTCAGGGCTGCTGTAAAACTGATCTAGACACAAAGATAACGCTTCATCAATTTGATGTTTCTTGGCCGCTGTCCATCCCTCTCTCTCTACCTCTACCCAGAGATAATCGATAGGATTCCCGCTCAGAATTCCGTCTGCTTGATTCGCTGAGGACCTTGCCGGGTCAAGTAAAGCTTGCGTACGTTCTCCCTTAAAGAACCAGGGAGGGTACCAATCAATTAACTGATACTGTTCTGTCCTTTCCTCATACCCAGTCAGTAGTAAGGAGTGAAAGGAATGCTTTTTGTGATAGAAGGGAGTATAATCCAGTTCGAATACATCAACTCCAGCAATTAAAGGTACTCCTGCCATTAACTTCAGACGATTGGACTCCCAAATTTCCTCACATTGATACTTGTTATCTGAATTAGAGTGGAAATGTGCTTGCCCAGCCCAAGAAGGCAGAAAGCTGGAGAAAAAATCTCCCGTGCTGAATGAGTAGCCATATTTATCCGATCCATCTTCAGTAAATAGCCATTCGATTCCGCAATCCAGAAATAACTCGGGACTTTCAACACCATAATATTTCAAAAGATTCCAATAGCAATTTTTAAAGCAGTAATACTCAAACTCCTTAGGAAAGACAAACTCTGACTCCATAAATGAACTGGCGTTCATAGAGATTGATCCGGCCACTGCAAGGAGGATCTGACAGATTGGATGATCTTATTCACTGATGTAAAATCTTCTATGCCGAATTCATTGGTAACAACCTCTTGACCCAGATATTCCTCTATTCCTGCAAGCAGATTAATCAAAGAGATTGATGAAATAATTTTACTGTCGACAAGCTCGGTATTCTCATCAAATGCATCTAAATCTGTGCTTTCCTCGCTGATTTTATCCATAATGAAAAGCCGCAGTTCCCGCTCCGATATTTGAAATTCCGGTTTCCCCATAACGTTTTTCTCCCCTTAAATGATTGTTAGAATAGTTAATTCGAGTTATGCTCTAATTTCCGCATAACTGTCCTGAGTCTCGTATAATAAGATTCGGTTCAAGTCGTACGGTTTGTCTCGTAATTTCTCAGACAACACCTTGAAAATATGTACAGCCATGACTTCAACTGTCGGTAAGTCGAAATGATCGTTCAAATATGCATGATCATACAGTTCGATTACATTATTTTTAACAATAGATTTTATTTCCTTAAAATTGCAAACCCACCCCAGTTCATTTACTTCTCCCCTTACTTCCACAGTCAATTCGTAACGGTGCCCGTGCAGGTTCTGGCAAGCGCCGTACTCTTCTCTCTGCGGCAACTGATGTGCTGCTTCAAATAAAAACTCTTTACCGATAGTCACTTTCATAGGTTCGCCTCCATTTCTGCAAATTGCTCCGAAGCCTTGATACGCTCCTGGATATACAGCCGTCCTGTCTCATCGAGATATCCCCGGTCACCAGTCCTGAACCATCCGTGTTTCTCTGCTGGAGTTATCTTTCGGTCTCCAACGTAGCTCTCGGAGATCGTCTCGCTGAAAACCTCAATCTCCCCTCCTGCACCGAGCCTGATCAAGACATTATTCACTGCCAGTCCTACACTTGTTACATTGTTTTCATCCGCAGCCAAATTACAGGACATCGTGCTCACTTCCATCATTCCGTACAACTGCTGAATCCAGCATCCATACCGTGTGTGGAACGATAACCCGGTCTCTTTTTGTAAAGGAGAGCCGGAGCACAACAGCAGCCGGACTTCACTTAAGTTGATGTTTCTTTCGCTGTATTGACGGCGGTTCAGAATATCATAGTACTCTGGCGTTCCCAGAAATACAGACAGCCTTGTCTTGGATAAGTCGCTGATTAGACGGTTCGGCATGAACCAGCGTTCCAGCCATATTTGAGCTCCTGCCTTAAGTGGAGCTAACAACCCCATGGTCAACCCGTATCCATGGCATACCGGAACTGCGCAGTAGACAACATCTTCCTCTGTATAAGCAAATGTCGAGATAATGTTATCCGTATCCACTGACAGGTTCCGGTTCGTCCGGATGGCCATTTTAGGCAACCCTGTAGTCCCCGAAGAACATTGGATAACAACCGGAGCATGTTCGTTTCTGGATTGATACAGATTATCGTCCCTGTTCATAAGCTTTGATGCACCGGGACGACAATACCCGGAAAGATGTTCACGCAAAATAACTTGGAAAGGAAAAGATGCGCCCGTATCCTTAAGGTTGTCGTAAACGTGATTCTCCATAATTACAATATCCAAGTGAGTCATTTGCAGGTTTTCGCATATTTTCTCTACGTCATTCTGCGGATTTATTAACACCACACATACATGCCTGCTAGACAACGCGTACAGACAGATGATGAACTCCAGTGAGTTGCTCAAAACCAAAGCGGCTGTTTGACCGCCCCCAAGTCCCAGTTCGCCAAACCGCTCCGAGGCATAGTCAACTTCTTTCAAGAGTTCAGCATAGCTCATATGGTGTCCGTTACAGACTACTGCACACCGCTCTGAGTATTTATTCTTTGCTTGTTGAAGACTCGAGTACAACATGAACTAAACCTCCAGTTCCACAACCTTCATCCCTGTATCATCTTCGTTGTAGAAGTTCGTCTTGTCTCGAACAGACTGGAAAAATGAACTCATGTACGTGTTCCATCGTTCCTCACTAATAAAATGTGCCGCTATATTGCCGGCCCATACGATGCCTTCCTCTGTCAGCTTTAGAGTGTCGCCTGTCCATTCGGCAAGTCCCATACCGATAACGGTATTTATCTTTTCTTCATAGAAGGCATAATTGGGGATGGAAGCTTTGCTGATCGCCAAAGTGATCGGGAAAAAGACCATTGTCCGGTCATTGTGTTCTTCTTCAGTCAGCTTGTGTGCCAGATTGGCAGGAAATAAACCCTGACTCACTTGTTCCGTATATTGCTTCATATCACACACATTCTTGTAGACATAACCGTCTAAATAACCTCTTGAAGATACTCCGATTCCAAGTACATTGTTATTAGTTAAGTATAGGCGGTCGCCAATATGTGTTTCCTTTTGACGCAAGGAATAGGTATTGGTCGTTATCTGCTGGTATCCATGCTCTTTCAGCCACTTATGGGCCTCACGGAAGGCTGTAAGCTGGTTCGGGTTGGATGGTTTAATTCGATAGGCACCTTTCTTGATCTGACGGTCAAGATAAGTGTTTGGAAAGACAGCCATATTGTAAATATCAATATGATAGGGATTCAAAGCTGTCACTTTCTCCAGATCTTCTATGACATCATCAATTGATTGATTCGGCATATTGTACATCATATCGATGCAATAATCAGTCAGACCAGCAGAGTTCAGGATGTCTACCCCACGGTAAATATCATCCAGAGTCACTCTCATATTCATATCCTTACGAATATCTTCTTTAAATGTCTGAATACCGAAGCTAATCCTGTTAATTCCTAAATCCATCATTTGGCGAATTTGATCGACGCTTCTCACACAATTGATCGATCCTTCAACTGACCAATTTTCCTTAAAATCCACCTGAAAATATGTTTTAACAGCCAGAATGATCCGTTCAAAATCTGCAGGTTGCATAAGCAGCGGGTTGCCCCCACCAAAATGAACGGAATCAATCTTTTTCCCATAGAAATATGGAGTTGAGGCATAGTGCTTCATTTCAGCGATAAGAGTGTCGATGTACTCTGATATTTTGATTTCCAGATTTTTACTACCGTGAACTTTATAATAAGGACAAAAAATACAGGCAGAATCACAGAATGGAATGTGTATATACAAGTTAAGTGCTGCTTTACTATCTAAAGAAGGTTGTTGCAGGAATTGAAAAAAATCATCTCTGTACTCGCGTTTATCATTCACTTTCGATAATTTCGGATACACCCAAAAATCATCCATACGTTCTTTTAAACTCAGTGGTCCTTTCATTCTATAGCCTCCCTTTTAGTTTAAAACCTCACTTTGATTGTCCCAGATTTGCAGCTGAAGACGGTTCGCGTATCTCATGTTATAATCAATGCACAATTTGAGCACTTTTTTCTGCACTAGCTGCAGATCCTTCAAGGTAGCTGCCATAGGCATAATCATCACCCGAAAAGGATCATAATCTCCGATCTCTTTCAGAATAGAACTAACCTCTTCCATATCTTCCTGATCGTTGACAACGAATTTAATCTGGTAGTCAAAATTGGAAATGAACTTACGTATAACTCCAATATCAATCTTGTTGCTCTTCGTGTCGGGATCTGTAACAACGGAATTAGACAACTTGGGACTCATGCTTATGAGGTCGCAGACTACCTCCTGGTATAGTGTCGCATTCGTTTCGATCGTAATATGATATCCGCGCTCATGTAATTCACGGGTGAGTATAGGAAGTTCTTGATGAATAAAGGGCTCTCCTCCGGTGATAACAACATTTTTGCAGCAGTAGCTATCAAGTGCATCAACTATTTGCTCCAGCTTATAGTAAGTCCCTCTTCCTCCTTTCAGAAAGCTCTGGGTGTCGCACCAGGAACAGTCCAGATTACAACCGACTAGGCGAATCAGAACAGAAGGAATCCCCTGCAAAATCCCTTCTCCTTGGATGGAAGAGAAGATTTCATATACTCCGATTTTCTTCATTGCCTCTCCTTCCTTTACGTCGTACTTAGCTTAGATGGCTGTTTAGAGAATAAGGCTGTCAACCTCTTCTTTTTTTCCCACGATTCAAATAGTTGCTCACACGCTTGCTCCAGTACCCCCCCTTCCATAGAAACAGAATGCAAAAAGGTATTCAGCAAAGCAGCAGAGTTAATATCTGCTTCTCCAAATCCGTGATGGATACAGCTGTGCAGCGAGGTTCCGTATACAATCCGCGGGATGCGTGCCCAATTTATGGCTCCAAGGCACATCAGGCATGGTTCGCTAGTTGAATAAATGACTGTTTCTTGCAAGCTGATTGCACCGTATAACCGACTCCATTCACGTATTGCAGTAATCTCTGCATGAGCAGTTGGATCGGCGGAAGTAAAGCAATGATTTCCGGTAACTACATAACGATAGCTGTCCTGGGCTATACAACAACCAAACGGAAATTCAAAACGTTCGATCCCTTGACGGGCAGTCTCAATTGCCAATCGCATAAAATACTCATCATGATCCATCATGTAGGGACAGCCCCCTCTTCAACCTTGCTCTCCATAATCTTGGCAATAGATTCAATGGATTGATAGCGCAAGATATCTTCCGCATCCACATTTACTCCCTTATCTAAGAGAATTGCTGCAAGCCTGAAAGCAAAAATTGAGTCCCCGCCTATTTCAAAAAAATTGTCGGTAACATTAATCGTTTCATAACCAAACATATCACGCCATACCATTGCCAGCTGCTGTTCATAATGTGTATACATACCTGATGCTCTTCCTGTTAAAGCGCAAGCTTCGCTCGCCTGTAAAGAACGGACCTGTAAAGAATCCGCTGTCTGAACAGGAACAGTTGTGCGGCTTATATCCATACTCCCGGCTGATACCTGCCGCTGCGATACGCCGCTATTCTTCTCAATGGGCAGGTGGTTGGCGGAAGGCTTAGTTTTTCTATAGTGTTTGAGCTGTGAGACCAAATCGCCAGATAATTGAAAAGGCATGTAATCCAACAACTGAAAGATTGGACTATTTACGTTAAGTTCTCCCGGGATAAGACGCTCCGCCTTCAGCTCCATTATCCTGGAGAACATCTCCAGACCTTTTTCTGAAGAAATCTTTTTGAAAATGGAACGTTCTTCATCGGTTTGCTTATCCTCAGCGAGACCAATACCTTCCCACTCCGGCCAGTTGATTGCCATCGAACCAGGAAATTTGTTGTTCCTGTATTCGGCATAAGCATCCATGTAGGCATTCGATAACGTATAGGTCCCATTCCCGGCTCCCGATACTAATGTCATCACCGATGAAAACAGAATAAAGAAGGATAAATTATCCTCACGTGTCTCCTGGTCCAGAATCCATGTACCATGAACCTTTGCTCTGGTCGAACGATTCATCGCTTTCTTCGTTAGTTCGGCCAAGCTACAGGTTTCATCAGATACAGCCAGATGAATCAGGCCGTCGATACTTCCGCAATCTCGCCGTATACTCTGGAATGTAGCGTTCACTTGATCCGGATCGCTAATATCACAAGAACGCACATCCACGTAGGAACCACTACGCTCAATCCTCAAAAGTTTAAGAAGGATTTCTCCAATACCGTCTTCCAATTCACCGGACCTGTTAAGAATGTTCTCCCATTGTTCTTTCGGGGGGAAGCTGGAACGGCTGAGTAGCACTAAATTGATTCTCTCATGTCCAGACAATGTCTCTGCCAGACGGCTGCCGATACGTCCAATACCTCCCGTAATCACATAAGTACCGCCCTTACGAAGTACTGGTCCTGACCGAAGTTCAATGGAATCCGCAGAGACCGCTTCGATCGTTTCAACATATCGCCGTCTCTCCCTGAGAGCCACTGCGTATGGACTGCCCGGATATTGGATTTCTGCCATTAGCTCATCGATTGTAATACCCCGACCAACATCAACACTTCGGCAATTTATCTGCGGATTTTCCCATTTTACCGTTTTACCTAGAGCTGCCAACGCTGCATTATGCGGTTGGACAAGATCATCTGCTTCAATGCGGGCAGTACCTGAGGTCACAATAACAAGCTCGACTCCAACAGGTGATTTAAGCTTCTGAAGTGTTTTGACTAGATATAACAGGCTGTAGGCACCTTCTTCTAAATTCAATTCCAATTGCGCAAGAGTGTCAGGATCTCTATCTCTGAAAGCTGTCGTCATATGTATAATTTTCTCCGGCATAAACATTTCCAAATGAGGATGCAGCCGCTCGAAATCCTCTTCACGTGCGGGAACCTTTATACGGTCCTTGTCTAAAGGAACATAGGAGGAGCCTATCTCGATCTCTAGTACGTTGTTGCCCTGATGCCGCAGAAGGTCCGCCATCGAAGTTCCCGCAACTGAGCGATCTGTAAGAAGGATTACTCGCTTGCCGTTCCATGGTACCGTTGATAAGAGGAGCGGTTCGGCACTCCAAACCGTTCGATACATCTTCTCAGCGGAATTCCGCTTTTTGTAGGCTAGTACACGTGGATCACTCTGAATCCAGCAGCGTGTTTTTTTGAAGGGATAATCGGGAAGAGGAACCTTGTATACTGGTAAGTCTGCATAATAAGCCTCCCAGGGGATATCCTCACCTTGAACATAACGCCTACAAATAACAGGCAAATCATCGGTCGTTGATTTCGTTGCTATCTCATTAACCGATATGCAATTTCCAAGGTTGGTCCACACACTGGGCTGCGGCGTCTCTGGATTAAGTCTTAAATTATCCAGTTTAGCTATTAATTCACCTGCATCCTGCACTATTATGGCTATGCGGTATTTCAAATGAAGTCTGCAAACAGCAGAGGTATAACAGATATCTGCCAGTGAGTCAGAGCGTTCTCCTTTAAGATAGGACGTCATGAGGTCTACAAGCTCTAATATCTGTTCCCGTCCATTAGCGGATAAAGTGAAAATGCTAGAGTCCGGTCTTAAATATTTCTCCCTGTATAACTCAGGGGCTTCTTCCAATACGACATGGGCATTTGTTCCGCTGATTCCAAAAGAGCTTACTCCGCACCTACGGGGACTTACGGTCCAGTGGCGGAGTCTGTGATTAATGTAAACCGGTGAATCTTCAAATTTAATTTTCCTGTTAGGCTTTATAAGATTAAGACTGGGCGGAATTTGACGCTGTTTAAGTGAGAGGATCGCCTTTATCATACCCGCTACCCCAGCTGCGCCGATCGTGTGCCCGATATTGGTTTTCACTGATCCAACTCCGCAGAATTGCTTATGTGAAGTGTAATTGGAAAAAGCTTTGCGTATTCCCTGAATTTCGGTTGGATCACCGAGTTTTGTTGCTGTTCCATGCGTTTCAATGTAGCTTATGGATGATGGATCAATTCCAGCATTTTTCCAGGCCTGCATCAGCACTTGTCCTTGAGCACCTGCGCTAGGGGCAGTAATTCCAATAGATTTGCCGTCCTGGTTCACTGCACTGCCTTTAATAACGGCATGGATATAGTCATGATCATCCAGGGCCCGGGACAGCGGCTTTAATATTAAAACGCCTACTCCCTCACCTTGCCCTACCCCGTCGCAGTCCTCATCGAAAGACTTTGTGCGCCCGTCTGGAGCAATAATACCTATATTTTTAACCACTTTATTTTCTGTTGGCATAATAAATAAATTGATTCCACCGACCAGGGCTAACTCACTGTCACCGCTGTTCAGACTGTTGCAAGCCATATGTACAGCTGCCAAGGAGGATGAACAAGAGGTGTCTACTAGCAGAGAAGGTCCCTTGAGATCAAAGAAATAGGAAATGCGCCCCGCGATAACCGCAGGCAAATTACCTGAAAAGGAGTTATCTGCTTCTTCCGGATTCAGTTTCATAATTAAATGCTGATACATAACAGCAGAAAATTCCGTTGGAAATCCAATAAATACGCCTGTACGGGTCCCCCTTATCTTTTGAGCATAGCCGGAATTGTTAACAGCCTGAAACGCCGTCTCAAGCATCAACCTCTGATGTGGATCCATCAAAGCTGCCTCTTTAGGCGATATTTTAAAAAACTCATAGTCAAACGTATCAATTCGTTCCAAGTACGCTGCTTCACGATAGTGGGGGATTTCATCTTCGTGATACACCGCCTTGACGTATTCCTCTACATCCTGGCGTCTACCCTCAGGCAGGGAACCTACGCAATCCACTCCGTTGCGCAAACACTCCCAAAACTCTTTTGGATTTTCCGCTTGGGGAAACCTAACACCTATCCCTATTACTGCTATATCCTTCGAACTCTCCATATTCATACCTCCTTATACCTGCATTTTCAGATAATCAGGATAAACGTCAAACAACCCGTTTACATAGAGCACATCTTGCATGATTTCACGACGTTCAGAATCCGCCACTTTTTTTATGATTAGAGCTTGATGAAGCATGTCTAAAGCTTCTTTCATTTCTTTATATCCTGGCACTCCTCCCAATTTTTCTGAATTTCTTGAATTCGATAGTATTTTTCTGTAAGGTTTCAGGAACCCCTGTTCAAACTCCTTATCATCATCATTATAATTAGGAGCGCACAACGCTTCTTTCAGACAATCATTCAGAAGTTGATTACGACTAACGGAGTTTACTGTTTCAAGCTCTCGTACCTTTGAAAACCTGCGAAGAATTTCTTGAAAGTCACGACGGTTTTCTATTGCCAGAACAGTCAAGTCAATACAATTAGTCATTGAGAGATTGCGCAGGACTGACTGAGGACCAATTTCAATCAATTCTTTTATCCCACCCTCAGCAAAACAGGCCAACACTTGTGTCCAGCGAACGGGGTTGGTTAATTGAATTGCCAAACGCTCATAAATTTCTTTTTCTGATCTGTATAGGGTTCCTGTAATGCTGGAAATGACGGGATACTCAAGAGGGGAAAAATCACATTTATTCAATTCATCTTTCATGAAGGGGAGCGAAGATTCCATTAATCTGCTGTGATAGGGTCCGGGAACTGGAACCGGTAATATTCTGACTCCCTGATTGTTTAGTTGAGATATCAGTTCTTTCAAAGCTTGTTCCGTTCCTGAAATCGTCACTTGCTCATCCGAGTTGTAATTTGAAACAGCAACATATCCGAGATGACTTGATATGCTTTTACATATTTTGTCTGCCGAATCAGCGTCAATTCCCATAACTGCTATCATGCCCCCTTGCCCGGGACCAATCATATTCATAATTTTTTCCCTTTTTCGGGTCAATGCTAAAGTATCTTTATACGTTATCGCACCAGAGCAGGCGAGTGCCGATAATTCCCCCAGACTATGTCCGGCCAGTAAATCGGGATAGATGCCGTACTCCTCCGTTAAAACCTTAAACGAACAATAACCTACTATTACTATTGCAGTCTGTACCAACTCCGATTGTTCCAATTCATCTATTGTATAATGAAGTAACACATCCTTTATATTAAGGCCAAGCAGATCACCGGCTTCCTCAACCAATATCTGTACAGAATGAAAGTCGTTGTAGAACGTCTGTCCCATCCCAGCGTAGTGTGAACCTTGTCCCGGAAAAATAAATGCCTTCTTCTTATACAATTTTCTTCGCACTCCCTTAGATCATCAAAAATAGTATCACAACCAAATATTTTATATATTTTTCTATAAAATACCTATTTTCGTACAATAATGAAAGTATACGTTCGAATTCATGAAAGCACAACCATTGTAACATAATTGATAATTTATCCTAATAATATAAAAAATTGTGATGACCATCATGTATAATCACATAAGACCATGGTATATTTTACGATAGTGTCTTTTTTCCTTTTTAAATTTAAATCAAAAAAAATCTATCCCGACA
Organism: Paenibacillus sp. FSL M7-0420; assembly: GCF_038002345.1. Taxonomy (NCBI): domain Bacteria; kingdom Bacillati; phylum Bacillota; class Bacilli; order Caryophanales; family Paenibacillaceae; genus Paenibacillus; species Paenibacillus sp. FSL M7-0420. The sequence goes on along the minus strand of NZ_JBBOCJ010000001.1, from coordinate 1,395,124 downwards.
GTTTACGCCGAAATAGATAGCTTTAACAAAAAAGCGCAGGATGTGAGCAAAATAAGAGCTAGGTTGTCTGGAGGGCAACTAATCCAATTTCTTTAAAAAGTTATGCAAAAGCTCCTCTTCCCGCTCCATAATAGTAAGGATTTCTTGTATTACATAATTTATCAACTGTTGTTTTTTTGATAAAACATATTTTAGTTGTACTTGTTTTATTCTACTTACATCCTTAACAAGACCGGAAAATCCATCAATTAAATAAGAAGCATCAGTAAAAATCCCTTCTTTTTGCAGATAACGCAATCTGTTAACCATACAACTTTTATGTTCGAGTATAATATGTATCGGTCTGATATCTTCTCTGAAGGATTCTACTAGAGTTAATCGGTTGCATAATTCTTTGTATATACCTAATCCATAAGTAGCCCCTGGGGGATTGTATGTTAAAAAAGAATTAGTAGAATGAATAAAGTCGCTTATATAAGTTTTTATGACTGCAAGATTAAGTGAAGGATCAGAATTGGAATAATCAAGTGAAGTAGTACAGTCAAAAAAACCAACTCCACCTATACTGGAATTGTGAAATGCCTTTTCAATCTCTTCAAAGGACGCCTGAATTCTGCTAAAATTCCCCGAACGATTAAAACCCAGAATTAAAAAACATTCTTCTTCTTTATCAAATCCATAAATTAAACTCTGATGTGTGAAATGAGAAATTTGATAGGATGGTTTGCAGGACAAATAGTATTCATCCATTAAAATTTCAACATAACGTCCATTTTTTATACAATTTATAATAAATGGAACTATATTAAAATGCATGTCTAAAAAAAATTCCTTTTCGTACCAGTTCTCATTGATTCCGGGATGACGGGGATATTTCCCATCAAAAGAGTAAAAGTCCAGTTTAAATTCATTTGAGTATTCGGCTGTGTATAACTGGAGATAATTGCTATAAAACCAAGGTAAGTTCTTTTCATTCTCCAGCACTATAGAGAGCTTATGTGCATGATGTAGAAATCCATAAACCTGCGGTATGCATACAGGCAATGTGTATACATTCATAAATAACACCTCCATCTTAATCTGTTAAGTAATCGACTTCATACTGAAATTTCAATTCGCATAACATTGAGAATTCGCTTTAAGTTCACCTCTTTGGCACAGGCTTTAAGAAAGTATAAGTTTAATTTTTAGAAAGCGCAATCATCGTAACCGGATTGTAATAAAATCCCTAATAATGAATCTAATAGTGATTAAGTTCACTTCAGTCACATACATAAAATTATATTCTCAATAAATAAATTAACGTTTTACTTCACATTTTATGTATTTCTCTTAATTCTCTACCCATTTTAAATGAAAGGGGTAATTTATGTTACTTGAAATAATGCCTGTTTATGATCCTAAGAAAACATGTACACAAGACCTAATAGTGAGTGTTTCTTCGTTTTGGGGGAGAGACTATGAACTAATGTACACCAGCGCTTGGGGGCTAGAATTACCCGGTTGGTATTTATATGAGTACATTTTGGATTCCATGGGTTGACGGCTATCAAAAAGAGGACCGTGGTCATTTCATACTGGTCATTGGCTATTCGGAAGAAGATCGAACTTTGATCTGTATTGATCCTATGTACAGTTCTAATAATAATAAATTAAATTTCACCCATTTCTTATCCGGAAATAATGGTACCTAATCTAAATGATTATTTTCCTAATACAATCAACGAGAAATATAATATTCCATCTTTACACAAAGAATTAGATGATCATATTTCTTGTCTAGGTCAGCAAATCTCTCTCCCTCATTTTTCATCACTTTCTTCTCTCTCCTTCCTCGGATGTTCAGAGTGGGGGACATTTTCTGAGAACATTGTTTTTATTCAAGATAACGAGACAACAATGGAAGTTAAGGTTTCTTTCCCTGACTGGGAATTACCCGGCGCAAATGATGATATTGCCTTAACAGGAAAGACTATTATTTATGAACATACACCGGACCTAATCTCTCCAATTAAGAGACCTGCTGAGGATTGCAACAACACTATCCAGCAATTATGATTAACCTCAGAACGGTTAGTGCCCGGGAGGTAGTCAAATGTCAAAAACAATACTAGTGGTAGACGATGAACAAGAAATCGTGAAGCTCATCAGCAAGACGCTAAGATACGAGCAATTTGCCGTAATCACGGCAAGCTCCGGGCGGGAAGCTTTAACTGCCGTGGAGGATCACCCTATTGATTTCATTGTTCTCGATATCGTCATGCCTGATATGAGCGGACTGGATGTCTGCCGAACGATCCGGTCGTCTTATAATGTTCCGATTCTGTTATTAAGTGCGCGGGATCAGGACATTGATAAAATTGTCGGTCTGGAAATCGGCGCAGACGATTACATGACCAAGCCATTCAGTATTCAGGAGCTGGCTTCCCGAATCAAGGCTCATTTCCGCAAGGTGGACAGGCTGCACAAAGAGTGGGGCGAGCTTAGTCCCGCTAAAGAAAAGGCCGATGCTCCGCTCCTTTTGAATGATAAAACGTATGAAGCCTTCCTCTATAGCCGGAAGCTCGACTTATCCGCGAAGGAATTTCAAATTCTGTCTGTCCTGATGCGTCACCCCAACCAGGTACTCAGCCGGGAGCAGATCTATGAGAACGTGTGGGGAGACGAATACGGAGAGATCAATACCGTAACGGTTCATATCAAAAATATCCGCAAGAAGCTGGGTTTTGAGCATAACTTCATTAAAACCATCTGGGGCATAGGCTATAAATACACAGAAAGAGAGCAATAGGATGAAACTGAAAATAAAGCTTCCCCTGTTATTCCTGCTGATGCTGCTGATTCTGATGTTCTCTATTGGTTTGTACTTGAAGTTTGTCTTCGCCGTATATTCCCCCATACGTACCACTTTGCTGGACTCACCATATGTAGTATTACTGCTGCCCATCTTCGTCATCGCCGGCTGCATATTTTCTATTCTGATCATCTATATTCATTATTATATTGAGAAGCCTATCCGGCGTCTGAATGCCCGGCTGGAGGAAGTCAACGTCGTCCATCCCCTGCCTCCGCTGGCTTTGAAGCGTAAGGACGAGATCGGAGAGCTGTATAAGCACTTTAATAAAATGGAGCATCGGCTTCAGCTTGCCCACAGAGAACAGACCGATATGATTGCCGCCATCGCCCACGATTTGAAGACACCCCTGACCTCGATTAACGGCTTCACCGAACTTCTGGCTACACATGGGGACTTACCTGATGCTGAAAAGCAGGAATTTTATGAATTGATTCAGCGGAAGTCAGCCTTTATGGTCGAACTGCTCAATGATTTCTCCCGCTTCACCAAAGAAAAACTGGAGCTTGAATCCATGACCGCTACACCTGTTAAGGCGACAGAACTGTTTGCAGACATCGCTTTTGAATATGAGTACGAGCTTGCTGGACTGGATATCGAACTAACCTGCCGCCATGACTTCACCGACAGTATAAGGCTTATGGTCAATGAACCGATGCTCCGCCGGGTGTTCGGCAACCTCTTCAGCAACGCCGTAAGATATGGAGGGAAGCCTAAGCTGAAGGTCTATATGACCGGATATCTGCGGGAGCATCATGCCTATTTTCAAATAGAGGATAATGGCATTGGCGTGCCGGATAAGGATATGTCTTCGCTGTTCCTCAAATTCTTCACGGTGGACCCGTCGCGGCAGATCCGCAAGGGCGGGCTTGGACTGGGACTGGCCAGCTGTAAATCGATTATTGAGCATCACGGGGGCGAGATTACGGCCTTCTCCTCCGAATATGGCGGTCTCGGGATCAGATTCAGCCTGCCTTTATAGTTTTTTATATTTTCTTCAGATCTCTTTATTTTTCTTTTAATAAAGCTTCATGTTTGGATGTGACAATAGGTTACAGCAGAACACAACAAACACTGGCTTTACAAGTAGGAGGTCTGAAGAATGAGTATTTTATCCAAGAAAAGAATCGGCAGCACGCCCGCCATCCAAATTGACGGAGTGCACAAAAGGTTTGGCGACTATTCCGTATTAAACAATCTTTCGCTGGAGGTCAGCCGGGGCGAGATCTACGGATTCCTGGGACTGAACGGCGCCGGGAAAACAACGACGATCAAGATGCTGCTGGCCATGTTGAAGCCTACCTCCGGCAAGCTCTATATGTTAGGTGAGAAGGTTGACGCCGGAAATTCTAAGTTATGGAGCAACGTCGGATATTTAGAAGAGGCTACCTTTTATCCGGATCTGACTGTAGCAGAGAATCTTGAGATCGCAAGACGCATGCAAGGGATGCCGGACAAGGATGCCGTATCTCAGGTAATCTACAAGCTGGGGCTTGCGCCGCACCAAAAGAAAAAAGCAAAACATCTCTCACTCGGGAACAAACAGCGCCTGGGACTGGCCAAAGCGATGATTCACAACCCGGAAATTCTGATCCTGGACGAGCCGATCAACGGCCTTGATCCAGCAGGCGTAGCTGAGATACGAAATATGTTATATAATCTGGCGCACAATTTCGGCATCACGGTGTTCATATCCAGCCATCTGTTAGAGGAGCTCTCGAAGGTGTCCACACGGATTGGAATTATCCACGGCGGTCAGCTGGTGCAAGAAGTCGCAATGGACAAGCTGGAGCAGTCCTTAGAGAAAAGCCTGGTCGTTAACGGCCGGAACAAGCCTGCCTTAAAGAAGGTGCTGGAGGAGCATGGCTATGCCTTCGAGGATACCTCGGACGGCTATATCAGACTCACCAATGAACATGCGGCAGATCATCCTGAACGGCTGGCCGAACTGCTGGTTCAATCCAATCAGCCGCCCACATCGCTCCGGGTAGTTACAGAGGATCTGGAAGGCTATTTTCTCCGCACTATCGGGGTTAACAGGGGGATTAAATAATGAATATTCTATCGGTGTTACATTGTGAGCTCCGCAAGATTATCCGCTCGAATGTGTTCTGGATCATGTTTCTGGTTCTGGGCTTCGGGCCCATCATGATGGGCGTCGGAAATGTATTATCCAGTGCCGCTGGCGGTGTTACCTGGGAAGCGTATTTAACCGGATTGCTGGAGACGCTTGCCCCGCTGGGACTGATCGGATACACCTTTGTTGCAGCATGGGTATTCGGGCGGGAGTTTTCGGATCGGACGATCAAGGATTTACTGGCCAAGCCCATTTCCCGGGCGAAAATTGTATTGTCCAAATTCCTGGTCATTTTGGCATGGTGCCTGTTGCTTTCCGTTTATATGTTTGCTGTAGGTTTTGCCGTAGGGGCCATCCTGGGCGTAGAAGGCGGGTCCGCCGCTTTCATTTGGAGCTTGTTCCTTAAGTTCCTGGTCACCTCGCTGTTGTACATTTTTGTAACTGCGCCAAGCATTCTTTTGGCTAATGTAACCAAAGGCTATCTGGCACCCCTGGGACTCATCCTGATCATCGTCATTCTGTCCAATGTGCTCTCCTCCTTCGGATTTGCTCCCTACTTCCCATGGACCATCCCGTCGGTATTTCAGAGCACCGGTTCGCTGCAGCTAAGCAGTATCATCATTGTTGCGTATACCGGGATCATCGGAATCGCCGGAACCTTTGCCTGGTGGAGATATGCTGAGCAGCCTTAAGAGGGCCGGATCATCTCACATCATATGAAGAAAAGAGCTGTCCCCAAAGCCATGAAATGGCTGCTAGGGACAGCTTTTTATTGCGGAGCAGGATCAACGTGAGCTCTTCGATGGACGCTCCGCGAACGGACCGTTGTTCCAATCGCTGTTATCCCCAGATTTTATTGATTCTCCTTAGCGGTGAAAATCCGGGGATAAAGGCGACCGCTGCCGCTTTTCCACAATCGTTCCGTCCACTCCGCTGTTTAAGCGGGAAATGATCACTCATCATCACCTGCGGCGCTCTTCATCGCCTCCTGCTCACGGAAGGCCGAAGGGGTCAGCCCGTATTTTTTCTTGAACAAGGTGGAGAAGTAAGTGATATTGTAGATCCCGACCGCTTCACTGATCTTAGCCGCCGTGTCAGGCGTGGAAGCAAGCAGCTCCTTCGCTTTGTCCAGCCGGGTGTTGTTCAGGTATTCACTGAAGGATTGCCCGGTCGCTCCTTTGAACAGCTTGCCCAGATAGCTGGGAGACAGTCCGGCGATTTTGGCCACCAGATCGAGGGAGACATTAGGCTCGGTATAATGCTCATGAATGTAATTCTGTGCTTTTTCAATGAGAATATTATGCTTCTGCGCATTCAGCCAGTGGTTTTTCTCTTCAATTAAAGTGCATATTGTGCTGCAATAGCGGCCAAACAGGTTACGGATCTCCGTCAGATCCTCAGCATCTTCAATCTCGGTTACGGCCTGCAGGTAATCATTGAAATTCGAATCCGGCACATGCTGTAAATAGTCAAAAGCTTTATGCAAAGACAACATGAGCTGACTGCTGAAGGTGATGACCTGATGAACGGAACCGCCGGATATGGTATCTATAAATTCTCCGATTGCGCTAACAATGAGTTCCGTCTTGCACTGCTGCACGGCATCAATCAGCTTCTTCTCGCAGGCGGCGGGATAGCTTAAGGCCGTTAACACATGGTGCCGTGTCGCTGCTGCATCCAGAATCGCTTCCTTTCCATAGATTAAGCGGTATTTCACATACTGCTGGGCTGATGTATACGAGGACGGAATATTTCCTTTTCCAAAGGCCATATCCCCTATCCCTATAGATACCGTCACCTTGAAGTAACGATTAAGGAAGCTCTGAACATTACGCAAGGCAGGCTTCAGCTCCTCCGGGAGCTGATTTTTCGTGTATTGAAGGATGGCAACGGCTTCATTCCCTCCCATAATAAGAACATCACAGGGGCCGATATGCTCCAGCAGCTCTTTGGCAATATTCCCTAGTGCGAAGCGCAGCAAGGACTGCTGTTTCCCCTCTCCCCTCTCCCCTACCGGTTCAAACTCATTGATCTTGAACACCAGCACGCCGAAGAACGGTCCCGCAACCTCCTCGCCGATCTCCTTAATCATCTCGCTGGAGGCCGAGTCCTCCAGGGAATGACCACGCAGCAAGGCATGCAGATAATGCTCACGGACGGTCCGGGAAGAGCGGCTGATGACAAACTGCATCGATTTCTCGCGTTCATGATAGGAATGGAACACCTCGTTCATCATCTTGTACTCATCTATAAGCGCCAATCCGCGTGCGGGATTAGCCGGGTTAGGCATTACTTTTTCAAGCAGCGCCGATAAGGGCCTATTCATGTTCGAGGTCAACAGGATAGAGATCAACAAACCTGCAAGTACAATACCGGCTGTGACCAGCAGCGTAATACTCCGTAGCCTGTCAATGTCAGTGATGAGCTCAGAATACGGTGAAACGCTTACAAAATACCAGTCCAGTCCCTCTGATTTCACATAAGTGACCAGATTCTTTTCGTTTCCGATCGTTGTGGTGAAGCTGTTCTCCGGTTGGTTCTCGATTAATAGGGTCCGCACATACTCATCCCCGGATAAATCATCCAGGAACAGATTGGAATCGGTATGAGATAATACTTTACCTTCATTATTGATCACGAAGACATTATTAGCCGCGTCCGCTTTGCCGATCTTGCGGATGGTCGTCAGAATCGACTGTTCCTCTACATTGATATAGATCAGCGGATTGCCTGCGGTCTGGTATGCGAAGTTCGGGTACAGCAAGAAGGTCAGGAACTGTAACGGCCTGCCGTTATTCCGGCCCGCAACCTTCAGGCTGCGCGGATTGAACTCCATGTACTGCTTCGCACTGAGCGCGGTGAGCGATGCGTCGAACGGAAGCCCGGCGGTATCGATTGTCGTGCCTGTAGAAGGCCGGTGGATTCCGATACTGTGGATATACGGGTTCAGATTGGCAATTTGTTCGATCTGCTGATAAATATGATAATTGCTTACCTTGTTCTCCACCGTCTCATCCAGAAAGGACAGGATCTCCGGTTGAATCAGCAGTGTATTTCCGATTGTCATGACCTGATTATAGACGACATCCGAAGCGTATGTGATCTGGGATAACATGGCCCGGGAATTGCGTTCGATCTCCTTGATGGCGCTTCGGGAGAACAGGGAGAAGAGTACACTGGACAGCAGGCTTACGGTTAAAAGCACGAGAAGGAAATATGAAATGGTGAGTTTTTGAAAGGCCTTGTATCGAACAAGCCGCTTGATGGTTGCCCGCATGCTGTATTCCCCCCATGCTGCTCGGTATCATTTCTAAATATAGTACATTTCCGGCTGAAAAGGTACTGAATCAAGGGAAAATGAAAGCCATTCCGTTTTTTTGAAAGCCTCGTGGGCGAATTCGAAAGCGTTTACCTGGTTTTAAAATAGACTCTTACTGCGGCTATAGCTAAGCTGAAATCAAGGCAACGTCATCTATAACAAACAAATAGGGGGGGAACAGGAATTGAAGAAAAAACGGCGTCCAGGACTCAGCATACTGTCAGACATCCGCAGGAATGGCACATCCTATTTGTTGGTTTTGCCGGCCATGGCATACACGTTTATTTTCGGCTATATGACCTATCCTTATATGGTTATTGCTTTCCAGCGCTTCAATTATACAAAGGGAATTTTCCATAGTGAATGGGTGGGCTTCAAAAACTTTGAGTTTTTCTTCCGTTCCAATAAAGCGCTTACAGTTACCTTTAATACCATTTACCTCAATTTACTGTTTATTATTTTCGGCACGCTGATGGCGCTCGCCATTTCACTGGTGCTGAACGAGCTGCGCAAGAAGCTGTTTGTGAAGATCAGCCAGTCGCTGATGTTATTCCCGAATTTCATCTCATGGATCGTCATCAGCTATGTGCTGTATGCGCTTTTCTCCATGGATATGGGCGTAATCAATAGAATTCTGAACCAGTTCGGTATGACCTCCGTGAACTGGTACACCGAAGCCCAGTCCTGGCCGGCGATTCTGACCATCATGCATGTCTGGAAGGGCGCCGGCATGAGTGCCATCATCTACCTGGCGACCATTACCGGCATCGATGAGACGTTGTATGAAGCAGCAGAAATTGACGGGGCGGGCCGCCTGCAGATGTGCTTTCGGATCACACTTCCGCTAATGATGCCAACGGTTATTATTCTGACAATGCTCTCGGTCGGCAAAATTATGTACGGTGATTTCGGGATGATCTACGCGCTCATCGGGGACAACGGCACCCTGTATTCGACCACAGATATTATTGATACGTATGTATTCCGTTCCTTGCGCCAGATCGGTGACCCTTCCGAAGCCATGGCCGTGGGACTGTTCCAGTCCGTTATCGGATTTATCCTTGTCTTTGGTACCAATGCCATTACCCGCAAGTACTTCAAAGATGGCGCATTATATTAAATCCAGGAAGGAGGAGGAGTATTAATGAAAAGAATCTCAATCAGCAGGACGGTCATGTACACGCTGACTGCGGTCTATTCGGCACTGTGCCTGCTTCCGATGCTGCTCGTGCTGATGATCTCAATCACGGATGAGGATGCTATTCTTAAGAACGGCTATAGCCTGTTTCCGGAGAAATTCTCTCTGTATGCCTATAAGCTGATCTTTACCAGCGGTTCCCAGGTCATTCAGAGCTACGGCATTTCGATCTTTGTCACTCTCGCCGGTACCACGCTGGCCCTGCTGATTACTTCTATGGCAGGCTACACGCTGGCGAACAAAAATGTGAGGCACCGCAATCTGCTGGCCCTTTACTTTTTTATCACCATGATTTTCTCAGCCGGCATTGTGCCCTGGTATCTGATGAACCGTGCGCTCGGATTAACCGATAATATTCTCGCTCTGATTATTCCGTCACTGCTGTTCAGCCCGTTCAATCTCTTCCTGGTGCGCAATTTCATGAACGGTATTCCTGACTCGCTGCGGGAATCAGCCACCATAGACGGAGCCAGTGATATTGTCATTGCTTTTAAGATCTATCTTCCGTTATGTAAACCGGTATTGGCGACGATTGCCCTCTTCTATGGACTGGATTATTGGAACAACTGGTGGAATGCGATCATGCTGATTGACACGAAGGATTTGTACCCGCTGCAATTCATGCTGCTGCAGATGCAATCGGAGATCAGTATGCTGAACGATATGGCCATGCTGGCGGGAACAAGCGATGTTACGCTTCCCTCGGAGTCGGTCAAGATGGCGACAGCCATCGTAACCATCGGGCCGATTGTTTTCCTCTATCCTTACTTACAGAAATACTTCGTGAAAGGGCTCGTGATCGGTTCAGTGAAAGGCTGATGTCATCCCTTAGGGGTTAACATATAGAAGACATCATAAGAGGAGGTCCGTATTATTCATGAGAAAATCCTATGCAACCCTGTTAGCTGTGGTGCTTGCCCTGTCCACCCTGGTTGGGTGCGGCAAAGCCGATAATGCCAGCCCTGCCGCAAATGGAGCAAGCAATGCTTCATCCCCGAATTCAGAGAAGGCTAATGCTTCTGAGGTCGTCAAGATCAAATACGTGGTTCCCGGCACCGAGCCCAAAGACTACCAGAAGGTGTTCGAGAAGGTCAATGAGAAGCTGGCTGCAGATGGTGTCGGCGTTGCAGTGGAGAAAATCTTCATCCCCTGGGATGCCTGGGACCAGAAGCTAAACCTGATGCTGTCCACCGGCGATGATTTCGATCTGTTCCATGTCATGCAGGACCGTACTCCGTTCTCCAACTACTATACCCGTGGCGCACTGGCAGATATCTCGGATGAGATTGAGAAGTATGGAGCCAACCTGAAAAAGTATATTCCGGAGGATATCTTTAGCGGCGCAACCATCGGCGGGAAATATTATATCGTCCCCTCCTACTGGGTTGAAATGGCGAGCGAAGGCCAGTTTAATATCCGCCGCGATATTCTCCGCGAAAATAATTTGCAGGAGCCTAAAACTCCGGCTGAATTGATTAGCGCCTGGGAGACGGTGATGAAGAACTGGAAGGGAAAGAACAAGCCTTACTTAGGCACCCGGGCCGATTTTGACCCGATCAATCTGCATACCTCCATCCTGCACCGGACCTATGACACCTTCCCGTTCACCGTTAAGGATAAGTTCTTCTATGTCAACCAGAACGGAGAGGTCAAATCCTGGATTGAAACTGACGAATTCAAGAAGGATGCTGCCTTCATGCACGAGCTGTACACCAAGGGAATTACGAATCCTGACATCCTGGTCATGAAGCAGGAACAGGTAGATGCCCAGCTCGACAGCGGAGAATGGTTCGTACGCCTGGGAACCGGCGGAAGCCTGAACGGGCTCCAGAAATACAACCCGGCAGCTACAGTGGACGATATCGGCGTCGTATGGTTTAACCCGGAGAAAGAGTATCTGCGTCCCCTCTCCTTCAAGAACGGAAATGCCGTGCCGGCGAACAGCAAGCATCCGGAGGCCGCCGTTAAGTTTATGGATTGGATGCTGGCCAGCCAGGATAACTACGATCTCGTTCAATACGGCATCGAGGGTGAGCACTACACCAAAGATGGCGACAAAGGCTTAAAGCCGATCAAAGACCCGAATAACAATAATAATCCAAGATACAGGGGCTCTGATTCGCAGAACGGGAATGTGAACTTTATGCGCTTTGACCCGGAGAGCAGTATTCCTGAGAATAACAAGGTCTTATTTGAGCCTAATCCGAGTGCGGTCAATAGTATCGCAGCCAACTTCATTTTTGACCCGACGAATGTAAGAACCGAATATACCAATATTCTCTCGGAAGCTTCCGCCAGCATCACTCCGATCTATATGGGTGTTCTGGATTACGACAAGGCATTCCCCGAGGCTCTGGATAAAATGAAGAAAGCAGGTCTGGACAAGGTCGTTGCCGAATACCAAAAGCAGTTCAAGGAATATCAAGCTTCTCTTCAATAAAAGAGCTGCTATACAAAAGGAGCGGAGAAATCGTGAGCCTGCATCAGCAAAAACTAGAATTTGAAGCAACCAAAACCATCTATGACAGCACAACTCTGGTATTTAAAAACGTGGACGGATTCGATGTCTATAATATTTCAATTCCTTTTGAACGGGATGGCAAACGTTACTTGTTCGGCCGGGTAGAACGCCGGGAGGAATGGGCCCGCTCCTGGGTCCGGCTGTTCGAGGAAACAGGCCAGGATGAATGGACCCTGGTGGAGAACAGCATGATCTACACGCTGGAAGACCCGTTTATCAGCGAAATAGGTGATGAGCTTGTACTGGGCGGAACCCATGTGCAATATCAGAGCGGCAAATACAGTACGTTTTTCGGTTATTTTTACCGGGGGACGGACCTCCACGATTTGTACTACTTCACTACCGGTCCGAACAAAATGAAGGATATTCGCCTGGTTGCTCTGGCAGACGGCAGAATTGGCGTCTTCTCGCGTCCGCGCAACCATGAAATGAAAGGCCAATACGGCAGTGAGTCCATGATCGGCTTCACGGTGATTGACAAGCTGGAGGATTTGACTGCTGAAGTCATTGAGAATGCCCCTTACATCCACGGTATCTTCGGAGCTGGTGAATGGGGAGGCGTCAATCAGGCTTACCTGCTGAGCAGCGGCAAAATCGGAATCATCGGCCATATTTGTTATCAGCATAAGGATGAGAACGGGCAGGAAATCAAAGTATATTTGAACATGGCCTTCGTCTTCGATCCCGTGACCCGGGAATCCCATGACCTGCATCTGATCGGAAGCCGTTCCTGCTACCCGCCCGGACCTGCCAAGTTACCCTATTTGACGGACTGCGTCTTCTCTTCGGGGATCGTGATGCGGGAGGACGGCAAGGCCGATCTGTACAGCGGAGTTGGCGATTGCCAGGCCGGGCGGATTACAATCGACTATCCGTTCGCCCCCCATGGACATATTGTTTAGAATACAGTTCTTACTCATAAGGAGGATATTCAAACGATGAATCAGGCAAGTACACCCGTCATAGGAGCTTTGGCATCAAGTCCGCTCATCCGCCGTCATCCGGCCAACCCAGTACTGGATGCGGCTCGGGTCCCTTACCCCACCGCACTTGTGTTCAATGCGGGAGTGGTGAAGTTCGGCGGCCGGTATGTGATGGTATTCCGCAATGACTACGGCTCCCTTGAGAAGCAGACCCTTGAGCCCTCTCATACAACGGATCTCGGTGTCGCATTCAGTGAAGACGGCGTTAACTGGACGGCCGGGCCGAAGCCAGTGTTCAAGCTAAACGATGAAGAGTTCGTGCGTGCATATGATCCGCGCCTGACGGTAATTGGCGGCCGCTGCTACATGTGCTTCGCTGTAGATACGCGGCATGGGATCCGGGGCGGAATCGCCGTAACGGATGACTTCGAATCCTTTGAAATCTTGAGCTTGTCTACGCCGGACCTGCGGAATATGGTGCTGTTCCCGGAGAAGATCAACGGTAACTATGTGCGATTGGAACGGCCGTTCACCGTATATAGCCGCGGAGGCAAGGACCGTTTCGACACCTGGATCGCGGAGTCGCCGGATCTGGTCTACTGGGGACGGTCGGATCTGTTGCTGGCGGTGGAGCAGGTTCCGTTCGCCAATGACAAGATCGGCCCGGCAGCACCGCCCGTGAAGACAGATAAGGGCTGGCTGACCACCTTCCATGCGGTGGATGTTGATCCCGCCAGAGGGAAGAACGGCTGGGAGCCGTCCTGGAAGAAGCGGTATACTGCTGGGATTATGCTGCTTGACCTGAACAATCCAAAGAAAATTCTCGGGATGAGCGCTTCGCCGCTGCTTGCCCCGGAAGCCCCCTACGAAATGGACGGAGGCTTCCGCAACGACGTCATCTTCCCCGGCGGCATGATCCTGGAGGACGATGGCGAAGTGAAAATCTATTACGGCGCCGCCGACACCGTGGAATGTCTGGCCACCGCGCATGTCGATGATCTGATCAGGCTTTGTTTGGGACAGTAAGACTGGCATCCTAACTAACAGAAGCGGGTATCATCCTTGAATGAGGATGATACCCGTTTTTTCAAACTATACTTCAACCGCTTGCGGTAACGTTCGTTCGTACTCCTTACATAACACATAACGCTGGACGCCCCTCGAAGCCTCTACTGCTTCCCTCGCATACTTAATCGCAAGCTCCCTGTTGTCGGCTTTTATGCTTGCTCATCAGCTGCTCCATAACCGTTCCCGCTTCATCCTCAAGCCTGTTCGCAAGAACATACTGAATGTAGAGAGCAGGATTGTTTTTCTGGCTGCGTAAAAAGGACTCCACGCGATCCACACGCTTTTCCAAAACTGCCGGGTAATAGAATTGGATTGTAAAAACAATGAGAAAAGCCGCCACAGCCCCTGTAACGATCAGGATGGGTGAATTGTAGCACATTCCATAATCTATCAGCAGAAAAGTAGGGTTATGAAAAAACTAACCAGGATAACTACCATATACATAACAATAAATGTTATATAAAACACCTTTATATTATTTTTTATACACTTTTTAATAAATACAGTACTCCCCCTTTGTTAAAATCTCTAAAAATAGTTCAATTTCATATTATTCATTGACTGAATTAATATACAATGTTATATTTCTTAACACAATTAATAATATACATAGAGGAAAGGGAGATTGCCTACATGAGTAAGTTGAAACGTCTGCGTAGAACGAAGAGGCAAGTTATAGCTACTTCCATTGCGTTATCTGTCATTGCTTCAGGAGTCATTCCGTTTCAAACGGCTGATGCTTTAACGAGGGTTACTTCTTCTAGTGGCACCGTATGGGAGATTCACGATGCTTTTGCTCCCAGCTTAGACACAGGAAGCTTGCGTACCGTCGGCACTACACAAGTACAGGGCTTCGGTAATATCTTTGTTAAAGTATCCTCACCTTCAGCTTCCCTGATGAATGGACAAATGATGCGCGGGTTCGACCTCAAATACGATGGCGTTAATAGATTCACTTCCTCTCAATCTGTTAATCTCGGAAATGTCACCGTCACCCGTGATGTGTATGTGGACACTATTAATAATAGAACTAGATTCTTTGATACTTTTACCAATAAGAATGATATGGCTGTAAAAGTAGATGTCTCCTTCGGCGGCTCCTTAGGCTATGGCACAGCAGCTAATGCTTCAGTGGTCAAGGCAACCTACTCCAATGATCTTGAGGTGACGACAGACGATTCATGGATTGTGGTCGATAGCAGTGCCAGAAACAATAAACCTCTAGGTGTTGCAGTCGGGTCTCCACATCCATTTAATAATGGATTAACCGCTCTTGGGAATCAGCAGCAGAATCCATTCACCACACCTCTGGCCAAGTCCGGTAATGAGGCGAATTTCTATGGCTTCATTAATACCTTGAATCTTGAACCGGGCCAGTCGAAATCCCTGGTGAATTTTGTACAAGTTGGAGAAGCTGGTGAAGCCGGGCTGAACAATCTGGTTGCCACGCTTAATGGACTCCATCAGCAGTTGGATGTATCCGGCTTAATCCCTGCACAGATCCGCTCCATCAGCAACTGGGATATCTCAGGCATAGAGGGACTTAATACTGGAGATAACCTGTTCATTCCAGAGGCTCCGGCAGCGCAAAGCTTCATCACCTCCTCCCCCTATAATGTAGTGAATAAATCCATTGCAGAGATGCAACAGGATATGATTAGCGGTAAAACAACTTCTGTCCAAATTACGCAAGCGTATCTTGATCGAATCAAAGCTTACGATTTGGGGCAACTCGGCTTCCATGCCTTCCTGCATGTATCCGAAACTGCGCTGGCTCAGGCCAAAGCGGCTGACGAAGCCCGTGCACAAGGCGCCAAGGGCGATCTGCTGGGAATTCCGATTGCGATCAAAGACATCTATGACACCAAGGACATGCCTACAACAGGCGGCAGTAAAGCACTTGAAGGGTGGCGCCCTGAATCGGATGCCTTCCAGGTGAATAAGCTGCGGGAAGCCGGCGCGGTCATTATTGGTAAAGTCAACACTTCGGAGTTCGCGAACAGCGGAAGCTTTAGTGAAAGCGGCTGGATGCAGACATGGAACGCACTCTATCCTTCCAAAACCTCTTTCGGCTCCAGCGGAGGATCGGCAGTATCGGTTGCAGCTGATTTCGCAGCGGCAGCTATGGGATCGCAGACCGGGGTATCTCTCTATGCACCTACAACAGGTGCCAGTCTAAAAAGCTTCCGTGGTACAGACGGCATGGCGAGTACGACAGGTGTGCTCCCGCTCACTTGGGGACAGGATTATGCGGGACCCATTGCCAAAACCGTAACGGACCTGGCTATTATGCTGAATGCTACAACGGGTACGGACCCGCAGGATATTTTCACCGTAACTGCTGATGCAGATCATAAACGTCCGGTGAACTGGAAGGAATCTCTGGATGCCAGTGCACTGAAAGGAAAGAAAATCGGATTCATCCCCGAATCCTTTGTCTCCAGTTATGCGGATGATGATACCGGACTAGCCGTAAAGAATAAGTTCTCAGAACTGCAAGCTGCGGGAGCGGAAATGGTTGAAATGACAAAAATGCCAGCAGCTCCTACCCGTCCTCAAGGCATTAACGGATCTACTGAAGGCTGGGCGCGCTACATTGAGCTTCACAAAGCCTTCCCTTACGCGGACGGAGCAAGTGTACTCGCTTCAGATAAGGTGCTTATCTATAATCAGAGAGGTTACACTGCACCTACGCGGATGACGGAACAGGCTGTACAAGATTACATCAAGTATAGAACGGACTATAAAGAAGTGATCAAAGGCTGGATGGACGAGAATGGCGTGGATGCCATTGTCTATGCAGGCTTCATCAGTGACGTCTACAACAATGACGCATCAGCCTCTCAATTAAGTTCGGACCGCAACACGGGCGTATTAACATCTAATGTGGGTCTCCCTACGGTAGTGGTTCCTGTGGGAACGAACGACAGCGGATATTCGATCTCGATGCAGCTTGTGGGCAGAGCGTGGGACGATGCCAAGGTTCTGGGCATGGGCTATGCGCTTGAGCAGCAAAGTCAAGCCAGACTGCTTACCGCTTTTGCACCAGCACTCCCATATGTTCCAACCCCTACTGATCCTGATCCAGTAGACAATGAACCAAGCAATCCAAGTCCTGGAGGAGGTACCGTAACTCCACCGGCAACACCAACGCCATCACCTACAGCTACACCGGCTCCTACAGCTACACCAGCACCAGCAGAAACAACAGCACCAACACCTGCGCCGGAAGTGGTCAGCTTCACAGATACACTGAATCATTGGGCAAAAGCAAGCATTGACCTGCTGATTTCCAAAGGATTACTAACAGGTTATGAAGATGGAACCTTCCGTCCGAATTCAGGCCTGACCCGTGCCGAGACCATTAAGGTCATTACAACGCACATGGGACTTGAAGGACAAGCAAGCAGCTTCACCGATGTATCTGGGGCACATTGGGCCAATAAGTATATCGGCGCAGCAGCCAGTGCCGGCCTGATGAACGGATACAGCGATGGCACCTTCCGTCCGAACGCGAAGATTAGCCGCAGTGAATTAGCAACACTGATCACCAGAGCGTTTAAGCTGACAGGTACCGGAAACACATCATTCAAAGATGTTAACAAAGAGGCCTGGTACTATAACTCCATTGATGCCCTGGCATCGAATAAAATTATTACAGGCTACGAAGACAGTACCTTTAAGCCTGCAAAAGACATTACCCGGGCAGAGTTTGCTACTATGGTGGCGAGATTGCTGGAGAGTGGGAAGTAAGAGGAGTTAAAAGTGTAAAGGAAAGGCCATCCTAAAAAGGATGGCCTTTGTCTTATTCATGGATGAAGTCCTGCTCAGTCATATTCTCGATCTTTCCTGTACAATATTCTCTAACCATTTGCCCCTCACTTATCATTGTCGGCATCTCCAGTTGCTCATCTTTTTCAAATAATTTCGGCATATAAACGAAAGGATATCATCTGAAGTTTGCAGCGGATGCGTTTTTCTTAAGAAATAATTTCTATAGTTACCGTATACACATAAATACCTTTCTTAATTTGATAGGGATCGTGAATATTTTTGGTCCAGCCGGTATCTCCACCAAGACCTGCATGTTTGTGATCAATATGAAGATAAACAGAATCTGAATGTCCCAGCTCGTCTTCATAGGCGGCATTGTCATATTGCTCAATACTGTGTCCATGAATATCAAAATGGAAATGTCCCGCTGCCGATACTTTTACTGCTTGTTCTTCGGATGACAAATATAAATACCGGACATCCTCCTTACCACCGCATTCTACCGGTAAGATATAGGGTACGTGCTGCTGTTCTACAGTGCTCTCATATACTCCAACGAATGCGGCAGATTTACGATCCGCGTAGTTCTCCCATGGTCCGCGACCATACCATTTCAACTTCTTCCAGGCATCAGAGAACTTAAAGCTTAGCCCAATTCTCGGGAGAGTGTCGACCTTGGCATTGTTCACAACGGTATTATTGATTTCTATACCTTTGCCGCCAACGGTGTAATTGGTTTTGGTTTCAATGCATCCATGATATAGACAATGAACTTGAATGATAACAGCAGCTGGTGCTGCAAATACCCGGATATTCTTGATTTCTTTTTGATGGGAATGGAGACCGAGCGCTTTCCATTCATCTGCATAATTGGACGATTCGAGATGAATACCTGCATCAATGCCTGTCGGAGGGCGATAGAAGTTATTTGTTCCTCCCGTGAAATAATGCTTGTTATTGTATTTTACAGAGATGAACTCTGCGGTTTCTTTCGAGAAAAGAACCATTGTATTTTCATTATAGATATGAATTTCATTTGCCGTTTCATCATACTTCAAGCTATCCTTTTCTATATCTCCGGTATGCACTTTATTCACAGAATCCTTAATCTCTATCTGGCAGGCATAAATACAGGCTCCCTTCTTAGAATAAAAGGTGTCCTCGTCCAAATAAGCATAGAAATTCAGAAAAGCTTCCCCGGAGACTTTAGACGAATCGTATGGCGCTTGCAGCTTATCAACGGATCCGGGTGCTGTGTGATATCTAGGCAAACTACCGCTTTCAGTCACCTTTCCATCGCAAACCAGCTCCCAAACCATATTCAAATGGCTTAAATCCCGATGCGTGTAATGATTATAAATTCGAAAGCCATTATTCCCAGGCATGTAATCGATCTGGATAGGAGCTTGTACATTTTTTATTTCATTCGCAGCCGGCTTGAGCGTTAGATCAGGGAAAACAACACCATTCAGGCACATATCAGGTGCAGGATCAGTAACCTCTTCCTGGAATGCCCCGCCATAGACATACTTTTTATTTCCGTCTTTATCCTGCCTAACTAGCGCTTTATCCTGAAAATCCCAAATAAATCCTCCTTGAAACCGCGGGAATTTATGAACGAGATCCCAAAATTCCTTAAAGTTTCCGTTACTGTTACTTTTCGCATACGCATATTCACACATAATAAAAGGACGCAAATCTTCGCTATCAGCCATGACATCCAAGATCCAATCTTTCTGAGGATACATAGGCGCCACAATATCGGAGATATTTGCCGGAGGACTCAGAGACTCATACTGAACATACCTTGTTTTGTCATACTCCTTAATCCAGCCGTACATAGCAGCATGATTCGCTCCATAACCGGATTCATTACCCAGAGACCAGAGAATAATGGATGGATGATTTTTATCTCTAAGAACCATCCGTGTAGCCCGTTCCATATACGCATTTGTCCATTCGGGGGATGCGCTTAATTGACCGCCAAGACCGTGTGTTTCAATATTCGCTTCATCCACCAGGTAAATGCCCAGTTCATCACACAGGTCATACCATTCGATGGCGTGCGGATAGTGACTTGTTCTTACCGCATTGATATTCAGCGATTTCATGACCTTGATTTGCTCACGCATATATTCTGTTGTTACGACTCGTCCCGTTTCAGGACAAAAGGCGTGAAGATTGGTTCCCCGTATAATGAGACGCTTCCCATTAATTCTCAGGACCCCTTTGCGATCGATCTTCACTTCACGGAAGCCGACATTCGCGCTCTCAATATCAACCACATTTCCAGAACAATCAATCATTTCTAACACCAATTTATAGAGATACGGATTTTCGTCGCTCCACAAGTGAGGATTTGAAATGGTTTTCGTAACCTTTGCTACATATTTTTCTTGCAGGTAGAATGCAAAGTCCGCAAACTTTGGCGTTTCAAACGCAGTCACCAATTGCTGATCGCTATCATACAGGGACAACCGCACATGCGCATCACCATAACCATTCACTTGATTGTTAGGTACAACCTTCACAGATAATTCGGCATTGCTGTAATTACCGGAAAAGAGGGTTTCGATCTTATAATCATGGATGCGCATCTGTGGTTTTGCATAAATGAGAACATCCCGGTAGATTCCCGAGAGATGCCAGTAATCCTGATCCTCCAGATAAGTACCGGCTCCAAACCGCATCACCTGAACAGCTATACGGTTTTGTCCCTTTTGAATGTAATCCGTGATCTCAAAAGAAGCGTTAAGCTTGCTGTCCTGAGAATAACCAACCAGCTTGCCGTTTAACCAAAGATAAAAACACGATTCTACACCTCCAAAATCAATAAATATATCCCTTTCGTAAAAATGTTCGTCAATTTCAAACGTTAGGACGTAACAACCGGTAAGATTACTCTCCGGCACATGAGGCGGATTCAAAATGTATTCATTAGGCTTGAGTTGAATCTCATGATGTGAACCCTCCCCTTTTTGAACAAAGGGATACAACATATTGGTGTATACAGGTTTTCCATACCCCGAAAGCTCCCAATGGGAAGGAACCGGAATATGATCCCAATCGGAAACATCATGTTCAGGACTATAGAATTCATCCGTTACTTCATCGGGAGATCCAAAGCATTTAAACTTCCATATTCCATTCAGGCTTTTTACGTATTTAGACTTTCTCCGGTCTCCGCTTAAAGCCTGTTCAACGGTTTCGTATACTCCGTAGGGCTCATGCATGGGATAACGTTTTTTTTGAGTAACATATTGATTTTCCCAATCTCTGCTTAGCTTCATAGGCTTAAATAACACTCCCATCGATTGTTCTAATTGGTTGATCTTTCAATGTAGATAACCTTATAATATAAGGAAAATTCCTTATATTAAATGTTGATTATGGTATTTCATTTATCCATTTTGGCAGGAGTGTGAATACATGAATTTTGAAGACATTAATGAAAATGATGTAATCTACCGGTGTATCGGCAAAGATTTTAATCAGGGTATTTTATCTTGCGGCTTTATGCGGAAAAGATCAGCAGAGCGTTCTCAATATGATTTCAAGATAGGATATTACAGCTGTTTTGTAGTATTGCAAGGCAGTGGAACGTTTATTTCTGCGGACGGTACTGTTACTCCTATGCAAGCAGGCGATTTGGTTCAACGTCTACCTGAACGTTTGCACTCTACTGCAATTGAACCAGATGGGAATTGGATCGAGTTTTATATCAGTATCGGGTATCCTGTCTATTCATACTTACAGACACTTGGCATTATTAATTCCGATAAGGAAGTCCAATCGACACAGCATACGAATGATTTTTTCTTTGATTTTGTTTCCTTGCTGAAAGCCTTGAAAAGTGCAACAGATGAAAGTCTTCCTTCCCTGCTAATGAAGTCTCAGGATTTGATTATCAGATTACACAGCAGCATTCAAAATGCTCATAGCAATGAAAATGAAAGTAAAATAACAAAAGCCTGCGAGCTGATTAGTGCCTCCAATGATATTCACTTTGATATTCAGGAAGTGGCATCTGCCGTGAATATGGGCTACGAGAACTTTCGGAAATTGTTTAAAGAGACTACGGGAATTTCCCCTAAGCGATACCACACTGAACATTTAATGAGACAGGCAAAAATGATGCTGCTGTCTGGACTTCCCATCAAACACGTAGCCGTCAGTCTTGGTTACGGGGATATATATTCATTCACCAAACAATTTACGAAGTCAGAAGGGGTATCTCCAGGACGATATATTCGTAAAACAAAACCTGTTCAAAATTAGGTCTGAAAAGTAGGGTAAGACAAGGGATTACTCCCTCGGACTCCCCGTCAAACCGTGCATGCGGATTTCCCGCACACGGCTTTCCTTCGTCAGTTCCCCATCTTCAGGAGTGAGCTTCCTTCATCCGTCGCCGGATTGCCTATTTCACTCCTGAATTAGGAACGTGTGGTGAGTAAGCTTGTTAGAAATACCATTCCCGCTGATTCCAATACCTTATTTAAACTCAGCCGGTTTGACACCGTAGATTTCTTGTGACGCATAAAGTCTCGCACCCTCATTCGCATCCATTGATCCAGACGTTCAAACTTCTTCTTCACATTTCCTATACCGAAATAATTTCCAAAGCCTCGGACAATTCCATTTAATTTCTTGAGTATTCCGTCTAGGTTGTTTCCTTGTTGCCTGCGGGTCGCGTTTCGCACTTTCTCTTTATATTTCTTCAATTTCGCGTCCGGCAAGGTCACATATTCCCTCTTCAAGTCGAAACCCAGAAAACGAAATCCTTCATCAAAATCCACAACCTTTGTTTTCTCCGGATGCATCCGTAGACGCAGGTCTTCTTCCAGTATCTTCTTTGCCGCCAGATATGCCGTCTTTGCCTGCTCCTTAGTCTTGCATAGGATCACCGCATCGTCCGCATACCTTACTACAGCAAATCCCTGCTCCTTCATTCCCCAGTCAAACGTATTCAGATAGATGTTCGCCAAGAGCGGCGAGATCACTCCACCCTGAGGAGACCCGATTTCTGTTTCATGGAACTGATCATCTTCCATGATTCCCGCCGTTAGCCAATCGCGAATGAGCGTCAGCACTTTTCCATCGGTGATTCTCTCTCGCACCTTCTCCATGAGTCCTTCGTGTGGAATTTCATCGAAGAAAGATACAATATCCAGGTCTACCACATGTTCATATCCGTTTCGTTTGGCTCTCCGAATGGTCCGTATGGCTTGATGTGCCGAGTATCCTGCCCGAAAACCAAAGCTATAATAGTAAAATTCCTCTTCGAAGATAGGCTCAATGATTTGACGGACGGCTTGCTGACAGATCCGATCCCGGACCGTGGGAATGCCTAGCGGTCTTAATTTCCCATTCCCCTTCTCGATATAACGTCTGCGCACCGGATCGGGTAGTTACCGACCCTGCTGCAATAACCTCTGAAGTTCCCTTAGGTTTATGTGCAGATTCTTTTCGTACATTAGGGTGTTTACGCCGTCCACACCGCCACTTCCTTGATTCTTCTTCACCGATAGCCACGCTTCGTGCAGATTGTTCATTTGGTATACCTTATCGATTAAGGAGTAGTAACGTCTTTTCGGTTTCATTGGTGTTTCACCACCTTTACCGTGACTCACCAAGCTGGTCTTGTTTTCGCTACAGAGCATCGATTCCTTGCTCGTTCCATCCCGGCAACTGCGTGCTAGAAAAAAACTTCAATCGCTCCTGCTGCCTTTGGATGTACTCAGGTCGCCAGTTTGCCTCATCCCCAAGCGTTCTTTCGCTCTCGGCGGGACGTACCCTCTCGGTCAAACCCTCGCTGGTTTAAGACGTTTACGATCTCCACTCACGAACACTCACAAGCTTTGACAAAGCACGTTCCCTTCGCCTCTGTCTCTCCTCTTTTGGAGTGAGAGCAGGGTATGCGACACCACTTTTTTTCTGACTAATTGCCTTTCAAAAAAAATCAGGCGCATACTCATCCGGGTTTTCTCATCCAGACTGTTACCAGCTTTCATTGGCCCGAATTTACTCACTACTACGAAACGATCCGCCATCTCGCAATCCTTCGCATTGGCTTTCCCTTTCGGTTATACCGCCCCTACCTTATCGCGTTTGCGTCAAGGAGACTACGGGACTTCCCTCAGTCACCTGCATCTTCTGTTCCATCCATCCTGACCCTAATCACGTCGATGAGTCCTACGGGTCATCTCCCTTTGTTTGTTTTCCTGTAGAATATACTTGTGTATAAGTTTCCCCGTTTTCTATGCGGGTCACCCTACCATCGCCGCCACCTCTGGTTCACCGCATTCCGGGCTGGACTTTGCCTGCAGGCCCTTCGGATTCTTCCTCACGGAAGACACCCTGCCAATCCCGCACGTGAGTGCCGGATTTCTGCTTCGGCTACGGCACTTTAAAGGGAAAAGTTACCAGGTGGATTTGAACCACCTAGATGATGCGACTGTGAGGCGCACACAAAAAAAGCAACTCATCCGCAGACAGGTTGCTTTATAAATGCGCTATTGTTAACGGATTCCGGATACATTCCCTGGCTATCTTTATAGCCACTTTCCCTGCGGAAACTCTACTCTTATCAGGTTGAAAGCTATTGATCTTATGAGCTAGTGCATCTGGATCAATATTCACACTGACTCCAAGTCGGTCCACAATCAAGTTGCGGATTGTGCTCTTGCCACT
The DNA here is from genome assembly GCF_038002345.1 of Paenibacillus sp. FSL M7-0420. Taxonomy (NCBI): domain Bacteria; kingdom Bacillati; phylum Bacillota; class Bacilli; order Caryophanales; family Paenibacillaceae; genus Paenibacillus; species Paenibacillus sp. FSL M7-0420. Next base: position 1,370,700 of record NZ_JBBOCJ010000001.1, on the reverse strand, counting down.
TCCATTATTACCCGCAAACACAAACATCGTTGCCTCTGTCTCATTCATGGATAAAATCCTGTTCATTCATCTCCTCGATTTTACCGGACTATATCCCCTAACATTATCCCCTTCATTTGTCTTATATACTATATATATCCCATTTGTTTTAGCATCCAATTTGGCACGGTCACCTGTTAGTCGAATCAATTTGGCACGGTCCTGTGTAATATTCATCAATATAAAAACACCTCATTTCCGCTTATAGTTCGAGTATATCCCATTAGTTGCTCATCGTAAGGAACTAGCATAATGCCACTATCAAAGTAGGCGACGAGTTTTTCCTGAAACTGGTCTAGAGCTTGGGCAAGCTTGCCGGACAATTGGAGATATGACCCATTTAAATCCTGAAGCAGTATATCCGTTAGGAAGAACGTCTGCTTAATCATCAGCCTAAACGCTTTGGCGAAAGATTCGTTGTAAACCTTCAGCTCTTCTTCGGACGGCTGCGATATCCTCTCGGGTGACAGCTTTTGGGGCAATGGGTTTTACTACTTGCTTTGTTCGGCATGATCTTCGCTATCCCGTATTTCATACAGCGACTTATGGGAATGATTTGTGCGGTCTTCCTGTTTTATTGATCTCACCGATTATATATTTTTTCCTTTTATAGAATATTTTCTTAACGTATAATATGGTATATATAATATAATTTACTTAAATGCATATCTCATCACATTCCGTAACCAATAAGGAGGAACGTCTCAATGAAACTACCGCTTGGCCAGCCTGCTATTGTTGCATATCCTGTACATCTGAACCACTTGTCCGTTATCTCCAGAAACACTGACTATGAGCCTTGGTTCTACAGCAATTATATTCAGCTGTCGTGTCCGCCAGAATTCCCCCATGACCGCACCAAAATCATGAACTTCTTTAATTATGATTTTGACCATCCATTCTATGACACATCTCCCTTTGCGGCAAATACCAGAACCGAACGTATTGGAAATCAGGACTCTATTATCACTAGTTTTATTCAATTATTGGACAACCAGAAATACTTAAGCGTTTATGCAGATGACTACGAGCTTCCTTTCAGGGGGTGGTACCAAACTGAACATTTGCCGCATGAACTGTTCCTGTACGGATATGATTTAGATTCTGCTGTATTTTACGCACTTGGCTACCAGGGACCCGGAATTCCCGGAGAACAAACAGTGACGTTTAAGGATTTCGTTCAGGCGTACACCAGCGCAAGTGCATTGATTACAGCGAATTACGCGGATTGCCACTGGATGCATTTCGACTATCAATTGGAATATAAAGCGAACCATTATCCCCTGGATCTAGAGCTAATTATCCAGTCCATTGAATCTTATCTGCAATCCACCGAATTCGACCTGATGCCGGGCACCGTATGCGGCATTTCCGTTTACGGGCTGCTTAAGGATTATTATCACAACTGGTTTCATTCCCTCACGGCATTCGATGTGCGTCCCTTCCATCTGCTCTGGGAGCATAAGAATCTCATGTGCAAAAGAATAGATTTCATCCAGAAGTACACTGGGACTGTCTTAAGCCATCTGCTATCCGTCTCCGATGAACTTCAAAAGGATTTTCTCAATCTGCGGAACCGGATGCTCAAGGAGCAAATTTCCAGACAAAAGACTCCGCCCGGTCTTTTTGCTAAAATAATTGACGTATTAATAGAGCGGGAAGTGCAGCTTCTCTCCGCTCTAGTGCAGCAGCTCGGGCGTGAAGCAGACACTTTTCTCCCGCAGGCTAATTCATCACAGGCATAGATGGCTGGCACATATCCAAACAACGAACCCCCTTTATGTAGATTCGCTGTTTCGCATGACATTTATTGACTTCCGACCGACTCCTTGGCTTCGATAAAAGAAACCAGATGCTGGGGCGTCGGGAGCTTGTCGGTATTTAACTCATCATCTTCAAATTAAAAGCCGAACTCGGCCTCAATGGAAACCTGTATTTTAATAAAAGTGATGGAATGAATGCCTAAATCGGCTAGGCTACCGTTTAAATTGATTTGCTCCAAGGGAATCGACAACTCCAGATTACTCCGGAGAATTTCTTGTAATTCTCACAACAAGCTCGGGCAGATTATCGGGCCAAGGCTGCGGCTGCTCAGCAATAAGCTAGTCTTCTGGTGGGGGTAGGACCTTCCGGTCCCGCTTCCCGTTTGGCTTACGCAGAATCTCTTCCAGCCTGAAGAAATAGAAAGGAATCATAATTTCATGCAGGGTCCGGCTCAAAGAATCGCATATCGCGGCAGGCGTCAGACTGCTGTCCGATACATAATAGGTGCATAAATAATTATTGTTTTCTTTATCCTTCCATGAGATTACGGTAGCCTGGTTAATCGGCATGCATTACAGCAGCGCATCCTCTATCTCCTCCAGCTCAATCCGGTGCCCTCTTATTTTAATACGATCTGGACAGGGTCTTACATCCCTTTCCACCTGAAAATCATCCTCAGCATCTCGTTAGCTTGCACCACTTGATGCTAAGCCCTATACATGGGCATCGGCTCCTTGACCCGGAAAGCCAAAGAATGAATTGCTCTAGATAAAGCTACGGGCGCTCAAGCACTGAAACAAAATCCCCTCCTGCATCGGGCTCGATGCCAGAATGTCCTCTACGTTTTGCCACTCCGGTCTCTCTTTTCCCACTTGCTCTAGCCCCATGAAATATAATCAAGCTCCAGCCCTTATAAAAGATGATTTAGCCATAATCGTTAACTCCCAGGCGATCCTCTTATTGGTAAATCAAACATTCCATGTATTTTGCAGGTATCAAAATAATAAAATAGCGCATCCTCGCCAACTTGATGGGGATTTAGTTCCTTCTTTAGACACTCACGTTTCTACTTCGCTCTTTAATATACTCAAGGGTCTGGGATAAGGCTTATTCATGGCGTAATTCTCGTGCTTCGGCAGCACCAGCCTTTTACCCTTGATATATGCAACCTTTATTCCTTTTCTCAGGACAAAATTCAGCGTCTCTTCGATACGGTTTCCCCCTGCATCCAGGTCCAATACCTAATTCGCTCCTCCATCCACTCCCAATTTTCTTGGTAAACCTTCCTTCATTCGCTAAATCTTCATGTTGTTCATCAGTTCGAAATGTTGACTTTAGCCAAGAGAGTAAAGATATATTAATTATCAATGATTCGACGCTTTATCAGAATCGAAGTAATAAGGCAGGATTATTGGCACGAATCTCCTGGCGCCGAAGCCTTTTAGATGCCCATTTATTCTATCGTCTTCTTTCCATTGTAATATTCCCTTAAAGCGTAACTAGCAATCATCTCCTGTTGAATTTGTGAAGTGCCCTCGATGATTTCCAACACCTTAGCTTCACGGAATAATCTCTCTACAGGATATTCGTTATAGCACCCATTACCCCCATGAACTTGGACAGCGTCCATTGTAACTTTCATAGCTACTTTTGACGAAAAATATTTTGCTACTGTAGTTTCAACAATTGATTCCGGTTCCATTTGTTTACGAAGTTCACCAGCCCGAAGACAAAGCGCTCTAGCCGCATGAATCTCAGTAATGCTGTCAGCAATGATACCCCGAATCAGCTGAAACTGATATATTTTTTTGCCAAATTGCTTGCGCTGCCTCGCATAATTCACCATCGCCTCAAGAGCTTCTTGAGCCAACGCCACACCAGCCCATGCGATGCTGTATCTTCCGTGATCGAGCGCTGTGGAAACGATGCAGCTGAAGCCTCTGCCTTCTGCACCGAGCAGGTTCTCTTTTGGTACCCTTACTCGGTTGAATTTGACTTCAGCGATATGACTTCCTTTTGCAGCCATTAATCCCAGCATCTCTTTGATCTCTATATCTGGATTCCGATCGACCAAAAAAGCCGATATTTGTTGTTCGGCATTCTTTGCTATTACCAAGAAGAAATCAGCTATACCTGCAAGAGTAATCCATTTCTTATGACCTGTAATTATATAACTGTCTCCGTCCTTCTCATAGCTGCTCTCAATCCCCTTGGCGTCTGTGCCCGCCTTCGGTTCGGTGAGCGCAAATGCGCCTATTTTCTCTGCTGAGGAAATAAGAGGCAACCATTTTTTCTTTTGATCAGTTGTCCCCCAACGCAAAATACTTTCCCCGATAAGAGATGTCCCAACCGTTAATAGCGCTCTTGTAGAAGAGCACGCCTTTCCGATCTCTTCATTGAGCATGCCGTAATATACTGGATCTAACTCAAGTCCGCTGTACTCAGCGGGGAAAGTAGCTCCCAAATACCCACGTTTGGCAATCTCATTAATTAAAGTCCTTGAGAGTTTTCCAGTTGCATCGTGTTCACGGGCCAAAGGTCTAATATATTGATCAGCAAATACTTTCGCTTCTTCAATAACAAGCTCTTGGCTTCGGAGCTGTCCAATATCGTGTTGGATTTGAGTATTCAATTGCTTTCACCTCGTTATATTATTGATCGATGCTGTGTTAGGCTCTGGCGCCAGAATTCTGATAGATGTTGTGCCCGATCCATTCGTGTCTGGAAACACACGAACAAAGATAATGTCTGTATACACCTCTTAATTCTTGCTTAGCACTGCATCCTTTTGTTCTGTCAGCATATAATAATTCCCCGTATAATCAAGGATATGATGAATACAATCATTCCTTTCCTTCTCGCTTACCCGCTTAGTCTCAAATATGAGCTGTAGCAAATTTAGCGCCTCTCTCATCTGCATAACGGTAGGTTTAGCATTTTCCTTCTCCAAAGTTTCCTGTATAAACTGTAGTTTGCGGTACGGTTCAACCACACCCTTGTTATACTCTTCCACATTCCAATTTTTATTGGGTGTGGCTGCCACTGCGGCAAGGCACTTGGAAATAACAGTGGGAGAAGTTTTGCAGAAACCCGTTTCGTTAAACAGTTCCTTAATGGTCTGGCGCTCCTCTTTCGTTCCATAGCATAAAGATTTGATATTCGGATTGCTTTCTCCGATAAGCTTACTAAGGACATTTTTAGGTCCTATCTCAATAGAAGTGTTTACTCCGTATTTTAACAAATAGGATATAGTCGATTGCCATTCTACCGGCATATACATCTGTTTGGCTAACAAGTCCGCAATCTGTTCGGGTTGAGCGTAAGGCCTGCCGGTAACATTAGAAAGGACAGGCCATTTGAAGGGGTAATACGTGTGTTTTCCCAGTTCCTCGCGAAATTCCAGTGCAGCTTTTTCCATTAATATACTATGCATCGGTGCACTCATAAAAAGTGGAGTTACCTGTCCATCATGATTCAAACATATTTCTTCGATCTCCTCGACGGCATCCATTTCCCCGGAGATTGCCACTTGATTTGGGGAATTGTAACAGGAGATTGAGACAACCCTTCCCTCGCTAGAAATCCTTGAGCATTCTTTTTCAAATTTCCGTGGATTTACCTGATCCAATATCGTCATTGTACCAATCGAACGCTGAATGAGTGCGCTGGTAATAAGGCCACGTTTATTGACAATTGCAACAGCATCCGCAAACCGAATTGCTCCGGCACAGGTTAATGCTGCATATTCTCCCAAGCTATGCCCACATGAAAAGGATGGGCGTACACCTATCTCCTCCATAAACGCCCGAAACATAGCGACATTTGTGGTTAGCAATGCAGGCTGAATAATTTCCGGTTTGGACAGTTCAGAGAGTGAGCCTTCAAAACATACTTTATCTAAAGGGTAACCCAATATATCACTTGCTTCCTCAAACGTCTGCCTTGCCACTTCAAACTGATCATAAAAGGACTTAACCATTCCTACATACTGCGACCCCAGCCCGGGAAATACAAATACTGTTTTAGGCATGTAGTGTCACCTCTCCTGCAAATTAACGTCACTGGTTAGCTGAATGTAATCCGGACACTGTTGAATTTCGAGCAAATCATTTCTTAAAATGGTAATAACACCGTTGCTCTCCGCCTCTTTGAAACCTGCAAATTTATAAGTAATATACATCATTCTATTTCTTCCATTCGGCACAAATTCTGCTTCAAGCCTGACCTTATTCTTGGAAGCCAGTACACTTAAGAAATAAAGCATAATTGTTCCAATACCTCTGGACATCACACGGCAAGACATAAGTAAAAGCTTAATTTCCCAAGCTTCTTCTCCTTTTTCAATAAGTATAAGTCCAATCTTTCCATATGATCCGTATGCGTCATCAAGACTGGAAATCAGCAGAAGATGTTGGTCCGACTGCATAAACTCCAATAATTCTTCATAGCTATAAGTGTAGCCTGTCGTATTCAACTGGTGAGTGCGAATAGTTAATTCCTCCACACGCTGCAAGTCTTTTTCCGTCACGGTTGAAATATGAAGCTTCATCTTGAGTGAAGCAAGGAAGTCTTCTTTAACTCCTTTATAATTTTCTTCCGCTTCATTTCGCCGTATATCATTTATGTACAACAATCTGCGGTTTTTGGAATCCTCCGTAATAAATTTTGGATGCAAAGCTGGATAATCCAACATTGAATGAATTTCTGGTGCTCCAATACATAGAACTTCAGGAAGGGCGAAAACGACTTCATCCAGTTCAAAATCCTGATCATCCACAAATGCAATGGAATCCATGCCAATGTTTAGATGCTCCTTAATCGTTTGAATGGAAGAGGATTTTGCATTCCAATTTATCTGAGGATACAGAAAGTAATGATCCATTTGAAACATTTTCAACTTTTTCATTGCTGTGTCATAATCATTTTTGCTAGAGATAGATTGAAGAATGCCTCGGTTGTCTAACTCTTGAACGATATCGATGATGCTATCGCGCAGCACAACTTCATGATCTTCAAGCAGCACCCCCTCCCAAAGGGTATTATCGAGGTCCCAAACCACACATTTGATTTTCTTTTCCACGACAGTCTGGTCTTCGTGAGTATTCAACAATTGGATGTTCACAGCCTCTCCTCCTACAATACAAATTCACTATGAAACAGCGGCCAATTTCTTTTCTACCAATTCCGCTATCAAGTCAATAGACCGGAAATTATCCAGATCAAGATCTTCATTCTCAAGCCTTACAAGAAATTCTTTTTCGATGAACATGACCAGTTGCATGGCAAACAGTGAGTTTACAAAACCCAGAGAAAAAATGTCCTCATCCTCTGCCAGTTCGCGCTTTTTGAAGTATTTTGATAAAAACGCTTTTGTCTTTTCCTTAATCATATTTTCCATTGATTACACTCCTTTAATATAGTTAAGGATATAGAACACCCTGCTATCCGAAAACAAGCTAAGTCTCATAATCATAAAAACCTTTCCCTGACTTTCTTCCCAACAATCCGGCGTCCACCATTTTCTTCAGTAACGGACAGCAACGAAATTTAGGATCCTGATAATCTTCGTATAAAACTTTCAATGACAGAACGACAGTGTCCAATCCGATTAAATCTGCAGTTTCCAAGGGGCCCATCTTATGTCCATAACATTTCTTGAAAATATCATCAACATCAGATGGATTGGCAACCCCATCCTGCACTACAAACGCCGCTTCATTCATCAGGAGATGTGAAAGACGATTAGCAACAAATCCCGGGGAATCATTGACCAAAATCATTTCCTTATTCATACGATCAAGAAGTCCCCGGGTGGTCTCGATAGTTTTTGGGGATGTGTGAAAGCCTTTGATGGCTTCTACTGCGGCAATCATAGGCACCGGATTCATGAAGTGAATTCCGATTATACGATCAGGTCTTTCGGTCAAAGCTGCAATCCGTGTGATTGGCAGGCATGAGGTATTCACAGCAAAAATGCTCTCTTTAGAACAAACCCTATCAATCTTGTTGTAAACCTCCTTTTTGACATCCCAGTTTTCAGTTACATTTTCAATAATGAACTCCGCTTGCTCTAATTGCTCATACTCGGTTGTATATGAAATACGAGCCAACGTCAGCTCCATATCCTCTTTTGGAATCTTATTCCGGTTAAACATTGCTGTCATTCGCAGCTTATTGCGAACTTCCTCTTGCGCACTTTGTAAAATATCGGTACTCTTATCGAGCAATATTACCTGAAAGCCAGAGGACGCCAATGTTTGGGCAACCCCCCTTCCCATGACCCCTGCACCGATAACTCCAATAATATTCAAGCGGTTATCCCTCCTGTTATGTTAAATCGATAGACAAGCGGCCATAAATATGTTCATCCTGATCTTTTTTCTTTATTTAAGCTGCAAACTGCTTTCTTCCAAAAACTGTGATCTATCCAATTCACTTAACCTGATATTCACGTTCTCGAATTTATGATGGACAATGAATCTGGTTACACCCGGTGGCAAAACGCATCCTTCTCTAACCAGCTGAATAATCTCATCGAACTGCAATGACGGATATTGCACGATAATCTTGTTCTCTCCGGCCATTGACACGAAAGGATGCTCCACACGTGTCAGCGGATACCTGTTAATATAAAGACTAGTTATTTCATTCCACTCTGTAACCAGCTCATGAATAGAAGAGGGAGGAAATTTCGTTGCCCATATTTCCCGATGGTCATGATTATTTCCAACCCAAATTCTAATTTTCTCACTTTCACTTTCCGGAGCGCCGTTGTATTTCTCCACTTTATCACTCAAACTTTCCACCCAATCACCGTATTCAACAACATGCGACCACGATTGCAGGATGAAGTCCTTCTGTTCAAGGATTTGACAGGGAATTTGCGTATATCCAAGCCTTGTTAAGGACAGGAACCGGTGAACCCCGTCAAGAATTAGATAATTTAATCCAAACTCCATCTTTACTACAATTATGGGATTTTTTAAAATTTTCTCGTTCTGCAGGGATTGGAATACTTCATCAACTCGTCTGATTTCATATTGTTCATGTAGCCGAAGCTTACAGGAGTCGATTAGCGCGATTTGTTCTGTCAATCATTACTCCCCCTTTAATATCAAAAAATATTGTAGTTCAATGCTTTTCCCAGAAATTTCCCGGTATATGACTGCGGTACATGTATCACTTCCTCTGGAGTACCGGTTGCCACTATATAACCACCGTTCCGGCCCGCTTCCGGCCCAACATCAATAATATAATCTGCCGATTTAATCACATCCATATGGTGCTCTATGACCAATACGGTGTGCCCCGCCTCTACGAGCTTATTTAGACAAATCAACAACCGTTCTATGTCTATCCAGTGCAGTCCTGTTGTGGGTTCGTCCATAATATATAGGTTGTGAGCACCTTTTTTTATTTTGCCGAGTTCTGTGGCCAGCTTGATTCTTTGTGCTTCGCCTCCAGAAAGCGTACTGGAGGATTGTCCCAGCTTGACATAACCGAGACCCAACTCGTTCATAACATTTAATTTGTGCAAAATGTATTTGTGATCCTGAAAGAAGAAGGCTGCTTCCTCCACGGACATATTCAACACCTGCGCAATATTTTGCCCCTTGAATTCAATCTCCAGAATATCCTTGCTAAATCCGGTTCCCTTACATACCGGACATATTGTTTCAACATCGGGCATGAATTGCAATTCCGTGACGAGAATACCATTGCCTGCACATTCATCGCATCGGCCGTCCTTGTTGTTGGAACTGAAATAGGCGACTTCATATCCTCTGGATTTCGCTTTTTCCGTATTGGCAAACATCTCACGAATTCGGTCGAAGAACCCAACGTAAGTTGCCGGATTAGAACGGGAGTTCTTTCCGATAGGCGATTGATCAATATTAATTACGTTGTTGATATGTTCGTAACCGCTGATAGACTCGTGTTCTCCCGGTACAATCCGTTGATCCCGGTACAGTGAATGCAACTTTTTATATAGAATGCCGTTGACGAGACTGCTTTTTCCTGAACCTGAAACTCCGGTCACGCAGACAAGCACACCCAAGGGGATGTCCACATCAATATTTTTGAGATTATGTTCTTTGGCCCCTGTAATGCTTATAAAGCCTGTTGGCATTCTTCTGAACGCGGGAACAGGAATTTTTTTGCGTCCTGCCATGAAATCCCCGGTCAATGATTCCGGATCGTTCATAATTTCCTGAACGCTGCCTTGCGCTATAATGTGCCCGCCATGTTCGCCGGGGCCAGGCCCAATTTCAATAATATTGTCGGCTTCGCATATGGTGTCCATATCATGTTCAACTACGATGACAGTATTTCCCGAATCTCTAAGCTTCTTCATTGTGTCAATGACTCTGTAGCTATCCCTGGAATGCAGTCCAATGCTGGGCTCATCAAGTACATATAACATGCCGGACAGGCCTGAGCTGATTTGCGTGGACAGCCTGATCCGTTGTGCTTCTCCTCCAGAGAGCGAATCTCCACGTCTGTTAAGGCTGATGTAATGCACACCGATGTCAATCAGTAACTTGAGCCGAGTCGTGATCTCTTTGACAATAGATTCGCCGATCTGAATCTTATCTTCCGGCATAGGTAATGCAATCATGAACTCATATAACTCATCGACAGGCATTTCACCCAGTTCATAGATATTTCTGGAATTGAGCTTGACACCTAAACGTGTTTTGCGTAATCTTGTTCCAGCGCAATCGGGACAAATCTGATCAGACATATGCTTTTTGAAGATATATTCCATGGCGCTCCATGAATTATCAAGATCACCTTCCCTGTTCTCCCGGCTCGCATCCTTATACGATTTATCCAGCTCATTTATTAAACCTTGGTACATGACGGTCTTACCCTCTTCTGCACTCTTCCTGGTGGCGCCCGGTGGCTGAATCAGCATGATCTTACGGTCTTTGGTTCCATAAAAAATCACATTCTGCGCTTCCTTAGGCAATGCACTGAACGCAGTATCCAGACTGAAATGGTAATTCTGTGCAAGGCTGTACAGCAGCATGTACTTATACGGGTGTTTAATGTTAAAGAAAGTATTGGTCAATGCTCCCTGGTTGATGCTCTTGTTCCAGTTTTCCACGACAAGATGAGGCTGCGCCTTCTTGTAGATCCCAAGACCACGGCAAGTTATACATGCACTTTCGCTGTCGTTGGGTGTAAAGTAATAAGGCAATAGCTCTCCAACAAGGGTACGATGCTCCGCGCAACCGAACTCCCGAAAAAACGTCTCTCGTATAGTATCGTTTACCGCTTCTCCCGACAATTCCAAGCATACAAATCTTTCCCCAATCAACAGAGCGCTTTCGATAGCCACCGTTAGTTGTTTATATATATTCTCCTTCACAATAAACTTGTCAATTAGAACTTCGATCTTATATTCCTTAGTCTCATCCAGGATATGCTTTTGCCCTGAATCGAACAGTTCTCCATTGATCCTGAATGTACGATAACCCTTTTTTCTGATTGTATCGAACAAATATGTATATTTTTCTCCATAGATTTTATATACTGGCGCATAAATTTCCACTGATGTCCCATGAGGAAGGGACAGAATATGCTCGGCAATCTGGTTAATCTTTTTGGGATAGAATTCATGCCCGCAGTGCGGACAAGCCGCCACACCAAGAGATGCAAACAGCAGCCGGAGATAATCCGTTATATCCGTCATGGTGCCGACCGTAGAACGGGGATTTCGGATCCCTTTCTTCTGTTCGATCGCCAGTACCGGAGACAGCCCGAACACAAAATCGACATCAGGCTTCTTCAAGAGGGGAGTAAACCTCCGGGCATAGGTCCCGAACGATTCCAGATACCTCCGCTGACCTTCGCTGAATATGACGTCAAACACAAGCGATGATTTACCGGAGCCACTGACGCCGGTAACGACGGTGAGAGCATCCTTGGGAATATCCACACTAATATTTTTAAGGTTATTTTCCCTGGCGCCTTTCACTTCGATATGTTTGATCATTACTGGTTGCCTCCCTCGTAATAATAAGCAGCTTCGTCCACCTGCATTCTACTCTTGGTTGTTAATCTGACCGGAGACGATAGTTTCTGGATCACCTTTTTCTCGACCAGCCATTCACATGCTTCCGCCAAGAGCGCCGGGTCTATATTCGCTCTAGACAATTTCCTGTGGATTTCGCTCATGGCTACCTCCATTCCGGCTTCCTGAAGGATATCCAAGATTAGTCGGAAAAGCACCATCGTTCTTTCTTCAAGGTAACTCTCGATCAGACGCAACATGCTGTCCATTACGTTCTCGTCTTTGTGTAGTTGCAATAGCTGGGTATAAACCGAATTGAAAAACTGCGGATGGATGCTGAGCGCTTGATCGACAACCTCCCTGAATGGAACGCCGCCGTTCAGCAGAACTTCAATACTCGCCAATTCATTGACCAGATTCCTTTGGGCCATATACATGCTGTATAGCGGGTCTTGCTTGATATAAAGAAATTTTTGAGACTTGGCCAGCCCGGCCACAGACAAAGTTCCATATCTCAGCAAAAGGAGATCGCGATCATTATCAGCTATTACTGACAGTCTTCCTAGTAAGTCGTTTAAGGTTTCATCCTTGGAGAACAGCAAAGTAGACTTCAATATCCACGAGCTGCTCTCCAATGCTGATTCATATTCACGTTTGAATTGGCTACGGTCATAAATACCTGTATTAATAATAATATCGTTTTCAATAAGGCTGTGAAATTTGTACGGTTTCTTTGGATCATCAACAATGAGAATCAGGTCAATATCGGACTTTCTCCATACCTTATCATGATAGAGACTTCCTGCGAGAATTGCGGCAATGACCAGTCTATCTTCTTTAATCTTCTTAATGAAAGAATCCAGCACTTCCCGATATTTAGCCGTTATGCTATCACACATACTTCTCACCCTTCAAAAATTTATTTATCTTGCGGCTTACAAATGAATCATAAATGTACAACTTTTGATATAAGAGATTATACTGTTCAACGTTGGATGCATCTCAATACTTAGATTCATATCATCGAATTCGAAGCCGAATTCAGCCTCTAGATCAACGATAAACTTTATAAATACAATAGAATTCACCCCGTACTCTTTCAGTTCTTCGTGGATATCGATGCGGCTTATGTTAACAGGTATTTCGATGTTTTGATTTAGAATTGTAATCACCTTATATTCAATGCTGTCATTATCCAGCTGCAAATCCTCATCTGGTTGCGTAATGGCGGTTTCAGGCTCTGGCAATCTTTTTCTATCCACTTTGCCGTACAGTGTTTCAGGAATCTGGTCCAAGCAGATAAAGTATGAAGGAATCATCGCTAAAGGCAGTTTATCTATCAAATAATCATGAATTTCAGCTGAATTCAGCTGCGATTCTGAGATGTAATATGCGCACAAGTATTTATGGGAACCCTTGCTTTCTTTACCGACAACTACAACCTGCTTAATCGCTTCATGATTTAACATGTGGTACTCAATTTCTTCCAATTCTATCTGAAAACCATTGAGCTTGAATTGATGGTCGTTCCGGCCGATGCATTCCAGCTTACCGTTAGGCAATCGTCTAGCCAAATCCCCAGTCCGGTACATCCGCTCACCTGCTGCAAACGGATTAATTGCGAATTTCCCCTCAGTTAGCTCCGGAAGATTATTGTAGCCCCTCGCTAAGCCTTTGCCCGCTATGCATAGCTCACCAATTTCGTTGTCGGAGACTGCGTTCAGTTCCTCATCCAGTACATATACCTGGGTGTTCATGATGGGTATGCCAATATCAATCATTTTTTGCTGCGTTACATCGCTGACCGTTGCCCAGATCGTTGCTTCAGTTGCTCCGTACATATTATATATTTTTGCTTGTGTTAGCTGCTTCAGCTTGTTCAACAACATCTGGGAGAATGATTCTCCGCCGATCATTATTTCCGACAGTGTTCTTAAGCAAAACACATTTTTCTCATCTTTCACCAGCAACTGGGCACGAGTTGGGGTTAGCTGAATCATTTCTATGCCATTGTTGAAGATGAAATGACTTAGCAGTCTAGGATTGTTCTGCTCAGCCTCACCGGCAATAACAACATTTAAACCGCAAGTCAAGGGCAAAAGTGTTTCCAGCACAAAAACATCAAAGGATACCGTCGTCACCGCGAGAATTTTCTTTCCAGGTTGAAAATCAATAACTTCTCTCATTCCCTGAAAAAAATTGACCACCGCTCTATGTTCGATTAGTACACCCTTTGGCTTGCCTGTTGAACCTGAAGTGTAGATAATGTAAGCCAGATCATCCGGTTGGTTTATGTCTGCGGGATTCTCCATAATAGTGTGGACAAATGGCTTCTCATCGATGAACATGCATTCAATATCCAGCTTTAAGCCAGCGAACAAAGTCTCGGTAATCAGAAGCCTCGCTTGACTGTCTTCAAGCATGTATTGAATCCGTTCCAGTGGATACTGAGGGTCAATCGGCAAATAAGCGGCACCGGATTTCAGAATCGCAAGTATGCTTACGATCATTTTCATAGAACGGTTCAACAATACTCCGACGACATGACCGTGGCTGATTGACATTTCCCTTAAATGGTTGGCAAGACAATTGACTTCTTCATTCAGATTTCTGTACGAAATCTCATCATCGCCGAAACGAAGAGCGATGCTTTCTGGCGTTCGCAATACCTGTTCCTCAAACAGGGAATGTATGGTTGAAGTCATCCCATTATGCGCTTTGCGCACATCCATATAACTGTTCATTATAGTCGTGAACACTCCTTCTTCATTAGCACATTTCGGTGAACATGTAGGCGATCTCTTCTTCGAGATCGGCGGCTTGCATAATCTTGTCCGCGATTTTCACATTATTATTGGATAAGTTACCTGATAAAGCTGATTTCCATAATAAATTGCTGACCCAATCCCATAATAGGGCCGCGTGATTCAATTGTTCAATAGATCCGGAAAAATCAAGCTGCGGAGTAATCCGGCTCATATATTCCAGAGATTTGGTAAACAATTTGCGGTTCCAACCGATGTTTTTCAGCCGCCAGATGATAGGAGCCATATTCAAGTTTGACTGGTCATATCCGTACACTTCATCGCGCAAGTTCATATTCTCCCGGACAAACATTGCGAATAACCGCATGGTTTCAAAATTATTCTTCGGACCGAATTCGTCCCCAAAATTGTTGTAATACCCTTTATGTCCCAAGACTTTAGCGGTAACCTCCCGCAAGACTGGTCGCGCATCCAAAGGTGAACTCTCAGCGGGCAAATAATTAAAGATACCGCACATGACAAGCTTGTCTTGTAAAAAGTCTACGGGAAGTGAAACATTGTTCTTAGGAGGCATTGTATCTACACATATCAGACTGCAGGTTGCGTTATCCATTCCGACAACCAGAACAAAATGGCTGTTATGGATCTTTTGATAGTCGTTTTGCCAAGGGCAATTATAAATATCTACTTCAATCGCTATGGGAAGCCCTTTGTTCAACTCATTAAGAATTATATTCATCAGTTCTCCGAAATTGACCGCGCGCTGCATCACGAATTCAATACGATGAAATTCCCGGAGAACAGGGGCAATTCGTCCCTTACCTGAATGAATTCTCCAGCCTAGTAGTCCGGGATAGTCAGGATTCTCCTCGTCAATGCCAAAGCCCCAGGATTGCGTAAAAATCATTTCATAGTTATAACCTTTCCAGTCAGCGACAGATGCAATTATACTCTCAAAACAGTCGCTATTTTCGTACCATAATGGCTTGATATCGAGTAAGGCCTCCAACATTTCTCACTCCCTACGACAGTTAATTATATTTCTCTAGCCATCGCTGACTTCTGCAGTCAAATATTCTCTACTTAAGATTTCTTTAACCATTTCATGTTTCTGCAGGGTTACCCGAAATACTTCATCAAAGGCTCCTGGAAGATATTTGTTGATACTATTAATCCCCTCTTCCGTGATTCCTCCTTTTGTGGCAACCTTGGACATTAACTCGGAAAGAGTCAATTCCTTTTCGATCAGTAATTTCAAGGTGGCATAAAACGTCCGGATCACCATTGACTCGGTCTCTTCCCGCGAAAAGTCACCGCATCTGGTTCCCGCCAAAATAAAGTTCTCAAGCATAGCAGCGAACAGTCCGGGAGCGCAGCTTGTCAAATCGGCACCCGATTCAAAGCCCGTTTCGGCGATAAGTTTAACCTGGCTGATTGAAGAAAAAAGTAATTCTACATACTTTGCCTCTTCCGGACTGACATATAGATTATGACACACCAACGAATAGCCTTCGTTCACCTCAGATGTTATACTTGGAATCACTTTGGTCGCTTTACAAGGGATCACCTGGCAGATATTATCCAGAGTTACGCAAGCAGCAATGGAGATCAGATGCGTATCCGGCAATATTTCCGCTTTGATTTCGGCAAGTACCTCCCTCACTTCGCGAGGTTTCACACATATAAAAATATACTTGCACTGCTTCGCCAATGACCGATTATCCGCGCAGCGTTCCACGGGTAGCTCAAGCGTGGACACCGATCTTGTTGATACTAAGATTTGTTCAGGCTGCAGGCAGTGGGTGTTGAGAAACCGATCGACCAGCATACTCCCCATATTTCCAAGCCCAATAAACCCGATTTTGTTCATTCTAAACACCAACCTTCTTATAGGCCCAAATTATCCGATTCCCAAGATAGGATATACTCCGCCAAATCGCAGACAGAGTTCATAATATAATCGTTCTCTTCGTCAATGTTCATTTCGATTTCATATTCTTTTTCGATCTCTACCATAATTCGAATGAGAGCCAGCGAATTTAATCCGAGTTTTTTCAGTCCGTCCTTCCCGGAATCAATTGCAGTTGCCTCTAACTCAAAATCAGCAATGGATGCAACAATCTCCTTTACTTTGGCTTCCACTTCTGTTTTAGTCGTTGTCATTTGTAAGCTCCCCCTTTAAAATAATACAGCCTTCTGCCGCTGCTCTCCGAGAATCATAGGCCAGCCTCTTCCTTGCTTTTCAAGTCAAAAAGGATACGTATCGCGAAATTCATCGCCGACAATCCCGAGAATAGAAACACCAGATTTGCTACCGCATGAAGTTCCTTCCATGTAGCTCCTAGTCTTCTTGAAGATATGGCATGGACTTGTGCGCCTTCCCTCATATGCGAGGCTAACAGTGCGAACAAAATCATTTGACCCGTCTTTTCATCAAGCTCGCCTGAATGCATGCTTTTCTCCCGGAAAAGTTCGTGAATTTCAAGAATTTCTGGCATTACTTCCGTAGAAAACTGATGTCTTTTTTCTGTAAGTTCCGGCACAAACCCAAATAGATTTTCATAAGGTTCCTTGATCCTCATCTTTCAGCACCACTCCTCTTAACTTACGGATAAATTCGCTGTAATCCGTCAATCCGTCAATGTTCAAAATATGGACATCATTGATATTTTGCTGTTCTACAACAACGCCTTTCTCCATCAGCCATTTGTCAGAGTAAATAGAGTCCAGATACTTCTCTCCTCCGTCGGGCAGAACGCACAGAACATTTCCGGCTATTTCATTGCACATGTCTATTGCAGAGTGCATCACTCCCCCGGAGGAACCGCCGACCAATATTCCTTCCTGCAGCGCCAATCTTCTGCACATATTAAAAGCATCTTGATCCGACACTTTAATACCTAAGTCAATATCGTGGTAGATGAGATTTTTGGGCTGAAAATAGTTTCCTGGGCCCTGCTGTAAATATGGTCCCTTTTCCCCACCGAACAACGTTGACCCCAAGGGCTCTACACCGATAATCTGGATCGATGGATCGAATTCTTTGATTCTTTTGGAAATACCGCTTATGGTTCCCCCTGTCCCGACACTAATAAATATTGCTTTGAAATATATACCGGTTTCTTCCATGAAATTAATGATTTCCTGTCCGGTATGTTTATAGTGGGCAAGAGGAGCGTTCGGATTTTCATACTGATTGGGAACAAACACATGATCCAGTATATCTCTGGCTTGATTGACAAATTCAATTCTTCTTTCGGTTAAATCTTCGCTGTCATTCTTTTCTGTTGTTATCATGACAATAGTAGCTCCGAGCGCCTTGAGCAGTTTGATTTTTTCATTGGGGCAATTCTTGTCAACGACGATGATATTGGGATAACCCTTGACCCTGCTCACGATACTTAACCCAATGCCGGTATTTCCCGATGATGATTCCAGAATGATACTGTCTTTATTCAGTTTCCCTTCGGCTTCTGCCTCGCTGATAATATTCAAGGCAATTCTGTCCTTAACACTTTTGCCGGGATTGAAGAATTCTAGCTTGGCAAAAATATTCTTCCGTTTATGATCCGCCAGCTTGTTAATCCGGACAATCGGTGTATTCCCAACCGTTCCCAGTATATCGTTATATAGAATCATAGCGTTTCCAACCTTTTTAATACTTCCTCGATTTGGTGACTGGGCAGATTGATGGCTATCCGGATATAGCCTTCTCCCATGCTGCCGAAACCGATGCCAGGAGTGACCATGATTCCTTTCTTCTCAAGCAAATACTCGGCGAAACGGATGGAATCCATATTGTATTTCTCTGGTACCTTGACCCAGAAATAAAAAGTGGCACCAGGATTATCGAAATCCCATCCCAACCGATTAAGTCCCTTAGCCAGCAGATCCCTGCGTACCGAATACTCCTTTTTCATCGCTTCGAGCGCATCCGCAGGCCCAGTTAATCCTTCTATACCGGCATACTGCACTGCTTTAAAGACACCGGAATCCATACAGCTCTTCACCTTGGCAAGTGCGGCCAGCACTTCGCTGTTCCCGACGACAAAACCGAGCCTCCAGCCCGTCATCGCAAAGGTTTTGGAGAAAGAGTGGAATTCCACTCCCACATTCTTCGCCCCCTTCACGGACAAGAAGCTGAGTGGCTTCAAACCGTCAAATGCCAACTCAGAATAGGCAAAGTCCTGAGCGATAACTGTACCATTTTTCTCGGCAAATCGGATGGCCTTTGCATAAGAAGCTTCATCCGCCATTACGGAAGTTGGATTGTTGGGATAATTGAGAAACATCAGTTTGGCCTTTGACGCTATCCCCTGCGGAATATCCTCCATAATTGGGAAATATTTCTCCCCTCTTGTCAAAGGCATAAAATACGGGATTCCTCCGGCCAGAATAATACTCGACAGGTAAGCCGGATAAGCCGGATCGGGTACAAGTGCGTAATCTCCTTCGTTAAGAATGGCCATGGGCAAATGCGCCAAGCCTTCTTTAGAACCGATAAGCACCAAAATTTCCGTCTCCGGATCAAGTTCTACCTCATAATTGGTTTTATACCACCGGCTTATAGCCTCTCTCAACTCTTTCTCACCTTTAAAGCTCGGGTAACGATGATTGTCCGGATTATCCAATTGCTCCTTCATCATGCGCACTATATTTTCTTGCGTCTGGAAATCTGGATCACCAACCCCCAGATCAATAAGATCCGAATGGCTCATGATATAATCACTTTTCATTTGCTCCAGTTTTGCGAAAATATACGGCGGCAAATCTAGTACCCTTTGTGACACTTGCAACCTGCTCATAGCATGTCTCCTAACATCATAGTTTTAATCAAATTTCGCTCATGCTATCAATTAGTACTCTCCGCAATACTTTTCCATACGTATTTCTGGGCAACTGCTCCATAAATAAAATCCGCTGCGGAATTTTGTAGGCAGCTAACCGCGGCTGGATAAACTCAACAATATCCTCTTTACTGACTCCATGTCTGGAAACGACGGCGGCACATAATACCTCGAGTTTGGTTTTAGTACTTTTTTTACCGAAAACAGCTACATCATCAATTCCTTCAATCCTCAGCAGGACCTCCTCAATTTCCTTAGGATCTACTTTCTTGCCGGCAATATCGACAAAATCCTGTTTGCGACCCTTCACAAAGACAAAGCTATTTTCATCCATCACGGCAATATCTCCAGAGAGATAGAATCCCTCCTGTGTTACCCGATTCTCAAATAGTCCCGGAACGTTATAGTAGCCTTTAGCCATGGAACCGCTCTTAATAGCGATTTGCCCTTCCCCACCAATTGGCAATTTATTGCCATGATCATCCATAATTGCTATTTCCACACCCGCTAATGGCTGGCCTACCGAGTCCGTTTTGTTGCTATTATTGAGGATGCATAGACCTGTTTCCGCTACTCCGTACAAATCTGCGATATGGATACCGATATTTTCTTTGAACTTTTGTTTGATTTCCGCATGCAATACAGTGCCTGAAGAGACACATATTCTGAGCGATGCCAGATCATATGCATCCTTCATATTTTTTTCTGCCATAATTTGATAAAGCACCGGGAAGGCGACAAGTTTCGTGATGCGTTTTTGCTCGATATATTTTGCGATTGCTCGGGGCATCAGGCTGTCCAGCATATGAATCTCCGCCCCAACGGATAACGGAGACAGCATAGAGGTGTTAAACGCCAGACCATGCGTATAATTGGCCAGGCAGAGGATTTTATCCTGCTCATTCAAATGAATAGTATTCTTCCAATTGGTCGCAGCAGCTATAATATTGTCCTCTGCGTACATCATACATTTAGGTCCACCGGTAGTACCCGATGAGAATCTGCAGGATGTCACTGCCATCAATTCGGCTTGATTATAAGGCCGGTTGTATTGATGATCGGTCTTGTACAACAAGGCAAAATTTTTGTATTCCAAGACGCAATCGAACTTGTCCTTAAGCGCGAAATGCTCCAACTCATCACGATGCAGCAGAAAGCCTCCTAGATGGCAATCATTAACCAGCGCCTGCAGCTCATCGCCCTTGAGCTTATGGTCTATAAGCATGGTCACAATATCTTCCTTAATTAAGCCATAGTAACCAATGATGAATTCTGGGCAATTTTTAAATAACAATCCCACAGGATGATCCAGCGTCACGGTTAATTCATGGATATGCTTGGACAGCATATGAATCTCATCCAGCATTGCCGTGTAGCTATACGTTTCATTTTTGTAGGTGACGGCTGTCTTATCTTTGAACTTCATGGCGCTTGTGGCCAACATCTCGAAAATTAGATTATTTTTCAATTTTCATCAGACCTTTGTGAGTATTTTAGGTGCCTATTCAAGCAATAGCCCAATCCCATTCTTCACTGCACAGTCCAGATAATATGAAGCAATTGCCATATCGAAAATCGCCATTCCCATCGGGTTGAACATTACAGTGTCATTCATGCGATACTCCGCCATGCCATTTCTGCAGATGATATCTGTAATTGAGCGTGTATCCTCCTGGCGCAGCCCCTTATATTTGCTGAAATTTTCAATATCCGTATTTTCCCGGCATACCTCTTCCCAATCGTCGACAATGATAGAATGGCTCACATATTCATAAACATCTGTCTTGAAATCTCTTAAAGAGACATTCAGCAGCAAAGCCCCCACTTTGGGCTTCATATCGATATACGACTCACTGGCTACAGTACAAGTTATAAGGATATCCGACTGCCCATACGCTTCCTTCCATGATTCGGCAATTTTCACCTTATCCCTGTACGCTTCAGGCACATCTTCCAGGTGTATAATCTGTCTGATGTCGTAAAGCCAGATCTCCGAAGCCCTGTCGCCAAGCACAGCCAGAGACATTCGCAGATGGTATTGACCAATTGGCCCCCAGCCTATGATACCGAGCTTATACTTTGCAGACTTTCTTTCTTTGAGATAATATTTCATCATTAATCCGCTAACTGCAGCAGTACGGATTACACTTAGCAATGAAGTGTTAATTATAGAGACAGGTTCGCCTGTAGATGTATCATTTAAAACAACCACACTGTGCGCCCTTGGCTTTTCCTTGTAAATATTGTCCGGAAAGCTGGCGATCCACTTGATGCCGCACAGATCGATATCGCCGCCAACATAAGCAGGCATGGCAATAATGCGGTTCTTGAGATCTTTAAACCGAAGATAAGGTTTAATCGGCTGAGCATAATCCTCTTTATCGATACAGTGCACTGCCTGTTCAATTGCCGCAATTGCATGCTCCCAATCGACTCCGATTTCTAAAAGATCATGTTCGTTCAGATAAATCATGTCGCTCCCACCTTAATCAAATTTCAACAAGTCAATTAACCAAACTATGACTTTTATTGATAAACTCTGTTGCCCAGCAATCATTGTATATGGTATTAGAATACCGCTCTCCCCTGTCAGCAAAGACAGACACTACCTTCGGTCTGCGACTAAACTTTTTATCATGGAAATATTTTTTGACAGCGCAATACACAGATCCGGATGATCCTCCGGCAAAAATGATATTCTCATCCAGCAGTTCGTAGCATGCCTGAATGACCGACTCTTCATCTACAATCACAACGTCGTCAATCATGGCTTCACTTAATATAGAGGGCACCATACTGGAGCCTATCCCTGGTATATAGCGTTTATGGGGCTTTCCGCCAAAGATGACGGAGCCATAAATATCAACGGCAATAATCTTGGCATGGGGAAATTTCTCCTTGATACGTCTGGATACGCCGCTAATGGTTCCCCCGGAGCTTACTCCCAAAAAAACATAGTCAATATCATCCAACCCATCGCATATTTCTCCGCCCAGCAAATGGTAGTAGGCATCCGAATTATAGGGATTTCCGTATTGGTTGACCCAGTAGGAATTGGGAGTGTTGGCCAATAGTTCCTTGACCTTCTTGATCCGGTTGAGAAGATATCCCCCGTTCTCGTCCACCTCGGTAACTTTTACAACCTCGGCACCCAGTTTACGGATCAGCACTTCATTGATTTCGTTTATATTCGGGTCAATGACACAGGTGAATTTTAGGCCCTTCCTCTTACATATCGCCGCTAAGGCGATACCGAAATTTCCGGAGGAAGATTCGACGATCATCGTATCCTGATTAATTTCTCCGGTATTTATCACTTTTGAAATGATGTAGGATGCAGCCCTGTCTTTAACACTGCCGGTCGGATTGTAAAATTCCAGTTTTGCATACAGATCAATGTGTTCAATATCTTTAGAATGTAATAATATCAACGGCGTATTTCCGGACAACTGCAGAATATGGTCATAAATCATCAGAATCGCACTCTTTTCATTGGTTATTTTTCCGGTAAACACCACGGTCTGTCATCAAGGCATCTTAACACTGGCCAGTTCAATTTCCTTGAGATGAATACTTGGAAAATCGGCAACTCGATTAGCGATATTTATAAACTCATCCGCCATTTCCTCCACGGCGTACTGTTTAAACAGATCCACCTTGTATTCAAACCAGCATCTGATCCGCTCTCCGCGATCTTCGGTGTATAGGGATATATCAAATTTCGCTGTATTTCCTTCAATATGAAAGGGGGTCAGCATAGCATCCTTCAAACTGATCTCCGCTTCCTTGTTCTGCTGAAAAACAAACAAAGTGCTGAAAACCGGATTCCGGTTAAGTCCTCTGCCGGTACCCAGTTGGTCTACGACTTTCTCAAAAGGATACTCCTGATGTTCAAAAATCTGTATTGAGTGGGTTTTCACTTGCTTCAGAAATTCGACAAACCTGAGCTCTTCTCCAGGAAAACTCCGCAATGCAAGCGTATTGATAAAAGCGCCGACTAAGTGCTCCAGCTCGCCATGGGTTCTTCCCAGGACTGGCGTTCCTACAACGATATCCGTCTGGCCCGTATACTTGGCCAAAAGCACATTATAAAGGGCCATCAGGACCATAAATAAAGTGCATTCATGCTGCTCTGCCATCCTCTTTAGTTGACTGGTCAAGGATTCGTCGAGATCGAAATATACATTGCTGCCATGGAACCTCCGGTTCTTGGTTGCGGTTTTATCCAGTTGAAGATGCAGTTTGGATACGCTCCCTTTCAAATACTCCAGCCAGAATTGCTCCTGTTTTTTTGTCATTGCCGAATTTGCCTGTTCCTCTTGCCAATATGAATAATCCTTGTACTGAATCGACAATTGGGGAAGTGCTTTGCGCTCATCGTTATACAGAAGGGTAAATTCATGAATAAAGTTATCAATAGAAGCTTCATCCGAGATAATATGATGAATATCAAAAAAGATTATTTTTTTGTTGCTGGACAAGTTGATAAGTGAAATTCGAAATAAAGGGAGTTGTTCCAAGTTAAAGGGTTGTACCATACTTTGAACCAGCGCTTCCGGCGTACTGTGGCCCAGTTCAACCCTACCTATATGAATATCAATATGTTCATGGATCTTCTGCATGGGCTTGTTATTCACCAGGTGGAACGTGGTTCTTAGCGCCTCATGTCTTTCGGTTATGGCCGTAATTGCCTGTTCGGCCTTCCATGTATTAAACTCTCCATCTACCACGAAAGCGCTTGACACATTGTAACCCGTACCGATATCTTTTATAAAACTAAGCGTGTACATTCTCGACTGGACCGAGGATAACGGGTAAAACTCCTTTTTACCGACAGTTGGTTCTATGAAGATTCCGTTCCTTTCATCCTCTTCCCCCAGTAAATACGCAATACTGCAGGCAATCTTCTCAATAGTTGCTCCTCTGAAAATTTCGCCCAGCGGCACATTCACACCGAATTCCTGATATATTTTAGAAATTAAAGTCATTAAATCCAGAGAAGTGCCACCGATCTTCAGAAAATTTCGATTCAGACCAATCCGGTCGGCATGTAGGATTTGACACCAGATTCGTTCCAGTCTCACTTCAATATCATTCTGCGGAGCGAGATAGCTGAAGCTGAACCGTTCCGGATGGGGCAGCTTAGCATAGTCTACCTTGTTATTCGCAGTCAAAGGAATTGAATCCAGCTGAATCAAATAAGAGGGGACCATATAATCCTGAAACTTAGTTTCAAGGAATCCCCTAATTTCCTGTTCCTCTAGCGGACGTGGAGATGTGTAAAAAGCAGTCATTATTTCCTGTTCTCGGCTTGAACTTTCCTTAATATTGACGACACACTCACGAATTCCCGGGAATTTAAGCATTTCATTCTCAATTTCATCCAGTTCAACCCGAAAGCCACGGATTTTCACCTGCCGATCCACTCTTCCCAGGAACTCAATATTACCATCTTCCAATAGTCGGCCTAGATCACCCGTCTTATAAACAATATCATTTGCTTGATTACTGAATGGATTAGGGACGAAGGTTTTGGCAGTCAAATCGGGTTCATTGTAGTAACCAGCTGTTCTGAAGGGGGTACGGATAACGATTTGACCGCTTTCGCCGGGACTGCATACTTTCATATCACTGTTCAAAATGATAGCCCTGCAACCGTCTATCGGTTTGCCGATTGGGATTGAAGCTCTCTCTGTATCTTCGGGATTAATCAAATAATAGAGCTTCGCCAAGGTTGTCTCTGTTGGTCCGTAGAGATTGACCAGTTGTATTCTGCTGCCAAATATCTCATACCAGTTCTTGAGATCCCTGGGCTTAATTCGCTCGCCTGCCAGAGCGACATGATGCAAACGACTGAAATGTTCTGAAGTAAGTTCTTTGGAATTCATGATCCGAAAGAGGCTGGGTGTACAATGTACGAGATAGATGCCGTTTGCTTCAATCCATTCGACCAAAGCTGTATCTGATAAGATGAACACTTTGCTTGGCGGAATACAAAGCGTCCCTCCAGTTAATAAAGGTACAAACACATCCCGCAGAAAAGGATCATGGCAGGGTGGCGTCAGTTGGCTAACCTTTATATTGTCGGGAATCTGGAAAGCCTTGATTTCCCAGTTTATGAAATGCAGTAGGCTGTTATTGATGCCGACGATTGCCTTGGGTTGCCCTGTGGTGCCAGAGGTAAAATAAATATATACATGATCCTCCGGCGAGATTTCGGCCACGTTAGAGAATCCGTCATGTGCTGGTTCTACTGCAAATATCTCTTCGATGCTGAACGTCTTCATACCGAAATGGTTCCGCCGGATATCTTCCAGCTGATTTCCGCATATATCGTTGTCAACGAGCAGCAGACTGGTTCCACTGGCTGCAAGCATTGCAGTTAGCCTGCTTGCGGGGTAGGAGCCATCGAGTGGGACAAATACAGCTCCGGCTTTCAAAATTCCAAGCATGGCATAAATCAGATTTATGCGGCTAGAAGCAAGCACCCCGACATGCGCCTTTTTTTGCACTCCATTCCGGGCCAACGAACATGCTATCTGATCCGACTTGTAGTCCAGTTCCCGGTAGGAGACGGTATATTCGCCGTATTCAATAGCGATTTTCTCTGCATATTTCCCCACAGTTTCTCTGAATTGATGCTGCAGCGTATTCTGCATAATCCTAACCCTCCCACAAAAATTCCTGTTTAATCTTATAAGTCGGCAGGCTCTACTTTTTCACGCATACGAATGTTGAGGTAAAGCCTTCAAAATGCTCCACACTCTCAATCGCAAACCCTGCTCTCCGTAACATCCCATCCATTATCCAGTCCAGTGTGGGATATTCTTCCTTAATAAAGGAAAGAGCGATCTCCTCAGCTTTATCGCCGTGGAAATACTTATGGGCATCCACTAGGTTGGAGAAAAACACATTGTAATTTTGGATATCAAATGAATAGATAACATCTTTAAGATAGAACTTGCCTCCGGTTTTCAGCATGTCGTATATCCGTGTCAGAGCTATCATTTTCCAGGTATCCGGAAGGTGATGCAGGGCATTTTGCGTAACTACAGCGTCAAGCGACCGACCCGCTCCTGCGAAAGACAGAAATCCGCCTAGGTAAAACTCAATATTATGAACGCCCAATCTTTTTGCTTTACGCTTGGCGTAATCAAGCATGGAACTTGAAATATCAATAGCAATGACTTTGTTGCACTGGCGGGCAGCCGCAATTGCCAATTCTGCAGTTCCAGTGCCTATCTCGAGAAGCGTATGGTCACTTTGTAAATTAATACTCTCCAGCGCCTGCCTGATTTCCTGTTCAATGCTTCTGATATTATTCATGTAGGAATCATATGTCTCTACTTCCTGATCACTTCCAAAATCAATGCCGATTTGCTGCAACTCGTCGTATTGCCACTTGGGAAGTTGAAAGGTTCTGCGTTCCATCATTTCCTCCATATTCCATTGCATTAATTTTTGGACTTACAGTACTTCGTTGAAGTCTTCAATAATCAACATTTGTTCCCCGAAGGAAACCGTTTCAATATCCTTTAATCTCACCGCGGAATCACGGACAATTTCATTCAGTATTCGCATAAAGTGCATCTTCAGTTGTTCTATTGTCTCCTGCCGGAACAGCCCAGTGCGGTATTCAAACCAGCAGGCCAATTTATCGCCGTTATCGATCACTTCGAGGAGCAATGTGTTCCGGGCTAACGAATGTTCAAGCTCGTAAGGAATAAAGTGCAGATCATTACCAAGGTTAATTTCCTCATTGCCTGTATTCTGCATGACAAAAGAAATATCAAACAACGGATTTCTATCGTGTGTTGTTTCTATACCTAACTCATGCACCAATTCCAACAGCGGATAATCGCTATGTTGTGAGGATTCAAGAAATTCAGCCTTGGCTTCAGCCAAAAATTCTTTGAACGACTTCTCCCCTGCTGGGGTCGTGCGTAGAGCAATAGTGTTTACAAACATTCCAATCAAGCCTTCAAGCAGCGCATGGTTTCTGTTCGCAATCGGCACCCCAATGGTGATGTCCTCCCCGGATGAAAACTTCCAGATCAGCACATAAAATGCAGAAAGCAAGACCAGAAACAGACTTGTGTCAGTCGCCAAGGCCAATTGCCGGAGCTTGCCGACAAGGTCTTCGGTGAGTCCAAATCCAAGCCTGCTGCCGCTGACACTTCCATTCTCCACTCCCGAAAAATCGGGAGGTAAAACCTTGAGTGCATTGATATCAGCAAATTTGCTAATCCAGTACTCCCGTTGATTTACAAGCTCTCCGGAAGCTTTGCACTCTTCTTGCCAGATGGCATAATCCTTATATTGAATAGGCAAGCGAGGAATATTTATATCTTTATAAAAGGAAACCACTTCCCGGATTAGCATATGCATTGACGCTGCATCGGCAATGATGTGGTGGATATCAAGAAGCAAGCAACTTTCATTCTCATTTACCTCAATCACTCCAACTCTCATTAGAGGCGCTTGCGTAAAATTAAAGGGTCTGAAAAATCGCTTCGCAATTTCTTCAATAGAGCCCGAATCTTGCGGCAACGTCTGAATATGGAACTCCAACATTTGATGGACTCTCTGCACCAATTTTCCATCCATCAATTCAAAAGAGGTCCTTAAGATATCATGCCTTTCGATTAATTTATGAAAAGCAGTCTCAAGTTTAGCGAAGTCCAGTCTTCCATTGATCTGATAAATCCACGACATATTCCAGCTGATATCATGCTCTTTTTTTTCGCTCAGCAAGAACATTCGCTCTTGAGCCATAGAGACTGGATAGTAATCTCTGTCCTCATACTTTTTGATGACGATTGGAGTATGGTTATGTGCGTCGGAAATTCCAGCATCAATTAAAGCTGCCAGCAGCCGGATAGTCAGATTGGACAATAGATGTGAAACATTCAGATTGAGCCCCATAACCTGATTGATATTGTTGATAACCTTCATTGCGATAATGGAGTTTCCGCCAAGCTCATAAAAATTATCATTGACAGACAGCTCGTTGTATCCGAACACCTGCCCCCAGACCGCGGCAACCGTTTTTTCCGACTCGGAATACCTGTTGATTACTTCCCCTTTCAAAATGATTCCATTCTTGATGGAAGACTGCGATTCTGCGGGCTTCACAGCTTTGTCCCCGGCAACCATTCTGCGAACATTCTCTGACAGCCGGAAAGGTAATACCCCCTCAAGGCCGAAAATATCTCCGGTCCGGTTAATCTGTCCAACAATCGCATAATCCGCTTTTTTGCGCAGCAGATAATTAAAGGCTCCGGTAATTTCATCTGTAGACAGCGGATTGAACAAGTGAGTGCCGCTTGCATATTCGGAATTTGAAGACGCCAAAGTCTGAATCCATGGTGCCCAACTCATAATGACTGTGTTTTTCGCCCAAAAGCTTCTATAGGCCGCAAAAGAGTCAAGAAAAGCATTTGCAGCAGTATAACCTCCTGAACCTATAGCTCCAGTAACCGTAATTGGCGAAGAGAACGCCGCAAAAAAATCGGGATCATCCATCCGGGTCTCTTCGTCAAGCCAAAAGGTTCCATGAATTTTGGGAGAAAGGACAAGCCTAAAAGTATCAAAATCATCATTTTTAAGAAGTTCCCCCTGGCTTCCGACACCGATTGCGGCACAGTGGACCACGCCGCTAATGCTCCCATACATTGATCTGATATCAGATATCGCTATGTGCAGTTGTTCTCTTTGCGTAATGTCCACACTGCAGATATTCACAGTGCTTCCGCTTTTTTCGATTTCGAGAACCGTCTTCAGCTTGCCTGCAAGTTCAGGTTGCTGATTACACCGGATTATCTCTTCCCATTGCTCCCTGTCGGGATACACGGTGCGGTTCATCAGAATGAGCTTCGTACAGGCAATGGAGGCAAAATACTTGGCGATTTCCAAACCAATTCCTCCCATACCGCCAGCGATAAGATAGACCCCCTTTTCTCGGATCTCTATTTCCCGATTCAGAGAATCCTCCAGCCGCAAATTGTTCAGTTGCTGAATATACCTTTGCCCGCCTCGGTAAGCCACTTGGTAGTCTTGATACCCTGCTTCAATCTCCGACGCTGTATTCTTCGGGTCTGTAAAATCATCGATATCAATGCTTCGACATTTCAGACGGTAATCTTCAACATTTATGACTTTGCCCAATCCAGATACAGCCGCCGATTCAGGGAACACAGCAGTTTCACTGCCATCCACTTTGTTCGCGTATCGGGTTACAATTACAATATCTAATGCTTCCAAGGAAGAAGCAGAAATCTGCTTGATCACCCTAAAGCAGGTATATAATTCTTTCTCCAGTCGGGCTTCAATGCTCGAAGATGGGGAGTAGCCATGGTCGAGTGCGAAGATCACATTGGTAAAATCCTTGATGCCAGTATTCTGAAACGGCGTAAAACTAATGAACTCATCCTCGACAGTGTCAGTTTCAATTACTCCATGGCCTCTGTTTCGAAGCTCAGTACTAATTGCCCGCCCCTGCTGTGAATTGCCAATAACCAGAAAAGTCCCTTTCTTAACAGGATCAGCCGGAGACTTCAGTTCTTTGGCAATCCAGTCCTGAGTGAAGAAACATTCATTCATTTGCTGTTCTTGCTTACTCGGAATATTCACCCAACATCTTGTTCTTTCAAAAGGATACCCCGGCAAGCTTACTCTTCTTCTGCTCTTAAATCTGTATAAATCGCTCCATTCAATGTCTGCGCCCTTGATATACAGTTCACATATTCGGATCAACAAAGCTTCAACAATATCTCCTTCCGAACGCAATAGTGAGAGGAGAATTTCAGTCGATTGCTGATTTTCCTTTTTTCGGCTTTTTGGAGCATCTGCCCGCTTAATTTTGTCAGCATCGCTAGGGGCACATCTTTTAAAGAATATACCCTGACCGCTGTAGTTCCCGGTGCCTTGCGTTAGCAGTTCATTCAGTTTCTGCTTAAGGTCTTCATGATTCTGGAACATTAGTGCCAATCGGCATTTATAATGACCTCTGCCAATCGCTGCGGTATAACAGATGTCGTCAACAGCAAGCCCTTCAGTATTCCATACGGCGTAGTGTTCAATTAACGAGTGCAGAACAGTTTCTGATTTTGCCGAAAGTACCAATACATGCGAGCAGCTTGATGAAACTGACGAAAATGGCTCACGTTGTATGACTTCTTCAAGCACAACATGACAATTTGTTCCGCTAAAACCAAAGGAACTAACTCCACATCTTCTGGGAATTCCGCCGTTTTGCTTCCATTTCCGTAACTTGCTATTGATGTAAACTGGCGAGTTGAAAAATGGAATTGCTCTGTTCGGCCTTTCAAAGTGCAGGGTAGGCGGAATTTGTCTATGCTTCAGCGCCAGAACAGCCTTCAGAAAACCGACCAAGCCCGCAGAAGCATCCAGATGTCCGATGTTGGATTTCACCGAGCCAATGGCACAAAATTGCTTCTTGTCCGTATAGCGTTCGAACGCCCGTTGAATACCCTCAATCTCGATGGGGTCCCCCAACTTTGTCCCTGTCCCATGTGCCTCGATATAACTGATCGTGGAAGCATCAATGCCGGCGTTCTGCCAAGCCTGGACGATGACATCCTCCTGTGCGGCGGGATTTGGAGCAGATATACCCATCGTGGCCCCATCCTGGTTATAAGCGCTTCCTTTAATGACGGCATAAATATGATCATCGTCCTGAAGTGCTTTGTCCAAAGGCTTAAGCATTACTGCAATGACGCCCTCACCTCCGCCTGTTCCATTAGAACTGTCATCAAAAGATCTGGCCCGGCGATCCGGAGACTCAATTCCAATCTGTACTTGTCTAACCGGCAACATGTGCACTTGTACACCGCCGATGATAGCCATGCTGCACTCGCCATTCTTTAGTGCCTGACAGCCAAGATGCAAAGCCACAAGTGATGAAGAGCATGCGGTATTGATAATCATACTAGGCCCTTTTAGGTCGAGGAGATAGGAAACTCTGCTTGCAATGATCGGTGGCAAATTGCCTGTTACTGCAATCGGATATAAATCAGGTGCCGTATCGTTAATAATTCTCCGGTACTCGCTTTCGTTCGAGAAAGCAACGAATACTGCTGTTCGCGTTCCCCTGATTTGTTCCCCGCCATAGCCGGCATCATCAATTGCCTGATAAGCCGTTTCCAGAAAAAGACGCTGATTCGGGTCCATCAACGCAGCTTCATTTGGCGAAAGCCCAAAAAAAGCGTAATCGAATTTATCAATTTCCTGCAAATAAGCCGCTTCTTCGAATCGTTCCGCATCGCTCTCCTTGCCGATAAAATTCAGATAACTCTCCGCATCTTTCCTTCTCTGCTCAGGTATTTCCCTAATGAAATCGTTCCCCGCAGCAAGGCTGTTCCAGAAATCCTCAAGATCGTCGACTACGGGCAGTTTAGCCGACATGCCGATTACTGCAATATCCTGATTAGAGGCTTTTTTAATATTATTTTTCGAAGCTGATTTCATTTCATTGAGCGAAAATAAGTCTACCAATCCCTTGGTCATACGTTCACCTCATAGAGCCGATTTTGCGCCAGCCAATCAGCTAAATTGCGCTGCCATTAATTCAAGAAGCTTAAGATACATGTGAACGATCTCCTCTGCTTTGTCATCCTTGAGCAGAGCGGAATTGTATTCACAGGCAAACTGCGCACTGTCATCAAGCAGATTCAACTCCAACAGCAAATCAAAGAATTCGTGCAGAGTGTTGCTCCTATTAACGGAATGCTTGGTGTAAAACAACGGAAGAACGGTATATACCTGTTGAACAACTTTACTGCGGGCCAGTTTCGAAACCCGTAGCCCTGCTGATTCATCCGCAGCGATTTGACGGTCCATCATGCTGAACAATGTTGTAAAATCATTCTGCTCCCGGAAATCCAGCGTTACCTTTCGAATTACATTTTTACTGCCGGTTATCGCTTGCAGGCACACAGTTGAGGTATCAGACAGCTTCATCAGCAGATAAGCATAGGCGAAAATCAATATATTCTCTGGGGTAGCATGCTCTATATGCTTGATTTTGCAGAATACGTCTGCTGGCACCTCAAAATAAATGCGGTCATTTAAGCGCCCTATCGGCTCAACATGGAAATAATCCTCGGGCAGCTTTACGCCATCAAGCATGAATTGTCCGGTATTCTGACTCTGCTTATCCTCAATAAACAGTGCAAGCTTGGAAACAGTGTGGTAAACAAACAGCTCAGGAATGGATACTGTATCCGGATACAGCCGATCAATAGCATGGTGTACCTGCATTAGCAGCAAGGAGTTTCCACCCAAGTGAAAAAAACTATTATTAATCCCGATTTTATCCTGATCAATTCCTAAGACGTTGGCCCAAATAGCTACTATTTCATGTTCAATATAATGGGTAGGCTGAACATATTCGGCAGATTGCCCTGGAAGCATATACGGATCGGGCAGAGCCTTTCTATGGATTTTGCCGTTCGGAGTCAAAGGCAGGCTGTCCAATTGGATGTATCGCGTCGGAATCATATAATTCGGCAATTTCTGCAGCAGCAATTCATTAAGAACATCCAGATCAATCGGTTCGGAAGCCAAAATATATGCGCATAAATATTGCTTTCCGGCGAGATCCTCCCTCTCCATGACAATTGCTTCCCTTAACAGATTCGTATTCATTATTGCCCTCTCGACCTCTACAAGCTCGATGCGGTACCCTCTGATTTTGACCTGATAGTCCGCCCTCCCCAGAAACTCAACGTTTCCGTCTGGAAGCCTCTTGGCAATATCACCGGTCCGGTACATTCGTTCACCGGGAACAAACGGATTTTGAATGAATTTCTCAATAGTTAACTCCGGATTGTTCCAATATTCACTTGCCAGTCCCGCACCGGAGACGCACAGCTCTCCTTTAATGCCGACAGGCATGAGATTATTGTCTTGATTGATGATATATATGCTCTGGTTAGCGATTGGATAGCCAATAATATTCGGTTGGTCCGCCTGCATCCCAACTTGCGCTGTGGTTGTTATGGTATTTTCTGTGGGGCCATATTCATTAACAAGTAAGATATGACCTGCTTGCTGTTCACTCATGGCGATAAGCTCAGAATTACACTTATCACCGGCAAGAACAACCAGCCTAAGCGATTCCAATTGACTTTTCTCTGCATGGTTCAAAATCGCCTCATACATCACCGGAACAACACTCATGCTGGTTACCCTATTATCTTTCATCAACTGCGCAATATAGTTGAAATCACCCCAGCGGTTACCGGCAGGAAGGATTAGACACCCCCCTGAAAGCAAACTGGAATAGAAATTCGTTCCGAATCCGTCAAAAGAAAAAGAGAGCAGTTGCATAATGACGTCAGCAGCTGTAAAGCGATATTCCTGAATCCGCCAGTCAATAAAATTCACAAGGCTGTTATGTCGGATTACGACACCCTTTGGCAATCCTGTTGATCCAGAAGTATAAATCATGCATGCGGCATTCTCGGCTTTTACCAAAGTCCCCGGATTGTGGACTGGTTTGTTGACAAACAGCACTTCATCGTTCAAATCAATGGCGGTAATTGGACTGGTGCTTATGAATTCGCTTTGGGCAAGCAGGTACTTGGCCTTGCTGTCCTCAAGCATATAACGAATTCGCTCTTGAGGATATTTGGGGTCGATCGGCAGGTATGCGGCTCCGACTTTCAGAACCCCCCAAATGCTAACAACCATCTCTAGGGAATATTCGGCTTGTATAGCCACTATATCTCTATCCGTTACTCCTAGGTCAATCAGTAGAGCAGCCAATTGATTAGACCGTTCATTGAGTTGACTGTAGGTCAATTGTTGGCCATCAAATACGACAGCGGTTCGGTCCGGATTCAGCAGCACCTGTTCTTCAAACAATTGGCTTAACGGTTTATTGTACGGGTAAGTCCGTTCGGTATTGTTGAATGTATGCAATAGCTTGTCCCGGTCTGCCTCCGCAACCAGCTCTAAGTCTCTGATTGGAGCATTGATGTTGGCGAGCATCTGTTTCAGCAGGAACGTATAACAATCGCAGAAGGTGCCAATAGTCTTTTCCAAGTACATACCGGACGGATAAATAATCTTCCCACCAATAAGCTCATCATTCTTATGAAATGCAAAAGTAACGTTGTTATCTATATTATTTATTAGGCTCTCCGGCTGTGTGGAACCATGTATGCTTTCTAGAAGTATAATGGTTCTGGAAAATGCAGCTTGCCGGCGTTCCTCACCTTCAAGGAGTTGCTCTATCGGGTAATGCTGATTCTTATAACCTTCAATAACGGTATTTCTTACATTGAGCAAAAACTCCTTGCAGCTCATCGCTCTGACGATCCGCTCTTTGAGCAAGATACCTTTAAATGAAGGGTTAACTGCAGCTGATGTGTTAAAAATCGGAGAACACACTATGATATTCTCTTCGTTCGTCAGCTTGTTGAGCAGAATCTTAAATGCAGCTGTTAACATGATATATAGAAGCACGTCCTGGTCTTTGGACATATTCAACAGGCTTGCGGACATCTCCTGATCGAACGAGAAATGGAAAATAGTTTTAGCTCCTGCGGCTTCAGGGCTGAAGTCGGCAGGAAATTCCGTATTGTCAAATTCACTTCCCAGCTTATCCATCCAATAATTTCTGGACTCTTTGAATTCTTCTAACGTACTTATCATCCCTGTATACATATAGTTCCTCCGTCGTATACCGTATTAAAACTCGAAATTCAATTCGGCGATTTTGTTGAGCTCAGCGTTATCTTTTTTTGGCTTTGCGGGAGTAGCCGCATGACTGGATTCCTTTACCATATTAGTGAATTGATCGAATTCCTGATAAAAATCTGTAGCCAAATCAAACATCTCTTGTACTTTTTCATACTCTGTATGCCTTCTGGCGTAGGATTCGCAGTATCGGCAAGAGGTACAGTCATTATTGCAAAAATTTTGCTTCTCATAAAAAGGCTTCAGGAAGCCGTCTAACTTTTTATTATCAATATAGACATTGAACGAGTTCGTTGGTGAAAACATGTCCAGTAGGTCCATCAAGTTACCGTCAAATGACTCCTCAAAATAACATTTGGTCGCCCGGACCGGATCCCCCTTAAGAATCGCTTGTCTTCCCTGCAGCTTAAAATAATTTATACCTATTCCGGTGTAATATTTTAGGTCCTCGGGTCTGATCCAGGCCAGCTTCATGATGTTGGCGAAGTTCTCCGAGCGTTTCATCATACAGCGGTGAGAGTAATAGGTCGCACTGGAATCACCAGATCGAATACCGTCGTCATGGGAAGTCTGATTATGGTGAAACATTTCATATATACAGTTTTTATGGCATATTACATTGGTGATGACTTCAACTTTCTCGCCAAATGCGTTTCGTATTCGCTTCAGCATCTCAAAATCCCGGTTGATTGATTCATCGATTACAATCTTATCAACACCCAAATTTTTATAAGCCAACGCTTTATTAGCATTAATGATTTGACAAACGGTTGAGGCCTTGATTTCGAAATCGTAATTCTTCAGCCGAATAATCTCAATCATGGAAGGCAAAGTGACCGTTAATGAACGGACACCTGCTGCATACAGTTCATCCAGGAACCCCAGAATTTCATTTATCCCTTGCTTGGTAAATTCCTTATTGCCCATACAAGTGGTATTCATTGTATAGTTAAAGCCAATATTTTTTTGAGCCGAGTAATCAATGTACTTCTGGAGACCCGTAATATCCAGTTTGGGGATCAAATCATAAGCCCTTCCGGAGCCGATTCTGTTACCCAAAGTAATCTGTCCATAGGTTTCAATTACTTTGGAGTCACTGTATTGCTGGTTTAATTCATCATACTTATCAATAGTTTCCATTTTGAAATCTGCGGGAATGTTGAAATATTTCATAGTTAATGTTCCTTTCATTGTTCTGGCCTAGAATTCGAATTCACAATCCAACTCTGTGTTAGTAAAACCTTCATTTCGGGATGTTGACCGCACATGTCTTCGGATGCCATGCGTGTAGTCATCATAGGCAGTATAAAAATCTAATGCCTGTTTGTTTAATTCCTCCACGCTGCTTCTGTCAATACACTTCATAGCATATTTCTCGCAATATTTGCACGAATCGCATAAGTCTTTACAAAATGTCGGATGATCGTAGAACGTCTTTACGAATCCGTCCAGTTTCTTGTTGTCCATGTAAGGTTGGAACGAATTATACGGTGCAAACATAGTAATCAAATCAAATAGATTGCCATCAAAGTCTCCATTAAAATAATGTTCAAGTGTCTTAGCGCCATCACCATTTACAATATTTTGCCGGCCCTGGAGCTTGAAGTACGATATTCCTGACTCCGTATAATATTTTAGATCCTCAGGCCTGATCCAGTTCAGCCTGACCGAATTTTTATATCCGCTCGCTTTTTGCATCGAGCATCGATTGAAATAATAATTCCTGATTGTCTGCTCCGGATGATCTTTGGTGCAATGCGCTTCGTGGTTATAATGAAACATTTTGTATGCGCAGTCCTTGTAGCACACATTGTTGATGATAATCTCAACTCCGCTGCCGAATCCCTTACAAATATTTTTAAGCTTTTCGAAATTCCTTGTAATATCCGGGTCTACAACAACTCTCTCCACACCCATTTTTTTATAGAAGAGTGCTTTGCTGGGAGATGTAATTTCACAGATTGCCGAGGCTTTAATCTTAAATCCGAGGCCAACGCCTTTCACCAGTTCCATCAGTTGAGGTGAGGTAAGCGTAAGCGAATCTACACCCAGGCTCTTGATGAGCTTAAGCTGAGCAATCAGTTGCTCCATTCCTGCCTCCGAAAACTCCATATTTCCTAAGCAAGACGGATTCAGGGTATAGTTAAAGTCAATACCTTTATCCTTCGAGTAGGACACATATTCGGTAAAGCTTTTGACATCGACATTAGGTAACACTTCCGTAACTCTGCCTGAATTCACAAGGCCAACCGATGTTAATTGGCCGTAGGTTTCTAGCACTTTGGCATCTTTGTACCGTCTGTTGAGTGCCTCATATCTATCGATGGTTTCTTTTTTGAAATCCGCAGGTACGCTAAAATATTTCATCGAAGTTTATCCTTCCTATCGAATCAAGTTGATGGATCGTTTCCTGAATTCGGAATAATCCTTCACTTTTTCTTTGATTCAAGAGCATAGTTATATCTGAAACAGCCATTTCATCGTAATCTCCAGCGGCCATCCAGCCAAGAAGGGAGGCTAACTGTTGGCCCATTGCTTCAATTTCATCCAATCGGTAATCGTCTTTAGTAAAACTAAAATCCAGTTGGAGGCCATTAAAATTTTTAACACTCAGCGTTAGTTTAAAATTTGTCAAATAATAAGAAGATACAAAGCTTAGTTGAATATTAGCATCTTCATTGGTAATAATTTTATCGACCGGATAGTTTTGAATGACGACTAGAGTGTCGAATAACTGCCCGTCAAGTGGAGACGTTACGCAGTCGTGAATATCCAACAATGAGGTTCCTTCATATTCTTTAAAAATCAACAGGTCGTTGTTAATATCATGGAGGAGTTCACCGGCAGTCTTCTCTGAATCAAATGTGATTCTAAGCGGAAGGGTATTGATGAACAAACCGATCATTGATTCCACATTAATAATGTCTGGAGTCCTACCGGAGAGAGTTACTCCTATAAGGGTATCTTTATGGCCTTTCTGTTGATATAGCAATATGCCCCATACGGCATAAATGAAGGTAGCAAGTGTGATTTCCTTACTTCGTAAATACCTTTGAATTTGTTGTACCAGGCTATCCTCCAGTACCAACGAATATTCTTCAGGTCGCTCGGCTTTTCTGTACCTTACTTCTTCATGCAAGGTCTGCGGCTTATATTCCCTCAAGTAATTTTTCCAGAATTTTTTATGATGCTCTTTATCCTGCCGCTGATACCATCTGACCAACTCCTTATATCTTGGCTTTCTTACCTGTCTAGGCTCTTCATTGTTGGTAATAGCCCCATAAGCCTGCAATACTTCTTTTAGCATCAACGCATTACTCCAGCCGTCGTACAAAACATGATGAGTACTTACAATCATTTCGTACTCGTCAGGTGATAATTCACACAATATTACCCGGAAGGGCTCATCCGTTATATCTGCCAACCGCTGGATATCCGCAAGTCTGATGCTCTCAATGTCTCTTTGTCTAGCTATTGTATTCAAATTACTAAGCCGATAATGAGTGATGGGAAGATCATATTCCTTCTGAACAATCTGTAGTGGGAACCTGATTCCCTGCCAACGGAATACGGTCCGCAAAATTTCATTGTTATGCACTACGACATTCCATGCTTGAACCAGCGCATCTGCACTAATCTTGCCCTTCAATCTGTAGCAGGACTGATCGAAATACATACCGCTAGAAGGATCGCTGAAATAATGGAATAGCATGCTTGCCTGCATTGGAGTTACCGCTACAATATCTTCGACATTGCCCTTGTCCAGTTTCTTTACAAGTTCCATGGAATCATAGCCTCTCATGATTGGTAGTGTGGCAATTCGGTTTTTCAACGTATCCAAATTCGCTTCCCCACATGCGCTTGTGCTTTGGTTAATTGAACAAATGAAGCGACGGACTGTTAAGAATCATCTGCTTCCACGATTTCTTTTGCTCCGGATTCGACTCCAGCCAATGCTGTGAAATGGTATACATCAGCAATCTACGGTAATTGATAAATAGCTCTAACTTATCTAGTGAAATGGCATCCATATGATTTTCAGTTTCGTAACCATTCATAAAATGCATATAGAACGATTTCAATTTATCCATATCCTTAAACGGTGCACCCATTCCTCCAGTCGTCGAAAACATCAGAAACTGCGAAGCTATAGCAATATCATTCATAAACCAATGGAAATTGGCGACATCGAAGTCGATTAGAACGACTCGGCCCTTTTCTATCATAATATTTTCCACATGAGGATCATTATGAATGAAACCAAAGGTATCACGCGTTACAGGAAGGGAGGACAGTTCCGCTTTGATATTCTGCCATGCCCGTTTCACCTCTGAATCCTGGCACCATGAATAAAAGAATTTCCATTCATCACTCCAGTGCAGCACT
Organism: Paenibacillus sp. FSL M7-0420; assembly: GCF_038002345.1. Classification (NCBI taxonomy): domain Bacteria; kingdom Bacillati; phylum Bacillota; class Bacilli; order Caryophanales; family Paenibacillaceae; genus Paenibacillus; species Paenibacillus sp. FSL M7-0420. The sequence goes on along the minus strand of NZ_JBBOCJ010000001.1, from coordinate 1,331,152 downwards.
TTACTGTCCCCATCCGGTGCATTTCCTTTCCACTTGGGATAGATCTTAGAGAGCTGGTGAAGCTTTCCTATAATTTTCCCGTATCGGATGTAGAAGTTTTTAGAAAAATCATGGGCTTGAGGAATATTGCCGTAGACTCTGTTCATCTCATAAGCTGCCAGAATATATTCTTCTGTTTCTATCGTTTCAATGATATTGTTATTTTTGTTTTTTACCGGATAAGCGATGTCCATACCTTGTCTTCCTAGATAATTTACAAACCGAGTACGTTCTTCCATTTCTTCGAATGCTGTATCGGCATTTTCCTTCGGAATAGATAGAATCTTGAGAACCATCTCCTTGGAACCGGAGCTATAACTATAAAGGATACCGTCCGATTCCTCTTTTCCTCCACCCACAAATACCAGGCTATCCACATCGGCTCCAAATTTCTTGGTCATTCTGTCCAGCATTTGCTTGGAAATTTTGATCAAGACAGCCTCCCTCCTCTCTAGATAAAATCGATAGTATTAGTTAAAAAGTTCATATCATACTTAATCAAATTCTTGTATAGCGCCGTTTTTGCTTTTTGAAAACTTTTTAGTATATCTGTGATATATTGCTTGTTTAAGTAATTGCCAGTGATTTTATCCGACTGCTCCTCACTCCACTGGTTTTCAGCCAAATCAAGTAATTCGTTGAACCAGTTTGCTATCGTACTGTTTAAATTGTCTCTGTATTGCATGCCTGCGAGTTCAAATTCCGTTATAGCATCAACAGCATCTGTAGACCCCCTGTCCAGTAGTATCCGTTTATAGTAATTTGTGAGCGTCCATTGTTTAGTAGTGAAATAGACCAGTTTACCGAATAAATCCACAATGCCCTGATCGTCATTGTTCATGATAAACTTGTGAACCTTTTGAAATAGCACTTCAACCCGTCGATCCCTAAATTTATATCCAAATTCATTAAATTTATCAGGCTTCAGTAGGCCATCGGCTCTAATGACATCGTACAATCTCGTCCCTTTATACATTTTGTATATAGTAGAAATATGCTCTATATTGGAGGCAAACCCGTACTTTTCAAGAAATTGGATGTTTTCACGCAATCCTTCCAACGTAGAATAAGGATTGAAATTGATGAATCCCGGTTCGATATTGATTCCGTATTCGTTAAATATATGAATAGCCCTATCCATGTCGTAATGGTTAGCAATCTTTCCGTATAGCCTCAGGTCACGTTTATTTCCAGATTCTAACCCTGTGCAAACACCGCAAAGCCCCGATTCCTTAAGTAACCTTAGCTGCTCATCGCTTGCATTCTTGTAGAACTCGGCTCGCATATGGCAGAAATAGGAGATGAATAATTTCCGGTCAACAATTTCACGAGCGATTTGCCAGAGACGATCCGAATCATCACCAGGATCCTCGAAGCTTCCGTCAATAAAATTAAAAGTTCGGATACCGTAGGTATTCACAATGTACTCAAGCTCATCCACAATGTTCTTAACGCTGCGACCTCGCCAGCGTTTCCAGAATAACTGGGAGGCACAAAAGGTACATTTGGCCTTGCAGCCTCTGGAGGTTGAAATCTGTGCGGATTTCGAATGATTCTGGATCAGCAAATCTCTTGCCGGAAAAGGCAGGCTGTCCAAATCACAGATCAACTCCTGGCTTTCATTAACAATAATTTGTTCTCCCTCTCTGAAGGTCACCCCCTTAATTTCCCTCATCGAAGCTTTAAGATCACTCTTGGATACAACCTCCAACAAGACGTTCTCGCCTTCTCCTCTAATAACAAAGTCAACATCTTTGCATTCTTCCAGAATTCCTTCATCGAAATATGTCGGCAGATTTCCACCGAAGCAGAGAAACAACTCCGGCATGAGCTGACGTAATTTACCACTTACTCTGTACGCAGCATTTTTATTGATATCATACAGTGAAATTCCTAGCAGATCGGGCTTGAAATCAAGGATTTCTTTATAGTCAATATCGCTTTCCAGATAGCTTATGAGTTGAACTTCGTATCCCGCTCTTCTTAGAAAAGAGGCAAGAGAACATAATCCTATTTCTTCCTGCCAAAGTTGCATTCCTTCCGTGTATAAAGCTAGTAATGTAACTTTCATATTTCCCTCCAAAAAAAGATATAATGATTATATTGAAATAATTCCTTGCTCTTTCAAGATAGTGATTTTTCCCACAGCCTTTTTAACTCCTCCTGAGCTTCGCAAAGTTTCCGATATTTGTCCGGCATTATATTTATATATGCCGTCTTCGAGTACGGCCAAGGCCGCTTCTCTGATCTGTTCATGAAAATTCGGGGCATTTCCTTCCAGGATGATTCCTGCACCTAATTCGATTACACGGCTCGCATTGGCATACTGGTCTCCATGCTGCGGGAATAACAGCATCGGCACTTCATAGTGCAGTGCCTCAGTCACGCTGTTCATCCCACCGTGGGTAATAAAGAGTGCCGCATGTTCCAATACTTGAAGCTGCGGTGCAGACTGCCTGACGATAACATTCTCAGGTACCTCTCCTAACGAGTGGATGTCAATATTGTCACCGACCGACATCAGAACATTTACTTCCATCCCGCTAAAAGCCTTAATGCAATCCTGATAAAAATGTTCATTTTCATTTGCCTTGGTTGTCCCTAACGAAATATAAATCAATTGCCTATCATCGGGGAATTCGATAGAGAATGGGTATTCCCCGTCTCTGTGCTCAACCGACGCTCCAACAAAGGCAAAGGTATCGTCAAACGCTTCACCGTATGGCTGAAAATATTTCGAGGTAAACACAATATTAAGCAATTCGGAATTGCCGTAATCGTATATGGAAAAATCTCTTTGCCTATACTTAAACCTTATGGTCTGCTCTACCAGTTCGAGCGTTCTTTTCGATCCGCCCCCAAGTTCCCCGGCTTGCATTCCCGATAAGCGTAAATACTGGTTCTGGAATTGTTCATCACTGATCCGTTCTACCATCTTTTTGCTTATAGCAAAGGATGGAACCGTAGAAATCGCTGGTATACCCAATTTAAGGGCAACCTGTTTGCCCCACACTGCATCAAAATAATCGTATATAATATAATCCACCTTGATGTCTGCCAGTTGTTCAACAAAATCATCAACGATCTGCTTACAGGAGTCTGTGAAGATAAAAGAGTGTTTTCCATAATGGTATTCCAGTAAACGGTTATCTCCTCTCTCCTTGGCAGGGTCATCTATTCGATCCCAATTGAAAATGCTATTCCCATACCTTTTGTGATATTCCTTGTAGATTGCCCCCGCACCCTCAACCAAGTCTTTGAATTTGTTCAGTGAATAATAGATTACTTCTTCATCGCTGTTTACCAACTCCTTTACCAGGCTTAGCGTGGGGTTGATATGCCCGTAAAAAGGATTAATGAAAAATACGCACCTTGCCATGGATGATACGTCTCCTCCCTAATGTTAAATACTTAAATATGTGCAACCAGTAAGGGCTCGGTCTGCTCCAAAGCCTTGCCTCGCTCTAGCTTGACCATCTGATCCGCTATATCGAAATATCTGTCGTCATGGGTTATAGCGATTACGCATTTTCCCATATTTTTTAGATCAATAAGCAAAGTATTATAGAAAAATTTTCTGAATTCAGGATCCTGGTCAGCCGCCCATTCATCAAAAAGATAAACGGGGCGGTCTTCAAGGTAGCTTACCAGTAACGCCAATCTCTTTTTCTGCCCGGTCGAGAGTTTGGTCGTACTGAATACTCCGTCCGTAATATTCACTTTGTCGTCTATATTCAACAGCTTCAGATATTTAACTATTTCCTCTTCTCGCTTGACATAATCAATCCCATAAAGTTTGTTGAACAAGTAGAAATCGCTGAATATTGCGGAATATTTCTGGGACAACTCCATCTCCTCAATGGATTGGCCATTAAGGAGGATTTCGCCCTGATTTGGTTTATATAAGCCTATAATCAATTTGGCCAGTGTCGATTTGCCACTGCCGTTCCCCCCTGTAATGAAGGTGATTTCTCCTGGTTTAAAGGATATATTGACTGGTCCTACCGTGAAGCTCTCCTGTTCATCTGTTTGGTATGTGTACTCCACGTTTTTCAGCTCTATGGCCGAAAAACCCCGGTTGGGATTGCCAGCTTCATAATAAACCTGCTCGCCTGTTGTTTCTTCAACCGCTTCGCTCTGCAACGAATCATGAAATTCATTCAAGCGTCTCCAGCTTACTTTAACCCTCAATATTTGTGGGATAACATTGAGGAGCCCGTTAACCGGACCGGTCATATATAGAAAAATGAAAATGTAGCTGCGTAAAGTGGTATTCTGCATATCTGTGAAAATAATCGGAAAGAAAAATGCTACCGAGCCAATCGCAAACGTGAATAACAACTCACCTACAATGAACGCATTCGCAAAATTTATGTCGCCGAGAATCCGCTTCTGCTTATATTCATCGCAGGTCTCTACCATGTTTTTCTTGAATTCAGCTTTTTTTCCTGAGTGAAGCGCCAGTTCCTTGAATCCGTTAATTAAATCGTTTACAAACCGGAAAAAAAAGTCCTGAATATCTCTCGTCTGCTCCCACAGTTTATGCGTTGATCTGCCAACGATAAAGTACAGCCCTGCTGCACAAAGGATGATGGCGACCGATAACATTAATCCATAGAAATTAATCATACCCATATAAAGGAAGCAGCTAATTAAAGTCACCAGATTGGTTACTCCGGCAATAATAATATTTACAACATTGCTTATGATCTCTGGATCATTGTTTAGTCCGGCGTGTATTTTCCCGTTCTCAATGGTCTCAAATTTTTGAAAGCGTGTCCGCAAAAGGCCATTAATCAACCCGACTCTTTTACTGTAAACCAGTTCGTTGGTCCAGGTTACCAGCTTGGTTCGGACCACCTTCTGCCCGCAAATATATAGAATAATTCCGGCAATGAAGTACAACCATAATCCGCTTTCCAGGCTCTTTTCTCTGTTCAGCGACTCATTAATGACAAAAATGATTAGTGAATTTCCGAAGCCGCTCAGAACGCTGACTACAGAGATAAGGAACAAATGGTTTTTGCCATAATCCGAATAGACACTGGAAACAAAATAATATAAACAGAAAATTACAATGGCTACTAGAAGAAGTCTGACAGAGATGAGAAAGCTTTGTGGAGCCCAAACCTTCACGAAATCCCAATTCAGCTCCCAGAATATAATGTTTGGTATCTTATAAAGGCAGAATCCTACGGAAATAACAAATAAGGTAAGATATAGTATTTTCTTCAGGTTGCGTGAGAACTGACCGTTATATCTCCTTTTTCCACGGCAAATTTCGTATACCAATACCCCAAGGAACCCCAATGACATGACGATGAATAGTACAGACCCAAAGACGATGGCCGTCGCTAGCGCGTCGACTGATTTAAAAATATCCGTGATGCTATCATTCTCGTTTACTTCTCCTTGAAGAATACTCATGATGTCTTCTGCAATTCTGCCTGTATATATTGTGTTGATATTTGCCAGAATGGCTACGCCTACCTTATCATTCGGCCGAATGATAAGGGATGAGGAAAAATTAGGATTGGTACCGTAATGAGCGATTTCTCCGGTTCCATCTTGAAAAACCGACCAGCCCGCAGCATATGAAGAGCCGTTGAGATCCGGCGTGACTGTTCGATCCGGTACATGAGAAGCTTCTACCAGAGCAGTGTCAAGTCCAGGTATAGCCAAGTTTCCCAACTGAAATTTCAGCCATGCGGAAAGATCATTGACGTTCGTAATAATGTAGCCTGCCGGAGTGTTCCCCCGATACATCGGCGCGTTATATTCCGATGCTCCCAGAAAGTGATATTTAAATCCTTTTGAAAAGTCGTGGTTCATTGCTTCTTCTCTGAACAAGAAGGTGTTGTTCATACCCAGCGGCTTCAGTATTTTTTCGTCGATATATTCTTCATAACTGCCCCCTGTCACTTGCTGAATGACCAATCCGAGAATGTCATAGTTAATAGTGGCGTACAGAAACTCGGAGCCAGGATAGAAGTCCAGTTCTTTTCCGGTCAATTTCCTGATATTTTGCTCAAGAGCATCGTTCTCCTCAGAAGCAGGGATATCGCCAATCGATTTAAAGGGTATTCCACTCGTATGGTGCAGCAACTGTTCCAACGTGATCTCTACGTCACCATGAATCTTCTGACCGTTGTGCTTGCCTGTGAATTTCATTTTGAACCATGGAATATATTGCGATACCGGGTTGCTTAAATTCAGGTATCCTTCTTTTTCGAGCTTTAGGACTGCAAGCCCGGTAAATGCTTTGCTTGTCGAACCTAGTTCGAACAGGGTATCCGGGGTTACCTTTTTTTGGGTTGCTGTGTCGGAATAGCCGAATCCTTTACTGTACACCGTTTTATTTCCGTCGATGATTACTACCGATAAACCCGGAATCTTCCCCTTTTTCATATTCATACGGATCTGCGATTCTATCCTGGAAAATTCGTTTTCGGACCGCTTGATTTGTTTCTCCGAACTGACAGATTGACTTTCAGCCTTTACCATAAGTGAAACCGGCATCAAGACAACAAAGATTGCCAGCAAGACAGCAGCAACTATTCGCTTTTGCATAGCTCAGACCTCACAATTCATTCTTAATCAATTAAACAGACTCTCGAGTTCCTCAGTGGTAATATCCAGCGTATCGAAATCAGAAGGGGTAAATTCAACAGTTTTCTTATCGCAGCAATGGTTAATAATCATTGTTAGATTATCCATATAAATATGTAAGAATCTTTTCATCAAGGACTCAGAAAATTTGTTGCTACTGGATGAAATCATGACCTTCAACTCACTGCCGACCACCAGACAATTGATATCAATAAGACAAGATAAATGGTTATCACTTCCGATATCCCCATCTGACTGTTCAGTCAGAAGCTCCATTTCCCCGGGTCTATAGTCTGCCGTGAAATCTCCTAGATAATTAAACCGGATATTCCTGTTAATTTCTTCTCTAAAAGCACCAGTCAGATATTTGAGCACACCGAAGTTGATGCCATTGCCCGGAATTCGTCGGATACTTTCTTTAACTTCTTTTATATTAATTTCCAAATCATCGCTGCTCCGAGAAATATAGAGCGGGAAGAAAGATGTAAACCAACCTACCGTCCGCGAAACGTTGATATCCTCTGCAATATCCTCCCTGCCGTGGCCTTCAAGTTCGATGACAATCTCACTGATTCCGGTTAATTGTTCTATGGTTCTGGCCAGAGAGGCAATTAAGATATCCCTTGGTTCCGTACGATAAGCCACATTGGCTTCCATCATCAGCCTTCCAGTATCTTGCTTGCTAAGTTGGGAGGAGAATGTCTGCAAACTGCTGACGGTATCTGGACCCAAATCATATTCAATCGGAAAATGAAAATCCTTGTTCAGCAACTCTTCCCAATACAACAGTTCTTCTGTCAGCAGTCTGCTCCCGTAGTATTCTAACGCAATGGCCCATTCCTGATAGGAGTGGCCCTTGTCAGGAAGCGTCAACGGTTGACCAAGACTAATTTGCTTAAGCATATTGGCCATATCTTCAAGTATTATTCGCCAGGACACAGCATCAACTACCAGGTGATGGGCGGTAATTAAAAGCTTGTTCTTAAGACTGCCTGTTATAAAAATACAGGCCTTGATCAGAAGATCCTTCTCGATATCCAGGCTACCTTTTATCTGTTCAGCCATATTTTGCATTGCATCGCTTTGAGCGGAAGGCGGCAGAACAGAAAGTATATATTCTGGAATCAAATAAGGGTTGTTTAAATGTTCATTATTGTAATACATTTCCTGTTTTCGCGGATGATAATTGAGCCTTAAAGCATCGTGATGTGCGATCAGTTGATACATTATAGTCTCCAGTTGCGTGGTTCCGATCTCCCGGCCTACTTCCAGCAAAATACTCTGGTTGTAATGATTCCGGCAGATGAAATTCTGCGACATAAACCACGATACAACAGGTGTAGATTTGACAGTTCCCTGACAAAGGCCACGTTGAGCGATGGCTATTTTTTTCTTTTGTATGCATAATGCCATTTCCTCGATGATTGGGTGGGAGAGAATATCTTTGACGGTAATCTTGAAGCCGTACCCGCTTAACTTGGAAGCAATTTGTATCGCTTTGATCGAATCTCCCCCAAGGTGGTAATAGTTATGCTTCATGCTTACTTGCTTCAAGTTCAAAATTTCACAAAGCTCTGCAGCAAGAACTCTTTCCTGCTCATTTCTGTGGGTGATGCTTTCCGTAGGATGTACTGATTGATTTAGTGGTGAAGGTAACAGCTCTCTGTTAACTTTTCCGTTGAGGGTCAACGGAATTTGCTCCAGTTCAATAATGTGAGAGGGAACCATATATTCAGGTAAATACTGCCGCAGGAATCTTCTGATATCGCTTTCAAACACCCTAGCCTCGAGTTTGGTAACGATGTACGCGCACAGATATTTGTTATGGTTTTGATCTTCAAGATCGATTAAAACAGTTTGTTTAATAGATTCATGGCTCAAAATAATGGCTTCAATCTCGCCCAATTCAATCCGGTAACCGCGAATTTTGACTTGCTGGTCGGCCCTTCCTACATACTCAACAATTCCGTTGCTTAAGAAGCGGGCCAGATCACCGGTCTTGTACATTTTAGCTCCATTTATATACGGGTTTGCAAGAAATTTTTCTTTTGTCAGTTCAAGTCTGTTCACATAGCCTCTGGCGATCCCATCTCCTGAAATATAAATTTCACCCGTTATATTCGGAGAAACAGGGTTCAATTGTTTATCCAGAATATAAATCTGTACATTATCAGCCGGTATCCCTATTGGAACTGAAATCTTGCTATCGAACCCGTACTCATATTTATGTATCATACAGCCTACGACTGTCTCAGTAGGTCCGTACTCATTAAATATATCAACATTACCCTCAAAGCTTTCATGGATTTCTTTAGCCAGATGTGTCTTCAAATCTTCTCCGCCTACTATAAATCTTCTGACAGATGAGTTTCGATTATCCAACTCCTTCAGCAAGGCTAAATGTGCAGGAGTCAATTTGATTACGGTTGCCAGATTATCCCGTATAATTCGATACAATACATACTCCTGTTCATCGTCATTCCCGTTGTACACAATAATCCGGTTACCACTTATTAAGGGAGTAAAAATTGAGGTGATTGTCAAATCAAAGGCCAGCGACGAATATAAAGCAAACACCTCATCTTTACCTGGAGCGTAGATTTTTCGGGCCCACCAAATATAATTAACCAGACCTCGGTGTTCAATCATCGTTCCCTTGGGCTGCCCGGTCGAACCGGAGGTGTAAATAATGTAAGCCACATTCTGGGGAGTGCTTCGGGATTTCAGGTTCGTTCCATTACCTGCGTTGAGCCTTAGATTATCAAGGATGACCACTTCCACATTTTCTCCAAAATTAAAGCTAACTTCTACATTAGTGAGCAGCAAACTGCACTTCGAGTCTTTGAGCATATAGACTATCCGCTCCTGTGGATAGTCGGTATCAATAGGGAGATAAGTCCCCCCAGCCTTCAGGATACCCATGATGCCTATAACAGTTTCCATAGAATGCGTGGTCATCAGTCCAATAACCGTTTCAGCGCCTGTTCCTTGATCAATTAAATAGCGTGCAAGCTGGTTGGACCTAAAGTTCAATTCCAAATATGTAAGCCCTTTCCCTTTAAAGCTAACTGCGATCCGATCAGGCGTTTTGCACACCTGTTCCTGAAACAGCTCATATATAAGTTTATCTTTGGGATATTTTGCTCGTGTAGCATTAAACTCATATAATAATCCCATTTCCTCTTCAACGCCGATTAAAGCTAAACGATCTATTTCTCCTTCAGGACATTCCAGCATTTGATAAATCAATTTCATCAACCGAGAATACAATTCAGTGATCTGTTCTTCAGAATAGACATGCAGCTTGTAATCAAAATCCAAAGTCAAGCCTTGCGTAGAGGACCAATCTTTAATCACCAGTTGCAGAGCATAGATCTGGTTGCCATTATAAAATTCAATGTTCTCAATCGGCGAACCGTTGAGTTCTTGATTAAGTCTTGTATTGTAATAATTCACGCATGTCTGAAATAGGTTGTCATAGCCCTTGCGTTTCAGTTCCAAATCCTGTACCAGCAAGTCATAAGGATATTTTTGATGAAAATAACATCCCATGAGCTGTTCATTGACGCTCATTATCATCTCATTAACTGTAAAATTTCTCTCGAAGGTGAATCGGAATGGCATTGTGCTTGTGAACATTCCAAATATATTTTTTTCCTTTTTCCCAGATCTGCCCATAACAGGAGTTCCTACAACAAAATTTTCTTGCTGTGTGGTCCTGTATAGATAAATCAAATATAAAGATACAAAAAATGTATTGAGTGAAATGTTCCGCAAGTCGGTAAATTCCTTGATTCTTGCAGATAAGCCTGTTTCAAGTTCAAATGTCATTCGTCGGCCGGAGATGCTATTTGAACTTTTGTTCAAATCGAGACTCGTTAAATCCCTGAACTTCTCGCACCAGTACAGCTTATCTTTCTGGAAGCGGTCTGACAGTAAATATTTCTTCTCGGAATCTATATATTCAATATAAGAATGTGAGTTAAAATTTATTGATTCATCATTCAGTAGCTTCATATAATGTTCTGTAATTTGTTCCGTCATAATATGAATGGACCAGCCGTCAGCAACAATATGATGAAGTTTGACATAATAACCGTTCACACTGTCAGACAATTTGAACATAGCAAAATAAAATAGTTGGCTATCCTCCAACACAAAAGGCTTTTCAGCTTCTGCTTCAGCCCACTTTTTCAATTCGGCTTCAGGATCAAGACATTGTGAAAAGTCTATATATTCAAGATGTATAGGATCATAGCAAGCTACGAACTGCCTGACTTCTCCATCAGCCTGAATAAACTTAAGCCGTAATCCTTCGTTCCGTTCGATCAGGATATGAATCGATTTCTCAAGTAACATGAAATCAACGAATCCTTTGATTCTAATTGTTCCACCAATATTGTACAAAGAAGTGGCGGGATAGATATTTTCCAAATAAAGGATTCTCTTCTGAGGATGGGTTAACGGATAAAGTCTCGTATCGCTTTTGCAATTTATCATAGCTTCAGGACCTCTTTGCTTAGGTTATAGGAATCAATGAATACTGCATGTTTTGGAAATCCATAGGACAATAGACTTTTAACGATACATAATGGTATTTTTAAGTTTAACTTAAAAGTCTGGCATATATTGTCGAATTTTGCTGGAATTTAGTGAACTTTTTGTGAATTTATCCCTTTGATATCAAAAGTTTGTGCATAACAAGTCAATTCCGCAGCGGTAATGCCTTCCATTCGGACATACAGTGAACCGCCGCCGCATTATCTTTTTCTCCGATCATGTCAATATAAATTTGAGAAACCCGCAATTTTTTACTTCAGACAGGCAGATAACCATGTAGGCGAAGATTAGAGTATTGATCTGCGACGACAATGTGTACAGAGCATCTCTGCTTATCTTTTGGCGGAACTCATGGAATTCGAATCGGTCTATGATGACGAAGCGGCGCTGGAGCAGCTTAAGCAAGGCCAGTTTTGATCTCGTCATCCTGGACATCATGCTTTTAGGAATTTTCGGGACGGAGGTCTACCGCCATGTCCACCTTTCACTATTGAACAACATAAGAGAAAGAATATCGTTACATCTGTCGGCGTTTTATGCAATTTTCATTGACAAAAAATAAAAAAACCTAAACTGATCCCTGGTCAAAACCTCATTTATTGGACATTGGAAAAAACCATAGCCCATTAACTGACACCAATACGTCTATCGGCGCCAGTATTTTCAGCTTTCGTTGTACTCGTTCTTTGTTATAGAATCGGATGAATTTTTCGATTCTTCTTTATGCTTCAACTATACTTCGTATGTCATAAAGATAGAGTTACTCTACCTTGAGATGGGAAAAGAAGCTCTCTAGGAAGCATTGTCATAACAATTACCTACGCGAGATATGCTGATTCGGGCGTAAATCTTTGGCAGCATGTTGTGGTAATCATTGGACATGTGATGGGAACCTTGATCGCTGTGAACAATCAAGCCGGTTACGTCCTTATGTCTATCGAACGCTTTTCGGAAGGTCTCCAGAACCATGGGATTAGCATTATTTCCGCTAAGATGGTTGGTAACAATATCGTTTCTATACAGAACTTTAATCGCTGAAAGATATACTTTTTCGTTCTCTACGCTATACCGAGTCTCATCGGTTACCCCATTTTTTATTTGGTTTTGTGGCTGTAAAACCTTATTTCAACAGATTCTCTGTAATACGTCCATCGCTTATCGCAGCCTCTTGGCTCGTACGATATGTCCGTTTCCGACGGATGACTGCTTGAATTCCCAGTTCTCTCATGGGGCGTAAAACCTTCTTTTGATTACCGATAAGCCTGTTCCTGCGCCAGAGTTCATCTTGGATACGTCGGTAGCTCACGGTCTAGTTGTACCCTTCATAAATAGCCCGGATCTGTATCTTTACGGTTCGGCCCACTAATTATGGAGTCTTTCTGTTGAAATCTCTGTTTTTCGCAGTTTTTGAGTTTTTGGGGTTATACACTACAGGAGGATCTCTACAGCTTACAACGTGCCTGCTCTCCATGCTTCATGGTATTGCTTAGGACTCATCCGGTGTAAGCTTCCAAAAAATCCTGATATCTGTCCACCCAAAATTTCTTGTCACTCATTGCTCTTTCGGACAATGAATATTTTGTCTCATTTTCTAATAAGTGAATATAAGAGTCATTATCCTCGTAAGCACTATCACTATTATTTCTGAAATCATTGTAATAATTATTTATCTGTTCTGTAAGTAACTTTAGCGACCAACCATCGGAGATACTATGGTGAAATTTAATGTAATAGGCATAATGCCCATCACCAAGTTTGAAAATTGAAAAATGATACAGAAATTCCTCGTAAAGATCGAATGGTATTTTCGTGTGTTAAAGGATACATTTTATTCATAGCGACCAGCCCTTTCTTTTCATGAATTATTATTTTAATATCATTACCATAACAAAATCCTCAATATCATTCCATAAATCTGTATATTTATATATTTCCTGTATTTTTTCTTATTCTAGAAATAAATAGAGCTATCCCATAAGTAGTATTCTACGAAGGCGATAGCTTCTTTTTTGGAAAATAGTAAAAATAAAGTAGAGCAGTGATTCTCCTGTTATTAGAGATCGCTGCTCTACGTTTTCAATCATTCACTGCTTGCTTCGGTAGATTGTTAGCATGAAAAACACCGTCATGGCATATTTCCCCGTGATGGAATGAAGCAAATCATTGATGAAAATCTAAATTTGGAATACATATGCAATTCAAAAATAAAAGGATTCGCAACTTGCTGTGAGCTCTCGTTTTTGAAGTCGTCTTATTTCAATCTAACCATTGTCACTCTAATCGTTTACAATCTATTCTTCTCGCTTCTTCAGATCTTCCCATTATATATGGAGTAGAAGAAATTGACGGTAACAAGTATGTCGATGGAGGGTTACGAGATACTCTGCCCATTAAACCATTATATGATGCAGGCTTCAAGCAAATCATCATGGTTCATTTAAATAGAGAAGTTATGATTATGCGTTCAAATTTCCCTGGGGCTAATATCATTGAAATAATACCACAAAATCATCGTGGAAATTTTAAAAATGCTACCTGCTAAATAATTCAATAATTCGCAGATAATTTATTGACGAGGTGAGTTATCGCTTTAATTTCCAATGATTCCATTTTATCTATATTAAAAATAATTTCCTTTATTAGCCTATAATCCTTTGTAATCAAAAATTTCAAATAACGATTGCGATTAGTTAAACTTATATTCTTTATGTTCAAATATTCATCTATAATAGAATCATTAGTTTCTATTACACCTGCATTTGCTAAATACTTTAATCGTTCACACATCATTAGCTTATGATCAGAGATTACATGTAATGGCCTAATGTCATTGAAATCTATTCCATCATGCAATACTTTCGATAATGTTTGCTTCAATAGACTGTAAGTTTTTACACCAAATATATACCGACCTTGTTGTATTTGTTCTAATTCATAATCCGCAATAATAACATTTTCGCCTTCTGCTACTGTATTTAGGGAATACAGAAAATTATTTAGTGAATTATACAAAAAATAATCATTAAATTTATAATTTGCGTTGTAGAATTCTATTTCACTACATGAGAATAATTCTGATTCTAATACACTTAGTATTGCACTTTCAACACAATTAAATGGTGTAGTTTCAAATGAATATTTACCATTTTCGAAGAAATCTGCAACCAAAAACATTTCATTTAATCGATCATAACCATAAATCAACATTTCGTGTTCAAAATGGTTCTTATTATAATTTCTTGAATTCGGAATATAATATTGATCATACAATATAATAACATAATTGCCTGAATCAATTTTTGAAATAATAAATTCAACTATATCTGAAACAAAAAAAACCTTATCAAAATAATTTATTTTAAAATAAGGGCACACTCTTCTAATTAACCAAGAGTGAAATCTTAACATTGAAAATTGATTATTATATGACGGTTCTTCTCCCCATAAATTAATGTAATTATTAAATATCCACCCTTCCGTATATGGGTAATTATTGAGTATAGCCAGCATATGTGCATCGGACGTATAAGATGTAATGATTGGATACTTAACTTGTAATATAGCTTTCTCTTTTTTTTGCATTGCTCATAATAACCTCCCTTTTTATAAAAAAAATCGGCCCGTTTCTGTGATATTGTTGATTACAAACAATCGTTCTAATTATGCACTTTGCTAAGTATTTACTTGAGTATTGCGAAAGCTGTACTGTCGAGTCAACAGAGTTAAAGTCAATTACGAAATAAGAAGTTTTGTCGAGTACAGGAATAAAAGAAGGACATCGAGCCTTTATGGGAGAAATTTTGGTTACCACGCCAAATTTCCAAGATAAAGGTCCCACAATCATGGTATCCCTCTACCTGCCCATCGTCAAGTTCATTTTGGCTTTGAAATTGGAATTCTTCAAGCCGCAGCTGAGTCATCTGTTCACCCTCGTCCATGGCATCATTTTGTGTGCCGAACGAAAGAATGTTCCCCAAACCCAACAAGCGGCCAAGGGCAAATGTCACCTGAGCAACGTCACGAATTTCCTGAATCACTCCCCTTGGTGTGTCAATCGCATGCAGCGCCGTCGTCTGGACATGGTCATGAATCAAATTCAGTCCAAGCAAGCCAATCGTAGGGCAGAAACTTGTGTTTCTCATCGTGGACGACACATGCTGCAAAAGAGACAAGTCGACCAAGAAGATGGAGGCGCTAAGCTTCCAGTATTCCCATGAAGCCGGCAAATCCGTCTGGTGTCATTGCCTGGTTACGGCTCACGTGGTCGCAAGAGGCTGTTCCTACGCTTGGGATTACCGCCCCTACTATCAAGAGACGTATTCCCAGGCCGGACGACTACCCTTTAAAAGCAAGAACAACCTGGCCCTTGAAATCATCGAAGCTTTTCCAGCCCAAGAAGGACGAGCGAGTCTATGTTCTCATGGACAGCTGGTACACGAGCGAAAAAGTCATCAACGCCTGTAACCGCAGGGGATTCCATATCATTGCTGCGGTGAAAACCAACCGCCGAATTCATCCTGCAGGGGTATCTCTTCCCCTGGATGATTTTGCTGAGCGCTACATCCGATAGTCTGACCTTCACTCCATTACGGTGGAGGGCCAGGGACGTACTGGATCTATCCTTACGAAGGACCGGGCAGCGATATCGAAAACGCCAAGCTCTTGCTGTCCCGGAAGGACGCATACACCGCGTCGAGCAAACTACAGGTTTGTCTCTTGGGTATGGATTAGTCTTTGGATCTCGTCACGATTCAGGGGTACTATGCCGTACGCTGGAACATCGAGACAGGGTATCGCTACTTCAAAGAACCACTGGGCTTCGATTAATACCAATTGCTTTCCTTTACGGGCATTCAGCGTTTTTGGGCGATCCATTTCCTGACACAAAACGTTCTGGAGTCTCTACGGCAGGAAGAATGAAGAAGCAAGCCGAGTTGACGCTTGGGGATGTGGTACTCCGCATTCGAGAAGAGTACTTCGGGCAAATCATCGTCTATGTGTACCAGCAGGCCCTCGAGAAAAAGCCTCTTTTCGACATTCTAAAGCAACTCAAATTGTCTGCCTGAAATGTCGATTGGCCGAGATACTACAGGTCTGCCCTTTTATGCCCTAAACCAGTGGAATTCACAAGACTCTAGTAATTAATACTTTTAGTTCCGTCTCTTTTTCAAATTTTAGATTTTGTTCGACCTCTTCCCATGTTTCATTTAAAAGTTGTTTTCTGTCTAAACTTTATCTTGTGCTTACCGCTTCACCTTATAAAACTCATGATACAACTTCATGAGTGCCCTTTTCTCTATCCTGGACACATAACTACGCGAGATCCCCAGCTCCTTCGCAATCTCCCGTTGTGTCCGCTCTTCCCCGCCGGTGTCCAGTCCGAAGCGGCCGACCACGACTTCCTTCTCCCGGTCATTCAAGATATCCAGATTCCGATAGATTTTACTCTTCTCAATCTTCAGATCGACCTCTTTAATCACATCATCCGCTTCCGAGCCGAGGATATCGATCAGAGTGATCTCGTTGCCCTCTTTATCCGTTCCGATCGGATCATGGAGGGATACGTCTTTGCGGTTTTTTTTCAGCGAGCGTAAGTGCATCAGGATTTCATTCTCGATACAACGGGCGGCAAAAGTAGCCAGCTTCGTGCCCTTGTTCGGGCGGTAGCTCTCGATGGCCTTGATTAGGCCGATGGTCCCGATGGAGATCAGGTCCTCCATGTCTTCGCCAGTGTTGCCCGAATTTCTTGAGGTTGTGGACACGATACGATGTCATTTTAATTGTTAATTCATTTCATAAAAAAAATCTATCGGGAAGTGTTGACAGGAGTGAGCGGCGGCCCTGCTGTAAATTCGGCTATCTGGTTGCCTGCAGCTCAAGTTGCATATGAATCACTTCAAATCTGTCTCCTGACGGCTTACCCTCCCATGTCACGCGGGGTCTTTGCCCTTACATTCCTTCGTCATCTCTAAGATCGAGAACTGGACATATCACGAAAATGAGGATACATGGACCTGTCCGACCGGTCAAACCCTGGAGATTCATAGAGAACACAAGGAAACCTTATCGAGTGGATACGAAATTCACAAACGACATTATCGAAGTCGCTCCTGCGAAGGGTGCCCTCTGAAGGATCACTCTACGAAACCAAAAGGAAACCGAGAGGTGGTCGTTAGTCAGGAACGACTAAGATACCAACACCAAGCACGGGAACTGCTTCGAAGCGAGGAAGGGTATACCTTAGCCGTCCGCCGAATGATTGAGCCAGAAAGTGTGTTTGGGCAACTGAAAAATAACCGGGGATTCCGGCATTTTCTGCTTCGAGGGCTGTCCAAAGTGACCCTTGAGGTCGGGTAGCTTCCGCTCGCCCACAATGTGTTGAAGCAAGCCGCAGCGGACCAAAAACGCAAGGCAGCGATCCTCCAATAACAAGAGAATCGCTGCTTTTTTAACAACATTTAGAATCAAGATGAGCTGTTATCTTCGTAGTAAGTCTACTTATGAGTCAGCTCCACAAAACAGCCTGCTCCTCAACAGCTGTCCGTCCGGCAATTCGACCGAATGTGAAAATGTCGGTGAGCGAGTTACCACCCAGACGGTTACCGGCATGGATACCGCCTGCCACCTCACCGGCTGCGTACAACCCCGGGATGATCTGGCCAGATTCGCGAAGAACATGCGTCTGTGTATCAATCTTGAGTCCGCCCATCGTATGGTGAATAGCTGGCTTACGAGGTGTCGCATAGAACGGAGCCACTGCAACCTTAAGATCGAACGCATTTTTACCAAATTCCGGATCATGTCCCTGATCAACGTAAGAGTTGTACATCGCGATCGTATCCACTAGCGTAGTCGGATCGATATGAATTTGCCGGGCCAGCTCCTCCAGTGTGTCCGCTCTGAATAGCGTGCCTCGCTCCACCTGCTTATCGATCTTCGCTTGATTTGTGTTATAGGCCGTCTCCTTGATCTTGTCATCCGCAATCAGATAGAACAGGCCTCCGTTATTGATTGCTGCTATCGACAACTGATCGCGGCTACCATATTCGTTGACGAAACGTTTGCCCTGCTGATTGACCATGACAAAGTTCTGTGGCGGCACTTGCAACCCGCTAAACAAGGCGCCCGTCTGCGGATCGGACACTGGCATCATCTGCGAGAAGCCCATGCCGACCAGATCAGCGCCCGCACTTTGTCCCAGCAGAATACCATCGCCGGTAATCGCCGGAGAATTCGAGGTCTTGATGTCGTCATCGATCTCGCTCCAGTACGTATTGTACTGCTTCAGCATCTGCGTATTGGCCCCAAAGCCACCGGAAGCCAGCACCACCGCCGGCGCATGAACCGTTACCGTTTGCCCGGCTACTCCGGTACCAATTACGCCGCTAACTCGGCCGTCTGCTTCGATAATCAGTCGCTTCACCGGAGTATCGGTGAGGATCTGACCACCCTGTGCACGTACAAATTGCTCTAAAGCCGCTACGAAGGCATAGCCTTCATGCTTCACTGGTTTATGTCCACGGCGCCACAACGCTCCTACCGGCATAGTCACTTCGTTATAGTCAAATTCGACACCCAGTTCCTCCAACCATTTAACGGAGGCTAGCGCCTGATCGGTTAATACCTTAACCAGATCATATTGCCCGTAAATGGAATACCCCTGAAGGTCCTTCCGTTTGCCGCCGAAATAGGTCTGCATCCGGTGGAAGATCGCGGAGTCGAACAAGAATTCTTTGCCCTCTTTCGTATCGCGGAGATAATCAGCCACCTGATGTTTGAAGATACGGAAGTCCGCCAGATACTCGGCATCTACCTGTTCTTCCGGGGTTGCTGCCAGCTCTTCAATCGTATGACTTTCACCCGGAATCGCCGCAAATTTACGTTGCCACTCTGGATCGGCAGCGTTCATTGGACCACCTGTTCGTACCGTATTACCACCTATGGCTGGGAACTTCTCGACGATGATAACCTTCTTGCCCTGCTGAAGCACGCTGGCTGCTGCTGCGAGTCCCGCACCACCCGCACCAACGACCACAACGTCCGCTGTATACTCTTCGTCGCCGTGATTGATCGCACTCTGGGCTTTTGGCCGTTTTTTTAATACATCCGGGTTGGCGCCTGCCATCTTGACCGCCTTCGCTACTCCGTCGATAACCCCATTGCTAGTGACGGATGCGCCGGACAAAATATCCACGTTCAGCGTCTGTCCTTCGATGATCTGACTCGGAATCCGGGTAAATACCACATCCGCAATCCCCTGTGATTCGCCCGCTGTATCGATGTCGATCTTCTCTATACGAGTCGAACTCATCTCAACGATCATCGGCAGATCACCGTTGTGTCCGACCGCCTTTACTTCATAGGTTCCCGGTTCAAAGCTAACGTCTTCAGGGACATTCAGCAGATTAGCGATTTTGGCAAAATGCATAAAGCGATGGAAGCAACTCTCCAAGAAATCAACCGTCCGCTCCGACTTGATCTTCCCCGCTTCATCAAAGGCTTCATTCGCACGGCCCAACAGGAACTCCGAGCCAGGCATCACGCTAGCATTGACACCGGGTGCATCTAGAATCTGACGCAGATGTAGTTGTGCACGGGAGGACCCCTGCACATCATACGCCGCACCGACAACCATGACCGGTTTGCCATCGAACGGGTGAAGATTCCAAGACAACCATTCCAGAATACTTTTCAGCGCGGAGGGGACCGAGTGATTATGCTCCGGTGTAGCGATAATGACGCCATCCGCTTCCGTAATCTTCGTATTAAAGTTCTGAATAATCGGACTCTGCGATTGATCGTCCGACTCATTAAACATCGGGACACCCTTCAGTTCCAGAATTTCAATGTCCACTTTTTCGCTAAAATGAGACTTCATAAATTCCAGTAGCTTCCGATTATAAGACTTCGACGCGTTGGTTCCTGCAATTCCGACAAATTTCATGCCCGTTCGCCTCCCCAGATTGCCGATTCCCAGCTAAATGCTTTGCTTTGCTCTGTCTTGAAGTGGTTCTCTTTAACCAACTGTTGGTTAATCTTCACGAACAATTGGAACTCTTCGAAGATCTCCTCCAGCTCCTGAACCTTATTTGCGTAGACCAGATCACCTGACTCGTCAAAAGCGGCAAGTGAATGTCCCAACAAAAATTCCGAGCTCGGCAGAACGCGAGCCTTAAGCTCTGGAGCATCCAGAATCTGACGTAGATGCATCTGGGCGCGAGATGTACCAAGCAAACCGTGGGAAGCACCCACGATCAGAACTGGTTTATTAATCAAAGGACGGGTGGTATACGAGATCCATTCTATGGCGCTCTTGAGCGCCGCTGGGATGGTATGATCGTATTCAGGGGTCGAGATAATGACGCCATCCGCTGCCGCAATCTGCTCGCATAAGGCTTGTACTTCAGTGGGCGCCTGACGATCTTCCGGTTCATCAAAAGCAGGGAGGTGCTTAATCTCGCAGATCTCAATCTCCGCCTGGCTGGAAAAATGCTTTCGCATAAATTGCAACAGCTTGCGATTCGTCGAAGTATTCGAGTTCGTTCCGACAATACCGATTAGTTTCATAATTTTCTTCCTCTCTTACTTTGTGAATAATTGCACAATATAAAACGGATTTCTACGAATTCCTTTTGACTTGGTCACTTACCTTTACAAATAAATTTTAGTATGAAAAAATACATTTGTGAAATATCCATTTTCTTATCGTTCTATAACAGTTCTCTTATACCATCTTTAGTGAGAGCAGGTGATCCTTATGACTACGATTGATTCTTCCAATATCCTTCATTATCTTGACGCGATTCTCAAGCACGGAAGCTATACTAAGGCCGCCAAGGACCTGTATGTTTCGCAACCTTACCTCACGCAGCTTATCAAGCGAATCGAGCATGAAATCGGCACAGAAATTTTGAATCGACAGACCTCTCCCTTGCAACTAACTGAGGCAGGCAAGCTGTACTATCAGTATCTGATGTCCCTCGAAATGGCACAGGAACAATTCCACAAACGAATCGCTCACTATTCCATAAGAGACACCCAGACGATCAAGCTCGGTATCTTATCCAGCTTAGGTTCGTATTTATTGCCTTTGTTTTTGCCCGATTTCATGAAAAATTACCCGTCTATTAAGATCGAGATTCAAGAGGATTACTCCGAGGTCAATGAAATCCGCGTGTTGAACCATGAACTGGATTTTTTTATCGGACAAAATCCAGAGACCCTCTCGCCCAATCTGAATGTTGTCTCATGGGGGCCTCACGGTTATTATGCGGTGGTGACAGAGAACTCCCCGTTGTATGACATTAATCCGAAGACGTTAGAGGAGAGCCATGCCAATCCGAAGCTGCTGCTGCAAAGTCCCCTTGTGCTGACCAAAAAAGGTTCTTCGATTCGCCGGCAGCTTGATCACCTGTTTCAGAAGTTTAAGATCAAACCAACTGTTATATTGGAAAGCACGAATATTTTCACCACGCTGGAGTTAGCCAAGAAAGGCGTTGGTATCGCATTCGTCCCCTATAGTATCTGCATGTCGGAAGTCCCTCAGGGCTACCGCCTGTTGCCCTTATCACTGGATTTGTTGTCGCTCGATTATTTTATTGCCTATTCCAAAAACAAACCTCTATCTTCGGTGGAACAAGATTTGATCGCACTCTTTACTACAGATGTTCCATGTATGCACGCAGAGCATCCGTAACAGCCAGCTCGTTATGTTCCGTGATCACGATACCCTCAATCTCAGCGGTCGAATTCAGCGTACGAATGATCTCGGCCGCACGCTTGCCAAATAGACGGGTAGAACCAATCTCTCCCTCCAATGACTGCTCCGATACAATCGTCAAGCTTGCTACATCGCTCTGTACCGGGTACCCCGTTTGTCCGTCAAAAATATGATGGTACTTCCGGCCCGCAACCTCCAACTTCCGCTCATACACGCCAGAAGTCACAATAGATTGGTTCTTCAATTTCAAGACCAACGCATAATTCCCTCGCGGTAGCTGTGGATTCTGAATCCCGACCCGCCATAACCCGTCTTCAGACGCCGGGTTCTCACCAAAAGTCAGCACATTCCCACCTAAATCGATGAACCCTGCGCTCGCCCCCTGACGCTTGAATACCTCCACAATTCGATCTGCAAAGTACCCTTTGGCCAGCGCACCCAGATCAACCTCCATCCTTTCCTTTTCCAGGAAAACAGTCTTCCGTTCCTCATCCAATTGAATATGATGCGGATCGATAAGCTGCCGACACTCCGCAATGACCGCTTCCGGAGGATGCTGCGCCCCTGCAAACCCGATCTTCCACGCCTTGACTAAGGGACCAATCGCGATGTTCAGCAGACTGTCTGCTACGAGACTCTCCCTCTTCCCGATTGCAATCAGCTCGAACAGATCCGTATCGACAATTACGGGACTCTTCCCGGCTTGGTTATTAATCTGCATGAGCGCCGAGCTCGGATTATTCGCACTGAAGCGCTGCTCGTAGTCAATCAGCTGCTGCTCCGCATCCGCCAAGAGCGCCGCTGCATTCTGATGATGAACGGCCATCGTAATAACCGTTCCCATGAGCTGTATAATTTTCTTGTCCATAGTGAGCATCCTTTGTTAATGAGATAGTGGAGATGAGTTGAATCGTGAATGCTTCTTTTATAGCAAAATTTTCTTTTCGCCCGATTAATTTCCTTATTTGCTTTACAGCTTACCGTCCAGCAGGCAAGTCGGCACTTCTGCAAACCAATTAAAAAACACCCCTTCAGTTCAGTAATCATAAACTACTAATCTCCGAATGAATAGGTGCTCTTAAATTTTTACCTCCTGATCAACCACTGCTAATTTAGTGATACCAATCGTAGTCTCATAAGAATCCAACCATCGGCATTCAATGATTGTACTACCATTCGCAAAATTCTGAAAAGAAAAGCATCTAGTGAAAAGTATCCCCCATTTGGAGTCATACTTTTCACTAGATGCTTAGACGCAAACAACTTCTTCTTGTAACCTATCGCTTCACCTTATAAAACTCATGATACAGCTTCATCAGCGCCCTCTTCTCAATCCGCGAAACATAACTCCGCGAGATCCCCAGCTCCTTCGCAATCTCCCGCTGCGTTCGCTCCTCCCCGCCAGTGTCCAGTCCGAAGCGGCCGACTACGACTTCCTTCTCCCGGTCATCCAGGATATCCAGATTCCGATAGATCTTGCTCTTCTCAATCTTCAGATCGACCTCTTTAATGACATCATCCGCCTCAGAGCCGAGGATATCAATCAGCGTGATCTCATTACCTTCTTTATCTGTCCCGATCGGATCGTGCAGGGACACATCCTTGCGGGTTTTTTTCAGCGAACGGAGATGCATCAGGATTTCGTTTTCAATACAACGAGCTGCAAAAGTAGCCAGCTTCGTGCCCTTGTTCGGGCGGTAGCTCTCAATGGCCTTGATCAGGCCGATGGTGCCGATGGAGATCAGGTCCTCCATGTCTTCGCCGGTGTTGTCGAATTTCTTCACTATATGGGCAACCAGCCGCAGGTTATGCTCGATCAGCAGGTTCCGTGCCTTGGCATCTCCCTCTGCCATCATGCCTAAGTATTTGCTCTCATCCTGCTCCGATAGAGGCTGGGGAAAAGCGTTGTTCCTTACGTAAGATACCAGCAGCGTCAGTTCTTTGATCAGCAGCGCAATCGTGCTTATGATTCCAGGCAACTTGGCGACACCTCCCGCACATGTACAATGAAACCGATCAGTTAGGAGAACAACGGGTTCATGGTCCTTTTATTGTATGTGGGTAGGTGCCTAGAAGTGCATGTACGGGGAAAATAGGTACGGGCCTCCTACACCCGGAGCAACTCGCGGATATCCTCCTCCGACAGCCGGGTGGTCTTGTTCTCGCCAGCTTCGATGACTTCTTCGATGAGATCTTTCTTGCGTTGCTGCAGCTCCAGCATCTTCTCCTCGATGGAACCTTCGGTGATCAACCGGATCACCTGGACCACATTCCGTTGCCCCATCCGGTGTGCCCGGCCGATGGCTTGCTCCTCGACTGCCGGATTCCACCACAGATCGTATAGAATCACCGTGTCCGCTCCAGTCAGATTCAGCCCCGTTCCACCCGCCTTAAGCGAGATCAAGAATACTTCCCCTTCACCTTCGTTGAAAAGCCTGCACAACTCCACCCGCTCCTTGCCCGGAGTAGAGCCATCCAGATACAAGGGCTGAACTCCCGCTTCGTCCAGGCGGTGCCGGATCAGCTCTAACATACTGGAGAATTGTGAGAACACCAGCATTCTGCGGCCGGAATCACGGCATTCCTGCACAATCTCCAGCAATTGCTCCAGCTTGCCGGAGCCGCCCGTATAATTCTCAAGGAACAGCGACGGATGGCAGCAGATTTGCCGCAGGCGGGTGATTCCGGCCAGAATCTTCATCCGGCTCTTGTGGAATCCGTCCGCAAGCAGATCCTGTTCGGTATCGTCACGGAGCCTCGATAAGTATGCGAGATATACCTGTTTCTGCTCGTCCAGCAGCTCTGTGTGCTGTACCGTATCAATGCGGTCTGGCAGCTCCTCCAGAACCTCTTTTTTGAGCCGCCGCAGAATAAAGGGAGACACGATGCTGGCGATTCGTCCGGCGGGCAGCTCCTTGAAGGTCAATCGTCCGGTGAACAGCGCCGGGAAGACTGTGCTGAAAATAGCTTCCAGCTCATCCACCGAATTCTCAATCGGTGTGCCCGTCAGAGCGAATTTCCGTGCAGCCTTAAGCGATTTAACCGCTTGGGCCGTCTGGGAAGCTGAATTTTTGATCGCCTGGGCTTCATCCAGAATTAGCGCATGAAAGGTTGTGCCGGAATAAAGCTCAATATCCCTGCGGAGAAGAGGGTAAGAGGTAATAATCACATCTGCTTCTTCCATGGCCTTGCTCTCCAGCAGTCCACTGCGCTCCTCTTTCTGACCTGCCGCCACCAGTACGTTGACTGCTGGTGCAAACCGGGCAAACTCATGGCTCCAGTTATACGTTAAGGAAGCCGGACACAGTATCAGAACCGGAGCTCTCCCCTGTACCTTAGGCGGCATCTCAGCCAGCTCGGAGCAGATATAAGCAATGCTCTGAATGGTCTTGCCGAGGCCCATATCATCTGCCAGAATTCCGCCGAACCTGAACTTCGACAACGTCTTCATCCACTGGAAGCCTCTGGCCTGATAATCCCGGAGAACCGGCTTCAGCTCAGCGGGCAGCTCGAATTCCAGACTGTCCGGTTCCCGCAGCTGGTCCAGGAATTCCCGGAGGGACTTACCCCACTTCGTATGCTTGAAGCCATGGCCCCGCTCTGGAAGCTGAAGAGCTTGTACGGAGGGCAGGCGGATTACCGAGTGTTTAAGATCCCTTTGCCTGAGATTCAGCTGTTCGGCAACGGTGCCGAATTCGCTGAAGCTGTCTACGGCAATGGGCAGAAAAGCCCCGCTGCGCAGGCGGACATACTTCCTTTTCTCCACAATCGCCTGCATGACCCGAACAGTCTCCTCCTCATTCAAGCCTTCCAGCTCAAAAGAGATATCCAGCCAATCCAGACCTTCGCTCAGCTCCGCTTTCACTTTGGGATAAGCTTTACGCTCCAGCACAAGTCTCTGAACAGCCGGGGAGACAAACAGCTCAGCAACCTCTTCCAGAACCGGCACAAGCTCATATAACGCCTCGTAGATGACCGGCTCACTTACGGAAACCCAGTACTGCCGTTCCTGTCTGAGCGGAGAGTTGTCCAGAATATCAACGATCTTATTTTCCCGCTGCATATTTCGGATCAGGATTTTCTGCTTGCGCGCTTCATCCACGCTATTCTCTTCCAGCGGATTGATCACAATCTCCTCATAATGAAATTCCAGCCGAAACGTTAAGGTGCCGTCCGCATAATCCAGATACAGCTTAGCCTGCAGTTCAGGCTCCACAATTCGCTCGCTTACTGCCTGTTCCACACTTACTTTCCCCAGCTTTCTTAAGGCTGGCAGCACCTGCTGCACGACCGCTTCGATTTGTCCGGGAGCCACTGCAATGTCGCTGGAGGCCGTGAACTGCTGCTGCAGCAGTGCAATTGTACGGAGCGCTGCTCTGTCCACATCATAGATCAGCCCATCCATAATTAGAGTAGAATAGTCCTCAAGCAAGGTAAGTTTATCCATATTCGCAGCCGTCAGAACATAATCCTTCTTCTTTCCTTGGCCGATCGAAAATTCAAGCGGCGGGACTTGGCCCGCAAGAACAGCAGGAACCTCCGGGTGCCCCACACTTCTTAGGGTAATATTCACTTCTGGCAGAAGCGGCTTAAGCTTGTCCCAGGCCAGCGGAGTGACCTTCAGCGTTCTCCCGTCAGTCTCAGGGGGGTTATAATAGCTGTTCGGGCTGGGTTTGAGTAATTTCTCAGAGTTTTTGAGTAAAAGCATGACCTCCAGGAATTCCCGGTCGGCAGCGCCTATCTGCTGCTGCTCCGCATCAAATGTGAACTTGCTGGTGAAATACAGCGGCTTCCGCTGCTCCAGATGCTCAAGGAATTGTCCCAGTTTCGTCACAACATACCGGTGTTTATAGCCCACCCGCATTTCAAGCGTAAATCCTCTGGGCTGCTGGTACAGCGTGCTTAAGATGAACTCAAACTGCAATTGTTCTTCATGCTCAAACAGAGGAGCTTTCTCTCTATTCATAGCAGGTTTCATCTCGGCAAGTGAGGAAATCAACAGATCCATCTGGTTATATTTGCGTTTATCTTTGCTTTTGGAGGCAACGGAGGCAGAGCCCGGCTTCTGCACTTCGCTACCTGCCGGTTTCTTGATCTGCAGTGCGTGTATGGCCATGAGTGTTGCCGCCACATGCTTACAGCAGTCATAGTTCTCATAGGCGGGACAAGTACAGTGGGCTTCTGGCTCTCCATTCAAGTTATAATAAAAGTCGATCTGCACGCGATACGCTCTGCTTCCCTTTACCTGGGCGGTATAGCGGTTATTCTCCGCATCCAAAACCAGCTTGCTTACCCGCCCCGAATTATAATAAGATCGTCCGCGCTTATAAAAGGTATCCCCGCAGATATCCTTGATATCTTCTAATGTAAAATCCATCTTCATCACCTGCTTTGTATCTAAGTTGTTCTTTACTACATTATATAGTAGACATCACTTTAGAAAATGGGCAAACTTATCCGGCTCATGCCGAATGTCCTGTGCCAGCCCATCCACAGAAAACTCTTGGCACAGGTTCTTCTCGGCCTCATCCAAGTGTTGCAAAACGAAAATAACCCTCAATCACTCGGCATCGCAGCTTCTCTACTATTATAGTAGCACCAGGCCACCACCGTTGCGCTATCCCGCCCAATCTGTTCATGCACCCCCGCCAATACTCCCGCCACACATTCCTCAAGATCCTCTCTGCCCGTAAAAGCTTCATACAGCCTGCGCGGGTCCTCCAGCAGTCTTTCCCCCACCTCCAGCAGACCATCCGTGGTCATCACGATGATGTTACGGCCCTGCCGCAGTGTTTCCTCCGTACCGGCCAATAACCATACTCTTATATGCACATGTAGTGGGTTGATCCAAATACATCTCATTACTGCCTACCCAGCTAAATTGTTCCCTTGTCTGTCCCATCCGGCTCCTCCTGTCCCGTCTATACTCTATGTTTCTTCTATTATACTCGAACGGCTACTACCGCGACTTCATTCAGAGTCCCGCTCTATAACCTCTATCCGCTCCCGGTTGATCCTGTAGAGTCTGTCCTCCGGTCCCGGGTTCAGGCTGTCGCTCGCTGTCAGGAATCTTCTATCAGTGTCCCGCAGAATATACACTCCGCTTAGAAGCTCTCCTCCAACCAGCTTAATGTTCATTCTCGCAGGCAGGTAGTAATTCACCGCGCACCAGCTATACAGAGGCCGCAGCAGCAGCTTCCCGATTACGAAATACAATACAGCCATAATCAGTAGCACCCCATACACCACCGGCCGGTCCTGGCCATAGACAAAAAAGAGTATATCAAACTGATTCGTCATGTTAAGGTTATAGGTAAAGATCAGCTTGCTCATCAGCAGCATACCGAACAGCAAGTAGAAACTGACGCCAAGCAAAACGTGGATCAATAAGATCCAGGGACGGAAGGGTAAGCGCTTCCTGTCCGCTTTTGAAGACAAGTAGTATGTAACGAGCAGTCCCGCAGCAGCCAGCGAAATCAGCAGCAGATTATTCATGGGATGAAGGACGTACATAAGTAAGCCGTTCAAAGCAGCAAAGATCAGAATATCCGCCAGTATGACTTTAGTCCGCTCCCGGAGGCTACCCGCTTGAAGCTGTACGTGGGACCCGCCCTGTAAGAAGTCGACAGCCCATACGATCAGGAACATAACGCTGAACCAGACTAATGCAGTAGAAATAGGTATAAGATTAAAATATTGCAACAGAAATACACCATCCTTATTTTTCCTTTATCATAACACTTTCACCATCTCAGGAGGATTAACATTCATGCTATTACTGAAGTTATGCGTTATTGCTGTACTGCTGTCTTTTTCCTACCGGATCATCGAGCGGGTTCTCGGGCTGATCGCTAAAACACAGGTGCGGTATACAATCTATTATTGGGGAGCCGCCATGATTGCTGGCAGCGTTCTCTGGAGTGGCAGCTATACGTTTGGCATGCCGCATCAGGTGATGAGAGTGCTTCCGCTGTTCCTTATCATACTGCTTGTGAACCTGATCATCTCCCGGTCCTCCGGTTATAATCCAGTGGGTACTTATAATACAGTCAACTTCGTGCTGTGCTTCCCGATCTTTGAAGAGATTGCCTTCCGGGGGCTGGTTCTGCCCATTCTCGCGCAGCATCCGGGTCTTGGGCAACTCCATGCCACGGGAATCATCGATGTCAGCGGCGCTATTCTCCTTACCGCCTTCCTGTTCGCCGTCTCCCATTTGCAGTATTACCGGCTGAACCGCGAGAGTATCCGGTTTATGCTGTTTGCGCTGAGCGGAGGGATCTTCTTCGGGCTGTTCGCGCAGGTGACGGAGTCGCTAGTGCTGACCATTGTGCTGCATATTGCATTTAACGGATCGGCTGTCTGGCATCAAAAAAAGAGCCACAGCTCATCTACAGAGCCAGCGCCTCTTCCGTAATTTGTCTGATATCAATCGGAGACAACGTCTCCTCGTTCACCATGTCCGGTAGAATCTCTGCCAGGAAGTAATCCACGCACTTGAGGTCAATATGCTTGATCTTGATCAGCGCATTGCGGTACATGACCACAAATTCCTTCTCCGTGTTCCCTCTTTGCAGCTCGGCGAAGGCCTCATACACCTGATCCATCTTATCCGCAACCTCCAGAATCAGTCCCTCCAGCGACTCATCCTTGCCCTCGCGCAGCTGCTGGTAGAAGATGCTTTTGAATTCGTCCGGAATATGCTCCTTGATGAAGTTGTCGATCATGCCCTCCTCCACCTGCTGGATCAGTGATCTGAGCTGGAGTGAGGAGTGCTTCACTGGCGTTTTGATATCCCCGATAAAAATCTCTCCGTAATCATGGCTGCTCGTAATCTCGTACAGCTTCTTCCAGTCGATCACCGCGCCGTGCTTCTCTTCAATGTCGGCCAGCGTCTTCGCATATTGCACGACCTTCCAGGAATGGGCCGCTACGCTATGCTCCTCGAATTTGAATTTGCCCGGGCAGCGGATGATGCGCTCCAGCTCATTCAGTGACCGGAAATACTTGTGAATTCCCATGAGGCTAGTCCTCCCGTATGTTAGTTAGGCTGCGCTAGAGTTCAGTCTAATCCTCCAGTGTTAACCCCGGATGAATCTCAGCACCCCATTGTGTAAAATCCGCACGGCTGCGCGCATCTAAAGTGTTTTCCCGGCCTCTCCCCGTCCTATTGCGGTCCCCATCCCCGACTAAGGTCGGGAATCAAGAACAGTCTGCAGGCCGTTTTGCCAGGATGAATAATTACGTACAATACATACATAGACAACGGAAATGAACACGCCACACCGGCGGTCATCTAATATGAGAGGAAGATATATTATGACAAAAAAATTAACCCGCTCCGTAACAGACAAGAAACTCACCGGCTTATGTGGAGGGCTGGCACGCTACTTGGGCGTTGATGCGACCCTCGTAAGATTGATTGTTGCTGTCGCTACGATATTCAGCTTCGGCACTGTAGTCTTTCTGTATATCATCGGCAGCCTAATTGTTCCCCAAGAATCCTACGGCGGATTCGATGACGGCTTCAACTACTAATTCCTTCTATTAAATACTTGAGTCATACCTTAACCAACCCACATATAAAGGAGATCATTATAATGAGCATATTCCAAAGAATCACAACATTAACCAAGGCTGCTATTCACGAAGGACTGAACAAGCTGGAAGATCCGATCCTGCTGACCGGTCAATACCTGCGGGATCTGGAGGACAAGATCGCTAATGCGGAAGGCAAACAGCGTGAACTCAAGGCAGCAGCCAGTGTGCTGGAGCGCCGGATCTACGAATACAAGGTGCTCGCAGAGCGCAGTGAAGCGGAAGCAGTCCAGTTCATGAGCGAGGGCAATGAACCTGCTGCCCGCCTGGCGGTAATGGCTAAGCTCCGCTACACGGAGAGCGGACAGGAATGCACCGCCGGACTTCAAGAGACGCAGGCAGCGCTTGACTCGCTGGAGGTACAGCTTGCCGGTGTTAAGGAAGAACATACGCGCCTCAAAGCCAAAAGAGCCGAGCTGGCTGAACGTGCCCGCAAGGCCGCGGAGATCAAGCAAGCAGCCCAGGCTTACAGCACTGCTTCTCCGGCAGGCTATCCCGGCCAGGTGCTGAATAACGGCACAGCCTCACGCGGATTCGAGCGGATGGAAGACAAGATCGCTATGCAGGAAGCAATGGCCGAGCAAGCGGGGCTGGCCGCAGCGGCTCATGAATCTTCCATCAATAGCGCGGTGGAAGCCGAGCTGGAACGCCTCCGTAACCGGAAGTGAGCTGACGGTATCGTCGGTAAAGCAAAAAGGATGCCTCCCTGGTTATAGGGGCGGCATCCTTTTTTTGTTTTGTGGTTTAGATTTTCCCGACACACAAAAACCAGGATATGAATTGCTTTATTTACATTTTATGTAACAAAAACTAGGCATTCGCATAGATATATTCTATAACTTATTTCAATGCCAAGGAGCGATTCTGTTGGAAAATCAAATGCTGTCCCCGCAAACCTGCAATTCAGAGACTATTGGCCTGCCGCCGCAGTCAAATCCCACCCCGCCGTTCATCCCGATTCCCCCGACTCCTGAAACCTTGTGTACAAACACCTGGGTGTATATTTGGACCAACACCAATGTGGGAAATCTCTGGGTTTATGTTCAGCGGGTCATTCAAGGCAAACGAAATACATTAACCGGCTGCGCCTTGTTCCAGGATTGGAGCGGCAGGCACTATTATCAACAAATCACCGTGGACTTGGCTTATATTACGATGTATGTATGCCATTCGCCGGCGTCTGACTCCATGGGGCTTTCCCCTGACAGCGCATCTTCAGGAGCATTACCATCCGGTAAATCCTTAGTCAAGCTATGCCTGTACCAACAGTTCCCGGTAGGCAATTTCGTCTATGAACTTACTCCGCTCAATACAACATGTCCAACACGGCCTTGGGATGAACGGATTCTTAAGGGCTCCATTATTATCCCTTACGATCCTGCGATGCCGGTTACGGGAGAGTTCAAATAAATGCACTATAAGCGGGAGCAAGTTCTTGGCTGGAATGAGTGCCAAGAACTTGCTTCCTTGTCTAAGAATCACTGCTGCCCGGCCGGTTCAGAGACCTTGGTGTAACGGTTCTCCGGAACCGGCAAGCCGAGGTTGCCCCGCAGGGTATCGCTTTCGTATTCGGTGCGGAACAGCCCGCGCTCCTGCAGAATCGGAACCACCTGATCCACGAATTCCTCCAGCCCGTTCGGTACAGCAGCAGCCAGCATGAAGCCGTCGGCTGCCCCGCCCTCGAACCAGGCCTGAAGCTGATCAGCCACCTGCTCCGGCGTCCCGATGAAGCTGCTGCGCGGCGTTGCCGATTGCAGGGCAACCTGCCGCAGAGTCAGGCCCTGCTCTCTGGCATCCTTTTTGATTTTGTCCGTGCCGCTCTGGAAGCTGTTTCGGCCCAGATCACCGACATCCGGGAACGGCTCATCCAGCGGATACTGCGAGAAATCATGATGCTCGAAGAAGCGGCCCAGATAGTTCAGCGCATTCTCAATCGTCACCAGTCCGGCCACCTCCTGATATTTGCGCTCCGCTTCCTCCGGGGTGGCCCCGAGAATCGGTGCGATGCCCGGGAAGATCAGCACTTCATCGGGATTGCGCCCGAAGGAGGCCACCCGGCTTTTCACATCCTTATAGAATTCCTGCGCGGACTCCAGCGAGTCATGACCCGTGAAGATGGCATCCGCCACGCTGGAGGCATAATCCTTGCCGACTTCAGAGGAACCTGCCTGGAAAATAACCGGCTGCCCCTGCTTCGAGCGGGCGATATTGAGCGGTCCCTTCACCGAGAAGAATTCACCCTGGTGATCGAGCGTATGCATTTTCTGCGGATCAAAGAAGACGCCCGTGTCCTTATTGCGGACAAACGCATCATCCTCCCAGGAATCCCACAGCCCGCGTGCCACCTCCAGGTATTCGGCGGCAATACGGTACCGTTTGCCATGGTCCGGATGCTCCTGCTTGCTGTAATTGAGCGCGGAGCCTTCGAGCGGAGAAGTCACCACATTCCAGCCGGCCCGTCCGCCGCTGATGACATCCAGGGAGCCGAATTGCCGGGCCACCGTGAACGGTTCACTGTAAGAGGTAGATAAAGTACCTACCAGACCAATCCGGCTGCTGACCGCCGCCAATGCACTAAGAATGGTCAGCGGCTCGAAACGGTTCAGGAAATGAGGAATGGACTTCTCATTGATGAACAGACCGTCTGCAATGAAGATCAGGTCCAGCTTGCCTTCCTCCGCTTTGCGTACCCACTCCTTGTATAGCTCGAAGTTCACACTGGCATCGGGCTTCGCATCGGGATGGCGCCACATGGAGGTGCTTCCTCCCACTCCGTGCAATAGAGCTCCCAGCTTCAACTGTCTTGATTTCGTCATGTTCATTCCTCCTCAAATTGGTATTCAGTCCGCATGATTCCTCAAGATCTATCCTTATAGAGCCGCTTGCTGTGAAGCTTGAGCAGCTTGATTAGCCTGTACACCCTGCTTTACCCGTTCAATCTGGGCCAGATGATTCTGCACATGGGCAGAGAAGCTGCGGACAATATCGGTAATCCGCACCGGCTCGCCTTTGAAGTTAATCCCGCTTTTCTCCCATTCTGCGGGACTCAGCCTTCCCAGCAGCAGACTGTTATAATGCAGCAGGCTGCGGAACAGCTCCAGGATGTCTGCGGCCTTCCCCTGATTACTATGCTGTCCGCTGACCCACGCATCCTGATTGAACGCCGGGAGCTGAACCTTCGTATCCGCCAGAATATCACGGATACGGAAGGAGACCACAATGCTGTGATCCGCCAGATGGGCCAGTACCTCGGTCACGCTCCAGCTTGTCGGCCCAGCCTTCCACCTTAATTGCTCTTCTGATAGCCCCTCTATCGCCCGCACCAATTGCTCATGTGTATTCAAGTAGCCCGTTAGCTCCACACTGCTCATTGCAATTCCCTCCAGTATAGGTTTAGATTATCGTTGTTCAGGCCACTATGTTTAATTGCACTTTGTACATCTAAAACGTCTAATTTACAACCCGTTATCTGTTTAAATGTAGTTCGTACAACTAAAAATCCATTTGCTTCTGATATTCAACCATTCGGGCAGATTTAGTTGTACAGACTACAGTTATACGATACATGTACGCCTTTTCGCTGTTTTTAAGTGTACATTCTACAACTATCCCCGAACGAGTGTCCGTTACGCCTAGCCATATGAAGGGGGGACGCTCCACTTCCTCGGTCCTCCAGATATCATCGCACACCCTCTATGATTTCAAATCGGATGCACTGCTATTGAAGCGCGACAATGCAAATGGAGCTATATTCTGCCCGGTATGTCCCCCGGCAGCCAGATCCGCGAGAATCTCGCCAACCGCGCTGGAGAATTTGAAGCCATGGCCCGAGAAGCCTCCGGCCAGCAGCACATGGCTGTGAGCCGGATGGCGGTCGATGATGAAATCCTCATCCGGCGTATGCTCATATTTACAGACGGAGCCCTTAAGCAGCTTGCCGGCAGCGCCGGGCATATAGGCTTCGAGCACACGGCGCAGGTCGCCTTCATCGCTCTCCAGACTGCCGAATGCCTGCAGCGGTTCACCGGGCTTCCATTCTTCGCCTGTGTCATGACGGCCGATCTTCAGTCCTGCCCCGCCGATACTTGGGAAGCCGTAGAACCCGCCATCCTCTGAACCGAGCGTGAAGCCGGGGAATCTCCCGGCATCGAAATCCGGCGTACTCCCAAACCAGCCTACTACCTTGCGTACCGCTTTAATCGGCAAGTTGACGAAGGGCGACAATGAACTGAACCAGGCCCCGGCACTAAGAACAGCAGCCGCTCCATGGTAATCGCCATTCTTCGTATGGACCGTGACACTGCCTTCGCGGGCCGTCACCTTCAGCACGGGTGTATTCGTCAGCAGCTCCGCACCGTGAGCCAGCGCAAGCTGCCGGTAAGCGGTAATGCACCGCTCACTATAGAGGTAACCGGCATCCGGCTCATACATCGCCTCGAAGGATTCCGGGAGGTTCAGGGCTGGCCAGCGGCGGCGGATTTCCGCCGCATCCAGCTGTTCGGTCCGCACCTTCCGCTTCTGCGCTTCCGCATGGCGTCCGGCGAAGGAATACACACGGCTGTCCGCCAGATTGAGCACACCTGACGGAGCCAGCAGCTTGAGGCCGCTCTCTGTCTCCGCCTCTTCCCACAGCACCTGGGCACGGAGCGCCAGGTCAATATAGGCAGGATCTCCGCTGTAGGCGTGCCGGATCAGCCGGGTCTCCCCGTGATGGCTTCCTTCCGTATGCGGCGGATCGAAGGCATCGATCAGCAGTGTCTTCACACCGCGCCGGGCCAGATGGTAGCCGGCGCTCATTCCCATGGAGCCGGCGCCGACAATAATAACTTCATAATCAGAACGCTCCGCTATGATCTGCACCCCTTTCCACCGCGAGATATTCAAGCACACGGACGGCCAGATCGCTGAAGAATTCTGCACCTACAGGCAGCGCTGCTTCGTCCAGCTCAAAGGCAGGATGGTGCCATTCACGGCTTCCGGCCGTGCCGGTGAAGACAAACAATCCGGGAACCTCCTGCTGATAGAAGGCGAAGTCCTCCCCGGCTGGTGACGGCACCGGCTGTACAGCGGTATAGCCCAGCTTCGCTGCCGTTTCTTCCCCCAGCCGGGCCAGCAGCGCATCGTTGATGACCGGCGGCGGTCCGCCAATCCAGCGCACGCTGGCTTCAGCTCCAAGCGCAGCGGCCACACCCGTGACCACCTCCTCGAACCGCTTCAGCACCCTGCCGCGCACCGCCCCATCGAAGGAACGGATCGTTCCTTCGAGCACCGCCGTGTCCGGGATGATGTTCCACGAATTGCCGCTGTGGATCTGCGTGACGCTGATTACAGCGCTGCCCAGGCTGCTCACATTCCGGCTGACGATGGATTGCAGCGCCGTTACAATATGCGAGGCAGCTACAATGGGATCGATCCCGGCCTCCGGCACGGCTGCATGGGAGCCGAAGCCCCGGATACTGACAGCGAAGCCGTCTGCGGCCGCCATCAGCGGACCGGCCTTAATGCCAAGGGTCCCTACCGGCAGATCAGGCTTATTGTGCATTCCGATCACGGCACGGACCTGATCCAGCCCTCCAGCTGCGATGATCTGCTGCGCTCCCTTCGCCTTCTCCTCGGCAGGCTGGAACAGGAAGCGAACCGTTCCGCTCAAAGCGCTTTCCTGCTCCTTGAGCTGATACACAGCTCCAAGCAGCACTGCCGTATGGAAGTCATGCCCGCAGGCATGCATTCTGCCCGGATACAGCGAAGCATAGGGCAGCCCGGTCTCTTCCTGGATCGGCAAGGCATCTATGTCAGCCCGCAGCGCAATCACCGGCCCGCCCTGCTGACCGCCGACTTCGGCAATGACCCCGGTCTTCAGCCCGGAATCTGTAATCTTCACCCCCGCCTGCTTCAGCAGCGATGTGATGTATGCGGTAGTCTCAACCTCTTCCCCTGACAGCTCCGGGTGCCGGTGCAGATGACGCCTGATTTCAACCAGCCGCTCCTTGAACGCCAGGGAATGCACTTCACGGGCAGCGGATTCTGCCGCTGTACTGGTCATAATGAAGCCCCTGCAATAGCCCCGGCCAGCGCCTCACTCAGCAGCTCGAAGGAACGCTGCCGCTTCTCGAATGGCTGTATATTCGTAGTGATGATGAACTCATCCACCCCGGAAGCTTCGGCCAACGCCAGCAGCTGCTCACGTACCGTCTCCTTCGTCCCCTTGGTAATCTCAGGCTCCCGCTCCTCCAGCGTGTACGCTTCCTCACTCTGGCGTGTGAACTCCTCGGCCTGCTCCCGGCTGGCCAGCGTCAGGATCTTGCCGCTGGCGAAACGGATGCGGATCAGCTTATGCGCTCCGGCCAATTCTCCGGCCTCCTCTTCCGTATCGGCCACGATGACAGCCAGCGCAATAATCACCTGCGGCTCCTGCCCGCCGCTTCTATTGAAGCCGCTGCGGTAAGCCCGCACCGCCTCTAGAGCAACAGCCTGATCGCCGCCGATGAACAGGGAGAACACATACGGCAAGCCCAGGCTGGCTGCGATCTCGGCACTGGCGACACTGGCGCCAAGTACATGCAGCTCCGGCGGGATGCCGGGGAGCGGGCCTGCCTTCAACCCGTGCAGCGGATGCTCCGCCTCCAGCCGGTTATGCACATATTTGTCCAGCTCCGTGATTTTGTCCGTTAATGAAGCGGCTTCCACGCCTCCCTGCTGCAAGGCCTGTGTGCTGCGCGGCAGACCTCCGGGAGCGCGTCCTACCCCTAAGTCCACCCGTCCCGGGGCCAGCGAAGCCAGCACGTTGAAGTTCTCAGCCACCTTATAGGGGCTGTAATGCTGAAGCATAATTCCGCCGGAGCCGATGCGGATACGCTCCGTCCTGGCCAGCAGGTGCGAGATCAGTACCTCGGGAGAAGACCCGGCTACCTGCTCGGAATCATGATGCTCGGATACCCAGAAGCGGCGGAAGCCGAGGCGTTCCGATAGCTGCGCCAGCCTGATCGTATGTGCAAAAGCCTCTTCCGGTGTCTCCCCCGGATAGATCGGGCTTTGGTCGAGTACGCTGATTGTAATTGCCATAGATATGCCTCCTAGATGGAATAGTTCAGCTCCGGCGTAATCCGCTTCAGGAACTGCTTCGTTCGTTCTTCACGCGGGTGGTTGAATACTTCCGTGGGTGTGCCCTCCTCGACAATCACTCCGCCGTCCATAAATACCACATGATTCGCCACATCGCGGGCAAACCCCATTTCATGCGTCACCACAATCATCGTGATGCCTTCCTTGGCGATCTTGCGGATCACCGCAAGCACTTCGCCCACCAGCTCCGGGTCCAGTGCCGAGGTCGGTTCATCGAAGAGGATGACCTCCGGCTCCAGTGCGAGCGCCCGGGCAATGCCGACCCGCTGCTGCTGGCCGCCGGAGAGCTGGCTCGGATAGGCATCCAGCTTGGCGCCGAGTCCGACCTTCTCCAGCAGGGCGATGCTCTTCTCCCTCGCTGCCTCCTTAGGCAGCTTCTTGACGATCAGGAGGCCTTCCATCACATTCTCCAGCGCGGTTTTGTGCCGGAACAGATTATATTGCTGGAAGACCATGGCCGTCTTTTGCCGGAGCTGGTGGATATCCTTCTTACGGGCGTGCCGGAAGTCCAGCTTGAAGTCCCCAATGGAGATTTCGCCGCCGTTGGGCTTCTCCAGCACATTCACGCAGCGCAGCAGGGTGGTTTTGCCGGAGCCGCTGGGACCGAGAATGACCACCACCTCGCCCTTGGACACCTCCAGATCAATCTGGTTCAGCACCTGATGGCGCCCGAACGACTTCGATAGCTGTGACAGCTTAATCATGCGACTCCCCCCCGGTTATATAGATTTATCCTTTTCTCAATCAGGGCCGTTGCCCGCTCAATGAGGAACGTCAGTCCCCAGAAGATCAGCGCCGCCGCAAGGTAGGCCTCGAAGAACTTCCAGTTGGTTGAAGCGACAATCTGCGCCTGGGCATTGATATCCACCACCGATACGGTAAAAGCCAGCGTAGACCCGTGCAGCATCCCGATTACGGAATTGGACAGATTCGGCAGGCTCGCCGCCAGCGCCTGAGGGAACACAATCCGCCGCAACGCCTGCGGAGTGCTCATCCCGATGGAATGGGCCGCTTCGAGCTGACCGCGATCCACCGCCAGCAGACCGGAGCGCACCACCTCAGACATATAGGCCCCCGCTGTAATGGAGAAAGAAATATAGGCGAAGCCGATCATCGGTATTGATACCGAGCGGAAGCTCCAGCCGAACTGTGCAGCAAGCCCGTCGATGATCATCGGCAGCCCGAAATAGATCAGCAGCAGATGCGTCAGCATCGGGGTGCCGCGGATGAATGTGACATACCCTGCGGCCAGCGGATACAGCCCGGGGACTCTATAAATCCGGATCAGGGCCACAACCGTACCGATCACGAAGCCTGCCAGCACCGACACAACCGTGATATACAGCGTCGTAGGAATGGCTCCCAGAATCTGCAGGAAGGCCGTCCAGATAAACGATGGGTCCAGCTTCATAACGTGCCGCCTCCTTTACCCGCTCCCATATCCGCAACGATTGTGCGGTAGGATGCTTTTCGCTGCAGAGTGAACCGCTTCTTCGCCGGGCTGTCCTGAGCTTCATGCCGGAGTAACCGGCGCTCCGCTACCAGCAGCAGCTTCTCAATGCACAAGCTGATCACAAGATAGATAAGAGCAAGTGCAATATACGTCTCAATGAAATGCTGGGTCGCGCTGCCCAGGGTCTGAGCCTTGCCCGTCATCTCCATCACTCCCAGCGTGAACGCCAGCGAAGTATCCTTCAGCAGCGCGATGACCAGGTTCGAGAAGACGGGAATCGCAATTCCCAGCGCCTGAGGCAGCACAATACGGGTAAAAGCCTGGTAAGA
Organism: Paenibacillus sp. FSL M7-0420; assembly: GCF_038002345.1. Taxonomy (NCBI): domain Bacteria; kingdom Bacillati; phylum Bacillota; class Bacilli; order Caryophanales; family Paenibacillaceae; genus Paenibacillus; species Paenibacillus sp. FSL M7-0420. The sequence continues at coordinate 1,291,725 of NZ_JBBOCJ010000001.1, read as the reverse complement.
GGTCATCCCCGTAGCGTAAGCCGCTTCCACCTGGCCTTTATCAACAGCCGTTACCGAGGCGCGAATCATCTCCGACATGAAGGCCCCGGTATGCAGACCGTAAGTCAGAATCACGAACACCAGCACCGGAGTCCGCGTCATATCCAGATTCACCAGCTTCAGCACTTCAGGCAGACCGTAATAGAACAGGAATAATTGAATCAGAATGGGCGTCCCCCGGAAAAAAGAGATGTACACCTCAGCGCAGGTCTTCAGGACCGGCACCTTATACAGGCGGGGAAGCGCAATGATAAATCCGACAACCATTCCTGCGAGCAGCGAACAGGCTACGATAAGGAGCGTGGTGCTCAGCGTAGTCAGCAGCTTGGGCAGGAACGAGAAGACAAAACCTAGATCAAACGGTGCACCCATCCTGCACCTCCTTTCCGCTGTATGGGCCTGCGCATTATTGAACCGATGAGGTGGTGACGTCCGCCCCCAGCCACTGTGTGCTTATTTTGCCAAGGGTGCCGTCTGTCTTAAGCTCCTTGACCACACCGTCAATGGCATCCGACAGCTTCTGCGAAGGGGCATCATCCTTGCGCAGCACATACAGAATATCAGCGGAGGACAGCTCGGGACCCACCGCCTGCAGCTTGCTCTGCGGGTCGATGATTGGCAATACGAAATCCGCAGCAAGTGTAGCATCCACCCTTCCTGAATCAATCTGGCTGACCGTATCATTGGCGGCACCGTTCTGATAGACAATTTGGATTGAATCCGCACCGTGCTCCTTGTTATAGTTCTCAAGAATTTGCGCTTGTGCGCTGGTCGCGCCGGTCAGCACCTTCTTACCTTTCAAGTCATCCAGTGTCTGGATGGAATCATTGCCTTTGGCTACAACAATGCGGTTTCTCCAGTGGGCATAAGCTTCCTTGTTAAAAGCGTACTTTTGCTCCCGCTCCGGGTTCTTCTCCATGACATGGGCCACCAGGTCAATCTTCTTCGTCTCAAGGCTCAGCAGCAGATTGCTGAAGTCCATCGTCTGGAATTCAAACTCATACTCCGGCAGTCGCTTGTCAATCTCCTTCAGCAGCTCTACATCGAAGCCGGTCAGCTTGCCGTTCTCATCGATGAAGCAGACATTGGGAAAAGCAGTGCCGGTGCCGACCACGATCTTGGTCACCTTAGCCGGATCGGCGGCAGCAGCCGTGGACTCCGGACTATTCGGAGATGCTGCCCCCGCTACCTTGCCGTTATTTGCGCTGTTATTGGTGCCGCAGCCAGCGATCAGCAGTGTTAGTACAAGTGTGGATGCGAACGAAATGGTCTTGTTCATCTCTCAAACCCCTTTTCAATTTAGATAATCCCTATCTGTTTAGTGGTGATTATATGCAATTAACTTTATCACTGCACGCTGCCATGCGCTAATAGAGTTTCTTAATATGGTTATTCAAGAAGTCAATTCAGCTTACTCAACGTCCCCGTCCCCAGCTCCAGCAGGGTGTCCAGGAACTCCGCGTTCTCCCCGTTCAGTGAGATCAGGCTGGTCCGCAGGGAGATGCCTTCGGTCTCCGTGATATCCACCCTTACCAGCGTTCCCGCCTCTACCTCATCCTGCACACTCAAGGCTGGAAGGAAGCAGATTCCCGCTTGCTTCAGCACCAGCTTCTTGGCGGTCTCCAGGTTATCCACCTGATAGACAATGCCCGGCGGACGCTCCATGCTCTCGAATACCCGGTGCAGACGCATCCAGTCCAGCGAGCCGCATTCGAAGAATACGAGGGTCTGCTCAGAGATCTCCCGGATCGAAGCGCGGCCCTTGCGGGCCAGCGGATGACCGGCATACACATACAGCGAGATCGGGTCTTCACAGAAGGGGAACGACTGGATGGCCGGATTCACTACCTTGCGGATAAAAGCGAGATCGATCTCCTTCGCCTTCAGCTTCTCAATCAATACTTCCGTAGGAGCAGTCGTCAGCTTCATACGGATGTGGGGATACCGCCGCTTCAAATGCAGCAGCAGACGGGGCATCAGATAATTGGAGACCGATACGGTGCTGCCGATCCTCAGTTCGCCGGGGATTTGGCCTTTGGATTGAATCTGATGCCTGCCGTTCTGATAGACCTGCAGAATTTGCTGCGCATAGGGGAGGAACTGGCGGCCTTTATCCGTCAGGTTAATCTGCTTGCCCAGCCGGTCGAATACTTTGCAGTCCAGCTCCCGTTCCAGTGACTGGATACGGGCCGTCACTGTCGGCTGCGAGATATAGAGCACATCTGCCGCTTTGTTGAAGCTTCCGTAGTGGTTAATGTAGACAAAAGCCTCAATGTTCTCGATATTCAAGCGTAATCCCCCTCCGCATTTTATAATTTTCACTATTCCAATTGACTAACAATGAATTAGGGCCGCACTTTCCTATAGAATTTGTTTATATCTTAGTCACCGGCCCTTTTTTTGTCAACAGACTTATTGTGTAACATACGGCCTTAACCATTACATTGATCACAATTACAGATAGAACTTTTCTATCCATTAATCAAAATCATTAAATTCCTCTTATACTTATCGGATTTATAGATTATAATAACAAAACACCATTACCGGACAGGAGGCACCAGATGAATCACTCAGCAGAACTTGTAATCCGTGAAGCCGCAGCTTCCGACCGTGAAGCCATTGCCGGGGTCTTGCTCGAAGCTTACAGCGAATATGCAGCCGTGCTGCCCGAACCGTTCTGGGCGGAGTACCGGGATTCTATTCTCGGCTCCGTTCATGGCGATGCACCCGTCTCCCGGATTGTAGCGGAGCTGGACGGACAAATTGTAGGGAGCGTGCTGCTGTTCACCTCCTCAGAGGCTGCTTACGGCAGGCCGGAGCTTGGCATCCATACACCGATCATCCGTCTGCTGGCCGTATCTCCGGCGGTCCGGGGACGCGGGGTGGCCAGACTTCTGATCCGTGAAGCCGCAGAAAGGGCTGTTGCGCTAGGAGCAGCCAGCTTAAATCTTCATACTTCGGATATGATGGCCTCTGCGATTAGATTGTACGAGGCATTGGGCTTCAAGCGGGCTTATGAAACGGATTTGAAGAACGGGGATACTCTGGTCAAAGGCTACCGCCTGGAGCTGCCGGTCTCCGCCGGTTCACACGCGGAACCAACTTCTACGGCCAGGATAACGGGCTAAGCTGTGCTTTTGTTACGGCATATTAGGGGCTTATTAGGGCTTATCGTTTTGTTACGGCTTAGTAGAGCTTATTACGGCCTATCACGGTGATTCAGCGGAGCACTGTAGGGCTGTGTTTGGTCCGAGGGCAACTTGAGCCGGGAAATTGCAAAAATCTTGCCCAAAAGACAACAATCCCCTCCCCATCCGCACCAAAATTCGAAATTGTTGTCTAAACGTCAGCATTTCTCCTCCTCCGGGCGGCTTAACGGGGCAATTCCTGCATTTGTTGCAACAATCCCCTTGGACGCCTAAGTATCCGGGAATCAAAGCTGCAAAACATGCAACATTCCTCGCGTTGCAGTGCTATCCGGCCCCAGTAAGGGAGCAAACATAGCCCGATATGGATGCCCTCACAGACCGAAACAGCACGGCCCAATGTGAATGCTGCTACCGCTACTGTACGGTGGCACTACAGCTTATTGTGATTGCCGCTTCAGAGCGGGGCACCACGACTCAATATGAATGCTGCTACTGAGCGGGGCACCACGGCTCCATGTGATTGCTGCTACTGAGCGGTTGTTCCACGCTTCCCTGCGAATGCTGCTACAGAATACCCTTCGCCTTCGCTGCCTTCAGCCACTGCGGGAATTCATTCAGCAGCTGGTCATACAGCTCCTCATCGGATACGTCTTCAATCCGGTCCAGATGGATGAAGCTGGCGTTATCCACCAGTCTGCCGCTCATCGTGTCGAGCTGCTTCAGCACCTCGAAGTCGGAGTCGCCGATGCCGACAAACTGCCAGAAGACCGGAAGCGAGGAGGCAGCCATAATGACTTTGCGGGTCAGTTTGACCACACCGCCGTCATTGATGAAGATAATGAACACTGGCGTCGTGTCCGGCTCCTCCTTGGTGTATTTTTCAATAACATCATTCATCACCGGCGGTTCGTTATTGCGCCCGAACTTATGAATTGAATCGTTGTTCATAATATGAGTGAAGACATAGCTGCCAAGCTCCTGCTCGGTAACCGGCGGAAGTCTGCTGAATTCCGTATCATAGACCCACACATCCAGGGAGCCGTTATCATCGAACTTGCTGGCAACCGCGAGGATACGTTCTACCACCTCCTGCACTACCCCTCTGGCATAGAGGCTGCGCATGGAGCCGGTGATGTCCAGCACGATACCCACTCTTGCGGTTACACCGGTGAGCTGTTTTTTGACCAGGGTGAGCTCCACAATCTTTTTGCGCAGATTAATCGAAGACAACATATTCACCGGAGGCTCCGCCTCGGGCTGACGGATTACCTCCGGGGTCTTATTCACCACCTCAGGTGCCTGCTCCACTAGCTCAGATGTTTGCTCCACCACTTCAGGTGTTCGCTCCAATACCTCAGCCGCCGCTGCGGCTTCGTTCCCGGACTCCTGTTCCACCTCAAGCCCGTAGCTTCGGCACAAGGCTGCAAGTCCTCCATTATACCCGCTGCCAATGGCGCTGAACTTCCACTCTCCCTGATGGCGGTACAGCTCCCCGGCTACGACGGCTGTCTCCTCTGACAGATCCGCCCCATACTCGAAGCGGTACAGCTCTTCCCCAGTCCTGCAGTCTGTCAGCGTTAGCTGCAAGCCGGACAGATCCTTCATCCGGTGGTTGCGCTGCTCGCCCTCATAGATCGTCAAGGTTACCGCAATGCGGGCATAATGCTGAGGTATTCTCGATAACGAAATGGACAGGTCCGCCCCGTTCTCCCCCTCCGCAGAATGCGCTACTCCCCCCTCCCTCGACACCGGATTCCCGTAAAATATAAAATCCTCATCCCGTTCACACCGGTTCTGATCCGACAACAGAAAGGCTGCCGCATCGACGCCCACTCCGCTATGCTGCGTGTTCCAGCGGAGCTGGATGGATATCTCGTGAGCCTCTCTTCCTTTGGTGAGTTCGACCTTTTGACCTTTTGACAGCTGCAAGTCCTTCATCTCCTCTTCATAGCAGTCTATTCCAGAAGTTCATAGATAAGGTATACCCCATCGAGGCACCATTGCACAACCTATACCGATTGTATTTCCAGCTTTGCTCCTTTAATATGAAAGGTATTAGATGATAGATAGGGGCTTTACCTGATGGACTTTACTGCGATAGACTTTGAGACTGCCAATTCCGGCCGCTCCAGCGCCTGTGCCCTGGGGCTTGTTCAGGTCCGGGACGGTATCGTTACAGCGGAACATAACTGGCTGATTGATCCGCGGCAGCGGTTCGACGGGATGAATATTGCCATTCATGGCATTACGCCCTCGATGGTCAGAGGCCAGCCTACCTTCGCCGAGCTGTGGCCCACGGTGGAGCCGCTGCTGCAGGGAGAGATTGTGATCGCGCATAATGCCGCCTTCGATATGAGTGTGCTGCGCTACTGCCTGGATGACTACTCTCTCTGCTATCCCGGCTTTCAATATTTATGTACCTACCTGCTCGGCAAAAAAATGCTCCAGGACCTTCCCTCCCATAAGCTGAATGTCATCTCGGCGCATTTCGGCATCCGGCTGAAGCACCATGATGCCCTGGAGGATGCCAGAGCTTCTGCACTGATTCTCCTGAAATTGATGGAGCAGTGGCAGCAGTTCGATCCGCTGCTCTTAGCCGGCAGCCAGGGCTACAAGGCCGGGACGATGTATGACAGCGGGTATACGCCGTTCAAGGCAGTGCCCAAGAAGGCCGCGAAGAAGCCGGCCGCCGGGAAGAAGGCAGCGGCCAGTCCTGCGGTCGATGTTAGCCCAGGATTGCCGGTGGGCGGAACGGTGGCCGGGCAGTCGCCAGGTGAAGCGCCAGCGGCATCGCCCGGTAAGCTTCCGGCGGAAGCATCGCCAGCCGCCGGAGGTGCGGCTGTCCCCATATTGGTGCGGGGGCAGCGAGTCGATATCGGCGATAAGCTCAGCGCCTCCAGACTCCTTGCTGCTGTAGAGTGGGATGCACCGGCTTCGCACCCGGAAGCGAGCCAGCCGGAGACCGCTGCCTTCCTGCTCCGGGAGAGTGGACGCTGTGAGCAAGAGCGGGAGCTTATCTTCTCTGGAAATATGGAAGACCCTAGCGGCTCCGTCTTCTGCTCTAAGCCCGCTGCGCACATGGGACATCTGTATCTTCAGCTAACCAGCCTGCCTGCAGCCATTACACGGATTGCGCTGGCCTTCACGGTTGCGGAGTTCAGCGGTGACCGGAATCCGGGCCCGGTCTGGAACGCTTCCGTATCACTGGTTGATTCCCGGACGGGAGTCAGACTGGCCGTATTCCCCTTCGGCCGGAACATTATGCCAGGCATGTCCGTTGTTATCGGCGAGTTCTACCGTTATAAGGACAAATGGAGATTTGCTGCAATTGGCGAGGGGTTCGCGGGCGGACTCCGCGCCCTGTGCAGCCACTATGGCCTGGAAGCGGACAGCGCCGCGAAGGCACAGGCAGAATCCGCAGCAGCTGCGGAGACTGAAGACTGAGCAAAATCACCTAACGGGTGAATGATGCTGGTGTCTGCCTGAACATCTGGTTTATTTCCTATCGCAGCGCCAAATGTGTTCGGTTTTTCGCATACGTTCTGCGTCCTGAACCTAAACAAAGCAATCCCCCCAAACCGCAACTACGGGATGGGGGGATTGCTCTATTTTCAGAGAAACAAAGGTCTCAATCGTTATATCTTCAGCCGGTAGACGGCCTTATTCTCCAGTCCTCTAATGAACGGCGTCCATTCCTCCGTCTCCGGAGTGGTATCAAGGGCGTCCTCCACCATTTGCAGCTTGGCATCCATCGCATCGATATGATGCAGGGCAACCGCTTCAGCCGTCTGGGGCTGGACCGGGCTTCCCCACTCACCCAGATTATGATGGGATAAGACGAGATGCTGAAGCGCCAGGATTTTCTCGGATTCCAGATCAATGCCGGTGCGGATTGCCGCTTCGGTAATCCAGCTGGAGGCCATGGAGATATGCCCGATCAGCTTGCCCTTCACACTGTAGTCCGACACAATGCCATACTGCGAGATCATCTCTTCCGGCTTGGCGATATCATGGAGGATAATCCCCGCTCTCATCAGATCAGGATTCAGGAACGGACGTTGCTTGCACAGGAAATCCCCAATCTCCAGCATGCGGACCATGTGATAAGCAAGCCCGGCGAAATAGGCATGATGATGGGTCTTGGCCGCCGGATAATGCATCAGCTTCTCCTCAACCTTCCCGACACAGAAGTTGACAATCGCAGCAATCTCCGGATCGGCAATACTCGCCATCTCGTTCTTAATGGTATGGACCAGGTCCACAGGACGCACCGGGGCCGAGCGGATGAAGTCGGTCAGCGATACCCCGTCGGATTCATTGACCAGTCTGAGCTTGGTGATTTTGACCTGGAGCTTCTCGCGGTACGTATGAGCCATCCCCCGGACCTTCACCAGCGCCATCGGGAAAAAAGTCTCCTTATCCGTCACGCTGACGTCCCAGTATTTGGCCGAAATCTGGCCGCTGGCATCACCTAGTACAATATCGAAGTAATCCTTGGGAGGAGTCCCGTTCGTCTGTTTCAGCACCAGTTCTCTAAGCAGATAGAAGCCGGTGAATTCATCCTGCGGGGCTAGCTGTTTGATTAATGTCATTGTGAAGCCTCCTATGACTTACAGGCCTGGGCCTGCTGGGTATATTAGTGTGTATATTAGAGGTTTGACACTCCCTTCCCAAATCCCTTTAAATTACTATACGATCGGCATTTCTATTTATGTCCGCACCTGAAAAAAGGGCTGTCCCGGCCATTTGTATGGCCAAAGACAACCCTTAGTGAATGGATTCAGTTATTTGCCGGCGGATTCAAGCGCAGCTTTGATCGCTTCTACCGCTTTGGCGGAGATGGCTTTCTGGGCATCATTCGCTCCGAAGGCTGCTGCACGGTACCCGTACTTATGCAGTCCTTTGCCGTTCGAGGTATTCTCGATCTCGTATTTCACCAGCAGCTCATCATCCGTCAGATTATATCTTACTTTCCCTTTATCATCCAGGTAGTACACAGCCATAGTTACTGGAACATTATACTTAGTAGTAACCATAACATTTACAGTCTTATCCACACTTGCACCGATGAAAATCCCGTCGAAATACGCGGCCTTATCCGTTTCCGTAATTTCCGCTTTACCATAAGCTCTGTCAACGGCTGCCTTCAGCGCATTGCTGCTGCTCGTAGCGCCGGATACCGCATCCACATCCTGAGCGCCTTCTCTTGTGCCTGCGGCCAGGAAGCTGGCGGTCAGAACCGGAATTGCTTTTTGCACCTCGGCATAAGCGGCTTTGCCCAGATCCACCATGTTCATGCCTACACGGGACAGAGCCACATTAACGATCTTGCCGTTACGCAGTGTAACGTCTGCTTTGTTAGTGCCTTTGTCATAAGCATCACCATAAGCGGTGAAGGTGCCGTCTTTATAAGTGCCTTGTACTTTGGAAGCATTGGTCAAAGCATCAGCCAGTGCTGCCTTCGCAGCAGCCGACAGGGCTTCCTGTCCGGCGATATCAGGAGCCTGCACGCCGCTTGCGAGCAGTCCTGCGGTCAGCTTGTCGACCAGTGATTTCTGTTCTTCGGTACGCTTGTCATCTGCAATCAGCTTGCCATCTGCGCCGAACAGGCTCAGCTTGATGCCCGTTACCTGATCCGCATCGATATCAACCAGCAGCATAACCTTGGACTGATTATCCACACCGGCAAATTTACCATCGAAGCTTTGACCTTCACCCGGAGTCTTCAAGGCTTTCTCGAAGGCCTGCTCTACCGCCTGATTCCAGCCATGGCTGCTCTCGGTGGCTCCGGAGATTCCATCTACCTTCTCATCATAGTTAGCGATATAAGAGCCGTTAGCCAGCAATTTGGCTGTCATCGGAGCATTAGCCTTCACAACCTCGGCATAGGCGGTTGCCCCTCTGTCGATCAGGTTGCTGCCAAGTCTGAACAGCTTCACATCCACCAGCTTGCCGTTACGGATCACAACATCCGCTCTCTCTACGCCTACACTTCTTGCTGTACCGTAGGAAGAGTAGAATCCGTCAACATAAGCAGCCTTGTTGTTGATGCTGGCATTCTGTTCGGCATCCCAGAAGGCGTTCACTGCGGCTTTGGTCTCGGCCTCGAAGCCGGCTACCGGCTGCGCTCCAGCACCTTTGGCGAGCAATGCAGGAGTGATTGCTGCAATCGCTGCGGTCTGTTCAGCCGTATATGTCTTCTCATCCACGAAATCTCCGGTAGCGCTCAGCGGATACAATTTCACCTCAGTCAGCTTGTTTGCTTCATAGGTAGCAAACACTGCGTATTTGGCCTCAGGGTCTACGCCCATGTGGACTCCGTCAAAATAAGTGGCATCAGCCGCTTGGTGCGCAAGCGATCGCTCAAAAGCTCTGTCTACAGACAGCTTCCAGCCGTTGCTGGTACGGGTTGCACCGGATACAGCGTCAACCGCAGCCGCGCCGTCTCTGGTTTTGCCCATCAATCTGTCTTTCATCAGACCGTAGGCTGCCCACACACCGCTGTAATTCTCACGGGCATTGCGGTCGATGATCTTCGGGCTGGTTCTGAGCAGCTCGATATCGGCGATCTTGCCGTCCTTAATCGTTACCTTTGCACCCTCTGTACCTTTGGAATACGCATCGCCATAGGCTACATATACTCCATCCTGATATACATCCTTGTGCACAGTAACTGGTGCTGCTGTTGCTACAGGCTTTGCAGTTGCCGCTGGTTTGGCTGTTGCCTTGGCGGTTGCTGCCGGCTTAGCAGTTGCTTTAGCCGTTGCTGCCGGTGCAGCTGTCGCCTTAGGAGTGGCTGCCGGTTTGGCTGTGGCTTTCGGGGTTGCCGCCGGTTTGGCTGTGGCCTTCGGAGTGGCTGCCGGTTTGGCTGTGGCCTTCGGAGTTGCCGCCGGTTTGGCTGTGGCCTTCGGAGTGGCTGCCGGTTTGGCTGTGGCCTTCGGAGCTGGTTTAGCAGTCGCTGCCGGCGCTTCTTCCGAGGCTGCTGAAACCGCATCCACCTTCAGGTTCAAGGCAGGTGCGTTAATCGTGTAGGCTAATGGCGCGAGCAGCAAGGCTGCGCTTACAGTCAAAGAAATTAATTTTTTCAAATGCGTATTCTCCTTTATTCTTCCCCAGTAGTATGTAGCGTTTTCAAACCGTTGTGTTCCGTATCATTTCCTTCTGATTACGAAGAGCAGCCAACTCTTCCTGAACGTCTCCCACTCCTTCCTTCATTCCTGCTCGGCCCAGCCCGTGTAAGAAAAGATTCATCTATATATACAATCTTTCAAAAGGTGAAACAATTCACATATTGCAGTGAATTAATTCACATAAGTGGACTTCAAGCTGCTGGTGAATATTTCTGGCTTGATGGTAACAAAATTGAAACTCTTTTCTCTGTGTAGAAAATCACATACCCTATAAGAAACATCACTTTTTTGCAATAGTACAAAATATATACTCTCTCCACCTCTCATAATCTCCCATATCCTCCTTCATATGATAACGGTGAGATATATTATATTGTGTGATTGGGCTTGAATATGATATTTTAAAACGATGTCATGTCCATGGAAGGGAGTAACAGCTGCTGATGAATCAGTCGTGTATAGGCGTTATTCTTGCTCAGATCGGAACCCCTGACGCCCCGAGCGCCAAGGCGGTCCGCCCCTATCTCAAGCGATTTTTGTCTGACCGCAGAATTATTGATTATCATCCGCTGCTCTGGCAGCCGCTGCTGCGCGGCATTATACTGCGCACCCGTCCGCGCCGGTCCGCGAAGCTCTATCAGGAGATCTGGATGGAAGAGGGCTCGCCTCTGCTCGTCCACTCCAGAGCACAGCAGGCAGCGCTCCAGACCCTGCTGGGCAGCAGCTATCAAGTCGAGCTGGGGCTTGCTTACAGCACACCCGGTATGGCCGAAGCCTTTCACAAGCTGGAAGCTTCGGGAGTGACCCGTATCATCGTTCTTCCGTTATTTCCCCAGTATTCCTCAACAACAACAGCTTCCGTCTATGAAGCTGCAAGCTTCGCCGCTCTGGGACGGCATAGCCGCTACGGGCAGGTATCCAAGCGCTTCGTTCCGGCGCTGCGGTTCGTAGAAGCCTACCATGATGCCCCCGGCTATATAGCAGCGATGCAATCCTTATTGCAGCGGCAGATCCGCGCGATGAGTGAAGAGCCGGATTATTATGTCCTGTCCTTCCATGGCATTCCCCGCCGTTATGCCGAGACCGGAGATCCCTATCCGCAGCAGTGCCAGGAGACAGGCCGTCTGCTCGCAGAAGCGATGGGCTGGACCCCGGAACGGTGGCAGCTCTCCTTCCAGTCCCGTTTCGGGCCGGAGACCTGGGTCGGTCCGTCGACTGCGGATACGCTGAAGGAGCTTCACGGACGCGGAATCCGGCGGCCGCTGATTTTCTCACCCGGACTTGTCACGGACTGCCTCGAAACGCTGCATGAGTTGGCCGTAGAAGGCCGGGAGCTCTTCGCCATGGGCGGCGGGAACGCTGAGATGCTGGAGGTGGCCCCTTGTCTGAACGACACGAAAGAATGGATCAGCTTCCTCGCAGAACGGGTAGACTGCTCCGCCCAGGGCTGGCTGTCTTCCGCCGAATGAAGACAACACAAACGCCCGGTCTCAGGGATGCCATCATCCTGTGAGCCGGGCGTTTTATTTTAAATAGTACGATTACTGAACCGTGAGCTGTTTATATTTGGCAGTCAGTTCCTCGAACCACTGCTTATCCTGCAAAGTCAGCGCAAAATCAATCAATTCGGCAATCTCATCAGGCTGCAGATCCGGCGAATCCTTGAAGCTGATCTCTGCCGAAGCCGCTGCTTCCCCCTCCGAGCCCTCCGCAAAATCATAGGAGAACATTAGCTTAATGTCACTTTCCAGAAACTCATTGCGCAGGAAGTAGAGCACCTCACACATCAGAACAGGTCTGACATGGTTCTCGAACACACAATCCATGACCTTTGCCCAATAATGCTGGTTGCTGAGATGCAGCTTATCGTTGGTCAGCAGGTATTGCTCACCCTGATAATCATTGACAAATTTCAGTTCAACCGGCTCCATTTTAAAAATACCGGCAATTTGCTTCCTGGTGATATTCAAGATGTCCTGTGTTTCTAATCTCATCATTCTCATGCACCCCGTTCCTCATGTTTGGACTATCTGTATATGCTGAATTTTGCTGATTCGACAATAATTTTAACTAATTTAAAAGTATTATCGTCTTTTCCGCCCCTATTGTTAATGCTTTTCAATAAAAACTTAAAATTTTCTGTTTCACGCTGCGAAAAATCGGTTAATTATTGTCTATTTTATGCCCACAGACGAAGGACAAAGCGGTGCAGGATATGGAGTATGAATTACGGCTATGCTTAGGAGCACGCTCCGCTGTTTAAGAGTGGAAGTATCAAACCCTAATACAAGTGCACTGCTGCTCTCCATTTACGTTCGCCCACCTCCGGCGAGTTTAGGTGAACTATACGTGGAATCCAATGTTGTCTCTTCCTTTCCTGGCGGTGCTCCGCCTATCTCTTGCCAATTCTAAGCGTTTTCTCTCACCGACCGATTGTATGGATAGCATTGTTGCACAGCTCATCCACAATAGACAGGAACTCTAATTTCCTAAACAACAAACAAAAAGCCACCCAGTCTGTGAAAGACTGAATGGCTCAAGATTAGATTACTAGTATATCTTCTCCGGCAGGATATCCCGCTGCCTTAGCTGACGAACAACGGTACCAGCTGAATTCCCTCTTCAGGAGAAATCCGCACCAGGCCTTTATCGGAGATCCGCAGTGCGGGAATAACCGCCAGGGCCAGCAGAGACAGGGTCATAAAAGCATAGTTCAGCGTACAGCCCGCATCATATAACGCTTTGCTGATGGCAGCGGATTGCGCGGCGGCAATCTCAAACGGCTCTGCGGACATCAGTCCTGCAATCGCCAGCGGGAACAACGTGGTTCCGGCAGCGGTAATCACCGCCACACCGCCCTGCGCTTCCGCCACGGCAGCCGCCGCCAGCGCCATTAGTCCATCATCGTTACCAATGACCAGCACATTATGGCTGTCATGAGCTACGGTCATCGCTATAGCCGCAGGCTCGCGGAAGCCGATGCCCTGCACAACCCCGACGGATTTGTTGCCCGTTCCCTTGTGCCGCTCCAGAACAGCGATTTTGCACAGGCCGTCCTGCACCACCAGCTCCGATCCAGCCACTGGCAGACTCATGATCAGCTCGCCGGTCTCCACATGATTCTCAATGACCTGGATAACCCGCGTGGCCAGAACACCTTCCGCAATGGGCGCGTGAATCACGAAGTCTGCGGGAACCGGAGGCTGCTGCAGATGCACAGAGGCCAGTACTTCATCCGGGTAGGTGTAAGGACTCAGCTCAGCCGTCATGCTTCCGTTCTCAGCCACAACAACGCCAGCAGCAATCGTCATGACCACATGAACATCGGCCAGATTACCGTCCAGCAGAATGATATCCGCGCAGGAGCCAGGCGTGATGGAGCCGATATCGCGGGATACGCCGAAGCGCTCGGCGGTGTTGATCGTTGCCATCTGAAAAGCCGTGACCGGCTTCACCCCCTGGGAGATCGCATGGCGTACGACAAAATCCATATGCCCCTCATCGCGCAGCGATTCGGAGCTGCGGTCATCCGTCACCAGCATCATCCGGCGCGGGTCCAGCCCGTGCTCGGTATGCGCCGTGATGGTTTTGGCGACATCATGCCAGGCAGAGCCGCGGCGCATTTTGGCATACATCCCCAGACGCACGCGTTCGATCACATCTTCCGCTGTCACACACTCATGATCCCCAGTCACCCCTGCTGCGGCATAGACCGGAAGTCTCCAGTCACTCGCCGGCCAGGTGAAATGCCCGTCAACATACCGTCCTGCACGCAGCGTGGCCTGGATCTCTCCGATCATCTTCTCATCACCGTAGACAACACCCGGGAAGTTCATGACTTCGCCGAGCGCGATCACATCCTCGCCCCAGGTGTAGGCTTCCGCTACTTCCTCCGGTCCGATCGACGCGCCGGTTGTCTCAAATTCCGCGCCCGCAGAA